>CAYZIR010000001.1:0-28198 GCA_964478705.1 uncultured Candidatus Saccharibacteria bacterium
AAGATGTGTTGTGTCGGAGGAACGTTTGCAGACATAAGCATCGCCTGCCACATGATTGATTGCATGCGCACCTGATCCTTTCCTGCCACCTGAAGCGTTTGCCCATCAATCCAAAACTTTTTGAATAAATCGGGCTTGTCCTCCGAAGCTTCAGCGGAGGAGGGCCAATCAAGCGTTGAGATGTAGTTGGTGAGCGCATCGAACCATACATACATCACCTGTGTGTCATCATCAGGAACCGGAATGCCCCACGACATTTTCTCTTTAAGACGCGAGACACTGAAATCCTGGAAGCCGTCGCCGTTCACGAAATTGATTGCTTCGTTTTTACGCGATTCAGGCGTTACGACATCGCCTTCGAGGTACGCGAGCAAGGCGTCCTTGTATTTTGAAAGTCTGAAAAAATAGTTTTCTTCCTCTCGAATTTCCAATTCGAGGTTCGGGTGAATCGGACACTTCCCTTCAACAAGCTCTGAGTCAGTTTTCTCAAGCTCGCATCCGATGCAGTATCGCGTTTTATAGCTTTGTTTATAGATATCGCCCGCAGAGGCACAACGTCTCCAAATCTCCTGCGCGGCGAGAATGTGCTTCTCGTCGGTTGTCCGAATGAATGCGTCGTACGAGAGATTGAGTTTCTCTTTAAGTGATTTAAATCGCTCAGCATAGAAGTCGACATATTCTTTAACATCGCGCCCTTCTTTTACGGCTTTTTCAAAGATCTTTTGACCGTGTTCGTCGGTGCCCGTGTTGAAAAAGACGTCGTGACCTTGGAGTCGCCATGCACGCGCAAGCGCATCGGCCTGAACGAATTCAAGTGCGTGTCCTACGTGCGGGTTGTCGTTCACGTATGGAAGCGTTGTGGTGATGTAGCGGTTTTGCTTCTCCATACTAGCTCTTGGGTACGGCAATATCGATCTCGGGGTGGCGAACATCGTGGATCAACTCCATGAGGACCGCCGCGATTGGCACTGCAAGCATCGCTCCAAGGAATCCCGCGAGCTGAGCACCGACAAGAAGTGCCAGAATGACGACCATTGCTGGGACACCAACCACTTTGTTTACGACGAGTGGATAGATGAGATGGTTCTCAAACTGTTGAATGATGACAAACAAGCCCGTAACCATAAGTGCGAGACTCGTCCCACCGTCGGTGAATGCGACAAGGATCGCAGGTAAACTCGAGATAACGGGGCCGAAGAGCGGAATCAATTCAAGAAGTCCTGCCAAGAGTGCAAAGAGAAATGCATGCTTCACCCCGAGGATCGTGAGGCCAAGGAACACCAGCACACCCACGAGAAGCATCAGGAGGAGTTGTCCTTGCATCCACTGACCGATTTTCAACTGTGAGCGACGCCAGAGCTTCACCACATATTCTTGGTGCCCACGAGGCGTAATGATCTGCAAAAAATCTTCGATACCACGCTCTTGTACTGCGAAGTAGAACGAGAAGATAAAGATGAGGATAAACGATGAAACGCCTCCGAAAATCGCTGAGATGACTCGGAATACTCCTCCCGGAATCGTCAGGATCGTTTTAAGTCCAGTCACGAGGTCTCCTGCTGAGAATGTTTGTGAAATACCCTGCAACACGCCCGGGTCAACCGAGACACGTAATTTCTCGAGAATTCCATTCACATCGAGGATGTTCGCATATTGTGGCGCTTGCGAAAGAAAAGTCGCAGCGTCGGCGAGCAGTGACGGCAAGACGATGTAGACAATACTTGAAAGCAACGCAGCAATGGTGATGTAGATCGCCACAACACCCACCGTGCGCGGGATGCGTTTTTTAACGAACCAGAGCGTGATTGGTTCAATCGCTGAAGCAATGACAACCGCCGCAATCACCACAAGTACGATGTCACGGAGCAAAAAGAGCGTATAGAGCGCCACCAAAACAAGCGTTGCTTTAAGCACCGACCATGGGTTGATATGGACGTTCAACTGTGAGATTTGATTCATGCCACCATTCTAGCCTCTTGTGGGAGTCTCGTCTAATGGCTCTCACCTCTTCTCGGGCGTTAGTCAACAACCCGAGCATCATCCTGATCGAATGACGATTCGTCTTCAAGGAGTGTATTGCGCTCTTCGGTTGTGTCACCAATCGTCAAACCGGTAAATCCATCTGTGCCTTTGAGTGTCGCATCAGTGATGAGAACTGGAGATGAGCCGACTTGATTCACGGATGGTGTGAGCCCAATCTGAAATGCGACTTCGCGTGGTGATGTGCGATACCCTGCGCCCGCACGAACGGTCCCCACACTCCACACCACACGTCCTGTTGAGTTGTCATACGTTATATCTTCATCAGCAGGCGCGACAACACCTTCCCACGAGACATACGGCGGTAGCGTCGCGGATACCGATGCACTTGTGAGATCGTTCAGTGAATTGGCGATAGACCAGAGAATCGTGTAGGTCGTTTTTGTTTCTGCTTTTGGTGGCAGTGGCCCTGAATTATCAAGAGGACCATCGTCATGCAGTGCCGATGTGGTCAGTGACGCGTCGGTTGCAAGCTTGAGTGTTCCTACCGCTTGCGATCGTATCTGCTCAGGTATACCACTATCACCGACAGGGATACCTTTCAATGAAAGTTCGAGGTTGATTTCAGGATTTACAGTGGCTTCTCCAAGGTCATCTGATGGTTCTGTTCTAAATGTGACGACCGCGCGACCAACATCGCCTGGGTCGAGTAACGCGAGTTCGGGTATCGTGCGCTTATCCCATGTCACGGTATTTTTTGATGAGTTGTAAAAGCCGGTTCCTGCCTTGATACTCGATTCATTAATGCCCTCGCCATCAATTGCGAGCTCAATCGATACATCGCCGAGTTTGTCAGAAAGGTTATTGCGCCACGTGACCTCAAGTGTAATATCATCACCCGTTGGAATTGAAAATTCCTCTCCTTGTTTTCCGTCAACTGAGAAACCGAGATCAACGAATGGCCGAGAGATGCGAACGGTATGCTCTGCTTCTGAAAATGAGGTCCCGATATTGGTGAGGTCGCTTCCGCTCTCTGCAAGACCGATTTCGAAACGGAAAATACGCTCTTCATCGTCCTGACCTTCGAGTTTTCCGGTGATACGAATTGTCTCTTCGGCTTCTGGAGGCAAGTCTCCAAGCGACCAGACCGTTTCGCTAAAGCTCGTGCTTGGATCTGATGACAGGAATTCGAATCCAAATGGGTAGTCCGCCGTCAGAATCACATTTTCGAGTGGCGCTGCGGAATTCGAGGCGATAGTTAACTCAAGTGTCACATCATTTCCTGAGTTGAGGGATGCAGGAGCATCAACTGAAATACGAATAGGGCTATCATCAATCTCAACTTCAAAAGCGCGCTCTTTCACAAAAATCGCGTTGCTCCCCGCGACACGGTATTCGAGTGACACAACGACCTGCTGATGTGATCCTTCTTCACCAAAGATAATTGCTTTCGATGTTGTCGCAATACGCTCTCCTGGAGAAATATCCCCAAGACCCATACGCGTGCGGAGCAGTGGGACACTCACATCCTCTGCCGATCGACTTCCCTGCGGATATTCAATAGAGAGGTCAGCAACTTCAAGCGTTGATGCGTTATTATTTTTGATTTCAATTGCAAGCGGGAGCGCATCACCAGCAGCGAGTTTTGTTGGTCCTGTGACGGTAATATCAATCTTGTCCGCAGACAACACGTTTCTACTACCCGTCAGATAAAACGTTGCGAGACCGAGCGCAACAATGAAAAAAATACTTGCGCCAGCAAAAATCCATTTCGCTGTTGTGTGGTGTTTTTTGGTAAGTTTCATACGGTCAATGATAGATGGCGTATCGCCGTGCGTATGCTCCCAATCTGGCGGTGCGTCGTGCATTTCTTTATGAAAGCCTGTACGCGCAAACGAACCGGACAGATCGGCGTTTGGATTATCAATTTTGGTCTGGAGCGATTCGATAGGGCTCGCCTCGCTAGGGCTTCGTCGAAGCGGGCTTTCGTCTTTCTGAGGATTCATATACACAGTATATCGCCACTCGGGTATGGGGTATAGGGTGAAATATGCGTGTTCTCACATCCTTCCCTCTGCATTCCTGTTTTATGTTACACCCTTCACGCTACACGTTACACGCTCCTAGATATAATCAAACTCCTCAAACACTTGTCGGAAGAGATCAATCACGCGCTTTGCTTCACGGTGCGTCAAAATGAAGTCAGAACCTGAGTGTGCAATACGATTTCTGATTTTGTGCGCTTCCCATGCAAGGTCGAGCGTCTGGAAATCGCTTTTTTCAATTCCTTTCAATCGATCGCCGAGTGTTTCACCATGATGTCCCATCGCAATAAGAAGACTGTCGAGCATGATATCCGCCTCAACAATAGCAACACGCCAGTCGCCTGGATTTTCGTTCGAAACAAGCTGAAGGACGTGTTCCCAGCGATCGTTGCGATTGGACTCATTTGCACCTGCAAGTTTTGCTTCGAGCAGTGCAATTTCTTCTTCTTTATTTTTCGTTAGTTTTGCATGCTCGCGCCGTGCATAGAAAGCACCTGATGCTGCAAGTACCGAGACAACGCCCGATATCCACAAAAACGGAACCTTAATTCGTTCAATGAACGCCTCGAGCCAGTCGAATGAACCAAAGAGTCGACGAAGGACATCAAAGATTCCCTTACTCTCACCGATAGATCCGACACGAGATGTCATTGCGCCGACAATCGCGCCAATGACCGCAAGAATAAGCAAAATCATTATAAGACGCGTTGCAGCGTCCATGTTGGTGACTTTTGGTGGCGGGGCTTTCTTACCGCCCCCTTTTCCGCCTGGTTTCTCTGCCATGTGATTAGTTTACTCTATTTCACCAAGGAATCGCTTACCGACTGTGAAGAGTCGAGTTTCTCCCATGTGAGGCGCAATCAGTTGCAGTCCCAACGGGAGTGCGAGACCGTCTTCCTCGACCGTTCCTGCGGGAACAGAAATTGCGGGAAGCCCTGTGAGGTTTGAAGAGACCGTGAAGACGTCTTCGAGGTACATCGCGACAGGGTCGGATGTTTTCTCCCCTATCTTAAATGCAGGTCCGGCGGTTGTTGGCATCGCAATCGCATCACACTCTGCAAACGCATCAGTGAAGTCTTTTGTGATCATTTCGCGGACAGCGTTCGCTTTGTTGTAGTAGGCATCGTAGTAACCAGACGAGAGAACGTAGGTGCCGAGCATGATACGTCGACGTGGCTCTAGTCCAAATCCTACACCGCGCGTCTTTCCGTAATCATCAATGACATTCTCGCCTTCCGCGTGCAAGCCATAACGAACACCGTCGAAGCGTGCAAGGTTTGATGATGCTTCAGCGGGCAAGACAACGTAGTACGTCGGGACAGAGTAGCCGACGTTTGGAAGTTCAATATCAACCAAGGTGTACCCGAGTTCTTTGAGGCGTGCGAGATTTTGTTCGAACACCGCTGCGACATCTTCTCGGAGTTTGTTCTCTGCAAGGAATTTTCGTGGCACACCGATTGTCTTCACTTCCGACGTCAGTGCGTCATAGTTCGAGGCATCGACAGTCGTTGCATCCATCGAGTCTTTTCCAGAAATAACCGAGAGCACTGTTTCTGCGTCGGCAACACTTCGGGTCAGAGGACCAATCACATCAAGTGATGATCCGAGTGCGATCAAACCATGGCGCGAGACGCTCCCGTAGGTCGGTTTCATCCCGACAACCCCACAAATCGCTGCGGGTTGTCTGATAGATCCACCCGTGTCAGAGCCAAGCGCTGCAAATGCGCCTCCGTACGCGACCGCTGCGACCGAACCTCCTGATGAGCCTCCTGCAACGCGAGTTGGATCGATTGGGTTTTTGGTAGCGCCAAATGCCGAGTTCTCGGTTGATGAGCCCATCGCGAATTCGTCGAGGTTCGTACGACCAATCAGCACCGCACCCGCAGATTTTAGTTTCGCAGTAACCGTCGCATCGTAGACCGCTTTGTGCGATGCAAGGATGCGTGATGATGCAGATGCGGTCTTTCCGGTAACGCAAATGTTGTCCTTCATCGCAACAGGAATACCCAAAAGTGGTCCTGTCTCCCCCGCTTTCCGCCTTGCATCCGCTGCTTGTGCTTGGAGGATTGCATCCTCAAACACTTCGAGAAATGCGTGAATCTCTTTATCGTTCTCTTCAATTGCTTTCAAACACTCACGCGTCAATTCTTCCGAGGTTGTTTCTCGTTTCTCAAGCGCCGCCTGCGCCTCCGCTATAGTTTTATATTTTAGTTCAGTCATTTTTTATTCGCGTTCATTTGCGTCTTATTCGCGCCATTCGCGATTCTCGCTAGAGAATCTTTTTGACTTTGACGTAGTTCCCCTCCCGCTCCGGTGCTTGCGCCAAAATCGCCTCGGTGTAGATGCCCGACTCATGAGGGTTCACGTCGTCACGGAATACATTGAAAACCGCGCCGAGGGAGTTCAACTCCCCACTTGGGAGTTGAACTCCCAAATCAGCGCTCGATGCCTGCGCACCTTGAATTTGCTCCACAAACGCAAGGATGTTCTCGCTCTCTTTGGCAAGGGATTCCGCCTCCTCGGCCGAGAGGTCAATGCGGGCAAGCTTTGAAAGCGCCTGGATATCTGGTTTGGTCATACGTAGAGCAAGTTTAGCATGCTTCTTTTGAGTTGTGAGGTGTACGAAAAATGAGTGGAAACTTAAGTGGTATAGTAGAAACAGAAAAGGAGGAGCTCATGCCACCGAAAAAGAGACCGCCAAAGAAGAACCGAGTTGCGCAATGTCGAGTGAGGTCAAGCGATGCCCGAAGGAAGTCGGGACAAGAAAGACCTCCGATCGAACCGGTTGTTGTCCGTCTCGAAAACTGGCCCGAGCATGCAAAAAAGACACTCGCGGAAATCGAGAGGAGTGAGCGTCTGACCGCAGAAGACATGGCGGTGACCATCAACGCGCGTCCACCGGAGAAAGAAACGCCCGATTCTCGTTTCCCGTGGCAGAAGGAACTTCGCGAACGTGCGAAGCAAGCCCGTGACGGTGAGCAGATCACTACGAAAGATCTCGGTATCGTTGTTCGATGACTCCTCTGCTCTTTGGTTGCCCCGGAAATCCCGGGGCATTTTCGTTGTATAAAAACTTTTCAGCACTTTCTAATTCGCGCGAATTAGAAAGTGCTGCCTTATTCGACTATTCGCACGAATAGTAGAGTAAAAGAAAAAGACCCGCACTTCGTGTGCGGGTCGATTATGGAATAGAGAGACGAGGTCAGGCCACTTTGTTGGTCGGCAGGGAAGCAAGGCCCGGAACATACTCCTTGTAGGACCCCTCTACCACCTTGAATCCTTCCCCTTTCTGCGCATCCCGAACGGCGAAGAAATCTTGATGGAGTTGTTGGAAACCTTCGCCTGCCTTACGCTCCTTTTCGCGTAGAGCAGGTTCTTCATTCGCTTTCGCACCAATGATTGCCTCTTGAAGAGCCCACTGCTCCCTGCTTGCCTCGTGAACTCCCAAGGCGAGTCTGGAAAGCATCGTGTCAGCATCCGTCTCCGTCAGGTGATCTAGAATGGTCGCCTGACGGAGCGAGTCGTCGAAAGTCTCAGTCACTTCAAGTCCGAGGATGATGCAGAGGAAAGCACCAACGCCAGAGAAAATACAGCCCAAGAGCTTCGTAAGAGTCAAGGCAGGCGGGGCGCTAAGAATCAAAGACAACCCAACGACGAAGAGGAGGAAGATGACGAACAACAACCATGAGATCCTCCTCTTCTGAGCCTGCACTGACTTCCTCTTCTGATTCCGAATTTCCATCGTCCTACCTCCCCCGCCGTAGCGGGACTTAGTTCCCGCCACAACGGCCCGGTGAGATATGCTCTCCGGAAGAGACGATATGCGCCTCTCAAGGAACTTTCGAAGAAAATATACTTTATTGAAAAGATTTGTCAAGTATCTTCTCTATTTCTGCAGAAATAGAGAAGAGTTTTTACTTAGAGGAGTTTTTTGAATTCGTCTTCCATTAAAATTTTCACACCAAGTTTTTGTGCTTCATCGTATTTACTGCCGGGGTCATCGCCTGCAACCACATAATCTGTTTTTTTTGAGACCGACGAGGAAACTTTTCCTCCCTGACCACGAATCAAATCCCCTGCTTCGTCTCTACTCATCGAAGAGAGCGTGCCGGTTAAAACAAATGTTTTGCCGGTGAGTTTTCCTCCAGCAACTCGTTCTTCTTTTTCGATATGTACGTGCGACAGCAGGCGCTCGAGGAGTCGCACATTCGCTTCATCACGAAGCCAGCCGTAGAGTGAGCCCGCGACGATTGGTCCGACGCCGTCAATTTCGGTCAACGCATCGAGTGTCATCTTCTGGAGCTTTTCAAGTGTTCCTGCGTGTTCCGCGATGATGCGCGCGGTTTCTTCGCCCACGTGATCGATTGAGAGCGCAACCAAGAATCGTGAGAGCTTCACACGCTTTGATTTCTCAATACCCTCAATCAGATTATCTGCAGATTTCTCGGCAAATCGCGGGAGTGCAAGAAGATCGTCTTTGGTGATGGTAAAGATGTCGTCGAAGTCATCAACCAATCCTTCTTCAAGGAAGAGTTTTGCGTTCTCCTTCCCCATGCCTTCGATATCGAAGCCATGCTTGCCGACGAAGTGCTCAAAGCGACGACACTGTTGATCGAACGATCCCTTGTGCACGCATCGCCACGCGGCTTCTCCGGGAACGCGCTCGATAGAACCATCGCCTCCACAGAGTGCGACTTTCTTTGGGAATGACCATTTCTTTTCTTTCCCTGTACGGAATTCAGTCAAAACCTTCACCACTTCAGGAATCACATCACCCGCTCGCTGAAGCACAATGGTGTCGCCAATGCGAAGATCAAGCTCTTTGATGAAATCTTCGTTGTGAAGTGTTGCACGAGACACCATCGCTCCTCCAACGAATACCGGCTTCATCTTTGCAACTGGCGTGAGCACGCCCGTACGGCCGACTTGAAGCGTTATGTCTTCAATCACGGTCGTTACCTGCTCTGCTGGGAATTTATAGGCGACGCCGAAGCGTGGGGCTTTGGCGGTGTGGCCGAGCGAACGCTGATGCGCGACGTCGTTCACCTTAAGCACCACACCATCGATGTGATATGTATTGCTGTGTCGGCGGTTGATCGCTTCGTTGTAGTAACTCTCAATCTCATCTGCAGACGTAAGAATTTTGTAGTGTGGGTTCACTGAAAAACCAAGATGCTTCAGTGTCTTTAGCTCTTCCTCTTGTGTTGTTGGTTGTTGGTTGTTGGTTGTTGGTGAATATGCATCAATGTCGTACACAAACGTGCGGATGTCTCGCGATGCGGTAACCGATGGATCAAGCTGACGTACAGAGCCCGCTGCAGCATTTCTGGTGTTCACGAAGAGCTGCTCGCCTGTTTTCTCACGCTCTCCATTGATTCGATCAAGTTCTGTTTGTGGTAACCACACTTCACCAACTGCAATGAGTGTTCGTGGCTCTTTCAGCTTTTGTGGAACGTCTTTGATTGTTTTTACGGTGTGCGTGATGTCCTCACCGATTTCACCGTTCCCACGGGTTGCTGCTCGCATGAGCGTGCCATTCTTGTACGTCAAGATTACTTTAAGCCCGTCTATTTTTTCTTCGGCACAAAAAGAAATCTTCGCGGATGATGGAAGACCTTTTCTGACACGCTCTATCCACGCATCGAGTTCGCTTCGATTGAAAACGTTATCAAACGAATACTGACGAACATCGTGGCGTACCTTTGCAAATGCCTCTGATGCTTCACCACCAACTTTTTCCGTGATGCTTTGCTTCGGTTTGAGCGACGGATAGGTCGTTTCAAGCGAGAGCGCTTCCTTCACCAACGCATCATACGCCTCGTCTGATATTTCAGGAGCATCTTTGGTGTGGTAAAGCTCCGCATGTCTCGCGATTTCCGCCGTGAGGGTTTTGTATCGTTTTTTGATGTCCGCGGAGGGCTTCATGTGGCTCTATTGTAGCTTTTTTAGGTTCGCTTCGAAAACGCCCCCAATTCGGGGTCGTTTGACGTACGTACCTAGTAGATTGCACGGATTGCACGCTCCACGCGTCGCGGATCGTTCTCGTTACATGAGTTATATCCTCGAGAAACAATTGTTGTGGTTGCGCTATTTTTATAGACTTCGACTGTCGCACAGCGCCCTTCATCAAAGAGCATATCAAAGGTGGTTGTTGCAGACGTTGTCGTTGTTGCAACCGTCCACCCTTCGAGCGGATCCCAGCCAGTTGCAGGATCGGTTATATCTTCACCATTACATGTCGCATTGCTCGACTGCGATGTTGGTTGCACAAACATGAGGTTCGATTCTTCCTCGTAGAGCTTTTCAATTTCTGTTTCTGAAAGCGCGCGGTTGTAAATACGAACATCGTCGATTGCACCGTTAAAGTAGCGATCGGAGAATGCGAAACTCCCACCGATGTTTACACCGTTGTCACTCCCTGTATCAATACTGTTTGCGCCCGTGGCGTCTTGTGAGGAAGAGTTTACATACAATCGATTATCACCAAGCGTCGGACCATCCATCACAACAGCCACAAAACTCCACACCCCTTGTGGTACTACGAGACTTGAAACGAAATTCGAACCGCTAATCTCGACACGAAGTACGTTCCCTGGGTCAAGCTTCACGGTATACCGTGCACCATTGACAGCGGTTGTCCCCCATTCAACAAGGTGATCTGAAACTGAGGAAATCAATTCTGCTGGACGCACCCAAAATGCAACTGTTCGATTACCACTGCCAACAATAGGCGGTGCTGGTGTGACAACACGATCATCAACGCCGTCGAATGTAATTGCGTCACCTATGTGACCATCAACCCATGCAACCTCGGCGTCCATGTTGGTCAGAGCTCCGACATTACCACTACCACTACTATCAAGAGCGATGAGTGAGCCTGTGTTATCTTCAAATCGCCAGTATCCAGTGAGACCGCTCGCGAGACTGTCACCGTAAAATCCGAATGCAGGTGCAGAGAGCGCTGCGTGCTTCAAATCCCAATAGAGTGCACACTCAAGACCGGTATCAGCGGCGTAAAATGCATTCGCCGATTCACGAGCACCTGACGACAATGTGAGCTCTTTAAATGTGATGTTAAAGATTGCAATACCAATCGCCAAGAGAAGTGACGAGATGAGCATCGCGTAGAAGAGCGTGAAGCCACGCGTGCCACAAAACGTGTAGCGTGTAGCGTGTAGCGCAGGTACTTTTTTGTTATATGATTCGCGGTACATGATTTGTGATGGCGTTATCGATCAAGAATTCTCTGGCTCACCATCGTTTGTAGATTAAATGTTGTGCGTGTACGCTCAGTCTCTCCTGCCGTGCCACCGAGAACAATAAGTACGCGCGGCTGTTCGCCATCGTTACTCTCAAAACCATCTGCGTAGAATCTTAAATATTCAACAACCACTTCCGGCGCCGTGAGTGTCAAAAATGTACCCCCGTCAACAGAACGTTCGATACGACTCGTTTCATCATTCAATCGGTACATCACCTCTCGCCCATCAGTATCGATGAAACTAAATTCTGATGATCCATCGACTGCACAGGCAGAAACTCCACAGTCATAGTCGGTTCCAACACGTATTGCACGCGCCATGGAATCCAATGAGAAATTGAGATTGTTCATCACAGACTTTACTGCTTGAGCTTTTCGGTTTGCGCCAATGACCGTGATCAGTGAGCCTGTTGCAATCACCATGACAATAGAAAAGATGAAGATTGCAACAATCATTTCGACGAGTGTGAATCCTCGTTGATCACGGAATACAGAACCTGGAGCACGGAATGCTTGTTCTGTTGGTATTCGTTTGTTCTGTTGTGCGTGATACATGCTCTGTGACCATTACTGCCAATTAAGAATGATTTCGTTGGTGGTCAGCGTCCGAGCACGAAGACCGTCTTGCCAGCCGACCGTGACCACGAGATGCGCTTCGACACCGGGTAATGATTCTTGAATCGTTATGGTGCGAGTGAACCTACTTGCTTCCCATCCAGAAGAGTCTTCGTGATACCCGTACAATCCCGACGATGCGTGAAAATCAAGAACATCGCACGTTTTACCGCACGATGCAATCACACCTGCCGGCACATCAATCGTGCATTCTTTTTCGAGACAATCATCAAACCCTTCGAGCCACGAATTACCCGAGAGCGTGTTCGTATCACGAGCATTCCGTATATATTCCACAGCCTCTTGAATAAGGTATGTCGCAGTTACCTGATCGCGCGCGATACGCGATGCCGAAAGACCTTGTGATGCGAGCGTCAGAGGAGCTGCAATAGCCATCAGAAGCACGGTAATTGCAACGAATGTCTCGATGAGTGTAAAACCAGCATTACCACGTAGCGTGTAGCGTGTAGCGTGTAGCGTGGGTATTTTTTTGTTCTGTGATACGTGATGCATGAATATTATCTTTTATCTGCCTTCTGACTCCGCGCCACCACCTTCATCAAAACCAGCTTCTGCTTCATCGGAGGCTCTATCAATCGCAATTTGCCCGGTTGATTCAACAATGATATATCGAACACCTTCTTGTCGTGCTGAATTAATTTCGATACGTATTCGAGCAATTGTGCCTCCACTAATAATCGCATCTGGGTCTGGACGACGGAACACTATGTCTACTGAATCAATCTTGCATGAGCCACTTTCAAGGTCACAGATAGTTCCGATACGAGCACCACGCCCAAGCGTAAATGACTCGACAAGCTCAGTTTCTCCATAGGCATCATCCCCGTCTCTATCGTTAAACAATACATAGGTATCCGAATCCATATCAAAGTGAACTCCATACGCCGAGTCAAATACGCCCTCTGACGCCCGCACGTTGATACCGAATTGTTGCGCCTCGCGAATTGAAAGCGCGATATCGTATGCCAAATTATTCAAAATGACTTCGTTATCAAATGACGCATTGCGAACAAGGACAATCGTTGTGATAATCGCAAAAATAGCAACGGTCACCGTCATTTCTACGAGCGTAAAACCGCGCTGGCATCCTCGGGTACGACGCTTGTGCTTCCACTCTCCAAACATGTGGAATATATTTTTTATTCGATGAACTCGTGTAGATGTGTGTGGCATTGCTGTGTGATTACATCATACCAATGACGTCCATGAGCGTAATTCCTGTAAAGAGCACCAATAGTGTCCCGATGACGATGAACGGACCGAACGGAATCTCGCTCTTCATTGTAAAACCTCCTGCACGTGCGTCTAGCCCCCGCATCTTCATGCGTATCCGCTCATACGTAAGAACAATAAGACTCACACAAGCGCCAACCCAAACTGCAAAGACAAGTGCAGAAAGTCCACGAACCATTCCCAACAAAAATCCGATACCAAGAGCAAGCTTTACATCACCAAATCCCATCCATCGTCCACGCGATACTGCCCAAAGTAAAAAGAGCGGAAGGGCAACGACACAACCCCCGCCAAGCATGCTGAGAATATCCAACATCGAGAACGACGGAAGACGGTGTATCGCAGAGAGAAACGAGACGACAATAAATGTATACACAAGACCATCTGGGATAATCATGTGTTTGATGTCATACACAGACAACGAGACAAGGAGGAAAATGACCAGCCATGAGAGAGCGATGATACTGTAGAGTATTGGACCGACTGCAACAGCACTCGATGCCCATACAGCCCACATAAAAAGGAGTCCCGTACAAAGCTCTACAAGCGGATACTGTAAAGAAATCCGCGTCTCACACCCTCGACAGCGCCCTTTTTGGATAACAAAACTAAGAAGAGGAATGAGTTCATACCATGCGAGTTTTTTCCCACACACCGCACACGAAGAACGCCCTTTGACTGCACGGCCTGTGCCATATCGAATCACAAAGACGTTAATAAAACTACCGATAACAATACCTGCGACAAATGACGCAAAAAGAAACAGCCACATACGTCTACTATAAACCATTAATAACAAAAACACCCCTTTCTCTGGGGGTGTTTTTGTTACGCTAGGATACCTTTCTAACTTACGGAGCGACTGCGTAGTTCACCGTACCACCAAGCGACGATTCACACGTTGCGTTTGATGATGAGGCGAAGTTTGTTGAGTTTTCAAGCTCTGTACCAAGACAGTAGGTCGTGGTGCTTGAAGCGAGCTCGTAGACATATGCATCACCGAGCGGATCTGTAGGAACCGTTGCGATGAAATCAGGTGCGAGATCGTCGAGAGCCGCAGGATATTCGCGGTTCTGGTCGAAGTAAAGCTCTGCTGCGAGACGAACCTGATCGAGGTCAGCAAGACGGCGTGCGTCGCGTGAGCGCGTACGAGCATTGTTGAGTGAGGCAAGAACGACAGACGAAAGAATGCCGATGATTGCGATCACCACCAAGAGCTCGATGAGCGTAAAACCTTGTGCTCGAGTCTTCATAAGGATCTGGGATTAAATTAATGCTGTTTAGCTGTGCTAAAAGACAATGCTAGTAACAGCATACATTATAAAAACCCCATGAAATAAGGGAAATATGGGTGTGGATAACGCTCCGCTCGCCCTATCTTTTTGTGAGCACGCGTCCCGCCCTGCTGGGCGGGCGCTCACGCTCGGCCTCGTCAGGCCTCCGCAAGTCTCACAAAAAGAAAGGCTCGCTCCATATGGTAAATACAAAGGCTTTTATTGAGATACGACAAAACCCCACCTTTCGATGGGGCTCCGGTGTTAAGGCACACTCGGGAAACCTTAAGAACTTTTAAAGCCACAACACTCTGTTTACATGTTCTGAGCCTTTTTGATCTCCTCTTGAACCTCAGCATCGGCGATCTTCTGTTGCTCTTCGGCAATCTGCCGAAGAGTCATGCCCCCCCGTGGTGGAAAGAGGGTAATTTTGTATACATGACCGCTCACATCATGAACCGAGACGATGTAATCGGGATTGTCCACGGAGAGAATGAGATCACGCACCGTCTGACCTTTAATGACTCGTTCTCCTACGAACCAGGTTGATGGGTTCAAAAGAGAAAACGAAATTTGACGCTCTACACTCTCTCGTTTTGCACAACGGAAAGTATCTTTATTCACTACGAAGAACTGGAGGTAGCGATACCAGTGGACTCCATCGTCCCAGTGGTCTCCCTCTTCAAAAAATCCCTTGCTCGCGAGGAGCTTGAGATCGATACGTTCGACCTTGATTTCACTTCGGCCGAAAAGCATCGACTCCCAACGCGTCCGATTGCTATTAGTACGTTCTTGCCACTCCAACTGAAGGTGGGTGAGAAGTGCTTCAAAACCCGGGAACTCCTTCTTGAACGCTTTTAATTTTGCCTCGAGCGTCACCTTCGCCTCCTTGTGGCATCCCGCCACGTTCAGCCCGGCATCCCGCCGAACCGTACTACAGATATCGCATCCCGCGACATCTTTCTGTCACAGATAATAGAGCGTATTTATAAACTGTCAATAGATACAGAGTTTAGGAATTTCCTATACTCCAATGGCTATACCCTGTGTTTTATATTCCCTAGTGGCCACACCCTTTTGTTTTTCCCTAATCACTAGACCCTATCCCTATAACCTGCCTTCTAGAGTCCCGATGAGATGTTGTAGATTGGAATAAGAACCGATGCCAAAAGCGTACCGACGCCGAGACCGAGGAGGACAATCATCGCCGGTTCAATCAAGTCAACGAGTGTATCGACAGCATTACCGACTTCACGTTGATAGAAGCGTGCGAGCGTCTGAAGAATAGAGCCGAGCTCCCCTGTCTCTTCACCGATCTTCACCATCTGCGTCATCACATTTGGGATATCTTTTGTACCTGAGAGTGCATCACCAACCGATGAACCTCCGCGAACCGCTTCAACAGCGTGATTCAAAATATCCTCGTAGACTTTGTTCCCTACCACCGAGGAGCTAATTTCAAGCGCACGAACCATCGGAATGCCTGATGAAAGCATCGTGTTCATGTTGTCCGCGATACGTGCAAGATACAATTTGCGAAAGAGCGAGCCAAGATATGGAACCGAGAGTTTAATGCGAGAAAGCGATGACTGACCTTCGAGTGTTCGTACGTATCGCCAGACAAAAAATACTGCAACAACCAGCGCTATCAGAAGAAAGACACCGTAGTGCACAAAGAAATTTGAAAGACCAATGACCGCCGCGGTGTAGGCTGGAATTGCTTGACCTGACTCTTCAAGAATCGAGGATAATTTTGGAATCACGGTCGTCAACATAAGAATCATCACGATTCCAAACACGCCAATGACAAAGGCTGGGTACACAAGAGCATTCCGTGCTTTTGATGTTATTTCATATGCGCGGTCGAGGTACTCAGCGAGATATGAGAATGTTTGGTCGAGTTTTCCAGATTCTTCACCAGCGCGAACCATATTTACATAAAATGGCGAAAATACTTTCGGATGTTTCTCAAGGGCTTTTGAAATAGCGCTTCCTCCCTGGAGATCGTTCGCGACTTCAGCGAGTGCATTTCGAAGGTTTGGATTTTCAGCTTCCTCAGAAATGAGACGAAACACACGGAGTGCTGAGACCTGAGCTTCAAACAACGTTGCAATCTGCCGTGAGACGATAACGACATCTTTATTTGAGACACCTCCACCAAAATTAAGTTTCCCGAGGAAGCCCTTGGTGTCAGATGCTTCAATGGTGACGATGACCAGTCCGCGTTGTTGGAGCGAGCGCACCGCAACCTCTTCAGTGACCGCATCAATAGAGCCTTTCGACTCTTGCCCGTTTTGATCAATTGCTGAGTATGTGAACAACATAATTATCTACTGATGAGTACGATTGCCATGAGTACGATGAGTGCGAGACCTGCGTAGATGAGAGGCATGGTGTGAAATTAAATCAATTTATCAAGAATCGCTGGGTTCAATGAATGAATACGAGCGGTCTCAACGCTAATCTCCCCTTTTCGCACCAACTCTGCAAGCGAACGATTCATATCCATCATGCCGTACTCTGACCCTGTTTCAATCACAGAATCAATTTCGTGCGTTCGTCCTTCCCGTATCAAGTTCGCAACCGCTTTGGTATTAATCAAAAGCTCATAGGCAGGGATAAGCCCTCCTGAAACCCGCTCAACAAGACGTTGAGAGAAAATACCGATAAGTGAGCCAGCCAATTGCACACGAACCTGCGACTGCTGTTCTGGCGGGAATGAGTCAATAATACGATCAATGGTCTGGCTTGCATTATTGGTGTGCAGTGTCGAAAGAACCAAGTGCCCTGTTTCTGCAGCAGTTACCGCGGTGCCAATGGTTTCAGGACCACGCATCTCACCAATCATCACCACATCGACATCCTGACGGAACAGCTGACTGAGCGCTTTATGAAAATCAATCGTGTCCACACGCACTTCGCGTTGATTGATCATCGATTTTTTAGGTTCAAAGATATATTCAATAGGATCTTCGATTGTGACGATGTGATCGGCTCGTTCGCTGTTTACGATATCGATGAGCGCTGCAAGCGTCGTTGACTTACCGTGCCCCACCGGACCCACCACCAAGAAAAACCCTTGTTGTCGTCGTGCAAAGTCACCAAGCGTGTCAGGAAGCCCGAGGTCAGCAAGTGTTCGGATATTTTTTGGAATCAAACGAAGTGCTATCGAAACATTACCGCGAGCAAATGAGCAGTTCCCGCGAAAACGTACGGTGTCATTTTTGTAGCTATAGGAGAAGTCCACTTCTTTATCAGCATAAAAAAGCGTTTTATTGTCTGGTGTCAGGAGTATATCTGCAAAACCTCGTGTATCAGCATCGCTCAAGAGTTCTTTTGCAACCAATGGAATCAGAAGACCAGAAACACGAATTGTCGGATGATATCCGGCAGTTAGGTGGAGGTCAGACCCTCCCTGCTTGATGACAGTGTCAATGAGTTCAACAAGTTGTGATTCGTAATTCATAGCAATACTCAGATTATTGTACCACGTCCTCTTCTTCAGCTTTCTTTTTCGAAGCATCAGCGTCTTGTTCGATTTCATCGTCCTCAACAACATCATAGACACCACCCAAGGTATTCACTTCTTCAAACGGCACCGTTCCTTGCATGCTCTTAATCAACGCATCTTCACGCATAGTGTACATTCCCTGTTTTCGGGCAGCTTCGCGAACACGCGGTTCGGTAGGATCCGTCAAAATAATTTGCTCAAGCTCTTTATTCATTTCAAGAACTTCAAACACCGCCATACGCCCCTTCGTACCTTTTGGACATGTCTCCGTAGGCTGAATACCCAAGAGTGTTTTTGATGCAGGAATACGGTCTCTGTATTTTGCTGGAATATCAGCGAACTCACGCTCAATCATCAATTTCAAGCTACCCTCAATAGGAATTTCTTTTCCACCCTCAGGGCAAATACGCTTCACCAGACGTTGTGCCATCGCAAGCACCAGAGTTGGTGCAATCAAATACGGATCGATACCCATGTCGATTAGACGCGGGATCACACCAATCGCATTGTTGGTGTGAATCGTCGAGAATACCAAGTGACCGGTAAGCGCAGCTTGCACCGCAAGCTGCGCGGTCTCCTTATCGCGAATCTCCCCCACCATGATGATGTCGGGGTCCTGACGGAGTGTTGTTCGAAGACCTGAAGCAAATGTGTAGCCGATTTCAGGACGAATCTGTGACTGATTCATACCAGAAATGTTGTACTCAACCGGATCTTCAAGCGAGAGTACGTTTTGTCCTTCACGATCAATCTCTTCAAGCATCGAGTACAAGGTTGTTGTTTTACCTGAACCAGTAGGGCCTGAAATAAGAATCAACCCGTACGGCCGTGCAATCGCAGCTCGAATGAGTTTCAAGTCACGCTCTGACATTCCCATTTGATCGAGCGGAACGACGCCCTTATCAGGGTCAAGAATACGCATTACAATCTTTTCACCGTAGTATGCGGGAAATGTAGAGACACGAAGATCAATTTTTCGACGAGCGATGTGCGCAGAGAAACGACCATCTTGAGGTTTTCGTTTCTCGTCGATTTTCATATTCGACAGAATTTTGATACGCGCAACGATTGCTGGATGTACATTCATCGGCAACGTAAGATTTGTCGACATCACACCGTCAACACGGAATCTTATTTTCAGTTGCTCGTCGGTCGGTTCAATGTGGATGTCTGACGCATTCTGCTCGACTGCATGATTCAAGACCGTTGCAACGATTTTCGTCACCGGTGCATCTTCGACGATGGTCTCCTCAGTTGCCCCTTCCGCTTCTGCTTTTGTGCGCTTGATAGAGCGCTGTTGTTCTGCAGTTAATTCGCTCTCAAGATCAGAGAGTGCTTGTGTGACCTCGCCTGAAAGGCCTTGGTAGTTCTCAAGTACTTTTTCAAATACATTCTCTGTAATCAAGAAAAGCTTGTACGGCATCCCTGTTTTTGCCGTAATAAACTGCAGTGCATCTTTTGCTTCAATATTATCAGGATCGACAACACCAACTTCGAGCGCACCATCAACCACTCCAATTGGCACGATTCGATAATGGCGAGCCGATTCTTCAGGAATGGTATTTAAAACATCGAACGAGATACTTTTAGGATCAACATCCCGTGTTGGCATGCCATAATAGACACCTTTCGTGGCAAGAATATCTCCCGTAGAAACACCTCGAGCACGCACAATATCTTCGACTGCCTTACCAGTGTCGTGTGCTTCCGCTTCGATTGAAGCGATATCAGCTTCGGGAATCAACCCTTTTTGTGCGAGTTCGGTCAAAAATGACATAAGACATTATTGAACTGGCTCTGTACTTGAACCAGTAGTCGACGTTTCAGCAACTTCACCGACACCAATCGGTGCGAACGGATTGCGACGTCCGATAGGCTCAGGAGCGAGCGTGACAGTAAAATCTTGCAGTGTCGCAAACGCAGGGTCAGAAAAAATATCCTGTGGAAGTGAGATTGATTTGAGTTCAAGCAACAGTGACAAAAGGTCACCTTCTTCAGCGGGAACTCCTGACGGTGTTGTTGAGGAAAGTGGTGCCTCTTCTTCTTGTGCAAAAAACACGCGGTATGCCACAAATATCACTGCAACGATGCCGACACCAAGAAGAATTTTTTTAAGTAATGGATTCATAGTGAGCTATTTAATCCAATAGGTCGTAAAGGTGACGCTGTACGAAGTCAGACCGGTACCTGGGTTCGGCGCTCCAAAGGAAAGTGAATTGATATCGATAATACGCAAGCTTCGTTCAAGATCGGTTAAAAAGGCGCGGAAACGGTCGTACGTTGCAACAACATTGAATGAAAGTGATAGTCTGCCGAAATCATCGTTTGATGGTCCGAGTGCAGTGCTACTGTCAGAAACTTCATCGGGAGTGCCGATTGAAATACCCGCGAGTGACATCCCGTATCGTGATGCAAGCGTGTTGATATCGATAATCAAACGAACAGTATCAATACTTGAGGGGAGCATTGTCGAAAGACGTGCCACATCGCTTGACGGCATCGTGTTGTAGACCGACAGAAGAGAGTCGCGCACGGCGATAAGCTCTTTTGAGCGTTCGAGCGCACTATCGAATGCACCCGCTTCAGCCTGCAATTCACGAACACCAGAAAGCCGAGGATTCGTAAAGAATGCAAAGAGTGCAATACCGGCGATGACAAGAATGATGCTAAAAATGTTCTTCATAATCTTAGATTGTTGTTTCTTCTGATTGTTCGCTGGTCGTTGCTACACCGGCAACATCGCCCGTCTGTGCTGAATCAATATCAAAGAATGCACTTCCTCCGCGCGTCGCACGATCTTTATATGACAAGAGAGCGGGATCAATGAGTGCAGAAACACTGAACTGCACATTTCCACGGGCATCAAGCGTCAGCCCAGAGAATACAGGTTCACGAATCGAACGATTCTTTGCAAATTCATCCGACTGAAGAGCGACGGATGAGAATGATGTCGCCTCACCCTGCATACTCACACGTAATCCTTCTTCGGTTGTTACAAAAGAGAACGAATTGAAGCGCACCGTTGAGAGCGTGACTTCCTCGAGCAAATCAAAAAGTCCTGAAGGTGCGATATGTGCGTTCAGAAGTTTTTGTGCTGTACGTAACTTCGCATCAAGCTGAGAAAGTTCTCGGATGAGTTCTGGTTCAAATGCATTCTTTGCTTTTTCAAGCGATGCCTTTTTGCTGTCGATAGACGATATCAAAAATCGACCGTAGAGAAATACTCCGCCCGCCCCAACGAGTGAAAGGATAAAAAATACGATTGCAATAAAGGACAGAAGCCCCTGAATCGAGGATGCTTTTTTTGGCGCCGGAGTACCAACGTCAAAAGTCTTTTTTGGTATGAAGGATGTTTGGAATTGTTCTGCCATGAAAGAGCGCGCTATATCGCTCATAGTATAAACCAATCACCTCAAGAGATGCTATCGGTTGTGCACAGTTTTATGAAATAGAAAAAGCCTCCGTGCACACTCCCCGACCGAAGTCGAAAAATGCGCGCGGAGGCTCAGGCGTTCAGGACGAGAGGATCACTGCTGCTGCCGGAGGAACGCCGACGCGGAACCGCAGTACTCGTCGGCAAGGTCGAGCTGGCTCGTGTCGAACTCGACCCCGCCGCCGTAGAAGCTGAAGAACGGCGCGAGGACGAAGCGAGCGTCGCCATCCGGATCGTCGAAATCGTCTCCAGCGCAGTCCAGCCACAAATCGTCGAAGTGCTGGAGACGCTCCGGATGGGTCAGGAGCATGCAGCCGATAGCGAACGCTCCGAGCCCGAATTCGATGCCCGTGTCGACCATCACCACGCGGGCCCTGCGGACGGAACGACCGCGGTGACGGATGCCGAACTGGGCGGGAACGATCAGGATGTCCGGATCGCCCTGAGCGGCCGAGAGTTGCGCGAAGAACTCCTTCGTGCGAACCGACTGGCGGAGACACTGCTCGTTGATCTGACCTGCGCGGTAGTTGTAGAACTTGCCGTTGCAGGTCTGCTTGATCATAGCGAGCATCTTGAGCACGGCCTCGCTGTACGTCGCACCGAAGAGCTGCGGGTTCTTGACCCAGTTGGGGATCGCGAACCAGCCTTCGGCGAACTTCGGCAGCGTGACCTCGCTCTTCTCGATCGCCGCGATGTAGTCGTGGTTGGCGAATCCGAGTCCGGGGAAGAGCACACGAAGCGCGTTGCACTGCTCGGCGAGCGACTTCCCGCCCGGCGTATAGCCGGAGAGATAGCCGTAGGCCGACTCCACCTCCTCGTCCTTGAACTTGTCGGAGACCGACAGGTCCTTGAGCGAGATGAGGGCCGCCTCGCGGATGGCCGCGGCGAACTCGTCACCGTGTGCGTGGACGCGCTGGGCGCCGTCCTTGTCGAGACCGAGCTCCTCGAGAACCTTCTCGATGGCATCGGAACCGACGCGGGTGATCTGCTTGAGCTGGCCGGACGTTGCGGGAACATGGGTAAGCGTCGTCATGACGTTAGCCCCTTTCATATTCTCGGTACGCCGAGAGTCGGCTGTCCCATAGATGAGGCGAGCATTCTAAAGACTTGTGGAAAATCTTCACAATGCTCGCCTCATTTCTGCCTGCCCGCCTTTGGCGGGAACCCAATTTTAAAAGATCTTGCTAGAGCAAGCATAGCATATTTATATAAAAAGCCAATCTTTTACGCCTCCTCTTCAAGCTTTCGCAGTGCAACGCCAATTGCAACATCAAACTCAGGTCCCACTTGTTTCAAAACACTATCAAGAAACGCTGGTGCTTCGACTTTGCGAAACGGATCTGCAACCGACACCTCCGTCTGAAAGACAGTTTTTGCCCGATCTATAATTCCCGGGAGCATAATTCCCCCGCCCGTAAGAATTACTTTGCCGACATTTCGTGTATTTCGCTTTTGATATGAGAGCATCACGCGCTGTGCTTCAGTGAAAATTGAATCGAGCACGAGTGAAGCGATTTCGGCAACATCGGTATCATTCCCCTTCTTCACAACGCCGTACGTACGCTTGAGTTCCTCAGCGCGCGCCTCAGGCACACCAAGTGCTTTTGCAATCGCCATAGTGATTTCTTGCGATCCACGACTGACAATGTGTGACTCACGCAACACTTTACGATCAACGATATAGATTTTTGTACTTGCTGCACCAAGACCAATAATCATCACCGGTGATAACTCTTCCTCGAGTGACACGCGAATTGAACTGAACACCTCGATCTCATAAAACGATGGTGAAAGTCCTGCGGTCTTCATGACATCTTGATACCGGGTGATGGTGTCTTTGTGTATTGCAACAGTGAGTATCTCTACTTTTTTAGGACCAACCGGAGCGGTCGATGCTTCGGCGGTTTCTCGTTCAAGATTAGGCACGATACGCCAATCGAGCATCACTTCACTGATTGAGACAGGAATATATTTTCGAACTTCAAGTGGCACCATGTCACGAAGTTTATTCTCCCCTACGTCAGGCATCTCGAGTACATTAATGAGACTTGCAGACAGGGGTAACGCAACCCCGCACGACTGTGTGCTCACCTTCGCTTCGCGCAACAAATCAGCAACCGCAGCTCCAAGTTTTGAAGATGGAAGCGATGTGGCACGTCCTGCGTCAACGCCCGCGTAAGGACCGAGCGCGAGTTCTCCATATGTTTCAAGAATCGCTTTTCCTTTTTTGCGACCAAGCTGTACAACTTTAATTGTTGACGAGCTGATATCAATACCTAAGACACTCTTCTCTTTTTTTGCAAAGAGACCAGATGCAGCATTTTTGAGTGTGTCAGAAAGAGATGCCATAGCAATACATCTAGTATACCAATTCTTTGTTGTTTGTTGTATCGTGTCTCATACCAATCCATGAATATTCGAGCACTCATAGCAACAATCGTTGACTTCATATTCCCCCGTGAATCAGGCCATGGGCGAAACTGGGCATCCATGTCGGCCGATGTCTTTGAGCGCTCTGTTGCATCTGCCACCTACGACGATGTGCTTACTAAGGCTCATGCAAGCGCTCTTTTTTCCTACAACGACCCGCTCGTCAAAGAAGCGATTCACGCACTAAAATATCAAGGCGAAAAGCGTGTCGCCGATATCTTTGGCACACTTATTGCAAAACACATCATGGAAGAGATTGATACCGATGTGATTCTCGCATCCGGAAAACTGATGGTGGTGCCAATACCGGTTTCATTCGAACGACACATCGAGCGTGGCTACAATCAAACCGAGCTTATTGGACGCGCGGTTGTCGAGAGATTGTCAGACTATCTCACCCTTCTTCCTGACCTCCTTGTACGACGACGTTATGTCGGAAGTCAGACACAAGCATCAACCCGACGCGAACGAGCACTCAATGTTCGTGGTGCATTCATCATCCACGATGCATCTCGCATCAAAGGGAAGGACATACTACTCATCGACGATGTCATAACAACCAGCGCCACAATTTCTGAAGCAGCGGCGATGCTCCATAGCGCAGGCGCACGAAGTGTCTTTGCCATCGCTGTAGCACACTAATCTTTTGGTTGTATTCGTTGCAGAGTAAAATCACTGCCCAAAGAAAAATCTTCCGACACTTCCCAGTGTGTAAGATATTTTTTGAACTTCATCTTGAACAGGCGGGATCGTGCGTTTGATCGATCCTTCTGGTTTGGATGTTTTCCATGAAAGTACAACCCCGACAGATTGTTGTATATCTCAAAAACTCTCGCTCCATTGCTTTCTGCTGGGAAGGAAAGTAGTGCTTCTTTCGAGAACCTATTGTCAGGGTGAGCCAGAATGAGGGCAATGCACTTATCGATATCTTCGGCTGAATACGATATTCCAGCAGGGTTACTCATAACACGCTCAATACGAACACCGGGGTAGTCCGTAAGACTTTCGATAAAAGCTGCTCTCGTTCTGAATAAGATTTCTGCGTCTTGAGGGCTCAGATTGGTCATTGCATATCCGTAATTCTCAGTTTTAGATGACAGGATAAAAACTCCCTTGTCATAATATTGTGAGAGTTGAAATAGATACGGGAAACCACCTATCATTTTTTTAAGACCAAATTTATCGTATTTATCAGCAGTAGAAGAGAATGGTTGATACTGCCAATGGACAATCACGTCTTCTGGTAAATCCGGTCTAGATTCGACCGAATGAAAAACCTCTTCACTCTCAACTATAGGAAAGAGTGTGAGCGCTTCATGAGACGCTCCGAGAGAATCTTTCTGTTCTTGTGGGAATCCTTCAGTCATGGTTTCTGCTATACCCTCGTGGCTACACCCTGCGTCTTTATCTCCAAAGCGTGAGAATCAATGCAATGACAGCGAGCGAAACAAGATAGTGTCCGGCATTGATGAAGAAAAGCTTCCATGGCTTCATCTCCCACAACACAGAACCCATAAGTACGGGTACAAAGAAACCAAGCCATGTCCAGAACGCCCCCTGCAATGCCATCCCCACTCCGACTGCACCGAATGCAGCGAGTGATGTTGAAAATACGAATGCCATCACGAGCGACCCGACGAACATGAATGCGTAGCTTTTGTACATCTGTTTCTTCTGCTCTGGTGTGATCGATGCAGGATCACAGTTCATACCCATAAGCGTCATCCACTGCTTACCGAAGATCGGACCGTACCAAAGACCACCAACAATCATTGCGGCGATACCTGAAACCAAGATTGCGAGATAATTTATTTCCATCATATTGAGTAGCGTTTAGCTTCTAGTTGTTAGCTTTTAGGTCATTTATTGTTTGTCAAAATCGAGACAGACAGAGTTGATGCAGTAACGCTTGCCTGTGGTCTCTTTTGGTCCGTCATCAAAGACGTGCCCTAAGTGTCCATCGCACTGTGCGCATACAACTTCTGTGCGCGACATACCGTGTGTATCATCATCAACAAACTTCACGCTTCCGGGAAGTGCATCGTCAAAACTTGGCCATCCGGTGCCGGAATCGAATTTAGTGTCCGAGGAAAACAAAAGAGCACCGCAGGCTTTACATCGGTACATGCCAGACTCTTTCGAGTGGACATAGTCACCGGTGAAAGGAGCTTCGGTGCCCTTTTCCCGCAAGACGCGATATTCTTCTTCAGTTAGACTCTGCTTCCAGTCATCAGGCGACTTCTGTTGAGAGTCCATATCCGTATTACAACTATTGCGCTGCCTCCGTAAAGGTTACACCTGTTGGAAGTGCGAATGTTCCGCTGTCTGCTTTCCATGGGTCACAGTCGTAGTCATACTCGCCTGCGAACTGTGCTGTCTGTGCGTTGCTACCGCCGACCGCTACAGCATCAGTACCTTCTGCCGCCTTAAATTTAATACCGGTTGGCAAGAGGCTTGTCCATGAGTAAACAAATTCACCGTCACCGATTGCATGTGCTGTTGCATTCATGCCAGCACCGGTCATCTCAACACTTGATTTGAATTTACCGCGTGAGATCCAAACAGTACCGTCGAGATCAATATCATCTTGCTTGGTTGACCACACACACTTCCAGTCACCACCACGTGCTACAAGACCGAAAATGTTTCCTGAATATGCTTCGTCGGTTGTTGCTGGTGTTGTTGTTGCGCCATCGCCTACTTCTGTATCACCACCGCGTGCCATCGCAAATGCAATTGCTGCGACTACAAGGATAATGATGATGCTCAAAATTACTTTCGATGATGAAGATCTTTCAGTTCCTCCCATCTGTTCCATTGATTCCATAAATGAGATGCGTTAACGATTACTAAACCTACTAATGTTTACTATACGAATACCCCCTTATTCTACTCTGTCTTCTCTATGATTCAATATATCCATATATCCTAGAAAATGCCCATGGTATATGGTATTGTCTTGATGCCATACGCTTATATCTGCCATATTTTCTTATTGATTCTATGGGGGATATGCGAGGCAACGTTGGAGACGTGTCAGAGTGGTCGATCGTACCTCCTTGCTAAGGAGGCAGGGGTAACACCCTCGTGGGTTCGAATCCCACCGTCTCCGCCAAATATTCAAGTGAGAATCTGGCTATGCATACACAAGAGATTGTTGAGCTCTACACCGAAGCTACTTGCTGGCATGGCACCGGAAGATATAAATACAATGAGCGTGGTGAGGTTGTTGATGTACTCAAGGGCATGATTACTGAAGGAGGGTTATTGCCACACGATGACGACTGGGATTGGGAGCTTGGAAAAATACAGAGTGTCTCGCTTGCTCGATCGAGGATGTACGCTCGACTGTATGCAGGTATGAATATGCCTCATGGGAAACGGATTGGGAACGAGTATCGACCACGATTATTGTGGTTTTATTATTTTTTTAATACGTCGAGGCTCCTCGCTCTTTTTGAGCATGGTTCTCCGTACGGGCTATTCCGCAACTATCCTCGCAAGCTAGCAGACTGGGCTCGAAAAATAACAATGCGACGCATAAAAACAATGCGCGATATATTTCTGAAAGGTACGGACATTGTTGAAAACTACCCTATTCTCATCGGCATTAAGAGCACAAACATAAGGCCGGTCGTTGGGGCGAGAGTTTTCAATCTTCACGAAGTACGAACTGCATCATCTATCGGATTCACCGACATGACACACATCGAAGTTCCCCACACGAAGATTGCTGAAACCACTGCTTTGTTGCACGAGAACGGTATTCAAACTACGGTTATTCCAATCGAAGATGGAGAGTTATACTGTCGACAATTTTCATTCTTTTCATTAGTAGGCGGTCGCCCACTAACAACTAAGAATAACAAACACTTTGAATAACGTGTTCACTTTCAAAAGAAAAGTATGGGCTCACTACAAAAAACACGGGAGAAAACTGCCGTGGCGTCCTCCTACGCAGATGCTTCGGAGGACAAGTCCTCTTTCGAATGGATGGGCGTACAAGATTTTGGTCTCCGAAATCATGCTCCAGCAAACGCAGGTGGATCGGGTGATACCAAAGTTTGATGCGTTTATCAAAAAATTCCCATCGTTTAAAGCACTCGCAAATGCGTCGACCGGAGATGTACTTCGTGCATGGCAAGGGTTGGGCTATAACCGTCGCGCACTCGCGCTCAAGCGTGCTGTAGAGTTAATTGTTAAAAATCACAAAGGCACGCTTCCCTCTTCCGAACGGGAGCTTATTGCGCTCCCAGGCATCGGTGACTACACCGCAGGAGCGCTTCGTGCGTTCGTGTTCAACGAGCCATCGGTGATCATTGAAACAAACATTCGCACGGCGTACATCCACCATTTCGAGAAAGACCTTCTGCGTGTATCCGCGTCTCATCCGCG
>CAYZIR010000001.1:28298-69512 GCA_964478705.1 uncultured Candidatus Saccharibacteria bacterium
CTCAAAAAAGAAGGTTTCGTCGGGCAAAAAGGTCAGACGTTTTCTCTTGTATAAAAACGAAACAATTGAGTTTCAGAGTGTGCATGCTGGCCACTGGCTATGATAATTTGGACAAATTGCATATTTTTGTCAATGGTTTCTAGAGCCTCAAAAAGTTATACTTAACTCACGGCGTTTGAAGTATGGGATACTGCGCCGGTTATAAACTCAACATTTTGACCATGAAAAATTTACAGCGCGGATTCGCAATTAGTGCCGTGATTGGTATTGTGGCTGTTCTCGCCCTTCTTGGTGGTGCAGCATATGTTGCTACCAACAACGAAGTGGATGTCGAAACAGCTACAACGACTGACGAAACGGCTACAAGCTCAGACACAAAAGGTGGCTTCTTCAACTTCAACCTTAAAGGTGATACCGATGCAGACCTTGACCTTGAGACGACTACTTCGGTTGATGTAGATGCTTCAACGACTATTGGTGGTGCAGGAGTAAATGCAAATGTTGGAGGAACTGTAAGCTACTAAGCTTCCCCTCACACAACAAAAAACCCGCAATACTGCGGGTTTTTTGTTATCTCTTTTTCTATAAATGTGTTGCTTCGAGCGATTCGTTAAGTGCACGAACGACGTTTGGCACCTGAGGAGAAAAAGCAATGAGGGTTTCTGGAGAAAAATTTTCTTGATCTTCAAGAAACGGTGCGAAAGAGGGTTCATGCTTTAGATACCCAAGCGTCGCCATGAGGCGCATGACACAGAGTGTTTCCAGACTTTTTAAATCACGAGGAGAAAAATCACGTCCTGCGAGCGCATCCGAAAACGAAGCGACCACCGCGAACGTTTGCTCTCCACTCCCCTCGCCCGTGACGAGTCTCTTTACCAATCGTACGATACGAACCATCAGTGAAAGTTTTTCTGTATCAGAAGCGAGTGAGACATACAGAGACCGAATCGGTGTCACGTTGGTAATTCTCCAGCCCGCTTTCCCGCGAATGAGTGACACCTGCGCCTCCGAGAGCGTTTGCAGAGATGGTTTGTGTCGTGAGTGATGCGCACGAACACCGTGTGCTTTTGCATACACCTTACCAAGATCCGGTGTGAGGAGAGAGTAAATACGATCGGCTTCACCCGTGTCGTATCCGGTGAGAATAAGAGCTTTCGTATGATGCTTCGTATACATCACTACAGCTTATAGGCTTTACGCAACGACTTCTAGTAGACAAAACCGCCCTGTGCTCTATGCACAGGGCGGGAAAATACGAGAAAGCGAAGAACGAGAGCTACCCGGCGGGAACAACCACACGACATGTGGATCCGCACGAAACCCCTGAAGGAATCCATACGTTCCGCCACTCATCGTCAACCTTCTTGAGAGCGTACGCGAACGATGCGCCTGTCCTCAGAGGATCATACGCGAGACGCGCATACGACCCAGCGAAGAGCAGAGTGTACGAATTCCATGATTCAGGAATTCGCCCTCTCAGCAATGCGCGTCCGTGAGGGAAACTCGGTTGCCACGAACGATTCCACACCTGCATGCGGGCATCGTCGGGCGTCGGCTCTTCGCCCACCCTTGACCTGATGCGTTCGATGGTGACCGAGAACTCTCCGGTCGTTGGCACCACCCTGAAAAGGTTCGGGGTGAGCTTGTAATCCTCCTCACCGAAGGAAAGCATGTCCTCCGTGACCCGAATCGTCACCGTCTCCTCCGCCGTCGCCCTGCCGGCGATCAGCGTCAGGCAAAGGAGGAAAAGAAGGCCTAAGAAGAACGTCGTAACGATCGAAATCTGCCTGTGGTTGGGGCGCATCCAAGAATCCTCCGTGGTTGTGTATCTGTTGAATATTAAATCACACAAATGAATAAAAATCAACTGCTATCATCGAGTGGCCCAATTTAGACACGAATGATCACAGGAGCTACTGCTTCCGACGGTAGGTCATCAGTCGCGGTCATCCCTTCAAGATTTGTCGCCGTGAGAATCTCTGCCGTGTATTTCTCAGCAAGCACTTTCCCCGCTTTTGTTGTTTGAAGTGCGACGGATACTTTCTCATTCGGATTAAGGTTTGTCTGTTTGCGGAAGTCTTGAATCGCACGAATCAAGTCACGAAGCTCTCCTTCTTCTTTGAGTTCGGGAGTGATGCTGGTATCAAGCTCAACCTCCCATCCTTCGCTGTCTTCAAAGATGATTTCTTTCACATTCACTTCGTCTTTAATAAGCATGAGGAGTTCATCTTTCTTCCGCACATCTGACTTTGTTTTGCGTATTTTGAGAGACGCAAGTGGCTGACGAACTTTGATACCCGCGTTCGTGCGTGCCTCAAGTGCAAGCGAGACAATGCGACGCACCTCGGTCATGTCGTCAAGAACCTCTCTTCCGTGCCCCGCGCCCCGCGCTCCGTGCTGTGGCCAATCCTCTAAGTGCACACTCTCTTTCTCGCCACCAACCTGGCTGTATATCTCTTCGGCAAAAAACGGCGTGAATGGTGCAAGCAACTTCGCCAATTCAAGGAGCACAAACCTAAACGTCGCCAACGCGTACTCTCTATCCGCGTTCATCTGCGTTTCATTCGCGTTCATCTGCGTTTCTTTGAAGCGGTCACGTGATCGGCGCACATACCATGTCGAAAGATCGTTCGCGAACTCGCGAATGCTTCGTGTTGCCGAGAACATATCGTACGCATCCATATCTTTTGTCACTGATTCAACAAGCTCTGCGAGCAGTGCGAGTATCCATTGATCGAGTACATTGTTGCTGTCGGCAGGAGTTGTTGGTTGTTGGTTGTTGGTTGTTGGTTGATTACTCATCTGATAGAACTTCACGACATTTCGCAACAGCGTAAAGACTTTGTTGTTTACCTCGCCGATTGTCTTCTCGTCGAAGTTTTTTGAGTCCCCCGGCTGGTTCACCGAGAACATCCAAAAGCGAATGACATCAATGCCCCACTTCCCGATTGCTTCCCACGGGTTCACGACATTTCCAATCGATTTGCTCATTTTCTTTCCCTGCGCATCAACAATGTGACCGAGACACACCACGTTCTTGTACGCATGCCCGTTCCCGGTGAGTACGCCAACGGCATGGAGTGTATAGAACCACCCGCGCGTTTGATCCACACCTTCACAAATGTAATCCGCTGGATATCCTCCGTGCTCAATCCATTTTTTGTTCTCGAATGGATAGTGATCTTGTGCGAATGGCATTGCGCCCGAGTCGAACCACACATCCATCACTTCAGGTGTTCGATGCATATCGTTGCCACATTTCTCACACGTGAGTACGACACCGTCGATGTATGGCTTATGGAGATCAAGCTCAAAATTCGCGTTATGCGGATATGGCTTGAATGATAGTGGGTGGTGTTCGGCAGTTTCTTTGAAGAGTTTTGTATGGTGCGCCAATGTTTCTTCTGTTGCACGCGCAGCGACCGCAGAAAGTATTTGTCCTGGAGCACCGTGCGTAACAATGAGGACTCTCTGGTTTTTGTAGCGAGCGTCTGTGTCAAAAATGAAGTCAGCCATTCGTGCACGAACGTCCGCATGGCTTTCTCCGCCATCCGCTCGTTTTTCAAACCATCCTTCACCTTGAAAGAGGAGTCCGAACTCGTACACCGAACGATTTTCAAATGTGCCTGCGTCGATTTCTCGAAGTCGCTCATCATACACAATCGATTCAGACGGAAGACCGAGGACATCTGCAACATGCTGGGCAGTCTCGCGGGTTCGTCTAAATGGCGACGCGATAATCATATCGAATCCCTGGCTCTTCAATGCTTCACCCGCGCGCACTGCTTCCTCCGCACCTTTTTCTGTTAACTTGTCATCCTCATCACCTGCAACGGAAGACATAACATTCAACGTATTCGATATCGACTCTCCATGACGAAGCACAGTGTATGTGTTGCCTGATGAGCGAGAGCGCTCGAGCAGTTCATCAATAGAACCGATAGTGTGCGTCGACTCACATTCGGCACAGCGCCAAACCGGCAATGGCGTTCCCCAGTAGCGATCGCGTGAAATTGCCCAGTCCTTCACTTCGCGAAGCCATTCACCGAAACGTCCTTCGCGTATATGTTCAGGAACCCAGTTAATCTTTTGATTTTCTTTGACCAACTCGTCTCGAAGCGTAGACATCTTGATGTACCACGACGTACGCGCGTAGTAGATGAGTGGCGTCTTACAGCGCCAACAGTGCGGATACGAGTGTTTGTAGTTTTCTTGATTGAAAAAGAGTTCGCGTTTCTTTAAGTCATCAATAATATCTACCGCGAGTGTTGGCTTTCCATTTTCATCCTGCTCGCGAACAAATCGTCCTGAGAGAAAACCAAGTCCTTCAATAAAGCGTCCCGTCTCGTCCACAAGGTGGTATTTTGGCAGTCCAACGTTGTTTCCAAGCTCGAAGTCGTCCTGTCCATACATCACTGCGGTGTGCACGATACCGGTACCGTCGGTGGTCGTTACGAAGTCAGCTGGATACACCTTCCATGCTTTCTCAAGTGATGCTTCCCACGCTTCCTGCTCGTCAGGCGAGACTTTTCGGTCGTGAAGAAAATCGTAAAGAGGTTCGTATTCGAGACCGACTATATCTTTTCCTTTTAAGGTTTCTGCTCCCTGGATGTTGTCATATTGACCCGCTAGCAAACGTTTTATCGCATCAGTCTCAGCAAATATGTACGTCTCAACACCATTACCAAAATCAGCTGTTAGTTTTTTGTATTCAAGATTTTCCCCCACCGCCAACGCAACGTTCCCTGGCAATGTCCATGGTGTTGTTGTCCACGCCAAGAGGTAGGTGTCTTTCTCATCCTTCACTTTAAACTTCACATAGACAGAGAGATCCTTCACATCCTGATATCCCTGCGCGAGTTCGTGTGATGAGAGTGCGGTTCCACAGCGCGGACACCATGGAAGCACTTTGTAGTCGCGATACAAAAGCTTGCGGTCAGAAATGCCTTTGACGATATTCCACACCGACTCGATGTATTCCGGATAGTACGTCACATACGCTTCATTCAAATCAACCCAGTAGCCGATGCGCTTGGTGAGCTCCTTCCATTCATCAACATACTTCCACACACTCTCCTTACATTTTTCATTGAACGCTTCGACACCGTACGCTTCAATTTGTTTTTTGTCAGTGAAGCCGAGTTGTTTTTCAACCTCAAGCTCAACCGGCAAGCCGTGCGTATCCCATCCTGCTTTTCGACGCACATGAAAACCACGCATGGTCTTGTAGCGCGGAACAACGTCTTTGAAGACGCGCGAAATCACGTGATGCATGCCAGGGCGACCATTCGCGCCTGGTGGTCCTTCGTAAAAGACAAATTCGCCCTCTGGAGAGTCCTTTGCGAGAACCTTTTGAAATATCGCCCCCTTGTCCCAATCGGCAAGAATCGCCTCCTCTTTTTGAGCGATTTCACTCTTCTCTACGTCGTTTGTATCCTGCGGAGAGGCCATGATTTGCCAATCATAGCATAGCGCTTGCTTTCGGTGGAGATACGACACGCTTACGCCTGCTTCATATCTGGAAAGAAGATATGCATCGTCGTTCCGACATTTTCTTTCGACTCAAACCACATGCGTCCGCCGTGAAGTTCAACCAGTTGCTTTGTGAAATAGAGTCCCATGCCAGTACCCTGCGCAACATGTCGCTCAGCGTTTGTGGCGCGATAGTACGTGCTGAAAATCTTTTTCTGTTCGGCTTCTGGAATGCCAATACCGTGATCGGTCACCAAAAACACATACCCATCTTTGTCTCTGCCGTACGAAATAAGCACCTCACTCTTTGGATTCGAATACTTGAGGGCGTTACTGATGACATTCGAGAAAATACGACGCATCTTGTCTTTGTCGCATGGATATGGAAGATGTTGTGGAAACTCTCTATCAAAACGCAGTGTGATGTCGTCTTTTGTGGCATTCAACGAAAGTGTGGTTGCTGCATCGCGCACAAGCTGTGCCAGGTCAACAACTTCACGAAGTAATTTCTTCGAATCGCCTCCTTCCATACGCGAGGTTGTGAGAATATCCGCAACGGTTTCACTCATGTAGCGCGCCGCATCACGAATCAGCGATATCATCGTTCGCTCTTTTTCATTGAGTGACTTGTTTTCAAGAACATTTTCTGCTCCCCATGCGATGCCCGCAAGCGGAGAACGCAACTCATGCGACGCAATTGAGAGAAATCGGAATTTGGTCGCAAACAATTCTTCGTCCTTCTTTCGAAGACGCTGTCCACCAAGTGCCAGAACAATCATGATGATTGCAAGCAACACCGGGATTGATGCGTATGATACGAGTTCGATGAAGTAGTCATCTGCGTCGACATCAAGACCGACAACCGCGACAACCTCCTCGCCGTCGGTCGAAAGAATTGGAGCAAGACCCGATACCCACGTCCCCCATCGATCGGTCTCTGGACCCTCAACAACCGTTTGTTTGGTGCGAAAAATATTGCGGAGTGCTGGTGTTGCTTCATAGTAGACATCGCCGGGCGCGGAATACTCTTCTGAATCGAGGTCTTCAGAATCTCCAAGGAAAACGATGTCGTTATCTTGAAGGACGAATGCGTACACAAAACGCACATCCTTATTCGCGATTTTAATGCGTTGCATGCTCTGCTTCAAATCCTCATACGCGGGTGTTCCGATATCAGCTTCACTCGCGGTCAACAGCTCTATTTCACTCGCGTTGATAGTCGCAGCGATTGTGCTCGCTCGTTCAGCGAGAGACTCGCGTTGATTACGGACAACGAGTGTCGCAACTAACCACGCAAAGAGAGCTCCGAAGAGAACGAGTGCGAGAACAATATAGCGGTAGCGATCGTACGGAGATTTTTTGAGTTCAGTGACGTCCATACAAAAACTATATCACGCTCTATTTTAAAGGTTACATTGCTTGCGGTACGCGAATACCAAGGAGTTCGAGCACGCGCGTCAGTGTTATTGCAACAGCTTCAGTGAGCGCAACGCGATATGGCGAGAGTGGGTCGTTCACATCAATGATGTGCTCTTTTGCATACCAGCTATTGAACGCGGAAGCGAGTTCAATGCCATAGGTCGCGACGTGGTGCGGTTCGTATTCTTGAGCCGCACGCTGTGCGATTTCAGGAAAACGCTCGAGCATCTTCTCAAGTACCCCAATTTCTACTGGAGCATTATCAAATGAACCCTTGATGCCAGCTTCTTTTGCTTTTGCACCGATTGAACGCGCACGAACCGCGGTGTATTGCATATACGGACCCGAGTCGCCTTCAAATGACAGTGACTTCTCTTCGTCAAAGATGATATTTTTGTTGAGCGCTTGGCGAAGTACCGAGTATTTTATTGCAGCAACGCCAATGTCTTCCGATACCGATTGCTTTTGCTCTGCAGGAACACGCTCCCCCATCTTTGCCTGTACTTCCTCAATCAACCCAGTAATCAACGAGTCCCCGGTGACCGCATTACCAAGACGCGATGACATTTTCTTGCCCAGCAACTGCATCATACCGTGTGATACGTGAGTGAATCTGCCTGCGAGTTCTGGACGCAACAGCCCCATCGCTTTAAACACCACTTCAAAATACTGCGCCTGTTCAACCGCGGTGATGGTTATTGATGTATCAAATGAAAAGTCTTTTGCTTTGAGTTCGCCAAGTCCGAGTTCTTTCGCCTCATAGACCGGAAGACCCTTACTGGTGAGAAAGACACGCGTGTGAAGTCCGTAGTCTTCTCCCGGAAAAACAATCGCCCCGTCACTCTCTTTAAAGATCCCTTTTTCTTTTCCTTCGTTTACAAGTTCAATCCCACGCTCAAACACTTCGCTCTCGAGATAGTACTTGTCGAATTTCGTACCGAGAAGCGCATAGAGTTCTTCGAATCGTGCGAGCGATGTTTTCTTTCCCGCTTCGTAGAGTTCCGTAATCTCCGGATCGTGGTCGTACACTTTTTTGTTGAGTGCGTTGATTTCCTCTTTTGCCTTTTCATCATTCTCGTATGCCTGCGCACCGTGCGCGTATGCTTTTCCAACCGCATCAATATCGTGCACGTCTGCATTCAAATCCTTAATGCCCCAAAGTGCTTTTGCAACGTGCAATCCAACGTCACCTTGATAGTTCAAACGTTTTACATCCGCTCCTGCATTTTTAATCAATCGTGAAAGTGACTCGCCAATCGCATTGCTCATCAAGTGACCGATATGGAACGGTTTGAGGATATTCGGTTGCGTGTATTCAACCAAAACAGTTTTGCCTGAAAGCAAATCTCCCTTCCCGTAGTCTTCGTCGATATTCTTGAGATTCTCAATAAAGTGACTTTGAGTGAGCGTGAAGTTGATGAATCCTGGACCGGCAACTTCTACTTTCTCAACATGCTCAATGGCCGGGAGGTTTTGGATAAGTTCTTCCGCAACTGCTTTTGGACTCTTGCCGACCTGTTTTGCTACAGCAAGTGCAATGTTCGTGGCGTAGTCGCCATGCGCCATGTCCGCCGGACGTTCAAGCACGGGTGTGACACCCTCAATACCAAGGTCGTTGAGGGCTTTTATGAGCGCTTCTATGATTTGTTCTCGTACTGGCATTCACCAAGAATACATTGAATTTACAGAATGAAAAAGCGACCCTATCGGGTCGCCAACGAAGGAGCAAGTTCTCTCATGATGTTGTCATACCAATCCTGCGGAAACTCGATGATAGAGATATTACGCCTCTTCCCTTCTTCGCGTTCCCAGCGCGCGCCCTCCGACGACTCCCATCCAGGCATGAAGACCAACGTTCCCACCATGCCCGATGCAAAGATCGGATCGTAGAACTCAAAAAGAATGCTGTAGCAATAGGTGGCTTTTGGATTCTTACGACCCCACTCGTGCGCGAGCCTACCGAGTGTTCGTTCGGTCGGCATCTGATCGAATGGGTTCAATCCTCGCAGTCGAAGCTCGGCGACACACCGCTCGAAGAGAATGAGATTCGCTTCGCGGTTTCCGAAGCCACCCGTTGAAATCGGTCCACAGAGTTGTGACACCGGTGGTGGCATTGTCGCGAGAACCCGCAGACCAATCTCAGCAAGCCGTGTGAAGCTCGAGGCAGATTCTGCCTCCTGCATGAAGCTCTCCGTCCAATATGGACACGGAGTGATTCCGTTTTGATTCATGACTCCTCCTGTACCTAGTCCGATATCAGGATACTGATTTACGCGAGAGAGTCAAAGACCTACGCAAAAGTCTTCGGAACCGGGAAGGTATTCGCAAGTTCCTTGATCTCCCCTTTCACACGAGTTTTGAGTTCGGTATCGGTTGAGTTTTTCAAAACTTCAATCATCAACTCCGCAACACGAGCACACTCTTTTTCGGTAAATCCGCGGGTTGTGATTGCAGGCGTACCAAATCGGATTCCTGATGGATCAAGCGGCTTTCGTGGATCATCCGCAATCATATTTTTATTGACCGTAATGCCAACTTCGTCGAGTGCGCGTTCCGCATCGGCACCGGTGACGTTCAGTGAGCCGAATACATCCGCAAGAATCAAGTGATTGGATGTTCCTCCGGTGATTAATCGCACATTCGCTTTCACAAACACATCCGCCATAGCTTGCGCATTCTTAATCACCTGTGCGGCATAGGTTTTAAATGACGGCTTGAGAGCTTCACCAAATGCTATTGCTTTGGCTGCAATCACGTTCATGTGTGGTCCGCCTTGAAGACCTGGAAAAATCATTTTGTCGATTTTCTTCGCAATCTCTTCGTTCTCTCGAACGAGGATCATTCCTCCGCGCGGTCCACGAAGTGTTTTGTGTGTTGTCGTCGTCATCACATCAAATCCATAATCGAACGGATTCTTCACTGCTTTGCCCGCAATCAATCCTGCGATGTGTGCAATATCCATCACTGCAAGCGCACCGACTTCTCGTGCGATTGAAACAAATTTTTCATAATCCAGCTCGCGCGGATATGCAGAGTATCCTGCAAGAAGGATCTTTGGTTTTTCTGCGAGCGCGGTCTCTAGGAGCGCATCGTAATCAATCTCCCCTGTCTCGATATTCTTCATCTTGTAGCGGACGAAGTTGAAGACCTTGGTGATCGCGGTCACCGGATGTCCGTGCGTTAAGTGTCCGCCGTGCGACAAATCCATGCCGAGCACCGTGTCGCCTGGCTCAAGCAACGCAAAATACATCGCGATGTTTGCGGGAGCGCCCGAGAGTGGTTGGACGTTTGCATACTTTGCACCGAAAAGTTCTTTCGCGCGTTCGATCGCGAGCGTCTCTACCTGATCCGTATATTCCTGTCCGCCGTAGTAACGCTTACCCGGATAGCCTTCGGAGTATTTATTGGTGAAAACAGAGCCGAGCGCTTCAAGCACTGCCTGTGAGACATAGTTTTCTGATGGGATCAGTTCGAGCCCATCTTTCTGTCGCTCAATTTCGCCTTCGAGAGCTTTTGCAACTTCGGGGTCTTCTTTGTAGATACAATCATTCATAGGTGCGGTGGTTCGGAGTGTACCATAAAGCCACTCCGCGAAGGAGTGGCGAAAAGTCACAAGAACTCGGAGAGCAAATGCCACAAATCGGCATGTACATCTTCTCGACAACGATTCGGGTTTACTTTTGCCCACCCGCGTTCGCGTGCGAGTACCCGATGGACATCTCGAACTTTCTTCATCAAGGCTTCGTCCTCTTCATGACGATGGCCGTGCTCCTTACTTTCTAAGAAACGCTCACCGTCGAAGAGGATGCCGAAATCGACGCGAGCGAGATGAGAATTCATCCGTTCGAGGAACTCTTTGTCAACTCCAGCACCAGTACCCCATGCAATACCGGTCTCACAGTAATCTTCGACGACGACGTTGACGCCCTGTCGCAACAAATCACGAAGCTCGTTATCAGCTTGTGTGCGGTTGAGAATGTGCACCAGCTGAAATTCGCGAGGTGACAGATTGTGCGGATTCCCTCGTCGCAAGTATCCATCCAACACAGGTCCCGAAGGTTCGAGCCCATAGAGACCGTACTTGCGGTAGATTGCGACTCGATGCTCTGCGTTCATTCGTTTCACAAGCATCTGCGCCTGTGTTGTTTTCCCCAAATTGTTTGTCCCGAAAATTCCAATCAACTTGCCGGGTGTCCCCGTACGCATATATCTCTCCTTTTTTTCTCCCGAAAGCGTAGCACGCCGAAACGCTTTGTCTACGATTGACAGACCTTCTTCGCAGAGTACCATTCGCAAAGGAAACTCGTTCATTTACAACCCTTTTTCAAGAAAGTGAGGTTTTTGTGCAGAAGCTCAAGGGCATGTGTCTTTACCTGATTCGGCGCATTGTGCTGTCTTTTTTGAAGCACACTGAACGCCCGCTTCCCGATGGGGGCAAGGTACTCATTCTCAACACGGGCGCAATCATCGGCCCGGAAGCTGAAGCGATGTTGCAGGCCCTGCATTCAAGGAGTCTCGGAGGAATCCTTAATCACTTGGTGACGCTTGCCCGACAAGGATTCAAGAACTTCATGAAGAAATTCTTCGTGGGCTATGGACACAAGTCGATCGGAGATTGCGGAACGATCACAATCTTCATCGAAGGTGTCTCAATGCTCGTCGCGAAGGCAGTTCAGGATTCGCGTCTGTACGCAGGTCAAGAAGCATCAACCCGATATATCGACTTCGCCAAGCAACCCTTCATTGATCCGCTTGGCACGGTGATGTCTTCTGCATTGCTTGAATCGCTCCGCGCGTTCTATCTTCGTGGACTCAGGTTGCTTGTTCCTGCTCTCAAAGAACGCCACCCGCGTCAGGCGAGCGAAAAAGAAGACATCTACGAGAAAGCAATCAATGCACGGGCATTCGACATCATGCGCGGATTCCTTCCCGCAGGTGCATCAACAAATCTAGCCTGGCATAGCAATCTGCGACAGGTTGGCGATATGCTCGCATTACTCCGCCACCATCCACTCAAAGAAGTGCGGGTAGTGGCAGAGGCAATTGAAAGTGCAATGGTTGAGCGTTTCCCAAGCTCAGTCCCGAAGCGGTATCCGAACACCGAAGAGTACAACAAGTGGCAGATGTTGGGGTACTATTTCAACCCAGAGAAACACCCCGAATTTGCTCTTGGGCATGACGGCTTCGACTGGATGCTCCTCGAGGAGTACAAAGACCTGCTTGCCTCTCGGCCTGATAAGACCGAATTGCCAAAGCGGATTGCTATCTGTGGGACGCTTCGGTTCGACTTCTTGCTCGACTTCGCGTCGTTCCGCGACATACAACGGCAACGCTCGGTCGTTCAACTGATGCCGTACCTTTCTCTCAGATATGGGATGCATCCGTGGTACCTCGATGAGCTTTCTCCCGAGCTTCACGACGAAGCATGTGAGTTTCTCTTGCACTACGAAGAAGCTCTTGGAGAACTTCCTGTCGGCTCTGCAGAGTTGCAGTACTACATTCCGATGGGATACCAAGTCGCAAATCGGCTCTCAGGAGACCTGCCATCGTTGGTCTATGTTGCCGAATTGCGCTCTGGCCCGACGGTGCATCCGACACTGCGGATTCGTGCGCGACAAATCGGAAGTACTCTGCTTTCCCTCTTTGGGAAGCGTTTCGGTCTCAAACTCTATATCGATCAGAGCCCCGATCGATTCAACATCAAACGGGGCACGCACGATATCGTCCTCAAATGAAAAGGGTTGTCCCCGCCACATACTTGTGGCGGGGCTTCTTTTTTATACGCTCCACGGTATCATTGCGACATGGCACTTTCAGACAAACGCATTCTTGCAGAAATGAAAAAGGACAATATCGTCATTACCCCTTTTATCAGGCGGAATCTTTCGACATCGAGCTATGACGTGACACTTGGCGAATGGTTCTATGCTGAGCAAGCACCAAAACACTTTCAGACGATCTATAACGTATATGATAAAAAGCACACCGAGCGAGTGTGGGGCAAAAAACCTCTCCGCGCGGTGACTGCACAAGAGCTCTTCAAACACTATAAATTTGAATTCGATGGTATCGCACCGTCAGACAAAGTGATTTTGCTTGAGCCAGGTGAAACGATTCTTGCACACACCAACGAATTCATTGGCGGACGAAATACTATCACCACGATGATGAAGGCGCGCTCATCACTCGGACGAAATTTTATTGAGGTCTGTAAGTGCGCCGGTTGGGGCGATGTCGGGTATGTGAATCGTTGGACGATGGAAATCACTAACAACTCGAAACACTACTCGATTCCGCTTGTTGTCGGACGACGCATTGCACAGATAATCTTTTTTGAAGTTGGTCCTATTCTCGATTCAAAAGCGGACTATACAAAGAGCGGGAAATATCAAAGTTCTCAATCGGTGGGTGAACTCAAGCGAGCGTGGAAACCAGAAATGATGATTCCGAAAATGTATCTTGATCGCGAACGAAAGAATACAAAATAAAAACACCCTCTTTCGGGGGTGTTTTTATTTTGAGAGTTTATTTAACGTCGATTCCCATTGAGCGAGCTGACCCTTCGATGATTTTCATCGCTGCATCGATGTCGTGCGCATTCAAGTCGGCCATCTTCGTTTCTGCAATCTCGCGAACCTGTGCTTTGGTAACTGAACCGACTTTCTTCAATGGGTTTCCCGACCCTTTCGAGACACCTGCTGCTTTTGCGAGCAAGCTCGATGCCGGAGAGGATTTGAGGATAAAGTCGTAGGTTCGGTCTTCGTAGACCGTGAGAACAACCGAAACGGTCGTGCCACGCATCTCCGCGGTCGCTGCGTTAAACTTCTGGATGAAATCTCCAATGTTCACGCCGGCCTGACCGAGAATCGGTCCTAACGGCGGAGCAGGAGTTGCTGCACCACCCGGTGCCTGCAATTTAAGTGTTTTTGTGATCTTTTTTGCCATAATTGATTATTGGCGGAAAACGAGAAGCGCGAGTTCCGGAGACGCTATTTAACTACAAATATGCTAAAAACTCAAGGTTTCTTACAGATGCTTCACCTGGAGGAAGTCGAGCTCAACGGGCGTCTCGCGACCGAACATTGAGACCAGGATCTTCACCTTTCCGCGCTGGCGATCAACTTCAGCGACACGTCCTTCAAATTCCTTGAACGGACCGTCAACAATAATGACACGATCTTCAAGGTCGAAGTCGATGGTGTGCATCGGCATGTCTGCTTTCATGCGACCGAAGAGTTCATCGATTTCGTCTTGGCGAAGCGGAACCGGCTGAACGCCCGAACCAACGAATCCAGTGACGCGCGGAGTGTTGCGGACAACATACCATGAATCGTCGGTAACAATCATATCCACGAGCACATACCCTGGGTAGATTTTTTCTTCTTCTTCGACACGCTTACCGCGCTTCACTTTGATTTTCTTTTCAGTCGGCACAAGCACGTTGAAAATTTTGTCCTCCATGCCGAGAGACTCAACGCGCTGTTTCAAATTGCGAACAACCGCATCTTCGTATCCAGCGTAGGTATGAATCGCATACCAGTTTCTGCCTGTATCTGTTTGTTGACGCATAACGAGATATGACTAAGAGAAATAATGAAAGAAGTGGTCGACACTAGATGACGAACGTCTTCACAAGATAGGTAAAGAATATGTCGAATGCTCCGAGGTAGACTGCGACGCCAAGCGATATGAGAATAACGAGCGCGCTGAAACCAATTGCTTGCGCACGTGTCGGCCAGCTGACGTGTTTCAACTCTGACTGGGTGTCTTTGAGGTATTGAACGAATCGAGACATAGATCGTGTAGCGTGTAGCGTGTAGCGTGTAGCCCTAGAGCTCCTACGTTACACGATTCACGTTTCAAGTTACATGAAATTAAAAAAGCCCACCTTCGGGCCCGTTGTCAACCATTATACATGAAGTCCGAAAAAAGACAACGGACACCTTTTGGGTGCCCGTCCGGAACAGAAAGCTAGGAAAACCCGCCGAGAGTTGCAATTGCCCTCTCATGTGCGATGCCTTGAGAAACGAGGAGGCCTACGAGACGATTGACCAGATTCCTAAGAAGGATTTCAGGTCGAAAGCCGTCCATTGTCGGCATCCCCTCTCTCGAAGCGAGGGCAAGCTCGGCGTGGTTACATGCCGCAGACAGAGCCAAGAGGAAACGCCAGTCGCTATTTGAAGTCTTCCGCAAGGAGCCCAGAGAAGAAACTGCTACGTATACCGTGTCGAGGACACGATACGATTGGCACCAACCAGCTATCTCTTTTGCGATGCTGGGTTCTACTCCCGCGTCCAAAGCCGAATATTCCATTTTGACTGATGGAAAAAGCGAGGGGCTGGAGAGCTGGTAGTCGAAATTAATCTTCACCAGACGCCCTGCATAACTGGTCATCGCAGAGAACGTGACGAAAAAATCATCACGTTCGGGGTAAATCGTCGCCCTCACAACCACCTGCTTCTCCAGCATTTCCTTAAAGCGCGAAATCAAGAGCTGATCTTGCATACATCCTCCAATCGCCTAGGGCTCTCCCATCGGCTATGGTTACCTACTATCAGCACTCACAACGAGTACTGTTCTGTCGACAGAGTATTCTTTGATCCCATAAAGTCAACCGGTAACTATTTTCCTGTCTTGAGCTTTCGGTTTGCGATAACCACGAGAAGCGGGCTTGCGATGAAGATTGAGGAGTAGGTTCCAGCAATCTGACCAACCAAGAGGGTCAGCATGAAGCTATGAATCGTTGGACCTCCGAGGAAGAAGAGCACCGCGAGCACAAGGACAATCGTGAACGAAGTATTGAATGAGCGGGCATATGTCTGCTCCAAGCTCTTCCCCACTGTTTCTGCAAACCCCTGACTTGCGCGATCGCCCAAAAGGCCGAGGTTCTCACGAATTCGGTCGAAGACCACAATGGTGTCGTTAATTGAAACACCAAGAATGGTGAGGAGCGCAACCACGAAGAGCGTATCCGCTTCGAGGCCGGCGAAATGACCGAGTACCGCAAAGACGCCGGCAGGGATAATCACATCGTGGAGAAGTGTGAGAATAGCGACGATGCCGTACATCCAGGATGAAATCGGTTTGCTGACCTTGCGGAATGTGAAAGCGATATAGAGGATCGTCATCAAGACGACGAGAATGATAGCAATGGTTGTTTTGCGACGAAGTTCTTCCCCGACGGTTGGGCCAACCGATGACAGACGCTCAATCGTGAGTGGTCCACCCACCTTCTCAAGTGCGGTGATGATGGCATCACGATCTCCTTCTGCGAGCGGTCGTGTGCGAATGTTCAATTCGTTCGCGTCACTGGTTCGAATGAGCGCATTGTCAAAACCAGCTTCAGTGAGTGCGGTCGCAACAAGCGCGATGTCCGGTGTCGAGCTCGCCACCGCATCCTGCGGGGTCCCGCCTTCGGCGGTGACAAATTCGACTTCAATGATTGATCCTCCGGTGAAATCCACCGACGGTTTCAAACCGAAGATGCTGATTGCGACGATTGACGCAATGACCAAGAGTCCTGAAATCGCGAAGAAGATATTTCTGTGATTGATGACGAACATATGCTGGGGTTTAGGGTATGGGGTATAGGGGTTAGGGGTGTGTTCTAGTTTATAGCGTCTAGGAATTAATGACGTAGTCCACTACCGAATAAGAATCGTGTTGTTGGCGTGAGCGTCTGTGGAGCAACCGCAATGAGGAGCGCACGCGTCAACGTAAGTGCGGTGAACATCGAGATGACGACACCGAGGATAAGCGTGAGTGCAAATCCTTTCACCAAGGATGTAGTTGTGTAGAAGAGGATGATCGCTGTCAAAATCGTCGTGAAGTTTCCGTCACGAATTGAGAGCCATGCGCGTGCAAATCCTTCTTTGAGCGCCTCTTGGATATTCTTGCCGGCAGTGAGCTCTTCTTTCATGCGCTCAAAGATGAGGATATTCGCATCCACCGCCATACCAACCGTGAGAATAAACCCGGCGATACCCGATGCGGTGAGCGTCACTGGAATCAATTTGAAGAGCGCAAGAAGGAGCAACGCATAAATCGCGAGGCCGAGTGTTGCAATGAATCCTGGGAGTCGGTACCAGAGAATCATAAAGAGTGCGACGATGATCAACCCCCACAATCCTGCCATCACACCCGCCTCAACAACTTCTGCACCAAGGGATGCGCCGATTGACTCTGCGCCGACGAGCTCAACAGGAACAGGGAGCGCACCGAAGTTGAGGTTTCGCACCAAATCACGCGCCTCTTCAACCGTGCCACTTCCGGTGATAATCGCCTTGCCGTCGGTAATCGCTGTTTGAATCACGGGGTCGCTGATGACATTGCCGTCGAGGAAAATCGCCAGCACTTCACCAACATGAGCACCGGTGATGTCACCGAAGAGTTTTGCCCCTTCCGCATCGAAGGTGAGTGCGATGATTGGTTCCTGAATGATGCTTCCTGCGCCTGCCGTTCCAAATTGAAGTTGTGCGGTCTCAAGATAGCGTCCGGTGAGACCGGTTGCAGTGTAGGTTGGAGTCGTTGTGCCAGCGACAGGTGCATTTTCAAGTTTAAATTCAAGAAGTGGCGTTTCGCCGAGTGCTTTGACTGCAGCATCAACATCAGTGACACCAGGGAGTTCGACAATCAAACGTTCTTCTTTCCCGCCTGCGACCACCGCACGCTCTGTCTGCACGACCGGTTCTGAAACACCGAAAACGTTCACACGACGCTCGATTACCTCACGAAGTGATGACATTGCATCATCGACATCACCTGATGCGACGCCGGAAACGTCAGCACGGTAGGTCAAAAGGGTTCCTCCCGCGAGGTCGAGTCCTAAATGAAAATTAAAGCGAGACGAAGTAATTTCAGTCTTATAAATAAAAAATCCGAGGCCTGCGCCTGCAAGAAGAATGAGGATTGCGAGTATTCGTTTCATATACGCGGGCTATAGTACACCCAAAATGAGTAAAAAGAAAAGGCCTGGCGCTTGGTGCGCGCCGGGCCTTGTTTCTGCAACTTCCCTCAGCGGGAGAGATCCTGTTCGAGTTTTCGGTATCGAGCGACCCATTGATGATTGGGCCCGAACTCGATGCCTTTGGCTTCGAATTCGGCATCGAGCTCGCGACCAAGGTCGAGAGCCGAAGGAAGCGTGTTTGTCAGGATCCAGGTCAGTCGGCACATGAACAGTCTCATCCCCACCAAGCCTTGCTCACGAGTTGCCTCGTAGATCTTTATGAGGTGAACCGAAGCGGTGACCGAAGGAGCATACGACTCCTCAATTCGCATTCCCTTTAAGGTCATGCCTACCCCTTTCTCTTGATGATGTTGAGAGGTACACGATCTTTCTCCGGAAGCCGTTGCATCTCCTTGAGAGTTTCGAGGAGTTGCTGTTGCGCAACTTCTTCCGTCGACATGCCCCCCTTGACGATATGCTCTTGCATACCCTTCTCCTTGTCTTGTCCTACGGATTTCTCCGGTAGTGGGTTGGTTGCGGTTGTTCGGAACTTCTCTGACATATATTATATGATATTTATTTTATAAAGTCAACTACTCTAAAACCTTTATTCAAAGGCTCTTTTGAACCAATTGTGCAATCCCCTCCTCAAAAGTTACTTTCGGCATCCACCGAAGCTTAGCTTTGGCTTGTTCGATATTCGCGACGCTTCGCTTGATGTCCCCTGCGCGCTCATCTTCGTATGAAACGTCCGCGGTCACACCGAGCGCTTTTTCGAGTGCACCGACAACCGCCTTCAGCGAGATCTCTTCCCCAGTACCAATGTTATACACTTCCATCCCCTCTTTTGTTTCTGCAGAAGCAAGCAGTGATGCGACAACATCTGAAACATAGATGAAGTCGCGCGTGGTTTCTCCGTCACCGTAGATGGTTATCGGCTTTCCTTGTGCGATTCGTTCTTTAAAAATAGAAATCACGCCTGAGTACGGCGATGACGCATCTTGTCGCGGACCGAAGACATTGAAGAATCGTAGCCCCACCGATGAGAGTCCGTGGAGCTCGTGATAGAGCTTTGCGTACCCTTCTCCAACCATTTTCTGCAATCCATACGGCGTTTTTGGACAGCACGGCATGCTTTCATCCTTAGGAAGTCCCGGCAAATCACCGTAGACCGCACTTGATGATGCGTACACTACTTTCTTCACGCCAAGTTTTTGTGCCGAATCAAATACCGCAAGCGTTCCTTGCGTGTTCACGCGATGCACCGCAATCGGGTCTTCGATACTTCTTTGCACCGATGCAACTGCTGCTAAATGAAATATTGTATCGACATCTTTTGCTACACGAAGCAGAGTGTCGGCATCAGCAACATCGCCTTCAACGAAGGTAACGCCATCTGCGTGGTGTTCGATGTTCTCTCGCTTACCCGTTGAAAGATCGTCCAATACGATGACTTCGACACCCTTCTCCACGAGCGCATCAACAAGATGTGAGCCGATGAAACCTGCCCCACCGGTGACGAGAACTTTATGCATAAATACAGGGTATAGGGTCTAGGGGAAACGACAAGGGTTTAGGGTTTAGGAATTTCCTATACCCTATACCCCAGTGGCTAGAACCTAGCGACTAGTGGCTGTCTCCTATATCTGTCGCGAGGATGTAGAGATTTCGGAAAAGCATTGCAATCGCAACAGGGCCAATACCACCAGGAACCGGCGTAAAAAGAGAGGCTTTCTCTGCACAAGCTGGATCTGCGTCCCCCACCACTTTGCCACCCGCCTCTGACGCACCTGCATCAAGTATGACAACACCCTCTTTGATCATGTCGGGAGTGAGTAGGTTCGGCACTCCCGCGCCAAGCACGATGATGTCGGCGTCGCGGGTGAGTATACCGACATCTTTCGTATCTTTGTCGGCGATAACAACCTCTGCTCCACGTCGCTTAAACCAAACCGTCGCTGGCTGGCCAACCAATCTGCCATACCCGACAATCACAACGCTTTTGCCGAGCACGTCGATCCCCCCGCGAAGGAGTATTTCTTCGCACGCAGAAATAACCGGAGGCAATATAGGTGAGGTTCCTGCTTGAAACATTGCATACGCATCCATCCCGATGCAGTCGATGTCGCGCGAGAAAGGAATCGCATCGCGAACCGCTTCGAGATCAATGTGACGTGGAAGCGGGAGCTGAACGACAATACCGTCCGCGTCGGATTCTTTGATCGCGAGCACAAGGTCTTCTGTTGTCGTGCTCTCGGAGAGGCGCGTGAGCACAACCTCAACGCCGAGCTTTGCCCCGACACGTTCTTTGATACCGATGTACTGCTTGGTTATCTCATCTTCAGCAAATGCGAACACACGAACGCGCGCGGGGCGCTCAAGTGTTGTGTACGCTTCGCGGAGCTCCTCTCGTATTTCTTCGGCTAACGCCTTTCCATCGATAATCATGAATGCTCTATAAACTACAACAAAAACGCTCGAGAGACTATGGTTATAAAAATTTCTTATTGATATGAATGACCTCCTCCCCGCACTCCACTTCGCTCCGTACGGGGTTTCCTTATGAAGGTGCACTTTGTGCAAGACAGTCCGGATTCGCTTCGCGAACCGGTGCAAGGTTCCATTCATCCCCGGACTGCGGAAGCCCCACGTCTTCCTTGTCCGGGGTTTCCTGGTATTGAATTGATATGAATGAAAAAGCCCCTCGTCCGCCGAAGCGAACGAGGGGCTGGAAATGGTCAGCGGATCAAGCGACCCGAAGTTCCTCGAGAATCACGGTGAAAGACATGGCATCCAGCAGGCAAGGTCGAGTTACTGGCGGGTGGTGAGGCGAAAAATCCCCAACCGTCCGAACCCCAGGCGACACTCACGAGCAACAAATGTCCGTGAGCGCAGCGAACCGGAAAGATACTCTCTTTGCCATCAACAAGAAGAGCGCCCTTCTTCCTCCTCCCCTTGCCCTGACACTTCACCAGCGCCCAGACCTGAGACATGGTGCCGGCTTGGATGTGCGCTCCTAGCGCCTCATTGATGTTGCTGAAAGACGCGCTACGAACAAGTTTGTTGCGGCACAACGTCGTAGTCGGCTGCGCCTCCTCCACGAAACCGCCGAAGCGACTCGCGAAGTAGCCATCAACATGACCCACCTTCACACCATCGACTTCGCCGACCTTAATGCGATCGATTTCGAACTGGTCGATTGCGGTGATGTCGAGAGTGTCCATGAAGTGGAGAAGCTGTGGGATGAGAGGTTGCAGCTTGAGAGCGATGCGCCACCCGTCCCGATTGGACAAATCGGCACGCTCGTCGAAGGCGTCCGCGAAGATGCCCGACGCGATGATTCGAGTCATCCGTTCGGGCGTCAGACTCTTCTGCTCGGCGAGTGCGAGCAAGGCCTGGATGTTGCCCGTACTCATGGTACTGTTGTTCATCGGATTTCTCCTTTGAAGCGCCTTCCCGTCATTGGGTCGGCATCCATTCGGTCTTTTATCGACCGTGGTTTTGAACATTCGGATTCCTTATTCTCAAGTTCTTAAGAACTTGAGAATAAGCCTGAAATACTCAAAACCACGGTCGATTTCACAATCCTGCCTTGGACAGGCTATTTGTAAAGAACGTATGAGAATCACTATACCTATCAAAATTAAAAACGTCAATAGACATCCTTCCGCGTTGTCCGCGCCTGCCTGTTTACCTGCCGGAGGCATGACCGGCAGGCAGGTGTTCCACATCTTTAAACACCCGCGCGAGAGAGAATCGTTTTCATTGTCTTCAATGCGATTTTGAGATCAAGGAAAAACGAACGATTCTTGATGTAGTACAAATCGTAGGAAAGTTTGGTACGCGTCTCTTCAACATTGGTGCCGTGATGTGGATGGCCGTCGTGATAGATTTGCGCCCAGCCGGAGATACCGGGTGTAATCAAATGGCGCACATTATAGAACGGCACTTCACTTTCGTAATGCTTCACCATCGCTGGAAGTTCGGGGCGTGGACCAATCAGCGACAAATCGCCAATGAGCACACTCCAGAGTTGTGGAAGTTCATCGATACGTGTGCGACGCAACAACGAACCTATTCGTGTGACTCGAAGAGAACTCTGGAGTACCGCATCACCTGTGTCCGACCCCGTCATCGTGCGGACTTTCATAATCTTGATGGGCTTATTATTTCTGCCGATTCTCTCCTGCACAATAAAGAGCGAACCTCTGTCTTCAATCCAAATTGCAAGCGTCACGAACGGAAGAAGAATGAGCGAGAGCACCAAGAGAGGCACGGCAATCACAATATCCATAACCCGCTTCAGCAATTCATAGGTGAATTTTCTGGTGACCGAGATATTCTCGAGAAACCACCCATACTGCACCAGCGACAGTGGAACACGATCAAAAATGTCTTCATACACTTTGTGCATGTCGATGAATCGCACACCTGAGAAAATGAAGTTGTAGAGATTGGGAAGAATTGCATCAATCTGTCCATGCTTGGTATCAATCACGATTGTCGAAATGCCCTCCGCATAGAGACGCTCGGTAATCTCTCGATTGAAATCAAGAAGCGCAACATCTTTGAGATCAATGGTTGAAACGAAATGAAGACCGTAACGGGCATTGCTATTAACCTCACGAGCAAGATCGCGCATTTCATCACCGCTTCCAATTAAAATTGCTGGTTGCTGTGCGCGGTCGATAAAGAGTTGAAAACCGAAACGTCTCCAGAGAACAATCAGTCCGAACGAAATGACGAGGTAAATAAAGAGCGTCGTCTTTGGTGTGATACCAAAATACGGGATGAAGTAGAAGAAGAGAATGCCGATGATACTGTTCGCAATTTGCGTATTGAGAATAATGTCCGGCAATCGCTTGCGCAGAATGGTGGTGTGTTTTTCATAGAGTCCACCGATAAAGAACACAAACAGCCACACAGCGAAAAGAATCGCGAATGGGGTTAAGTGCAATGCCCACGCATCAGCGGTCGGAATAGAGAAATCGCGTACCGCGAGGGTCAGCCATAACGATATATAGAGGATAACGACGTCACCAGCAAAGAGAATGACGGCCTCGAGACGATTGAGAGACTTGAAGACCATAGGCGATTAGTAGTATGTCTGAGTGTTTGTTTTTGAGCAAGACCGACAACACATATAAAAAAATGATATTGTTGAGTGTATTCGGACATCGAAACACCAAATTCCAAGCTCCAAAATCCAAACAAATTCCACTAATGCAAATTCCAGACTTGGATTTTGGAATTTGGAGCTTGTTTGGAAATTGGATTTTGGTTTTTGGAATGTACGAGTAGATATCTATGCAGACAAAAAGCACACATCCCGGCTCGATCGATATTGTATACGTCATCACCAAATCCAACTGGGGAGGAGCACAACGATATGTCTATGAGTGCGCATGTCATATGCACCGTGAGCATCGGGTTGGTGTTGCACTCGGTGGCAACGGAATGCTCGTCGACGAACTCCTGAAACAGAACATATCCGTCTTCCCTATCGAATCATTCACGCGAGATATTTCATTCGGGAAAGAAATACTAGCCTCTATAGAGCTCTTTACGCTCTTTCGACGCGAACGTCCCGATATCGTACATTTGAATAGTTCAAAAGCTGGTGGCCTCGGTGCATTGATGGCACGTCTTGCAGGTGTTCCGCATATTATTTTTACATCGCACGGACTCACGTTTGAAGAAGATCGGTCATGGTGGCAACGGCAGCTCATTTTCTTTTTTACGTGGTTCACGTTTTTCCTTGCACACACCGTCATACTCATCAGTGACGCGAATAGAGCTTCGGTCGCACGGATGCCCTTCGTTCAAAAGCGATTGTCAGTCATTCATCTCGGTATACCACCGATAAAAACACTTTCCCGAGAGAAAGCTAGAAAAGCCTTATTGGATAAGGTTAAAAAGGATAGTTTCTCGAGAAATACAACGTGGGTTGGGACAATCGCTGAACTCCATCCAAACAAAGGACTCACCTATCTCATCGAAGCGATACAGCACGTGCGCCAAAAACACCCACATAGTCTCTGTTGCATCATTGGCGAGGGTGAACAGAGAAAAAAACTTGAAGCAATGATTGAAGAGCGCGGACTCACTGATGCAGTGCTCCTCATCGGATTTCTTCCAGACGCCGGAACGTACCTCAAAGCATTTGACATGGTGACGCTTCCCTCGATTAAAGAAGGTGTGCCATATACTCTTCTTGAAGCAGGAAGTGCGTCAGTCGCGTTTGTTGGAAGCGCCCTTCCTGGGATTCGCGAAGTGGTGACCGACATGGAATCAGGTATTCTCGTGCAACCAAAAAAACCGAGAGAAATCGCTGGCGCACTCACACTTCTCATCGAAGACCCTGAACGACGAAAAAAATATGCGGAGTCGCTTCACGCGCGAGTGACAAACGACTACTCACTTCGTGCGATGCTTGAAAAAACCTCGAATCTCTATAAAAAGTCGCTCACGTTATAAGGCTTGTTCTTTTCGTCGAGAAGCGTATATTTGGCGAAGGAAGTTCACCCAAAGGAGGTTTTTGTGTCCCGAAAGCTTTTGATACCCCTTCTTCCGTTGTCGACCTTAGGAGCAAAGCCGAGTCCTTTGAAGGGCGGCCCACACGACCGCCCTGCGGCGGCTCGAAAGCAACTCGCCGAAGAAGTTGCCCTCCCTGACGATGAGAGAGCAGAAAAACTCGGTCAGTATCTCAGAGAAACCGCTCTCTTCAAGAAGCCCCGCCGACGATAACAAGGAGATTCGTATGTCTCGAAAGCTTTGCGTTCCAACCCTCCCGACATCGACAGGTGGTGCGATGCGAGGCCTCGCAACAATGAACACCGCGAGCGCCCGGTCGCCTGAGGCTCAAGAGGAACTCAGACGACAAATGTCGCTCTCCCCCGAAGAGCGTGGGGAAGAAATCCGCGCGCACCTACAGAAGACACGATTCTTCAAGAAGCCCCGCTCATCGTAGCGGGCTTTTTCTTTATCGACAGCACGTGATAAGCGCGATAGGATTATTGCTATGGATGTAACGTTTGATGAAGGTCCACTGACCCCGTCACGAGTATCTGCTCCGACGACCGGCATCGTTGGTTTTTTACTTCGTCACCATATTGTTACAACAGTTCGATCAGCTCACATCGCTCTTCTATGTTTTTCGATATGCATTTTTATTGCTTCATTCTCTATCGCCAAAAACAGCATGCAGAGAGAAGACATCAATACGTATAAAAATTTTGTGCCGGCGATGGTACAGTAAAACATCATGTAACACGAATCATGTAACATGTATCACAAAACCGAAACAAAAAAATATGTTTTCTCTGCTACACGATTCACGTTACACGGTTCGCGAGCGTTCACCCTCATTGAACTCATTGTAGTCGTCGCCATCATTTCGCTCCTCTCAACGGTTATTTTGGCATCCCTATCCGTTGCTCGTCGTAGTGCTCGCGATGTCGAGCGTATCAGCTCACTGCGAGAAATGCAGACTGCACTTGAACTCTATTACAGTGAATTTAAGGAATACCCTGACGGTGATGGTGAGGGAGCTGGTGGATGGGACACGCCGGGGAATGGTACGTTCATCTCGGCGCTTGTCGACGGAGACTATCTTTCGCGCCATGCGGAAGACCCTATCGTAAATGACGACGCCGGCAATCTTCGATACTTCCGATTCCCTGCTGGCTCATTTGGATGCGACACAGAACGTGGTGCATTTTATGTACTCGGTGTTGTTGATATGGAAATCAGCGATGGAGCACATACACTCTCCCCTGGCTGGTCGTGCCCATCACGCGATTTTGGAGACGAGATGGAATTTGTTCTCGGGAAATTCGAACAATAGGTTTTTGACAGAAAAATCGGGGAGGAGTATGCTCCACATGGACAACACTTCCAGATGGAGGATGTCATGCTCTTCCGCTTTCTTAAACAGCCACGACTATCAAAAAAGATACCCTTTGGCACGTGCTTTGTGTGCCCGTGGTGTCTCCGATGGATCGATGGCAGGTTTTTCATCGGACACATTCATGCCCATCGCTACGGGAAGCGTTCAACGCCAGTACACACACTACGATGACAACGCGCTCCATGCTCTCGCCGTTCCCAAACTTGGGAACGGCGATTATTTTTCCACGTTGAGCGAAGCTAATTTATGAAGACTTCTCCACCGATTGCGTCACGATGTGCTGTGCGACGGTATCCACGCATGCCAGAGAGCATGCCGAGTGCAAAAAATTCAACGATGAGGTGACTCCCTCCGTATGAGACAAAGGGCAAGACAGTTCCTGTCACAGGAAGAATTCCGATATTCATTCCGATATGAATCACCGCAGGAACGACGAGCATTAAGATGACCCCAATCGCAAATAGTGTCTCAAAATTCGTTGCTCCGTGAAAAGATTCTTTCACAAGACGAAACACCAGAACGCTGAAACACGCGAGGAGTAATAAGACACCGATAAACCCCCACTCTTCAGCAAATGCCGCAAAGATGAAGTCTGTCTCGTATTCAGGCAAGAATTTGAGTCGTGACTGCGTACCAAAGCCGATGCCACGACCAAGAATCTCTCCAGAGCCAACGGTCACCATCGATTGATACGCATTGTATCCTGCGCCTTGAATGTCGGTCAGTGGATTCACGAACGTTTTGATACGATCTTTTTGATAGTCCTGAAACACAAACGCCCATAACCCTCCAAATGCGAGTGCTGCTGTCACAAAGACAATCGCAATATGTTTTGCGGAAATTCCTGACACCATCACCATACCAAACCAAATGAAGAAGATAACAATCGCGCCACCGAAATCCGGCTGAAGAAACAAGAGAATGAAGAACAAGAATGCATAGATACCGGAGACGATGATGTGACGCACGTGTGCAATTTCAACGTGACGGCGAGAAAAATATTTCGCAAGAATGATGACTAATGCAAGTTTCGCGGGGTCAGACGGCTGTATAAAGAAAAACCCCAAATCGAAACGACTTTGTGCACCCAGTGTGATGGTGCCGAGTATAAACAAAAGTGCGAGCGAGGCGATTGATGCAAGAAAAATAGTCACCACCACTGGCGTATTCCGCAAAAACCGCCAATCAATGATGCTTGCAAGAAGAAACCCCGCAATTGCGACAAGAATCCATACGATTTGTTGGTCAAAAAAAGAATTGGCCGATGCAAATGAGTTCATCGTCACAAGACCAAAACCACACAGAAGGAGCGCCGAACCAAACAATACCCAATCGATATGGCGTAACGGTGAGCTGGTTGTGAGCATACAGTTAACGAGTCTCTACAGAACGAACGGGAATGATGTCTATCGTTGCGACAGATGTCAAAAACGGCTGTGGCCACGTGAAAGTGAGATTGGCGCTTGAGCGTGCAGGAAGTCGTTCAATGACGGTGCGTGATGCATGAATCGCATTACCGTCAACGCCGTAGAGAATTGCAACAACGGGAAGTGCGATAATGTCATCGAGTGTTGTGTTCGTTATCTCAGCAGTAAGACGCGGTGATGTGCTTGCGTGAGAAAGCTCTGTGCGTGTGATGGTGGTGGCAGACTCTTCCCTGCTTTCATTCACCCACACTGGTATGCCAATGGTTGTCTCTCCACGAACAGGAATACGTGAGCCCGTCTGAATCCCAATTTCAATCAATGGAACCGTTGCGTCGGGTGGAAGATAGAGTGTGCCTTGCTTTTCTGCAACCAAGAGCGCGTCAGTGCCACGTAGTTTGGTTGTGTATGGAAGATTGTATGTAGCGAGTGATGTGTTCGGGTTGCGAACAAGCGTGACTGCCGTGTATACACCAGGAATCACTTCAAACACGCGGGTCCATTCAATGACCGGTTCTGCTGCACTGAATGCACAGACGATGGGACAATCACCACCACAGTCGATTCCCTCCTCTGTGCCATTCTGAATTCCGTCAGTGCACGTCGGTGCTTCATAGAAAAAGAGATAGGTCACAAGAGCACCAAGCGCGATGATGATCGCCAAAAAAACTAGTAGATAGCTCGTGCGACGCTGTGATGACCAGGACATGGAAGCAGGGTTTAGGGTGTGGGGGTTAGGGTGCAGGGCGGAAGAGGAACATACATATCATAGCAGAAAGGGCTGAGACTTAGGGGCTAGGGGCTAGGTTATAGGTGCTAGGTGTTAGTGTTTAGGGAAATAGAGAAATGAACACTTGATTGCGTAGAGGGCAACGTTTGTGATAGAACTATGTCGGACTGCAGACAACCAACAGAAAGGGTACCAATGAATACCCCCGTGGAACAAAGGGAGCAGGAGCTCAATGATTTTCTGGACAGGTTGAAGACGGAGCTAGAAGATCACGTTTCAAAAGGGCACACCTGGAGCGTTGAAGATCGTTTGAATTTCTTTCGGGTATGCTTCACCGAACTTGCCACCCAACAGGGGTTGCTTTTGGAGAACAAATCTCTTAGTGGGGCCATCGCTCGTATTGCCCTTCTCAAGGAAATCAACAGTCGTGTTGGTTCTTTCGCGAAAAACGCCGAGGAAAAAGAATTCCTCTTGAACCAGCTCGCGCGATGTTTTGTTGGTGAAATTCTCATACTTCTGGAGCCCACCCATCTGGAAGTATGACGGCCAGACGAACAACGACCGAACCTTAGAAAGGTTCGGTCGTATTTTTACTAGGAGTTCAATGCTTTGTTTTGGCGGCTACCTATCTGTCAGGCATATTCGCGTGCTCGCGAATTGCCCGACCCTACCTCGCGCCGTCGCGCTCCGGTCTTGCGACGCTACGCCAGCTCGCGTCTCACCCTTGCGCCTGCCTGCCGGCAGGCAGGGACTACCATTGGCAAGAAAATAACCGCCCGTATGGGCGGTTATTTTAGTTCAATGCTTTGTTTTGGCGGCTACCTACTCTCGCCCTTGCGGACTACCATTGGCACTACAGCGTTTAACTTCCGTGTTCGGAATGAGAACGGGTGGTTCCACTGCGTTGAGCCACCAAAACAAAGAATTCAACTGTGAACGAACGGATGTCGTTGACAACTATATACTGTAGAGAATTCAGGGAAAATCGAAAAAATGCGTTGTTATTTCAGATTACCTAACAAGAGAATTCGACGAATTAGTACATCTCGGCTCAACACATTGCTGTGCTTCCACCTAATGCCTATCAACGTGATCATCTCTCACGGTTCTTAATGATTTCTAATCTTGGAACTGGCTTCCCTCTTAGATGCTTTCAGAGGTTATCCATACCCGACATAGCTACCCGGCGGTGCTCTTGGCAGAACAGCCGGTACACCAGAGGTCAGTTCACTTCGGTCCTCTCGTACTAGAAGCGAATTTCCTCAAAAATCAACGCCTGCAGCAGATAGGAGACCAACCTGTCTCACGCATGATACCAACGATTACTCGTTGCATTGGACTGGAACTTGATCGCGAATCATGTAACACGAATCGTGTAACGCGATACGAATCGCTGACGTTCAGTCTCTACGGATATGACGGTTTCGATCATAAGCTTCATTGAGGGTCCGAACCGAAGTTCGGACTGGTGGGGAGGGTTGGGATTGGACCAACCTGACGACCGATGTGTGGCCTTTTTTCTCGGCGAGGCCAGGTACACTCGTCTTTTTTTACTCCCCTCAAGAACATTTGAGGAACACGGGTCCCGCATGGAAGTTTCTGCACACGCACACTGTCTCACGACGTGGCATTGCCTGCCGCCAGCAGCCAGAAACTCTTCCATACGGGACCCATTCTTGAAAACTGGTTGGGAAGGAAGGATTTGAACCTTCGACCTTGGGGTCCCTAAGGCCCCACGCGCTACCGGGCTGCGCCACTTCCCAACTAAATCAAGACTGGTGCGAGGTAGGGGTGCATAACGTCCCTCTTTCCGAGTTGAGCACTCGGCGTCGAAATGCGTTTGGACCGACCTCGCATAATTCCCTTGGATTCAATTTCAACTTGAACCCTCAATGAAGCTTACGATCTCATCATATCCTCGGTATTGTCCATTCGCGTGCATTCGCGCCCAATTAATTGATTGGATTTGCGAACATTCGCGTCTTCGGATTTTACCGATATAGTCAGCTTGATTCATACAGATTGCTCTGTATGACCGCCGTGATGTGATTGGATCTCTTTTTCATACCAACAACCGACCACCAACGACCTACAACAAGAATTGAATCCGTTGTTGGTTGTGGGTTGTTTGTTGTTGGTTCCTTACTTTTTATCTTCGACGAAAAGACTTTTCTTCAATTTTTCTTCGGATAGATAACATTACTCTCGATTCATCAGGGTTCAGACTGTGAAAAAGCTAAGCTTTTTAACCGACAACCGACCACCAACGACCTACAACAAGAATTGAATCCGTTGTTGGTTGTGGGTTGTTTGTTGTTGGTTTGAAGTAGCTTCGCTACTTCACGGTCTGAACCCAGCTCACGTACCTTTTTAAATGGCGAACAGCCATACCCTTGGGACCTTCTCCAGCCCCGGGATAAGGTGAGCCGACATCGAGGTGCCGAACACCGCCGTCGCTGTGGACGCTCGGGCGGTACTAGCCTGTTATCCCCAGAGTAGCTTTTATCCGTTGAGCTCCCCCCGCGTCTAATGCGCAGGGTCGGATCACTATGCTCTGCTTTCGCATCTGCTCGACATGTCCGTCTTGCAGTTAAACTCCCTTTTGCCATTACACTATCGGCACGGTTTCCATTCGCGCCTAGGGAATCTTAATAGACCCCTCCGTTACTTTTTAGGAGGGATTCGCCCCAAACAAACTACCTGCCAGATACTGTTCCCGCGCGTTTTTGCCGCGCAGGTTAGAACGTACAAATTAAAAGAGTGGTATTTCACTGACGAGTAAATCAGAACCGAAATCCTGACCATAACCTCTCCCACCTATGCTACGCAGTCAATTCGTACGCCCAATATCAAGCTGTAGTAAAGCTTCTGGGGTCTTTTCGTCTAGCTGCAGGTAACCGGCATCTTCACCGGTATTGTATTTTCACCGAGCGAGTCCTCGAGACAGTTCCCCAGTCGTTACACCATTCGTGCGCGTCAGAACTTACCTGACAAGGAATTGCGCTACCTTAGGACCGTTATAGTTACGGCCGACATTCACCAGGGCTTATATAGCTCAGCCTCAACCTTGCGGAAGAGACCCTCCATAGTTGACCTTCTGGCATTGGTCAGGTGTCACCCCCTATACATCCTCTTACGAGTTCGCAGGGAGCTGTGTTTTTGTTAAACAGTCGCCAGGGATACTTTCGCTGCGGCTCCGCTTGCGCGGAGCAGGCCTTATCGCTAACTTACGGCCGCTTTTTTGCCGAGTTCCTTGAGGACCTCTCACTCGTTCGCCTTAGTCTTCTCGACCAAACCACCGGAGTCGGTTTGCGGTACGGGTTCCTGCAACGTAACCTTAGAAGATTTTCTTGGAAGCGTGCTTTGTATCATTCCCCACCACGAGGGTGAGTTCTCGAATGTGCTTGGAGTAGTGCTCGCCGGATTTACCTAACGAACCTCCTCATACACCCGACGCAAATCCAATAATGCGCGATACATACTACACTCCGTCTCTCCATCGAATTACAGGAAGTCACGGAATATTAACCGTGTGTCCATCACCTACGGCGTTCGCCATCGGCTTAGGCCCGACTAACCCTTCGCTGATTGACATCGCGAAGGAAACCTCGGTTTTTCGGCGTGCGGGGATTTCACCCGCATTGTGGTTACTTGTGCCAACATTCGCTCTTCAGAACGCTCCACCATGGGTCACCCCTTTGGCTTCATCGCGATCCAAATGCTCTCCTACCGCTTGACCGCATCACGCTACGCGCGATGCTCTCGTGTACCACGAATCATGTAACCTGTAACGCAAGAATTTCTTGTGCTACAAGCTACACGTTACATGGTTCGCGAGCATCACATGCACTGTGATGCGATCAAGCCCTCAACTTCGGTACGATACTTAACCCCGATTATCTACGGCGCGGAATCTCTAAGTGAGTGAGCTGTTACGCTTTCTTTAAAGGATGGCTGCTTCTAAGCCAACCTCCTCAATGTCAGAGAAATTCCACCTCCTCACGTGTACTGAGTATCGATTTAGGGACCTTAATTTGAGATCAAGGGCTGTTTCCCTTTTGACCAGTGGAGCTTAGCCCCCACGGTCTAACTGCCCGACAATTTACTCTTGGTATTCGGAGTTTGATTGGTCTCACGAGATTTCTCCCTGTTGAGACCATCCAGTGCTCTACCCCCAAGAGGTACGTACGGACGCCAGCCCAAAAGCTGTTTCGGAGAGAACCAGCTATTACTAGGTTCGATAAGCTTTTCACTCCAACCCACAAGTCATCCCAAGATTTTGCACCATCAACGGGTTCGGGCCTCCCTCCATCTTTCGATAGAGTTCACCCTGCTCATGGGTAGCTCACCTAGCTTCGGGTCTTATGCATACGACTAAAAATAGATGTTGGAAGTTAGCGTCGGAAGCAAGCCTCTTCAGCTAACTTCTAACATCTATCGTGTTTCGCGCTATTAACACTCGGTTTCCCTACAGCTTCGTCCGACAAAGGACTTAGCTTACGCCGTATACATAAACTCGTTGGCTCATTCTTCAATAGGCACGCCATGACCGAAGCCCTACTTCCTGTTTTCAAGTAAACTTCTTTGAACTCTTTTGTATATTCCGTGCTTTGCACTTCCGCGGTGTTTCAGTTTGTGCTCTCGCTCATATGCATCGTGTTGGTTTCGATATGCTTCTGCATATATCACAACCCATGCTCCTGATCGTCGTGTTGCTTCAACTGATCCAGCATTATGCGCACACAAACGTTTTTTCAAGTTTTGTGTAACACCAATATACAATTCGCGTGTAATCGCGTTTTGTATTAGATACACCACATGCATGACATGCAGAAGTGTAACTTTTTAAGTTCAAGTAAATTTAAAAACAAAAAGTAGGGCTCGGCTCTGACTCCTTGTAGGCATATGGTTTCAGATCTATTTCACTCCCCTTTCCGGGGTTCTTTTCACCTTTCCCTCGCGGTACTTGTTCACTATCGGTCTCTATATGTATTTAGCCTTAGCAGTTAGTTCTGCAAGATTCCCCCAAGCTATTCGTGTCTTGAGGTACTCAGGATCGGTAACTAGAAAGTTGCGTTCTTTTCGTCTACAGGACCATTACCTTCTGGGGTTGTGCTTTCCAGCACATTCAACTAAGAACGCAATTTGTAACTTTCCCCTTGTCAAAGACAGGCGTTACCGCCCTACAACCCCGACGCATCACGCTACGCGCGATGTTCTCGTGTACCACGAATCATGTAACCTGTAACGCAAGAATTTCTTGTGCTACAAGCTACACGTTACATGGTTCGCGAGCATCACATGCACTGTGATGCGTCGGTTTGGGCTCTTCCCCTTTCGCTCGCCGCTACTCCGGGAATACAAGTTTGTTTATTTTCCTCCTGGTACTGAGATGTTTCACTTCCCAGGGTGCGCTCCATGACGTTAAACGTCATGGTCACATGGGTTCACCATGCGGGGTTTCCCCATTCAGACATCTCCGGATCAAAGGTTGCTAGGCACCTCCCCGAAGCTTATCGCAGCCGAGCCACGTCTTTCATCGCCATATAGAACCAAGGCATCCACCATACGCCCTTAGATCTCCTGTTAGGAAATCTAAAATTCACCACATTTCTTTTTCTACAATTTTTTACCTGTTTTGATATCACACGACAAAAGTCGCATGACACCATGTTTTTTAATTCTCTACAGTATGCAGTTGTCAACGATCATCAACCAATTTCTGGGACTAAAAAATCCGCTCGTTGAGCGGAGGTCCATCTGCAGTGCGCTTCAAGCGCCGCTTAGGCTCCCCACCCGTCTGTGCGATTCTTGAAAGTCTTCATAATTGGTACTGGCAAGTATACTCGCTAAAAAGACCCTGTCAAGCTTTTTCGGCTTTCCTGGCTTCGTTATGGGGACAGGCTGGGGATAGAAAATAAAAGAAAAAGCCCCTGTACCGGCAAGCGGTACAAGAGCTTGAAACAGAGCCTTGAAATCAGGTTCTCGGGAGGTTTTTGGGTCCATACCGACCCGACCCCCGAAAGGCGCGACGGTTCGGCGATGCCCGAGCAGGAACGAGCCCCGTGTTCGGCTCCTCCTCGGCCTCCAAAAGCGCTACCCGAAAGTCATCCTCCCTGAGGATTGCCACCTTCGGTGCCCCGAGGTTGAGATATGGCGGTATGCTGTCTCCGCCATTCACCCTGTCCGAGCCAATCTCGAACGTCGTCGACTGGCTCGGTGCACTCATCGCAATTGCGACGAGCGCACTTGCGAGAATCATTCCCCGCATGTCTCCTCCTTTGAGAGAGCTTGCATGGACTATAGGATCACCTAATGAGAGATATTAATACAAATCGTTCTAATGTCAAAAATTTTTTTCTTGCTCCCATATTGATGTACAACACAAAAACCTTTAAGCTGGATGCAGGTGGAGCGGAGGAGTCTCCAGACGGAGTGATGACGACCCATCCAAAGAGGTACCTGCCAAAAGTGGCCTCCGCACGAGAGACGGTCTCTCGGGCATTTTCCACGAAAAGGTACCATCGTCACGAAGGATCGCAGGGCATGCAGAGCTGTCGCCAACCAGCTCTGCATTTTTTTATTCCAAAATGTGCACGTATCGGGCAAAACAAAAAACCGCCTCTCGGCGGTTTTTTGTTTGTTGTGCTATTACCAGCGGTTTCCGCGGTCGTAGCCTCCTCCGTCATCGCGTCGTGGTGGGCGCTCTGCGAGAGGTCGAGCAACGTTCACGGTGAGAGGGCGTCCATCGAAATCTTTTTCGTGGAGCATCTCAATTGCTTTCTGTGCGTCCTCAGGAGTTGCCATCTGGACGAAACCGAAGCCCTTTGAACGGCCAGTCATCTTATCCTTGATAATGGTTGCTGATACAACCGAGCCGGCCTGTGCAAAGTGGTCCGAGAGTGTTTGCTCTGTGGTCCCGTAGCTAAGGTTTCCGACGTACAATTTGCTGTTATCCATACTTCTTGTTATGTCTCCCCTCCTGCTTTCGCTTTCGAGGAAACAATTCTAATACGCTGTCTAGTATATCACAGGTACATAAAAAGTCCATATAGAGACGCTCGCTTCACTTTGTTCCCGAACACGCGTCGTTTTCTTCTGAAAACGCGCTCACTCTCGCCCTCACCGGGCTCCGAGAGTTTCGGGAAAAAGAAAGCTCGCTCTTAAGGTTTAAAAAAACCGCCTAGCCATAGGTGCATGGCTGGGCGGTGGGCAGGAGGTGAACTGGGCTGGGGCTGGTCGTCAACCTTCGATGGGGTTGCGACAGTAGATGACATCCTTGCAGGTCATCTTTTGACGACCCTGCAAGCGGTCGAGGACGGTCTTCTCGCGACCGACCCTCTTCAACCGAATCAGCTTCCGCCCGCGCATCGTATCGATGACACCCTTCGGCGAGTGAATCACACCTGGCATGTTGCCTCCTTTCTAGGCATCAAGAGCACCTATTGTGAGTATAGAAAGACGAGGACAAAAGTAAAGGCCGGTCTCACACGACGTGAGACCGGCTCAAACGGACAGTCGGGCCAATCGGCTAGGCATCGCCTCCTTTCGCTACATACGAAGAACAATTTGTCCTCATACTACTCTCTACTTCCCTATATGCAACCACCCCGCCACATGATGTGGCGGGGTGGTTTTTTCGCATTCTATCCCTGCCTGCCGGCCATGCCTCCGGCAGGTAAACAGGCAGGTGCGTCTATCTGCGGTCTTTAGGCGCGGGATTCAATCACTGTCTTTGCAACAGAATCTGGAACAACAGCGTAGTGGTCGAATTCCATAATCATCGTTCCGCGACCTTCAGTCATCGAGCGGAGGTTTGTGGTGTAGCCGAACATTTCTGAAAGTGGAACCTGTGCCTTCACCACTTTCAACTGCCCGCGGTCTTCCATACCATCAATCTGACCACGCTTCGATGAAATGCTTCCGGTGATGTCACCCATGAATTTTTCAGGGACAACCACTTCAACTTTCATAATTGGTTCGAGCAACACCGCCTTTGCTTTTTCAGCACCTTCTTTGAAGGCCATCGATGCAGCGAGTTTGAAGGCGATTTCCGATGAGTCAACGTCGTGGTACGAACCATCGTAGAGCTCAATTGAGATGTTTACCATCTTAAATCCTGCGAGCACACCGCGATCCATTGTTTCGCGAAGACCCTTTTCAACCGCTGGAATGAATTCCTGTGGAATCGCACCTCCCTTAATAGAGTTGATGAATTCAAACGTGCCATCGCGCTTGGTGTTCTTCGGCAAGTCTTCCTCGTCGACGGTCAAGTCCATCGGCTTCATGCGAATCTTGACGTGACCGTACTGACCCTTACCTCCCGACTGCTTCACGTACTTGTGTTCAACATCTGCGGTACCCATGATTGTTTCTCGGTACGCAACCTGTGGCTTGCCCACATTTGCTTCAACACCGAATTCTCGACGCATACGCTCAACGAGGACTTCAAGATGAAGTTCACCCATACCTGAGATGATGGTTTCCATTGTCTCGGTGTCTGACGACACACGGAACGTTGGGTCTTCATCAGCAAGTCGGCGAAGTGCCATACCAAGTTTCTCCTGGTCTGCTTTTGTCTTTGGTTCGATGCGGAGTGAGATAACCGGCTCAGGAACTTTAATAGGATCAAGAATGATTGGGTTGTTTTCGTCACAGAGTGTGTCGGATGTTTTGGTGTCCTTCAAACCAACCGCTGCTGCGATTTCTCCTGCGAATACTTTTTTCACCTCTTCGCGATCATTTGCGTGCAATCGCACGATACGACCGAGTCGTTCTTTGTTTTGCGTTCGGCTGTTGTAGATATACGAACCCGCTTCAATCGTTCCGGAATACACGCGGAAGAATGTGAGCTGACCAACGAATGGGTCGGTCTGCACTTTGAACGCGAGTGCCGCAAATGGTTCGTCGTCGGATGGAAGACGCGTAAGCTCGTCACCACCCTTTGGATCAAGTCCTTTTGGTGCTGGAATGTCGAGTGGCGATGGAAGGTAGTCAACGACCGCGTCCAAAACCAACTGCACACCTTTGTTTTTCAAAGCAGAGCCTGTGAACACGGGAACGATTTTGTTTGCGATAACCGCCGTGCGGAGCGTTGCTTTGAGCACGTCGAGCGATGGTTCTTTACCGTCGAGGTAATCGCTCATCAACGATTCATCTTCAGACACAATCTTCTCAATCAATTCAGCGCGATACTTTTCTGCGTCCGCTTTCAAGTTCGCTGGAATCTCGTCATAGCGAAGCGTGTTACCCATGTTTCCTTCGAAGTAGACTGCGCGCATGGTCAAAAGATCGATCACACCTTCGTGTGCATCTTCTTCACCAATCGGAATCTGCATACGAACCGCGTGCTTTGTGAGACGATCGAGGATCGACGCATATGAGCGTTCGAATGATGCTCCGGTGCGGTCGAGCTTGTTGATGAAACAAATACGAGGCACTTTTCCTTCGTCCGCATAGCGCCAGTTGGTTTCTGATTGTGGTTCAACGCCGGCAACGCCGTCGAAAACGACGATTGCACCGTCGAGTACGCGCAAAGAGCGCTTCACTTCAATCGTGAAGTCGATGTGACCAGGGGTGTCGATGATATTGAAACGGTGTTTCTTCTCAGCATCTCCCGGAGCGTACGTTGGCGTCCAGAATGCAGTCACCGCAGCTGCGGTGATGGTGATACCGCGCTCGCGCTCCTGTTCCATCCAGTCCATCACCGTGTCACCTTCGTGCACTTCACCGATTTTGTGTGACACACCGGTATAAAAGAGCACGCGTTCAGACGTGGTGGTCTTTCCTGCGTCGATGTGCGCGACGATACCGAAGTTACGTACTTTCTCCAATGGATAATCTCGATTCATATAAGTGACTGGATGCGCAGTGCGCGATGATTAATACAAAAATGTGCCCCGAAAAGGCATTGGCACTATAGCACGTATGACTTTTTTGACAATCGAGTCGAAGCGGTAGCTTCAGCGAGATACAGAAAAGCCCCACCCCCGTGAGAGGGTGAGGCTTGAACATGCTGGATGCCGTCAGCCCTTGTGGAAGACGGGGATGTTTCGGTAGATGAGGACAAACGTCGTCTTCAAGTCCCACGGGACGTGGGTCTCGAAGTCGAAATGCCCGTCGATTTCGATCGTGCCGACCCGTGACCAGTCGACACAGACGCCATCGTTCGACGGCGTGAACCAACCGACCGTCCCCTTCACCCCTTCGGCACAGCCGAGGAATGAAAAAGACATCAGTCGCTTCGGGTTGACCCCACGCCCCGGAACGATCCGGGACATGTAGGTCTTCACGGTACCGGCCGGTAGGAACGGAGCGTACACTCCGATCCAAACCGAACCGTCGAAGCCGATTCCGAGCGAACCGCTCGGAATCTTGTCCGACGGGATGTCGAACTCGCGAGCTTCGATTCGCTCGCCGGTCCTACTGTCGACGGCGAAGACCTCGGATGGACGCGTCAGAGCGAGCTCCTCCGCGGACACCTGCTGATTGACGCTGATGGCGAGGACGGCGAAGACGAGAACTGACGGCTTTCGCATCTGTGTTTCCCTTTCGTTGGTTGTTGCTTTGACTGTTGAGAACGGAAAAAGAGCCACGGTGGCTCTTGCGTATCTGTTTTTATAATAGCCTATATTATGTAAAATGTCAATACCTTCTCTTTTCTCACTAAAAAGTAAAAGCCCCGCGCCACACGCGCGAGACTTGGGGGTCAAGGTCTTTTTTGTTTACTACCCTTTAAACTCGAGTGAATTTCATATAGATACGAGTAGAGCCCTTATTCTCTTCGACGCTCGTCCCATATATCGCCATCAATGTTTTCAAATCAAGAGCGATGACATGAGCCCAGGTGTCGCCTCCACACCCCTTGGGGACGGGCACGCTATCACCTGCTCTCATATTGAGAGGCTCTCCTGAACTAATTTCCACTTTGACGCTCTTACTGCTCCACGTGATTGTTACAGAAGACGTAGCGGCCGTTTGAAGGGCAAAAATCATCTGTTGAACAAACGAGTGGATCGCAATCTTGAGAAGAAGCAACTCTTCAAAATTCAGAGCAACAACTTCAATCGATTCTCCTGCTTTGCGGTAAACGCGCACGTGCAACTCCTTTCTCTGGAAAGCCCTCGTGTAGAGGGAAAGCCTCGCGATGCGAGGAAAGCCAAAGACCTCCGACCTGCGACGACTATACGCTTCCCCTTTATTTATGCAAGACAACGGTATTTGGAAGTTCAACTCCCACGTGGGAGTTGAACTTCCAAAAAACCTTTAGAAAGAGTTTATCTTTTGCTTGTCTTATGAGCTTTGTTTGCTATACTTGAATCACAAACGGCTTCGGCCCGACTTCGCCTGAAGTGGCGAAGGTAACAAAAACTCAAGGCAACAGTGCCTTGAGTTTTTTCAGTAAGATACCGAAGTCACGTTCACCTATCCATCCAATCTGGTGGCTTAAACGCCGAGCATCTATAAGACGTATTTGAGATAAAATCGTTGAACTTGTTTGGCTACTTACTGTAAAAGAAAAGTAGAAGGGTGATTTTTTAATAGTCTTTGTGAGCGGAATCCCCCAGAAGATTTCCTTGTTAAATTTTCGAATGACGACAACCGGTCTTAGAAAATCACTCCCTACACCATCTTGCTATGACCCGACGTTTGCTCCCAGATGACAAAACCATATCTGTCGTTCTTGAAAAAACGATATTCTTGTTACCCCGTCCAATTTCTTCTTCTTTTCGTGCCATTCGTGAAAGTCCTTTGTCATAGCATTTCTACGACTATAGCTGAAGAATATAAACAAAATCTAAAAGACGTCACTCTTTCATTCGTACGAATGAAAGAGTGAGATACAGAAAAGCCCCACCACGATGAAATGGTAAGGCTGACAGACAAGAGTGGACCAAGTTTCTCTCCTCTGAGTTAACTACCGAGAGCCAACATGACGAAAACCATGAAGAAACCGATGAGTACTGATGCAGTGACTGCTCCTCCCAACAAAAAACGCCAAACACCCTTTTGCAACTCTGGTTTTCCCTCCTGAAGTTTCAAAAGAATTGCGGGAAGACCGAAGATGAGAAAGACCGTCAGGGCAGAATAAATCAAAAACCCGAACAGGACGGCATATTTCGCCCCCACTGATAACTCCTGTTGCATCTCCATGCTCCTTTGTCTGAGACAGTTTCTCTCCATCTTGTACGCCTCAACGACTTATATGTCAATCGGAACAACAAAAAACACCGCCTTAGCGATGTTCTTCTATCTTTTATCCGCTGTATTTATCCGCGGGTATTTTCTATCCGCGCTCATCTGCGGTCTATTTTTTCTTCGTCTTGCTGAATGCAAAGTGCGCGAAGGCCTTGTTGGCTTCTGCCATGCGGTGAACGTTCTCTCGCTTCTTCATTGCTTCTCCCTCACCCTTGCTTGCTGCGAGGAGTTCTGTAGCGAGTCGAGTTCCGAGGGATGAACCCTTCTTTCCGCGAACACCTTCAAGGATCCAGCGGAGTGCGAGTGCGAGCTGACGTTCTGGGCGAACCGGAACAGGCACCTGGTAGTTGGCACCACCCACACGTCGTGAACGCACTTCCATAGTAGGAGCAACGTTTTGAATTGCTGTTTCGAGGAGTGCTGCTGGATCTGCTGCACCACCTGCCTTCAACTCTTCAAGTGCCTGGTGCACTGCACGTTGTGCGGTTGATTTCTCACCACCAATCATGACGTAGTTAACGAGCTTCGAAACTGTTTTCGAATTGTATACGCGATCAGGAGTGACCGGGTGTTTCTGTTTTTCTCGAAGTGGACGACGCATAGATTTTTCAAATAAATTCCAGATTCCAAATTACAAGTTCCAAATGGATTCGTTTTTTGTAATTCTTTGGATTATTGGATTTTGATTATTGTTTGGATTTTGGTTTTTGGAGCTTGGAACTTAACTTGCTTTTGGTTTCTTCGTTCCGTAGTGACTACGACCCTTGCGACGCTTGTCGACACCTTCGGCATCGAGACGACCGCGAACGATGGTATAGCGGACACCGATGTCCTTCACGCGACCACCACGAAGCATCACCACTGAGTGCTCCTGAAGCTTGTGTCCCATTCCCGGAATGTATGCAGTAACTTCTTGGCCGTTGGTCAAACGAACACGAGCGATTTTGCGGATAGCAGAGTTTGGTTTCTTTGGTGTCGTTGTCTTCACCTGGGTGCAGACGCCACGTTTAAATGGTGAGGGATAGAATGTTGGACGGTTCGTCAACGTATTAAAACCGCGACGAAGCGCTGTTGTTTTTGTTTTTGCAGCCACTTTCTTGCGATTGCGGCGGACGAG
>CAYZIR010000001.1:69612-86724 GCA_964478705.1 uncultured Candidatus Saccharibacteria bacterium
GAAGCGCTGTTGTTTTTGTTTTTGCAGCCACTTTCTTGCGATTGCGGCGGACGAGCTGATTGACGGTTGCCATAGTCTTGAAAAATCCGCTCGAAAGCGGTTTTCAGAGAATACTATAGAAACCCTTACTTCGCAAGCATGCGTCGTCGTTCTCTATTGAAGCCCCGTAATGACACCAAAGAGAGTGCCTATAATCGGAGAAATAACCCGCCATCCGACGAAAATGAAGAGAATCACGAGCATCATCCCCCATCGCTCGAGGAAGTATCGGATTTGCTCACGACCCGGTGGAAGAAGCGCGAAGAGAACCTTTGACCCGTCGAGTGGCGGAATCGGCACAAGATTGAAGACCGCGAGATTGATATTCACGAGCGCAATGAGTGCAGAGACCGTTAGAAGACTTTCTGAAAGCGGAGCAAAGCGGATGAGAAGTCCGAAGATGAGTGCAATCAGAATGTTCGATGCAGGACCCGCGAGCGCAACAAGCGCCTCTCCCCACACACCATGACGGAGGTTGTATGGATTGTACGGAACCGGTTTTGCCCAGCCGAAAATAAATCCGCCGGAGAAGTACGTGACGAGCGGGAGAACAATCGAACCCATCGGATCAATGTGCGGAATCGGATTAAGGGTGAGACGCCCCGCATAGCGGGCAGTCGGATCGCCAAGTTTATCCGCAGCAACACCGTGTGCAATTTCATGCACGATGATGGAGAGAATGAGAATTGCGATACCGAAGATGATTTCCATATCTTAAGATAAATTCCAAAATCCAAACGCCAAGTTCCAAACAAATTCCAATGGTACAAATTCCAAACAGAAACTTAGGACGATTTAGTTATGATAGCACTAAAGATACTGACGAGCTCTTTCGCCTCTTCGTAGAGAATTCGAGCAAGTCTTTCTGTTTCAGGATTCGTGTTCTTTCCAATGAGTTCAAGCCAGTACGAAGCTTCTTTTGCCTCTTTTCGTGCAATACGAAGTTTCATGAGAAAATCTTTCTTACCGAGCGACTCATTTGCTTCTATATAATTCGCTCCCACCGAACCCGAAGAACGAACTAGTTGTCTACAATCCTCCATTGTTCCTATCGTTTTCTTCATAGAGAGCACGAACCGCCGTGTAGCGAGAGCAAACTCTTTTGTTCTCTCCCCTAAATCTCGTATTTTCTCTTGTGTTGTATTTGTTTGAATCATTGGAATTTGGAACTTGTTTGTAATTTGGATTCTGGAATTTGGAATTTATCGAGACTTGAACACCCAAGTATTTCATGCTATCGTTCAAATCTCGATAAATTATGGCTAAAAGTTGCGTTATCACAGGAAAATCATCGATCGCCGGAGGTCGCTACAGCAATCGCGTTCGTGCGACGCAGTTTAACCCTGGCGTGAAGCGTGGTAAGGTTCGCAAAATGGCTAATCTCCAGAGCCGTAATATTTTCGTTCCTGAGATCGGTAAGAGCGTGAAAATCACGGTCTCAAACCGCGGTATGAAGACGATCCGCAAGAACGGTGCGTACGCAGCTCTCAAGAAAGCCGGAGCAATTAAGTAGAGAAGGGTCTAGCCACTGGGGGTTAGCGACTAGGAAATTCTCTACACTCCCCGAGACCAAGGTCTCGGGGATTCTCCTATACAAAAAGAAAAGCCCCCGCGGTGCGGGGGCATAAACATTTCTTCTACAAAGAACAATTCCTCGAAAACTCAGGACAATCATCCGATGAAGCGAAAAGATGAATCTTCGGCGCATCCTTGTTCCGCTTCCGCCATTCGTCAATGATCGTCCGCGCCTTCTCAAAGTTCACGTGGAGATCATTAACGTCTCGCGCACCCTTCCATCCGTTGCACCGCATCGAGAGTGTTACTTTGATCTCGCTGAACAAATGTGGGTATGCGAACGTAACAACCCCGAATATTTCGTGACTACTATCAAAGATGGCGGGCTTCCAATCCCCATACAGCGCGAGCTTTATGCTCTCCGCAATCGATTCCAGCTCGGCAATATGACGAACACATTCGCTGTGAAGTTCGAAAGCGGGTTCACTTGCATGCTGAATCGGTTCGAGGACGGCGTAGTCGCGCGCAATCCGCATCGGACCATCCTGATGTCGACCCCACGCAAGTGACAACTCTCTGATGATCTCTTGCTTCAGAGACCCTCCGTAGATGCGCTTATCACGCTGACCCTTTGTCTCCGATTCAACAAACAGCCGGAGATGCTTCCCGAGGCGCTCTTGGGGAAAATCCCGATCCATCGCCTTCTTGAGGATACCGATGACTAGACCTTGCTCTTTCTCGACCACCCTGCAATTGAAGAGAAAGACGATGGTCTCCCCAGCGAGCTCTTCGTTTGCCTTCTGCGACCAACAGTGACCAAGCTCGGTGTATAACACTTCCTTCGTCTGAGGAAGCACAAGATCTCTGGTGTTTTCCTCTTTCTTGGGCGCGAGTGTACTAATCTCATTGAGTAGCCATTTCGCTTGGCTTGCGACATTCTGATAGGCCTTATCGAGAGCTGTCCGAATGAGCGCTTTGTCACCCTCGATGTGTGACAAGCCTTTAACGCAGAGATACTGCTTTGTGGAATACTGCCTATTCTTCCATTCGAACAAATCCTCGAAAACCATATCGACGAACGATCGCAGGTACGCCCATGTAAGAACGCTTGCCTGCTGATCATCCTTCTGTTCAATCGCAAGGAGTAGCCCAGGCAGGATATGCTCGGGATGCCCCTTGAGAGGAGCGTTTTCGAGTACGGCCGAAAGCGTCCAGAGCTTTTTTACTCGGAGAAAATCATTCGCACGGAGTCCGTACTCTGACCCTGGTCCGAAATGATTCCCAAATTCAAGCACTCCCTTTTCTGCCATGATGTTCCCCTTTCGGCCTCGGCCGATCATCGCTTCCCGCGGGAAGCGTGGGTGTGCCGTCCGCAGACGGCGTTGTAAAAGAACGGGGACAATCCCCAATTCTACCGGCACTATACGCCCCAATCGGTGACGGTCAAGTATGATTGACCTGTCACGCATATTCGCGTATAAAACTTGCAGGTTGTTCACCCCCGACAAGGAGGAAGAATGATAGAGAAGGCGCGTGAGGAACTGCGGGACACGCTGGACGAACTGCGGGAGTCGCTCTACGACACCTGCAACGGAGCAGGCCTCGAGGGAACAATTCTGGCTCGAGAAAATCTCGGAGACGGGTGGAATCTCTTTTTCCGTATCGGACCAATGCGAACCCGTGGCGCAGGTAACGAGATCCACATCTTCGTCGGTGGTCCGCGGAAGACGGAGCACTGTGGCAATGCACTACTGCTCCCGCACCTCGGCGGAATCGAACGCTCCCACGATGATGTTCGTGTGCCGGACACCATCATCCTTCGAGCGCTCGAACTGAGACGGTATTTCATCAACGCCTGCCGAGCATGTGTCCCAGAACTGCCATTCCGCGAATCGTGGGCACATCTACCGTTGGTTCATGCCGAGAAACCCGCCGACTACACACCGTAACGCTTCCCCGCCACAGACTTCTGTGGCGGGATTTTGTATATACTCACAGAATTATTTTTTAAAACATCTGAAGCGGAAAAACTGTGGCATGAGGTGCACACGCTTCTTGAAGAAAAGAAGGGAGAACTCTTTGTCCCTACTCCTTTCACTGACGCGTAAATGATTTTCCGTCTGACGTAAAAACGATCGTCCCCTCCTCACATGTGGAGAGAATTGTTGTGCTCGCCATTTCAAAACGCTCGATAACCTCTTCGTGCGGATGGCCGTATGTGTTGTCACATCCTGCGGAAATAATCGCGTAATCTGAATCGACCGCATCAATAAATGGTTGGCCACTCGACGTGCGCGAGCCATGGTGCCCTGCTTTCAGGATATCGCTTGCAAGGGTTTCTCCGTCAAGCATCACGACGTAGTCTTCAACACTTTTTGGTGCATCGCCGGTCAACATCGCTTCGGTGTCTCCATAAACGAGTTGTGCAACGACTGACGCGTTGTTGTCATCCGACACACCATCCATATCGCGGTCGGGAAATAGAATTCGAATGTATGCTCCAGCACCAAGGTCGACGACGTCGCCCCTCCGCACCTCGCGATATGAAGCTCCGCCTGTAACTTCTCGTGCAAGCTCATCCCTATAAAATGCATATGTCTCCCCTTCTGATTCAACACCGGGGTCAAGAATGTTCTCGACACGGTAACGCGAGAGGACGAACGGAATGCCGCCGAGGTGATCCTTGTCGGGATGGGTGTTGATGATCACATCAATCGAGCGATCAAACAGTGGCATCGCGCGGGAAAGCTTCCCGAGCACCCGCCGGTCGATTCCTCCATCAATCAACACCTGCCGACCGGTTGGACTTTGTATAAAAATAGAGTCGCCTTGGCCGATGTCGAGAAAGGAAATACTGAGACGCTGAGGCGCGCGCTCGTATGCCATCCATATAAACGTACAAACACTCGCGATCAGGAGATAGAGCGCCGTGAGAAATAGGTAATACCGAATCTTCATCCCATAACGATACCTCATTGTGTTCAAGCGTACATAAAAATCCTATACTTCTGTATATGTCTCTAAAGACCGAAGCTCTTAATCTTATTACCGGGCTACTCCTCGTCGCGAGCGGTTGTATCAATATGAAACAGGGAGCGTTTGAGATGGGAATGAGCTGGATTATTTTTGGCGCGATGTATCTCATCATGGACGACTACACGCACAACCCCAACCGCACGGGGCTCTTTGCAAAAATGACTGACGTCAGTCGTATCGCATTCAGCTGGGTCGGATTCATCGGCTCGATTGTGCTCCTTGTCTACTACCTCTCGCTCTAGCGAGCAAAAGAAAAAGCGCGATGCCACAAGTGGCATCGCGCGGGTAACATCAACGTGTACAGCTAGGCAACCAGAAGACGGTCGACGAGACTTTGCGAGAACTCGTGGAAGAGCGGATCTTTTTGCACATCCGGCCTCCACGCGAGCCCCATGTCGACCAAGTTGAACTTCTCGACGATGCGCGCTCCGGGAATGACGCTTCCGTCAGGATTCCGGTCTCGCCCCATGACCCAAATCGTATCGGCGATTCGCACCGCTGTCGAGATGTCGTGGGTCACGACGACAATCGTGTTGTGCTCGTGAAGCGAACTGACCTTGAGAATCAGCTCGCACACTTTGTTCTTCATCAGCGGGTCGAGCCCTGAAAACGGCTCGTCCATGAGAAGGAAGTGCTCGGAGCACATCAACTGCTGGCAGATGGCGACCCGTTGTCGCTGTCCGCCAGAGAGCTGTGCGGGGAACTTCTTGACGTGCTCGGTCAAGCCAAATTCGGTGAGCAGGCCGAGCGCCTTTGCCGTCGAGTCCTTATTGGAGAGTCCGGCTTGCTTCCCCGCTACCACCAGATTTCCGAGCACCGTGCGATGCGGGAAAACGTAGTAGTTTTGGGTCACGACACCGACTTCCCCGACACCGACCTCCGTCATCACGAAGTGATTGACGTCGTCCCTCGGGATTGAGAGGCCGATGACCGGATTCCTGCAGAGCAAGACCGATCCGGTTGTCGGTGCAAGCAAACCCGCCATGATCTTGAAGAGGGTCGTCTTACCGATCCCCGAGGGACCGATGAGTGCCACCACCTGCCCACGGATGTGACGATCCTGGTGCAAATTGTAGATTGCGGCTTCGATGTCTCGGAGGATTGGATACTCAAACCCCTCCGGGGTGAAGCCGATGCCGTTCAGGTGAAGCAGTGGATCGCAGATCGCGTAGTCCACCGGCTGGTGCAGAACCTCTTGTTCAATGACGGTCATGACTTCTTCTCCAAGCCGATTTGCGACCACGGACATGCAGTCCGCTTCGCCCACCCGAGAAAGTAATCGATTCCCAACCCCACCAACAAGATGGTGATTTGAATCGCATAAATCTCGGGGAGCTTGAGAAACTTCGACTGAACGAGAAGAAGCGACCCGATTCCGCCTTCTGAGCGAACGAGTCCTTCAACCATCGTGAGTGACATCCAGGTGATGGCTGCGTTTTGTCGCAAAATCTCAAACGCCTGATCCATCTTCCCAAGAATGATCACTTCGAATACGGTTCGCCATTTCCCCATGCGAAGCGTTCTCGCATGATCAAGCTCTTCCTTGCTCACACCCGCGACGACTGCTGCCATACCGGCGACAAAAAAGACCGAGAGACAGAAGACCATTACGGAGAGTTTGAGCTTGTGTCCGCCCCCGACCGCGAGCGTGAAGATGAACGTGAGTCCGATAAGACCCAAGAATCTCATCTTCGCAATCGCTTCGACGATTGGACGGAAAAACTCAAGCACGGTGAGATACGCTAAGCCAAGCGAGAGGAGTGACCCAATCGCGAGCGCCTCGAGCGTCGTCTTGAAGCTCGTGATGAGCTCCTGCCCGAGGCCAAACTGACTCCAAAGCGACCCAAACGCATTCCATACTTCGATCGGCTTCGGAAGCATCTTCATCGGCCAGAACCACCACATGGCGAGTCCGACGAACACCTGGAACGCCACCATGGCGATCCGGTATTGTCCCGGCACGACAGCGTGCGGGGTGAACATGTTGCGCACTGAACGCACCAACATCTGTATGCTCCTTTCTGATTGCTGTGAAACGTTGACTGTGAAAGAACAACAATGAATGAGTGCGTGTCTTGTATAAAGGCGCTTTCTCCAAACCGCCATGCAAAGTGCATCGAGGCTTGGAAAAGCGCCCGCGCGGTCTCCGAAGAGAGCGCGTGGGCGAAAGAACAATCAAAGAATGGAAAGAATCATGCGATCAGTTGGTCGAGCCGAGGATGATGTCGACACGCCGGTTTTGGGCACGTCCAGCCTCGGTATCGTTTGGTGCCACGGGGTCTTCTTCCCCGTGAGCACGAATCCGAATTCGATTCGACGGGAAGTTTGCGGAAGCCTGACTCTGCAGCCAGTTCTTCACGGCAAATGCACGTCGCTCCGACAAGGCCTCATTGTACACGGCATCACCATTGCTGTCGGTGTGGCCGTGCACTTCAATCGCGAGCGAGCCCGCGATTACGAGATCATTCAGAAGCTGACGAAGATCAGCCAGTGCATCGGGAGTGAACTGATCGGACCCCGACACGAAGTTGATGTGCCAGCTACGCTGGCTAACGACATCCGCAATCCTCGACGAGGACGAAAATGTCGGCAAGTCAGCTTCAGTGGTCGTACCAACCTTGTCCCGAAGCGCTTTGATGAATCGGGTGTTGATGATCTGGTTGGCCGGGGTGTAGCTCGGGAAATCCTTCGGATACTGCTGGACCAAGATGTTGCCGAAGGTCGTGTAGACCGCTTCGGCGACATTGGGCGAGCCAGGCATCAGTCCAAAAAGAACCAGGTTATCGGCAAGGTTGTTGGCGTAACTACCACCAACCTCAACCGTCAAGCCCTGCGCATCTTGAATCTGCTGAACCGTGTAGTACTTCTGCCAATAGGCAGGGGTTTCCTCACGGTAGACGTCGGCCGAGACTTTCGCGGCGAACGGTAGTGCAGACGGATTCAACTTGATGTTGTCAGCGCCTTCGAAGGACGCCCGGAGGAATCCTTCGATCAACTCAGGATGCGTCGAGTTGAAGCGACGAATTCCAATGATCGCATTGGGCATCTGTGAACGGTACTCCTTCGTCGAAACGATGGAGACCAACCCGCCCCTCTTCTTCGCGACCATAACGTCCCCGGGGGTCCAAGTGACCACCCCGTTGACGCAGACTTCCTTCTTCTCGCCAGTCAGACGACCCTTCCGGACTACCGGACGAGTCTCGCAGGACGCAGACCCAGCAATGTACTTCTCCGACGCCTCGATATATGACTGTGTAGCAAGCCAGTTAATGGCATCTGGATCGTACGTGCGTTCATCCGGATTGTTGGGGATATCGTTATCCCCCGCGAGCTTCAACACGATGTTCCAATCGCCGTCCCGAAGGACACCAGCGATCAACGCACCGCGCATCAACTGCGGGTTCGACTTCCACTCCGGCAAACCCATGAACTTGTCTTCGCCACGACTGTAGCCGAGGCTCCCGACAAATTCGACGACGTAGTCGGGGCCGATCTTCGAGAGTAGACGATTGACGCTCGTGACGAAATTCGGAGCACCGTCCCACATGATACTCACGTGGGTCGCTCCATTCGTGCACTCGGCACGAGTGGACTTTGCCATTTCGTTCGCACAGGTGACCAGGTCATTCTGCATCTGGTCAACAACATCCTGACGGTACCACAACACATTCGCACCGTACTTCTCCATGAGCGAGCCCTTCATCGGGGTCTTTCCGCCCATCGCGAACCACTGACCAGCCTGTGAATTCCACGCCCAGCCAGCGATGCGCATTACCACACCACCGATACGAGCGGGAATATTCGAGGGCGGTTGCGACGGGACGAATCCCGACGTAGCCGAAGTCGGCGCGGTGGAGAGCGTCGGCAATTCCGCCTTCTGCGGAACCAGCGACTTGACGATGGACGAACCGGGGATGAACCCGAAGTAGTCCGCCGCCGCCCACGTGAGGACGGGCACGATGATGATGAGAAACCTGGTGAGACCAGTGGAGCGGCCCCAAAACGTTTTGATGCCCATTGCGGTATTCCTTTCTCGTTTCTGTTTTTTCTGCCGGTTGGTTATGACGCCTGACCTCTCAGAGAGACTTACTCTCCCAAGAGGCTTCTGGTACGGACTTGGGAACCACCACTGGTTTCCGACGAAACGCTATGAGGACGCGTTGGCATATCGGATGTGGGATGCGAAAGCATCTTATCCTGAAGGCGCTGTGCTCCTTCGAGCATTGCACCAGCGGAAAGATCCAGTTCGCGAAGTTGATCGAGAACGTTCAGTTCTGCCATCTCTCCATCCCGATCCATCTTTTTCGTCAGCTCGGGCAGAGTGTCGATGATCACGTCGACCGTCGCGGCATACTGAGCGCTCATCTCTTCAAGTTCCTCCATGCCGTCGAGGAAGAAACGAGTTTGATCGTCACTTTCACCGACGGTGTCGGAAACTGCAGCAGTCGCTTCGGCAGCACCCTTGTTGGCTTCATACTCGGCAACGAGCACATCGACCTTCGTGCGAAGCACGTCGATCCACAACTCGAAGCCTTGCTGAAGCTTCTTCAAAACTGCTTCCTGAAGCTTCATTCGACCGAGAAGCTTTTTGAATCTCTCGTTCGAATCCTGCCACATCTTGATCTTCATGGACAACTTCTGGAACTCCTGTCGGTGTTCCATATTTATCCATTTTTCTTGACGCACACCGACACGCTGAAGGTTTTGTGCATCCTTCAGCGCCTCAGCGATACGATCTTCGTATTCACTGATTTTCTTCTCGGTGAGCATCCGCTCACGAACGACAACTGCCACTGACGCAATGACTTTCTGCATCTTCATGGCTAGATATTCGTTCGTGTACGCCCTGATCCTACCAACACGATCCACCATCCTCAGCCCCTTGCTCATCGCACGGGTGAACATGTTGAACACGTGCCAGCCGATCGTCCACGTTCTCTTGTTCGTGAGAGCGTAACCTGCTCCTACGAGCAGAACACCCTTGACCGCCAAGGCGGTAGTGTAACTCACCGCGCTGTTAAGCATGCCAAGCGTCGAAACGACACTTGGCATGACATGGGGGCCGAGCCAGAAGAAGAGGGCGGCACCGATAACACCGGTACCAACCACTCCTACGAACTTTTCCTTCTTCGTGACGTAATCCCTGATGGACGACGCCCCGAAACTTGGAATCAAACCCGAACTCATACTGATTCCTTTCTGGTTAGCCCTTAGGCGCCGTGAATCTGTTGAACTTCGTTGAGAGTTTGCGACAGCTCCCGAAGAAGCATGTCATACGCGCTTTCGTAACGAGCGCGAACATTCGCGACTTTCGACGCGAGATCGTTCTCGTTCCTTTGCGCCACTTCCATATTCCTCTCAGCTTCGGAACGCTGCACTTGCAGCTTCCTGATCTGGTCGTCGATGGAAGTAATCGTACGCTGAGCGTTTTCGACCGCCTGTCTCCGATCCGTCGTCGCTTGTTGCGACTCGGTCGCGAGATCAGACTCGAACTTCGCTTTTGCGCTCTCCAAGAGACTCACCCGCTCTCGCATGGAAGCGATAACTTCTTCGGTGGGAATCTTGAGGGTCTTCGCAAGCGACTTCAACGTCATCTTGATCGCCGTGGGGCGATCCTTGACGTCGTCGTCGATGACATCGAGCTGACTCACGAATTCATCGAATCCCCTCCTCTGCGCTTGTGATAGCGCTTCGCGAAGTTCTCCGAGAAAAACGGGGTCAGGTTCACGCGTCAACGGTACGGACACGGTCTGTGCCGTCCGCGATGTCCGCGGGGTATCCATGTCCAGCTGTAGAAGCGGACTAGATCTAGTCGGCGGTGGCGGAACAGGTCCTTGGGATCCAGCCGAAGAGGGTCGCACTTGAGACGGCATCGTTGACGCCGTCTTCTTGGGCGTTCCTCCGCTTTCTTCCAAGGGCTTGATAAACAAGGATTTGAGTCCCACTGCGTGCTCCTTTCTTTTTTCTTGTTTCTTGGTTGCTGGTTCTGCACTATGCTTCGTCTTCTCGCCGTAAGAAACGCGCCTTGTGGGCACGCCATCCAGCCGCCTTAACACGTACGTCTTCGAGAAGAACGATGCTCCCTGATTCAGGGTAGGCAGTTTCCTGCCAGACATCACTCTTCAGAGAGAACGTATAGCTCTTCTTTTCTCTGTTTGGAGTGTCGGGAAATGCAACCGCGTACGGGCCGTGTCGCCCGCTCAGGTAGACTGATGTCACCCGGGCACGGATAGCTTCTTCCACAATTGTAATCACCTCCTTTCCATTCTTTTGTCAAAGAACTGGTCATGATGAAAGGGGCTGTCGGCACATGCCGAGAGCCCCTTTCACGCTAAAACCGATTATAGCAGGTATAAAACATAAGTCAATATTTACGGATATGTCCGAATGTTGTCTTGGAGACATAAAAAATCGACCGGAACGCAGCTGCGTTCCGGTCTTGAGGTCAGTCCTCGTAGACTGAGAGTTGATGGATTTCCTCGTTGATATCGTCAGGGATCACCTCTCGAATCCACGGTGTGAAGAGCGGGTTATCGAGCGCCAATACGATCATCCAGAGGAGCGAGAGGCCGAAGGTTGTAAACCCAACATGCTCAATACCACTCCACACGCTGTCGTATGGACAAAAAGTGGTTGCCGCAATGATGAAGGTGGCAAAGACCGACATCAGGATGTGGACGAGCGGATGGATCCGCTTCTTCAATTCCCTACGAAGCTGAAGAATGTCACGCTGTTCAACGCACTCATGAAGTTTGCCGTCTTCTTCCATGACACGATACAGAATGAAACCTGCCGCGATTGCATGGAAGGCGCCGAGGAGCGGGATCAGCGAGTTGGTGGTCGCGTCTGCGTCATTCTTCGACTGGTAGAATCCGTGCAACCGGAGTTTGTACCAGACAAGAAGCACCAACACGGTAATAACAGCTGGCCAAATGAGAATTTTCAAATGCCTGACTCGCAGGCGCCCGGTACCATTCAGCAACACGCACATCCCTCCTTCCGGATAGAGTTGTCAAGATCTACACCCGCCTCACTCTACATGCATAAACTATTGTGTCAATAGTTTGGTGAAAATAAAAAACAGCGTGGAGGGGTCAAACCCTTTCCACGCTGTGAATTCATTTACTCAATTCTGATTCGAGGACAGAGCCAGTTGTGGTGAATGTCTCTGGTTGTCGCAACGAACTGATTCTCCTCCAATCGCATGGCGTGTTCCTTCATGCTACGCATGAGAGAAAACTCCCCGACCTTTCCCTCTGCTTTTGGATGCTTGGCGCGCCACGAGTGTCGCGCGTACCATCCGCCGGCACAGAGCAACACGGAGGCGAGCACGATACAGACGAGACGCCATAGGTGATAGTGAGTGAACAGCAGGCCGATGCCAAAAAGCACGCCAAGGACGAAGGCAACTCCCACAGACACCAACGACCACAATTTGATGGAGTCGAGTCGGTCTCGTGTTTTTTGCGAACGGCGCGAGTACCAGTTTCGAACAGCATCTCTAACCATACCGACTCCTACGCCGATAAGCATCAGCACTCCGGCAAAACACACAATGAAAAGGAGCCCTATGAGGAGCTCGCGCCAGTTGAGCACGATACCAATACAAATGGCAACAACTAAGGCGATCCACAGTGTGAGAATACACAACTTGATGACTGCCAGGTTGGTCTTCCAAAAGAGCACGCAGAAGGAGGTTTCGTCGGTTCGTTTCGACACGAAGCGGAACATCCTGCCATACATACTGTTTCGGTTGATTATGTACGTACCACTCGCGTCACGGGCAACCGAGAAGAACGAGAGTACCGTGATGAGCATGCCAGCGACGGTGCAGAATGTTGCAACGACGACCAGAAAGACGAGACGCCAGTCGAGACTCTCCATGAAGAGATTGAAGGAGAAGCGTTGAAGCAAGAACGCCAACGCTGTCGTCACCAATGCAAGAATGCGGAAACGCCACATCACGACCTTCCTTTCTTTGGTTGTGAGCGAATTGGTTGTGTGAAGAGCATGTTCGAACCATACAGCGCTCGAACAATCTGGCAAGACTATACGAGCAGAATTCCGAGAAGTCAATCACGACGCAAACCGCCCGCCTTCGAATGAAGGCGGGCGGTTTTTCTATTCGCGTGCATTCGCGATTCTTATTCGCGTAATTCGCGCTTGGTTTACATGATGTCCGCGTAGAACGCGAATCGGACAGAGTTGGTTTCAGGGTCGCGAACGATGTGTGCAGGCTCAGTGTCGGCAGCCCATGCAGGCGTACGTGTCACTGAAATCGGCGAATAGAAGTGCATCACACCTGCAGGCAACGGACGGAGAATCGGATCGGCGAAGTATACAGCACGAGCAATCGAAAGTGCACTATCCCATGAAGGGTTTGAGTCACCATAACCAAGGGATGTGTTGATTGCGTACTGCTTGTCCGTCGCATGCATACCAGAGAACTGACCGCGCTGGAGGACCACATCCTTGTAGGTTTCAGGATAGATACCTGACTCCACACGGTTGCGGATCACCCATGCGACCAATGTCTGCTCATCTGCCTTCTTTGTTTCAGAGTAGATGGTACGAGCGAACCAGAGAATCTCTTCATCAATCTTGTCGAAATCAGCACCGGTCGTTGCGGCAACAGCGGCATGGTTACTCAAGAGAGCAACGTTTGAGCCAAATGCTGCCATGGCGATAAGGATGCTGATTGCGATTTTTGACGCAAGAGCGTGGAGCGAGCTTGTAAGGTTTTCAAATTTGATTGTTTTCATATGTATACTTCAAACGAAAACGCCGCCCTTGTGGGACGGCGCTTCCGGAGGAAGATGCCTTAGTATAGCATTGGGGTGGTTTTTGTCAATACAAGACTATATCTTCCCTTTATCGTCAATGGGTATGGTAAATTACGGCCTTGTTGAGCCATTTTTAGCTATGTTATACTGATTTTATTATAAATCTCAACGGACTTTTTTCCTTTTCATTCTATGACCACTTCTCCTGCACGAGCCCCCTTTACCCCTAAAAAATTCGATTTTCCTGATATTTCGGGCATTTCTAAGGACACCATGGAGGTTCACATGAAGCTGTATGAGGGATACGTGAAGCATGCGAACCTTATTTTGGAGAAAATCGAGACCTATTCAGCTGATTCGGAGTCCAATGCCTATGCTTTGGGAGAACTCCAGCGCCGTTTTGCCTTTGAATTTGATGGTATGCGAAACCACGAGTATTACTTCAGCCTTCTCGAGGGAGCGCCGTCTCCCCTCGCCCCAGAGAGTGCTTTGGCGCAATCGATCTCTAAAGAATGGGGTTCTGTTGATGCGTTCATGGCACGATTTAAAGCAATTGCGCTCACTCGGGGTATCGGTTGGGCAATGCTCTACTATGACAAGGTGACCGACCGCCTCCTCACGCAATGGGTTGATGAGCAACATCTGGGTCATCTTACCGGACTACAGCCGATTATCGCCCTTGATGTATGGGAGCATGCGTACCTTCTCGACTACAAACCTGCGGAAAAGGCACAGTACGTCGACGCATACCTCTCCGCGATGAACTGGACGCTCGCCAACGAGTGGTTTGAGAACTCACGGGAGTAGATGGGTCCTTCATTTACAGCTCTCAGAATCGCGCGTCGCTCTCACGAAGAACGACGCGCTTTTTCATAATGAAGGCGAAGAAAAAGAGACCAATGTAGATTGCAACAAGCAGTGAAGTCGGGACACTCGGAACTGAGATATTCGCAAAAGAAAAACCGGAGACCAGTCGAGCAATAAAAAATATATACGCTGAAGATGCTTCTATTGCGAACGCAATCGGTACCATCGGGAGCATCGGAAGGAATCCGAGAGCGCCAAGCGCAATTGATGCAACCATGAGTACCGGCACGAGAGGCAACGCGAGAATATTTGATGCGAGCGAAAGAATCGAAACCGATCCAGCGGTATACATAAGAAGCGGAACGACCGCTATTTGTGTCGCAAGCGTTGTCGCACATATCTCGCGGAGTCCGAAGCGTTCTGGAACACGCGCAAAAAGTCGGGTCGTAACCGGCGAGAGCTCCGAAAGACCCCACGTTGCAAGAAACGACAATTGGAACGACGGGTTATACAAAAGAATCATCGGATTTTCAACGAGCATGAGAAACCCGGCGATTGCGAGCGCACGGGTCATGTCGTAGGGACGCTTCACCAATCGAGCGAGAAGCACGAGCCCTGCCATGATGCCAGCGCGAATTGCTGTTGCTGATGCACCCGAAAGCAATATGAATCCGACGATACCAACACTGCTTCCGATGGATGCGATGCCGTATGGCAGAGCGCTCAGGATTCGTGCGATTGCATCTCCCACAAGCGTGATGTTGTAGCCTGAAACCACGACGATGTGAATGAGTCCCGCTCGTCGAAACGTCTCTTCATCATCTTTTGACAGTGCTCCGTCAACACCAAGCACAACACCACTCGCAAAACCCGCGTATGGCTCACCGACATGTTCTTCGAGATGTCGTAGAAAGAGCTGTCGCGTGCGCACAAAAAACCGTCGTACCACATTTCCTCTTCCGTGCGATATGAGCGTTAGTTTCGGAGATTCGATGATGTACTCAATGTCGCTCGTTAAAAGATAGTTCGGGTAGTCGAACGCTCTTCCCGAGTCGGTCACAAAAGATTCTGGGCGTGCAAGCACGCCGGATATATCGACCACATCGCCATAAGAAAATTGTGGGTAGACGGGGGCAAACGTTATCGCTCGTGTTGTCTGCACGTGTGCATCGCTCTCGACGGTAACCGTCAGAATTATTTTTTGATTCTTTTCGGTGACGGTCGGATCGTCAGATATGATTCCGTGGAGAAACATATGTTCACCGACAGATGTTGCAAGCGGATCAGCGTGGCGCTTCGCATACTGCTCTGTGTAAAGAATGCCAAGGCCACAGGCGATACACGAAAATCCTACCAGAAATACCAACGAGATCTTCCACACGCTCCGCTTCAACACAGAGCACGCAAAGCAAACGAGAAAACCGGCGAAAAGAACCGTGAACGCAGTTGAGCGCTCCGCGTATCCGCGGAGCGCGAGCGCGATACCACAAGCGAACCCTCCGACAAACCAATACACAGACACTCTCCGCATATGGAGAGTGTAGTTGGTGTTCTATAAAGAATTCCTAAAGACTATTCTTTCTTTACATCAAGCGAATCGAGTTTTAATTTCTTGAAGCCGAAGTAAATGACTCCAGCGATGATTGCAAAATCGATGAGTGCTGCGATAAATGCACCGAGGTGCACAGGGCCGAGCGACATCGTCGCGAGTCCTGCGGTTGAACCAAAAATCGCACCGATGATTGGGTTTATGATATCGGCCACAAACGATGCAACGACCTTGGAAACCGCGCCACCTAAAATAAACCCGATTGCTAAACCAATGACCCCCTGCTCTCTGATGAATTGTATGAATCCTGTCATAAAACGTGTAACGTGAATCTTGTAACGTGTAACCCATGATACACGAATTGCATGCGCTACACGCTACACGTTTCGTGTTACATGACCATCATGCGCTACACGCTACACGTTTCGCCCTACGCGATTATCAAGCGCTACACGCTACACGTTTCGCGCTACATGACTATCAAGTGCTTCATTCACCAGGGCATCCGCCTCGCTGTTGTCCTCACGCATCACATGGACGAAGGCAACCTTCGGAAGCGTTGCAAGAATCTCCTGTACCTTCGCGAACTGCAGTTTCAATCCCGCGTCTTTGACCTTATATTCGCGCCGAAGCTGCTTCACCACAAGCTCGCTGTCGAGTCGCGCTTCGATTATTGCATCCGCGCCATCTTCGAGAAGAGTTTTCAAATCAGTCAGCGCGCGAATCAGTGCCTCATACTCTGCCTGGTTGTTTGTGGTTTCGCCAATGTATTCGCCAACCTCTTTGACGACCGCGTCGTCTTTTGCAATCACATAGCCGATACCAGCAGGACCTGGATTTCCTCTTGCTCCTCCATCTGTATGTAGTACAAATTTATTTGTCATAAGTGATGATTTCAGACTCTACCGCCTGCCCCGTGAGATGCGAAGCTATCTCATCGGGGTCGGTGTTGATGATGAATTTCATGTGCAATGAGTATACCAAATGAAAACACTCCCTCGCCGTGAAGGCTACGAGAGTGTTAGGAAAGGTCACGAAGACGTTTCAGAAAACGGCCTTCAACCAGCCCTACAGGAACATGGTCGCCGAGACCGCCGCCATCCCACTTGAGGTCTTCATCGAAACAACACAATCCCTCCTTTGGATGTTCGTATACATCCACCTCGCTTTGAGTCGGGATGCCACTCGGACTTGGTTCTTCCAACAGGTAGACGCCCTTCCTTGTTGGAAGGCCATCCTCATCGAGATCTTTTTGCATCGGTCAGTCTCCTTGTCTCAAGATATAGTGCTCCACCGACCGACAATGTCAAACAAAACGGCCGTCCTTAAAAGGACGGCCTCACCGGTTTCTATCGATAAATGCTTCTGAGCAACTCGATTGTA
>CAYZIR010000001.1:86824-103095 GCA_964478705.1 uncultured Candidatus Saccharibacteria bacterium
AAAGGACGGCCTCACCGGTTTCTATCGATAAATGCTTCTGAGCAACTCGATTGTAGCCGCCAGAGCCTTGTCGATGGAATGATTCGGATTCTCGTACCCCATGGTAATCTCCGAGGACAAAGCTTCAACAAAAGCGCGACTGTGCTCCGCGTCAGCCTCGCCATGTACTCGCGTGTACGTGAAGTCGGTGCACCCGAGCTCCTGTGCTCGACGCTCCAGATCAGGAATGAAAACAGTAGACGTGCACTCGAGAATCGTGCAGAGCGCCAATCCCTTCAGTCCAGCATCGACAGGATTCACAAAGAGCATCCTGATGTCTCGCAATTGGGGATCGAGAGCACCAAACCCTGGCGTTACTCTACAACTGCGTGCGAAGTTCAAAAGCATTCCAACATGATCCTCGACTGATTCACAGCGAATGTTGTCAGCGAGAGCAAAGCGAGAACGCTCATGGCGAACCCATGGATACGTCTTCCCCAGCCAGTCCGTGAAGTTCACGGCGAACGCCGCCGTGTAAAGACTGATAACGCCTCGCGCGTTCCCTTGCGAGCTCTCGACGATTCTTCTCACGTCTTGCTTCGCCTGATCGATAAAGAAAGCCATACTCACAAAAACTCCTTTCCCACGCTCACGTGGTTATAGTCCGCTGTGATTTATACGCTTGAGGAAACTCAATGTCAAACAAAACGGCCGTCCTTGAAAGGACGGCCTGAAAGAGAACCAGAGCGTGGGTCATTACGAATTCATACTAGTTGTTTGACCAGCGATGCTCGAACCTCCTTCGCTCTTCTGGTGTCTGTCGCCGACGTCGGAAACCGAGCCGGCCGAACAACCTTGTTGCTTGCCTCAAAGAAATCGCACCGGAATGGAAGACGGTTTCTTTCGTATCAGAAAGAATGATCTGAAAGCATCCAGATCCTGTCGATCGGCCGTCAACGTGTGTATCGCCTTGATAGCAGATCTCTAATGGCAACTCATCAGAGAGAACTTTGACGTCGATTGTTGCCCAGCCGGAAAGTTTCCCCTTTACACTCTGTGCACCCACCGTTACTCCTCTCAAGAATGCGGATTGACCTCTCGCCCGACGAAGATCGCGTCACCTGAGGCGTAGCGATGTTTCGGGTCAAAGAGCATCGGCGTCGGGCCGAACTCATAACCGATACCGATCACTCCCGTGCCCTTATCGCACGTGTGAGGAGGATCATGCGGAAAGAGAACATACCGGTCGGCGAGTCTGCTGAGAAGAAAGGGGCTAACTTCGACTGCCCTGAAAAGATCTTCCGGTTCGGGAGGACAGAGCCCGAGAGACGGAAAGCGTTCACGTGCCTCTTCGATGGACACCTCATCATCGAAGATGACAGGCCTCAAAACGACCGTTCGTCGCCCTGAAGCTACAGGAAAGTGAGCCGAGAAAATCCAATGCTCGAGGGATTCTCCCGGATAACCAATACTGGCATGGGATCGGAGAAGTTCATTCACGATCTCATATATCGGTCGCCCGTCCCCGACCTCGAATTCCACCTTGCCCCATCTCTCGGGGAGTGTTTGACGCATTACTTCTGCCACTGTCGTCATCAATCCACCTTTCTGTCGTAAAACATCCGAATGATGTATACATTTAAAAACTCTAGGAGTCAAGAGAATGGAAAAGCCCCGCCATGCGTGCATGGCGGGGCAGAAATCAGGCGGCAACAGATGTCTTTTCGGGAATGAGATTGCTCTCATCCACCGAGTACCATGTGTGCCTCACGAACACTTGGCCAAAAAGCCTGAAGCGATGGCTGACACACACCATGATAAAGGGTATACCATCCTCGTCATGCTCAAATAGAACAACCGCAGTTCCCCGAAACGCGGGGTTATTGGTGCTTCGATGACGAACAAGCGTACCGGGCTCGAGCACAAAACACCTCCGCGATTGTTCGTTCAAGCATGGGCGCCAGAACGTATCTGAATGAGACTATCGCTCCGAACTTACAAAATGTCAACAATGCGAAGTCGGATTGGTGTTCCTTTTGCAAACGTGTCTTCTTCGAGCGTTGCAGTGAAAGTAACAACATTCCCTGATGCGATATTTTTCAACCGCTCGTCCGCAAAGAACTGGATTGCGGATGCCGTACCAAAATCTTTTACGAGTGTTAAACGTACATGCTGTTTTTCTTTTCCAAACAACTCTGCCCTCTCCACAAATACGTTTTTGAAAACAAAAACCGGTTTTGGATTTCCCATACCAAACGGAGCGAGCTTCGCGATGTCGCGATACGTGTCTTTTGAAACTGCATCAAGCGACAATTCATCATCAACCACGAGTGTTTCGTCCTGCGCACCAAGCGCAAGCTTCCGTGCAACGTCTGAAAGTGCGGTTTCAAGCGTCACGACATGCTCAACCGTCGTTGAGAATCCGCCCGAGTGCGTGTGTCCGCCAAACTCGGTGAAATACTCTTTCGTTTCAGTCATCAGATGCATCACATCAAAATGTCCCCCTGCACGACAGGATCCTTTAATGACGGTTGCTTCCCCTCGTCCCCACACGAATGCCGGACGACCGTAGGTTTCAGCAATCGTGTTCGCAGCAAGGCCTAAGAGGCCGATACGCCAGTGCGGATTACCAACAACAATCACTTCAGGTAACTCGCGCCCTTCCAATTTTTCTTTTATCTCCTTTGCCATATGCGCAACTGCGCCCTTTCGTTGATTATTGATTTCAGTTAAATGCTTCGCACAGGCAATCGCTTCCGCCTCGCTTTCGGTCGCAAGGGTACGAAACGCGGCCTCCGGTTCATCCATGCGAGACGCCGCATTGATGCGTGGTGTTATAGAAAAAACGATATCGTCTTCAGTCAGGCGCGATTTCCGAACACGAACCTCATCAAACAACGCGTCGATTCCAGCACGCTTCGACTTACGAAGCACCATTAAGCCGTAGTGTGCGAGTGCGCGGTTCTCACCAATCAACGGCACCATGTCGGACAACGTTGCGATGCCAACCATATCAAGAAGCCACTTTTCCCAGCCAACCGGAATATCTTTGACCCGCGTATCACCTTTTGCGCGAAGCGTTGCAATGAGTGCGGTCGCGACCTTGAACGCCACCCCTGCACCACAGAGTCCTTTGTTTGGGTATGTGTCGCCGTCTTGGTTTGGATTCACGATTGCGTAGGCATTTGGTACCCGCTCGCCTGGTCGGTGGTGGTCGGTAACGATCACATCAACACCCGCATTCATCAATGTTTCAATGTATGGCGCGTCACCGATCCCGCAATCGAGCGTTATCAAAAGAGCAACCGAATCCTCAATCGCAGAAGCAACCGCGCGGTCGTTCAGCCCAAACCCTTCGGTGTTGCGGTGCGGAATCTTCACAGAAAAATTCTCATGCGCGAGCTTCTTAAAAAGATCGTTCATCAAGACCGCCGCGGGAATCCCGTCTGCATCAAAATCCGAGAACACGCGAATGTGCTCACCCGCGTCGAGCGCTTTGATGATGCGAGCAATTGCCGTATCCATATTCAGAAGTAGGAACGGATCGTGCACATCGCGTTCATAGTCGGGAGCAAAAAACGCACCTGCATCATCTGCCGACTCAATACCTCTCGAGTACAGAAGTTGTCGTGTGAGTGGTGAGTACCCTGCCAGTGCTTGCTCTGCTTTTTCCGAGGGTCGTTCTGTAAGGATGAAATCACTCATTGGTAGCACTACTATAGCGCGCAAACTACGCCGGCGGTATTGACGCACCGTTGTCGACTTCATGTATTTCTTATTCCAATGTTCTTAAGAACATTAGAATAAGAAAACGTATATACTCTAGGGTATGAACGACTGTATTTTTTGCAAAATTGTTGCCGGCGAGATTCCAGCGGTACAAGTCTACGAGGACAATCTATTCCTCGCCTTTCTTGACCGAGAACCCGTGAACCCTGGGCATCTCGTCGTCATACCAAAAGCGCACGTCGATGATGTGTTCGACATAAATGAGCCGATGTATGCAGAGTTATTTGCGTGCGCGAAAAAGATTGCTCCTCAATTAAAGAAAGCGATGGAATCCCGCCGAGTGGGTCTCGTCGTCGAAGGTTTTGGCGTAGCACATGCTCATGTGCACCTGATCCCTATCAATAACGCACATGAATTGAACCCTGAGCGTGCGAAGGAAACATCGATGGAAGAACGAGAACGTCTCGGGAAACAGATCCGTGAAGCACTCCAATAAGAAAAGGCGCTCCCATGAGCGCCGATGTTCTTCTGCCATATCATTCCCTTGATTTCCCCTCTTCAATCTTGGGGAAAAGTTCCGAGACACCGAAAGGGCGAAGTGCCTCGATACATGCAAGCACATCGTCACGACGAGGGTGACTGTAGAGTCTAATTCGCTTTGTGCACTGCGGACAGAGTACGTCGCAAAGTTCTGGTTCGAGATGGACCTCATCTGCACTGCTTCTGCGATGCACAGTGCGACGATACTGAATGAACGTCATGTCCCCAATCTGGCTGGTCTCTTTGCAATGAGGACACAAAAACGACAAACTCTGGAGCTGTATCCGCACCGCGCTCCGAAGCGCTTCTTTCGAACGATCGAGAGCCTCATCCCTTAGAATGAAGTCCTCAAGAATACGAACCGTCTCCGGTGAGATGCTTTTCCCTTCCTTTGTAAATGAGGCCATTCAACACTCCTTTCGATGAGCCACTGTCCTTCGTGAGAATACGCCAAGCGACCTTGGAACGCAAATCTATTCGAGCGCCTCGATGCCCGGGAGTGTTTTGTGTGCTAAAAAGTCAATCATCGCTCCGCCTGCCGTTGATACAAACGTGAAATTGTCTTCAATCCCAAGTTCGGCGATTGCTGAAAGCGTATCCCCACCACCAACAATCACATTTTTTTTACTGTCAGCGAGCACACGTGCAAGTTCGTGGGTTGACTCAACGAATCCTTTTTCATACGCTCCCAGAGGTCCGTTCCATATGATAAAGGATGCGTGAGCAACCGCGGTCTCTATGGCACGAAGCGTGAGAGGGCCTACGTCGATAATCACATCGTCAACCCCAACATGCTCTGGGGTTGTAATGCGAGTGACTCCGTGACTATCAGTAACGCGAACGTCCACAGGAAGGTGTGTGTTTTCTGCATCTGAAATCGCGCGAACACTTGGGAGGGTTCCGTTCATACCGACTGAACGACCGATCTCCAGACCTCGCGATTTCCAAAGAACGTTCGCTGATACCCCACACACGAATACATCGGTCATGCTTTCCGCCAACGATGCAATCAATGGGATTTTTGTTTCCGGTTTTGCACCACCCAAAATCGCGAGTGACGGCGTTGGTGCGTGAAGCGCTTGTGATAGAAAAGAATACTCGCGCTCAAACGAAAGCCCCATGTATCTTGGCAAAAACTTTGGCACACCGACAATTGAAGCGTGTCTCCGGTGCGATACGGTAAAATCGTCATTGACATAGATATCAGCAAGCGATGCGAGTGTGCGAGCAAAGACAGGGTCATTTTTCTCTTCCTCCGGATACACGCGAAGGTTCTCCGCCAAGACCACCTCGCCATCATGCATCGCCTTGATCATCGTTTGTGCTCGATCACTGTGAATATCACCGATAAATGAGAGCGGAATTTTTTCCTTCAAATACCGAAAGACCGGCTGAAGCGTGGTGCCTTCCGCCTTTGAGAGATGACTTATCACAATAACCCGCGCACCGGCACCAATAAGAAACTTAATAGTTGGGAGCGCCTGTTCCAAACGAACGGTATCAAGAATTGCTCCCTGGCGGATTGGAACGTTTAAAGAAGCGCGAAGAAGTACGCGTTTGCCTTTAAGACCTGTTGCGGTCGTGATACTTTTCATCCCGTTAGAGATAGAAAACGCTTGAGTCGGTTTTTAATATATCGCTTGCCCATACCTGATTTTAAATATTTTTCCCTAGCTCGAGCATCCTCTTCGTTAATAGACGCTTCGTAGTAAATAACTTTCCACGGACTATATTGTTTTGTCCAATAGGATCGATCGCTATTGTGTTGACTCAAGCGTTTTCGTAAATCTTTTGTACATCCCGTGTACAAGCGACTGGTCTTGCTACTTTGTAGTATATATACGTAAAACATATCTACATAATCTCTAACGGGATCATCCCGTGAGATATTAGCCAGCATCAACTGAACGCAGTATTTGAGCGAATTCCTCCGCGTCAGTGCTTGCATGTCCAACCAAGAGTCCATCGACAGTCCCTCCTACAACAAGTGCACCTGCATTTGATGCTTCGACCGACCCGCCATAAAGAATTTTAATTGCGCTACCAACAGCACGACCATACATCGATACCAAAATCTTTTTTATGAAGAGCGTTGTTTCGTGCAATATATGTGGCGTGACTGCATCATCTGCTGATTTTCCAATCGCCCAGATTGGTTCGTAGGCGACAATAATTTGTTTTACTTTTGCCTTTGGTACTGTCGCCAGTGACTCGCGGAGTTCCTGTTCAAGAAACGCAAGATACTTCCCCTGCATATCTCGCTCACTCTCTCCGATGCAGAGGACCGGTGAAAGCCCTGCCTTGAGTAACCGGGCGATTTTCTGTGCGATATCTGCATTCGTTTCCCCTTTTGCACGACGCTCCGAGTGGCCAACAATCACATGGTCAACACCGAGACTCTTCAACATGTACACCGAACTCTCTCCTGTGCGTGCTACTTCGATGTCAGCTGATACATCTTGGGCACCAAGACATGGTCCGCCCTTTGAAACGTTTCTTCCAGCAAACAGCCCAAGGAATGCGTGCGGTGGGCAAACCAATACGTCCGTTCGTTTCAGTCGCGATGCGGTGCGCGAAACCTTTGTCATCAACTCTTTTGCTTTCGTGGTCGAGTCGATATACATCTTCCAGTTCCCTACCACCAGTTTTCGTGTACGCGCCATAGTTGCTTTATTGTATCAAACAAAGAGTAGCTTCTAGGTGCTAGGTTCTAGCTTTTAGTAAAGGGAATTACATACGAAAAAGCCCCTAGCCCGCCGAAGCGAACGAGGGACTTGAGGGTTTGAGAGACTGACGAGCCTCAGTGGCCGAGGCTAACTTGCGGACGAGGCGACGGAGTTGCTACAGGAAAAGGCACGGCTACCTGAATTCTCGCGCCGATAGATCTTGGGGTCAGTCGCATGGACATGCCACGTATCAAACTTCCAGATGACATGGACTACGAAAACCATTTCGTTGAGACCACGAACATAGAAGATATTCGCGTTCCCGTTGTTCAACAGATCCTCTGATGTGCCGTCCCACTGATTCTCAAGAGTGGCCTTGAGGTAGTAACAGAAGGCTTTTGCGTTCTCGAAAACATGGTTCTCACCGAGCATCTTGCCAATCTCGGTGTCATCCATCATGTTCTTCGGGAGGTCGAGTTGCATTCCCACCTTTGCTGGGAGAACCTTCAACTTCTCGAGCGCAGGATCGATGATGTACTTTTTGAACTCATGATACACAATGAGACCTTTGCGAGTTTCGAAGAAATCAAGGAGAGGATCGATTGCGTTCTTGTCGACTTCGACCCTTCGGTGAGTTCCTTTGATGAGACCGAGATGCACTTGAGCACTTTGCCCAAGTGATGTGACATCACTTGGGGTATAGCCTGCCAACTCGAGTGCGTCCGCCAACTGATGAATCTGGCCTTCGGAGTAAGAGGACATGTCCCCTCTCCTTTCCGGCACATGTGCCGATTACCGCAAGTCTCTGTTGACCGCGGGTGTGAGAGCTCCTCCTGCTTCTTAGTTTCTGCAGAAACCAAGAAGCCTAGAAACACCAACATCCGCGGTCAAAACGTGCACTATAAAAAGAACGTACGGGAACACCATACGCCTGCTCAAGATATCCGTCAATTCTCCCGCGTTTCATTCGCGTTTATTAGCGGAAATGTATTCGCGCCTATTCGCGTTTTACTCGACTTCCTGCCACTCCAAAAATGTAAACTCGTCAGAAACCGTCGGTGTCAGTGGTGGTGGAGAAACCGCCAAATCTTGGTCATACGTATTGGTGCGGTTTTGATAACCAGAAACAACCGTACCACCGGATGACCACTTGGTTCCTTCGCGGGCATTCGACACAATCGTTCCATTCACCGTGAGCGAATTTCGTAGGTATCCCGTTCCTTCGGATGATGGATAGTAATTTCGGCCAAAGTATCCGTTTTGTGCGATGAAAATACCGTTCAGTGTCATGTCGTTCGGCGAGTTAAAGGGAATCATCACTGAGCGGTCGGCAATCACCGTGAGTCCATCCGCCCCTGCGTAGTCAGCATACGTGATGTTACCGTTCAAAATCACATCCGCACGGGCGGTCGTTGATACAATTTCGTCCGCAGCAACAATCACTTTTTGTGTGATGACACCATCAATCCATGTTTTTGCTTCAACAAATATAACCGGACAATCTGCTGGCACGGTGAATGTTGTTTGATTTTGTGTTGCGGTGATGATGTCGTAGTCGCTGTGCCATGTTGATCCGGTGTCCACATGTTGCGAACTATGTGCCGAGGTGCCGGTGACTCTCCAACGTGTCACCGTGCCGTCCGCATTAAAACGGAGTCGAATCCCTCGCTGATCGGAATTGCTGGTTTCGTTGATGTAGACACCCTGTGCAATGGCGAGTGTTTTTATTTGCGCGAGGTCAGAGGTGATGCCAGCAAAATCAATCTGGGGTTGCGGATAGTCCCAGAGTGTTTGGTTTGGACCAGCGCCCCACACGCCGGGAGTGGTGGTTGAAGGACTACACCCAAAGCTCGACGTACACAGCCACGACGAGACAGCGGACGTCACCAATGAATCGTTCGTTCCATCCATACGAATACCGCCATTGCCGTGATAATTGCCATGAATCTGACGGTCACTTCCCGCCCACACGTTGCTGTTGATGATGTATGCAAATGATGCGACCGATGGGCGGGCATACCGTGCGTACACTGCGCGTTTGATTGACGGGTCGGCATCGACCGTCCCTGTTGCGGTTATCGAAACCGTGTTCGTTTGTCCGCAGTACTCTTCACTATCAAGTGAAAGCTCGAAAGAACCAATCACCCCTCCTTCCGGATCTTCAAACGGAACGACGATCGGATCGGTCGAGGTGCCGGCGCCATTGTTGAGATCGTTTGGATAATGCGCAAGGTGCCACTTGTAGTAATCCAATCCGGCTTCTGCGATTTGGAGCGCTGTTTCACGCATTTCTTTAATACCTTGTGCACGCGTTTGCAAAAAGACAAACCCAACGAGCCCGCCAAGAATAGTGAGAAACACGCCACCAAAGACAACCACCGAGATGACGATGTAGCCACTGGCACCTAACGCGAAACGTGAATCGTGTAGCGCAGGAGATGCGGAACGCGAATTGTGGAATCTGAGTTTTTCTTTGTTACAGGCTACACGGTGCATGATTTGAGAATTTGTCTTCTGTTACACGTTACACGCTTCACGTTACAAGTTAACTTTGAGATTCCTAATCGTCGCACTTGAGCGAAGGACATATTCGTTAGGAAGTGTTTCTGGATTCACATTCACCACCAGACTTACTTTCACAAACGCAACGGGTGTCACGTTCGTGTAGGACGTGATTTCAATACCGTTTGCATCGTAGAATTCGAATATCGGTATACCTTGCTCAGTGTTTCGCACATGCGATGAGAGTGATGTAACAGTACCATTTGCTTCATTGTATGTCGCAGGCGTTCCGGTTGGATTTGTTACTCGCTTCGTGAATGTGGTTGTTGCGAGCGCAAAACGCACAAGCTCAACGTCGTCGTCACGATCAAGGTCAGTGTAAATCGCTATTGTCGTCGATCCTATCGACACCACGGGGTACGCTCCCCCATCGGAATACGATGCTTCACGAATATCTCTGACCATTTGCTCAACGCCACGACGAGCATTCTCAACCGCGATTGCTTGCTCCATCGCAAAACGATTGCCTTTGTAGAGCATCAGAATTGATCCGACAATCGCTCCTGAAATCAGTGTGAGAATGGCGGTCGTCACAAGCATCTCGACAAACGTGAATCCACGTTCACGAATCATGTAGCACGAATCATGTAGCACAGAAGATGCAGAATGTGAGCTGTGTGACGCAAATATTTTTTTGTTACATGTTATATGTTTCATGTTTCGTGTTCTCTACGGATTCAGTATAACGCTTTGTGTTGTTGCCCCAGTAACCGACACACCAGGAAGTGCTTGTGTAGTGAATCCCGTCGCAGATACGGTGAGATCGTATACTCCTGAAACGAGTGAGCGGAAGAATGCTTGCCCACACGCCGATGTCTCATGAGTTACATCGTATCCCGTACGAACTGCACGCACTGAGGCATCCGGAAGAGGCGTTCCTGTATCATCGGTCACATACACGAGTAATGAGTGCGTACTTGCTGGCGCGAAGATAAAATCAAGCACTTGGGTCACTCCTGGGTTCAATCCAAATGGTTGGAATGGGCATACTTCCGCAACGGATATCGTTGTTTCTCCGGATGCCTTCGCAACCGTATACGTATCCCATTCCATGTCTGATAGCTCCATCACGCCGAGTGCATCAGTTGAAAATGTGCTCTGGTATTTGTATATCGGAGCACCTCCTCCGTCAGTTCCAATGGTCTTACTGCCAACAATAGTGAAATCAACATCTGCGCGTGGAAGAGGTCCTTCGTCGTAGACAACACTCCATGTATCGAGCACTGGGGTTACGAGTGTGTCATTTGTTGTGAGATCCGCAGAAAGGATGAGAGCCGAATATGTCGTGGTTGCAACTCCCGAAAGATCGATGGGAGATGTAGTAAACCCGACTGTATTACCAGGAAGTACCGCGTCGGGTATGAGCGGTGCTGAAGCGCCGTCGCGATATCGAACCTGCACCGCAACACTGGTTGATGCGGGCGTCGTGTCATCAAATACAGCACGCTTCCATGCATTCAGATACACCGGCGCAACCGATGTGGCGGTGAGTGAACCAGCTGATGGATACGTACCACCAAGGTCAGTTAACCGAACTCCACCACCGCTCACACTCGTATTGGTAAGATTTTCTATGAGTGAGGCGTCGTCGAAGGGATCAGTCCATGTTGCTGTGCGCACTTCATCAAACGAGCGAACCGACAAATCCGAGAGTCGATCGATACGGAACGTTGACGATGTGATGGTATCGGCAACAACGGTAAGTGTGCCAGGGTTTGGATTCGGATTGGTGCTTGATGCGTAGTATGTTTGAGCACTGCTGTATCCTGCTTTTGTCGTTTGTATAAAATATGCGGTTGATGTTGGCGCACCAGGGAAATACGCAACGCCATCAACTCCCGAAAACGTGCTCACATTGATTGTTGGTGAGACGGCGGTGTTCATGATGGTAATTCCTGCGCCCGACACAGGCACTCCTCCTGCATCAATCACATTCACCACGAGCGTTCCACCTCCGTCGAGAGTTTCGATACCTTTCGGCACAATGTTTGTAATAAGTGAGACGGTGCGTGTGGTATCACGAAATACCCATGAGACATCCACTTTTGCGACCTTATAGTCTGCCTGTATAAGATTTTGATCTGATGCGCCAACACCGTCAGCCGGAGAATCAATGAACTGCACGAATGTTCGGCGCGTATAGGCAATGTTATTGAGCGGGATGGTTTCTTCTGCGGGAATAAGACCTGCAGGAATTCCTCCGAGAACCGCGACACTGTTATAAGGAAGACTGCGCACATATTCGATTTGTTCGTTCGCAAGTGCAATCGCTCCCGTTTTTGCTTTCGCAAGACCGACAGACAATGTGGCAAGACGAATCACCCCAAACAAACCAATAAACACCACAAGCATGAGTGCGGTGCCGACAAGCGCATCGATAAATGTCGTACCCCGCTGTGCACAGAACACGGAGTACGGAACATAGAGCCTCCGGTGTTTATGTTTCCTGATCGTTTGTCTGTGTTCCATGATCCATGTTTTGTATTCCTAGATTCCCGATGAAATCGAATAAATCGGTGTAATCATCGAAACTGCGAAAAATCCAACGGCTGCACCGATGATAACCATCAAAAATGGTTCAATGATTGTCGACATATCTTTCGTCTTTTGATCCACTTCGCCTTCAAAAAACGTTGCAATCTGGAGGAGCATTCCGGGGAGCTTCCCTGTTTCTTCACCGACCGCAATCATTTCAGCGACCATCGGCGGAAAAAGCTTTTCGTATGAGTTGAAAATACCTGACAACTGCGCACCTTGTTGAATCTCATGCTCTGCACGCGCAAACACCTCTTTATAGTACGAGTTTTGCAAAACATCTTTCGTAATCGAAAGCGCCGAGACCACCTCAACGCCCGACGAAAGGAGTGATGAGAATGTGCGTGCCATACGCGCAGCATTGGTTTCTTTGACCAACACACCGATAACAGGAATACGAAGAACACTATATTCAAATGCTCGTTTTCCACGCTGTGTTCGTCCAAGAGCTATCACAAGTGCAATAAGTGCGACGAGTCCTCCAAGAAAAGTGATGGGGTGTGCTTTGAGCGCCTCACTCGAACCGATGACAAATTGTGTTGAGGTAGGAAGATCGACCTTGAGTTCAGTGAACGTTGCGGTGAGTGTTGGCACCACAAAGATGAGCATGAGTATTCCGATGAGAATCATGACTGACAGAATGATACCGGGGTACATCATCGCACCACGTATTTTGCGCTGGAGTGCATACGTTCGATCCATCTGGTCAGCAACAATACGAAGCGACTCACCGAGCTTGCCAGACTCTTCACCTGAACGAACCATTGAAACAAAGAGATTCGAGAATGTTGATGGAAATTTCGCGAGTGCATCGGAAAGCGATGCGCCTTTTTCAACAGCGACTCGGATCGCAATAAGAATTTCTTTGAATTTTTTATGCTTCGTTTGTCGCTCCATCACATCAAGCGCACGCGACAACGCCAAACCCGCATCAATCATCGCTGCGAGATTCTTCGCGAAGGTTATTTTATCGGTCAGCTTTACGCCTCCAAATGAAATATTAAATTTTGAGAGCCCTCTACCCTTCTTCGCTTCTTCTGCGGTGACGAGCGTCTTTCCCTCTGCTTTGAGGTCTTTAGCGAGCACAAATTTATCTTCCGCATCGCGGACATCTTCAACAACAACACCGTCTGTGCCAATTGCCTTGTACGAGAACTTCATTATAAAAATAGTGTAGCATCGAAGCGAACAACACGACACGGAGATATTCAGTAATCACGAGTAATCGTGTGATGCTTGCGTACAAAAAGGCTTGATGCTATATTCCTCTTCAGTCAATCGATGGAGGATGCATGGATCCGCCGACGTCCTAAACCGCGTCCGCAGTCCCCCGCCACCGTAGTTCTTCAATCAACCGGCGCTGTCTCTAGGTCGTCACCGACGACCTCGCGCCACACTAAGCCAATGGCAAGGAAAGGATCGTTCACTACAATGAACGAGACTCCGCCCGGTCAGTAGCGAAGTGCCTCACAGCACAAGCGCAGTAAAACGAGGGGAAACATACTCTCCCCTGTGGGAAGAGTGAGCCAGCATCGATACTGCCATCCCTGCACATGAACATACGACGCAGGTGGAAATGCAGATACATCGTGTAAGTCGGCCACCGCCAAATCCCACACGCAGTCAGTACGGCCGTCCTTTACCAGGGACGGCCTTTTTCTATACTTCACTTCCCACAATAAATGCTTCTTCGTGCGACTTCGTCCGTGTGCGCACAAAGATGACTACCCCGTCTGCTTCCATGCGCACTGGTTCACTCCCGTCATGCCCAATGAGTGCACCTGCGGACACATGTTCAAAGTCAGCAAATTCTCTTTCCGGAGTGAAATTTTTATTTGTTATGTATATTTTTTCTGCGGTAACAATGCGCTGATCTTTTTTAGACCTCTTCTCTTTGAGGAGTATCCCAACCGATGCGAGAAACGCTTTGATAGATTCAACTGCCACAGTTTCTGCACACGGATCGTCGTGACTACCGCATTCCACACACAACCCATATTTTCCTTTTTGATTCATGTAGTAATCTGTCCCGCCCGGCTCAAGTGCATCCCAGCCGTGAGAAATTATTTCGACCGGAAACTCTTTCGCTAAAAAGAGTGATTGTGGTTCACATATGACAAAAGGTTTTGTTTTTGCGCTCGCACTTGAATGGAGGTCAAGTGATGCATAGCTCTCGTCAAGATACGGTTTAATCTCACAGGCACGTTTGTATTCATAGCTTTTCTTTTCCTCATCGGTGAGAGCCTCTTCTGGTTTAAAAAGACGATTGAGGTTTGCATCGATGAAGCGAACATTTTCTTCAAGTGCACGGGGATTGCCAAAAAGAAAATGAACCTTACCCGAGTGCAAATGCAGTGATGTAAGTATCTGGTTAATCGCACGGACACCACAGAGTTCATTTCCATGTACTCCAGCAAGAATCGTCACTGTTTTACCCTTTGTATCAGCTTCTATCGTGCAAACGTGTACGCCATGCATGAATTGCTGTAAATAATTTGATCTATTCCGAAACCACACGCAACACTTCCTCAAGTGTCGTGATGCCCTGCGTAGCTTTGAACACGCCATCTTCGAGCATGGTCATCATTCCTTCACTCTTCGCTTGTGTTTCAATCGCGTCGGCGGTTGCTCCTTTGATAATCAAATCTTTGATGGTTGGTGTCATGCGCATCACCTCGTGGATGCCCAGTCGCCCCTTGTATCCATCGTCCGAGTCAGCACCGCCTTTTGGACGATAGAATATCACATCGCTCCAGTCAGCTTTCTCAGCGACAATTTTCTCCTCTTTCAAAAACGCGAGCATACGATCCATATCGATGTGCGTAGCAAGCAGTTTCAATTCGTCTTTTGTTGGTTTGTATTCTTCTTTTTCTTTTGCAAGCGTTCGCACCAGTCGCTGTCCGATAATAACCTTGATGGTTGAGACCAGAAGGAACGGTTCAACCCCCATGTCAATCATACGAGGAATCGCGCCTGCAGCGGAGTTGGTGTGAAGTGTCGAGAGCACCAAGTGACCCGTTAGCGCAGCGTTCACCGCGAGCGACGCTGTTTCTTGGTCACGAATCTCCCCCACCATGATGATGTCGGGGTCTTGTCGCACCAAAGCGCGCAAACCATTACCAAACGTCATGCCGATTTCCGGCTTCACCTGTGTTTGATTGATGCGTGGCATTTGATACTCCACCGGATCTTCGATGGTTGAGATGTTCACGTCCGGCGTATTCAAAATATCCAGGAGCGTATAGAGCGTCGTGGTTTTCCCTGAACCGGTTGGCCCTGTGGTCAAAAGCATGCCGGTTGCCTGCTTCACTGACCAGTGCAAGGATTCAAGACCTTCACCATGAAAACCGAGAGACTCGAGGGTAAATCCTCCGCCACTCTCGCGCAAGATACGCATAACAATTTTTTCGCCGTAGTAGGTCGGAAGCGTTGAGACACGGAACGAAACCTTCTCACCATCGAGATCAATTTTGAATCGGCCGTCTTGTGGCAAGCGTTTCTCGTCGAGCTTCAATGACGAAAGCACTTTGATGCGCGCGACAATGCCGGGCGCTGCTTGTTTGGGTAGGGTCATCGCATCATGCAAGAGTCCATCAATGCGATAGCGCACCATCAATTGTCGTTCCGCGGGCTCGATGTGAATGTCGGACGCTCCCTGCACCACCGCATGTTTAATGAGTGTGTCGACAATACGAACAATCGGCAAATCTTCCGCGAGTTTTTTCAAATCTTCACTCGACCCTTCCCCATCAAGAGGAATATCCGCAATCGCAGTCAGCGCCTGCGCTTCTTGGCTAATGATATCGCCAAATTCTGCCTTCAGAGATTTTTGATATTGAATCAGGGCGCGCTTCACGGATTCGGTGTCCGTGAGTCGCGGAAGAATCGTGAGACCGGTTTTCTTTTTCACGAAATCAATCGCCTGGAGGTCATCCACATCAAGCATCGCCACCTCAAGTCCTTTCGAGCTTTGGTTATAGGCAACGATATTGTTGGTACGCGCAATTGGCTCAGGAATAAGCGAAAGCACAGCAAATTCAATTTTTTGTTCCTTCAAGTCAACAAACGGAATGCCGATAACATGCGCTTTCGCACGACGAACATCATCTTCCGAGAGTACGCCTTCGGAAACGAGCAGTGACTCAAGCGGTGTTTCATCTTTTTCGCTCTTTGTCCGAAGCTCATCGAGCTTCCCGCGCGTCACGAGTTTTGTGTCGATAAGAAAATTCTCGAATTGTGTACTGTCGATGCGCATAGGAA
>CAYZIR010000002.1:0-87885 GCA_964478705.1 uncultured Candidatus Saccharibacteria bacterium
CTCACGAGGAAACCCCGTACGGAGCGAAGTGGAGTGCGGGGAGGAGGTCATTCGTTTTCATATCGTTTGTGCTCTACACTGTCTCTATGAATCCCGTTAGAAGCTTATGAAATATTGATGCAAACTTTACATTATAAAATGCGCGTGACACCTCTGAGCTTCTAACGGGATGAAACAGAAGTCACAACGATGGATTATGGGAATAGACGAAGCGGGTCGAGGGCCGATTGCAGGGCCGGTTGCGGTTGGTGCTGTGTGGTACGACGCGTCACAACCTCACGTGCGACGCATCCTCAAAAAACATTTTCCAATAGTGAAAGACTCGAAACAACTTTCTGAGAAAAAACGCGAAGCACTTTTCGAGATTCTCAATGCTTTATGTGAAGACAACGTGCTCGGATACTCGGTTGCGCTGGTGAGTTCAACAACTATTGATCAAAAAGGAATTTCGTATGCAATCAAAGAGGGGATTTTGAGCGTTTTGAAACAAAGTTCTCTTCATGCAAACCACATCTCTCTATTACTTGATGGGGGACTTCGAGCTTCTGCCGAGTATCGTTATCAAACAACATACATCAAGGGTGATGCAACGCATTTGCCGATTGCGCTCGCTTCAATTGTCGCGAAAGTAACGAGAGATCGTCATATGAGAAAGGTTGCACAGCGCCATCCTCAATATGGTTTTGATATACACAAAGGATATGGCACACAAGCGCACTATTCAGCAATAAAACAGCACGGAATATCGCCCCTCCATCGAAAAACATTCATAACTTGATATACTCAATTTTATATAGTATAATGATTTCGGATTGATTCATTGACGAGAGGTCTCCATGAGCGAGCAGGCTATAGGCCATTTTTCCGGCCTCATGCTCGTTCGAGAGCATGAAGGGAAACCGGAAATTCTTCTTATCCACTACATCCCGATTCCCGGTAGGGGAAAGGGATACGGTTCAACAACCAAGATTGCGGGAGGGAAGCGGGAAGGCGACGAAAGCCCTCGCGCAACAGCTGTTCGAGAAGCCTATGCCGAAACGGGTTATACAGTAGCTGAAGAGCATCTGGTGTGCGTCTACGATGATAAAAAGCCGGACGATAACGACAAAGATCGTACGTTCCTCCGGTTCTTCTTCATCGCCTCGAAATTCACTGGGGAGATGCATGATAGGGCTGTGGAGGAAGAGTCGGGAACTCGGGTAATTCCGTTCTGGTGCAGTCCCGGAATCTCGCTTCTTCAGGCGATCCATCCGTCACACAAGGAGCCGTTGCTCGAAGGGATTCGAGTCGCTGCAAAAACGTCGCCCCTCTTTCAAGATCTCGCCAAGCGATTCGGCCTCTGACCGCTTTTCCCACCTGTATGGGAGAGGCGGTTTTTTTCTATCCCACTTGTACAGATACGCGCTTCTATGGTAGTATCTCTTTGATATGACAGTACGAATGCGACACACGAGGGGGCACACGGCGAATCGCCGTTCTCACCATGCGCTTGAAGAAAAGCGCTTTTCAGTCTGCCCAACGTGTAAAGCGTCACATGTACGACACACTATGTGCTCTACCTGTGGCTCGTATCGCGGACGAATTGTTATTGATGTTAAGGCCCGCGAAGAACGCCGATTGACCCGTCGCACAGAAAAACTCAAAGCGATTGGCCAGAAGCCTTCACGCGCGGATGCCACAGCGTCATCCGAAAAATAGGACGAGCTTGTTGACCGTCGGTTTGTTCTTTTCTTCGCGATGACGTTTGATCCTTTCAAACGCTCATGAGCAACCGACATCTCGCCCGATCGATCGTCCTCCAATCTCTTTTTGAGCTTGATTTTAGTAACCGCGCCGACGGAGATTTCCGTTCGGCTCTCTCTCGTGCCAATGAAGAATTTGCCGGTGGCGCCGCTGACTATGGATTCATGGAGCGCCTTGGTACTGGTGTCCTTGAGCGAAAGGCGGATCTCGACACCATCATTGAGAAAGCTGCGCCGGATTGGCCTTTGAATAAAATCGCGCCGATTGATAAAGTCGTGCTTCGCATCGGGCTGTATGAACTGCTCTTTGGTGACCGTAAAGACGTTCCGCCAAAAGTTGCTATCAATGAAGCTATTGAACTTGCAAAAAGTTTTGGTGGTGACGCATCGGGCAAATTCGTTAACGGTGTCCTCGGTTCTGTCTATAAAGAAATCGGAGAACCTGGGAAAAACGAAACTTCGAAAAAGAAGAAGGAAGTTGCCTACGAAGATATGCCAATCGAACGATTGGGAGGCGCTGTTGTATACGCACTCGTTGAAAAGGATGTGTATGTAGCGCTTGTGCACGATGTCTTTGGTCATTGGACGCTCTCGAAAGGACATGTCGAAGAAACCGAAACGGTCGAGGATGGTGTTGTTCGCGGTTTGCAAGAGGAACTCGGTCTTGAAACAACACTCGAAGAACAGCTTGGTTCAAACGAATACGTTGCGTCACATCCAGAGAAAGGAAAAATCCGAAAGAACGTGACGTATTTCCTCGCACGCGCGCCGTTTCGGGATATCACACTCGGCACCTCCGGCGGGCTCGACGATGCACGATGGTTCAAGCTTGCAGAAATCGTTAACTTGAATATTTACGACGACATCCTTCCCCTTATTACAAAAGCTATCAACGCACTGTTACAAAAACGATAGACAGGAAGACCACTTCTACCATGAGCGACTTATCTTCATTCGAACAAAAGATCGGCAAACCGTTCTCAGATAAAGGATTACTTCAGACGGCATTCACACACCGCTCCTATATCAACGAGAATCGTCACGGAGCACGAGAGCACAACGAACGCTTGGAATTTCTTGGCGATGCGGTTCTTGAGCTTGTCGTTACGGAATTTTTATACGCGAAATATCCGAAAAAGAACGAAGGTGATCTCACGAGTTATCGTGCGGGGCTTGTGAACACCTCAACACTTTCAACGGTTGCAACAGGGCTCGGCATGAACGAGTACCTCCTGCTTTCAAAGGGTGAATCGAAAGATGTTGGTCGGGCGCGTCAGTATATTCTTGCGAATACCTTCGAAGCGCTTGTTGGTGCCCTGTATCTTGATCAAGGATACGATGGTGCACGTGATTTCATTCATCAGTACCTCCTTCCGTTGACCGATGACATCGTCCAAGGCCATTTATGGCAGGATGCAAAGAGTCGTTTCCAGGAACTCGCACAAGAAAAAGAAGGAATCACACCGTCCTATCAAACGCTTGGTGAAGAAGGGCCTGATCATGACAAACGATTCACGATGGGTGTTTTTCTAGGTGCAGAAGAAATCGCGCAGGGAGCAGGGAAGTCCAAGCAAGAAGCGGAACAAGACGCTGCACAAAACGCGCTCGACACAAAAAAGTGGTCATAATTGGAAAATAAAACCCCCCGCGACATGGTCGCAGGGGTCGTACTCAACTCATTCTCTTCATCGCCTCAAAGGCGATGGCCTGGAGGCGCCTCAGGGGGAGTCTCGACCGCACCGTGTTGGGCGCCGTGAGACTTCCATTCATAATCCACCCCCCACTGCGGTGGAAGCACCACTCCGGAACGCGGGCGAGCGTCCCTTCCCGCCGGGCTTCCTCTTCGCTGAGAGGAGTCTCTTCTCGCCTTCTCAACTCGGCCTGTCTGATGGCGGCGGCAAGCACCTCCATGCGAAGGCCAGCTCCGCTGTAGCACGAGATGAACGTGTGACCGCTCGTCTCGCTTCGCTGGATGACAATCTGTGCCCCGCACCCGAACTTGGATCTCGCGAACGAAGCCATCTGCTTGTTCGCTGAGCTCGTTACCACGAGCCGGATCTCTTTCGTTCCGGTTCGCGTGGCGAGACGGATCTCGTCCACCGACGTGACCTTCGGATTGCGGAAATCCTTCTCCGCCCCGAAAAACTCACGTTGGCATTGGAAGAAAGCGTCAAAGGACGCTTCCGCCCACCGTTGGATGAAGTCTTCCTCCTGTCCCGCTTGGTTCATCAATGTGATGACCCTCGCGACATTCAGAACGCTTCCTCCGCCACCAGCGGTGTCGTTTTGGCACACCGCGTCCAGCAGTTGTCGAAGTTCTAGCTTATCCCGAACGCCGAGTGCCGTGGCGACGAGCGTCGCTGCACATTCGCCGTGCACCCGATTGGTGTCACCGTTCGGATGCTCGTCGAAGCGCCCTCCGCCGACGCCGAGCCAGAGCTCGCCGTCCGCTTCGCGCTCGTCGGCGGACTTGCCGACGGGGATTGTTCCCGCGTCGACGAATTCCACGAGCGCGCTTTTCGCACCAGGGAACTGGTCTTCCCCGAACAGTCGGAGAAGCCAGATTGCGAGTCGTTCGTCGACATGTGGCCTGTGGTGTGTGACGATCTTTTTCAGAGTCGTCATGGGCTCGTCTCCTTTTTTTTGAAGAGCAGTTGTTTCGTTTGAAACCCTGAGAGCATTATATATTAAATATATGTTTATGTCAAATATATACAGTATGCATGCATGGGGACTAGAAAACGTATACGAAAAGGGTGTTTTTTGAGATAATGGAACGGCATGTATCTTAAATCACTCGAGATTTCTGGGTTCAAATCGTTTGCCAAAAAAATGGGACTCGAATTTTCGACGTCCATTACAGGGATTGTTGGTCCAAACGGTTCCGGAAAATCAAACGTGGCAGAAGCCTTTCGTTTCGTGTTGGGTGAGCAATCAATGAAATCGATGCGTGGTAAGCGCACTGAAGACCTCATCTGGAATGGCTCAGAGAGTGTGCCACGAAGCAATCGTGCGAGCGTCAAACTTACCTTCGATAACACACTTACACAGCGTGGAGGCGTATCGAGGCGCTTATTTGATATTGATTTTGATACGGTAACACTCGAGCGAATCATTCATCGAGACTCATCGAGCGAATACCTCGTGAACGGAAGTCCTGTTCGATTGAAAGATATTGTCGAGATGCTCGCAAATGCACACATCGGTGCATCAGGGCACCACATCATTTCGCAGGGTGAAGCCGATCGCGTGCTCTCCGTGAATCCGCGTGAACGAAAAGCAATGATTGAAGATGCACTCGGTTTGAAAATTTATCACTACAAAAAAGATGAAAGTATCCGCAAGCTTGAAAAAACTGATGAGAACATTGAAAAAGTAGAAAGCCTTCGTCGCGAAATCAAACCGCATCTTTCATTTCTTGAAAAACAGGTTGCAAAACTTGAAAAAGCTCGTGAGCTCGCTGATACATTGACGCAGGCGTACAAAGAATATTTCGCACAAGAAAAAGCATATATTGAAGGAACAAAAAAGCGTTTGCATGCAGAAGAGGCGCCGTATCAATCACAGCAAGAAACGATTGAGCAACGTTTGAAAGATGCAGAGCAGACGCTCCGAACGCTCGAACGAGCTGACGAAAAAACGCGAAATGTTCTCACCTTGGAAGAGGGGCTCACCAAAGCACGCGAAGCGAGAGAACGTGTTGAGCGAGACAGTGCTCGTGTTGAAGGAGAAATTGAAGCACTCAAGCGACAGCGAGAGCGTGAAGAACGCAGGCTTCGCGAGGCACGTACGCGTGCCGTTGAGGTGCATAAAATTACCCCGCACCTTGAGAAGCTTGAGTCAGCGCTGTCTGCGGTTGGTGATGATGGAAATCTTACATCGCTTCAAACGCTCTATCGTGCGGTGCGTGCGATTCTCGCATCACTGAAAACCGCCATTTCAGGTGAAAGCGATATGGAATCATCGGTACTCAATGAAATTGATGTCACGTTGAGGGAATTACATGATCGCCATGTGCAACTACAAGCACAGCAGGAACAGGTGCGTTCCGATGAAGCAGAGGCACAGCGTGTACATTCGGCTCTTCAGTCAGAAATCGAAGCTGATCGAACCTCAAGTCGTGAAGCGGAGCGTTCAGTATTTACACTTTCACGTGAGCTTGCCGATGTAAAAGCGGTGCTGTCGCGCATTTCTGCAACACGGGCAACACTTGCGCTCGAAGAAGAGGAATTGAAACGTGACTTAGGAGAAGCGGGCATCATTGCAGGTCGAGAGGCGCTTTCATTCGTTCCACGCGATGAAGAAACCGCACTCAGCGAGCATCGCAGTGAACAGCATGATCGAAAACGCTCCCTTGAGCGTATGAAGATTCGTCTTGAAGATTCGGGTATCGCTGGTGCGGACGATGTGATGAAAGAGTATAAAGAAGTCGAAGAGCGCGACCTGTTCCTTGGTCGCGAACTCGACGACCTCCGTGCGTCTGCCGATGCACTTCTCGCACTCATCACAGAGCTTGATGAGACGTTGTCACGTGAATTTGCTGTCGGCCTTGAGAAAATCAATATACAATTCACAGAATTTTTTGCTGTGATGTTTGGTGGAGGCACGGCAAAACTCACGCTCGTCAAAGAAGCACCGCGTAAGCGAAAGAGCATCATGGATGACGAAATACCGGACGATGATGTTGATGCTGAAGAAGAGTTGGCTGAAGGTGTTGAAATCGCAATTGATCTTCCACGAAAGAAAGTACGAAGCCTTGAGATGCTTTCGGGAGGTGAGCGGGCACTCACCTCGATTGCACTTATTTTTGCAATGTCGCAGGTGAATCCTCCACCATTCATTATTCTTGATGAGACCGATGCTGCACTCGATGAAGCGAACTCGCGACGCTACGGCGATATGATTGAGAATCTTGCACAGCACACACAATTGCTTCTGATTACGCACAACCGCGAAACCATGTCGCGCGCAGGCGTGCTCTACGGTGTCACCATGGGTCGAGATGCATCGTCACAACTCCTTTCAGTTTCGTTTACCGATGCGGTTGCAGTAGCGAAGTAACACATCGCACTACGCGCGCTCTTCTGGGAACATTGGTGTAATCACCGGAGAGTCAATGGTCTTTCCATGCGCTTGCATGATGATATTTTTTACACTCATCGGATTTCGTGCGTCCTTGATAAGAAAGTCATGGCTCTCGCCGGCGGTGTGGATGTGAATGGTGCCGAATTTGAAAAAAGTGGCAATCAGGCCATCAACAATAATTGAAACGTCTTGCAGTTGTTCAATACGACACACCGATATTTCGCGTCGGAAAAACCCTTTTTGATCGATATCAAAGATTCGTTTGGTTGTAATAATCCAGACGTCTAAGTAGTAGTCGGTCCACTGGTAGAAAAAAGAGACAAAGAGCACTAGACACCACAAGGTAAACAAAAAACCAAACACGAGTGCTCCAACGGCATTCCCCGCGACCTTATCAATGAGGAGAACAACAAACGGAGAGATAAACAGTGGAATGAAAAAGAGTACAACAAGTATCAGGAGACGGGCATAAAAGACGATTGGATGCCTTCGAACTTCCATCAAGATGCTTTCGTCGTTATCAAGATCGATGAGGGTGTTGGCATCAAGTGCGGTGGTCATATGCTAGAGCGAAAAGATAAAGGTCATACTGCTCCCGAGGAGTATCAGTGAGCCGATAAAATAAATCCATGTCATACGATGGACGTTTTTGTCTGCTTTGTTGTAGCTACGCCAATGGTAGACAAGAATGGCACTCATAATGACCCAGAAGACAGCAATGATGCCCCATACTACCCAGAGTGTTGTTGGGGAGAATGCGCTTTCGCGTAAACCTTGGAATGCTTCCATAGAATTACTCTAGCATTTTAAGAAACAATCGCGTAGTCAATCATTTTCTTATCAACATTGGCATCAAGAACCTTGATGCGAACAGTATCGCCCAATGCGAATACTTTTTTTGTTCGTTGACCGACGATGCGATATTTCTTTGCTTCGAGCGTATAGAAATCGTCGCCGAGCGTATTCAAGCGCACGAGCCCTTCAGCTTTTGTTTCGCGTTCTTCAACGAAGATGCCGAATTCTGAAACTCCTGAAATGACCGCATCAAAGGTTTCTCCGATGTGGGCACTCATGAATTCAACCTGTTTGTATTTGATTGAGTCACGCTCTGCGCCGATGACATCGATTTCACGTGCTGAAATTTGTTCTCCGATGCGTGCATACGTTGCCCAATCTTCGTTTGGCAATTTACCGGTCGTGAGCGCTTCTTGGAGGAGTCGGTGCACCGTGAGGTCTGCGTAGCGACGGATAGGGGATGTGAAGTGAGTATACGCAGACAGCGCCAAACCAAAGTGTCCAATATTCAACGCGGTGTATTGTGCTTTCGACATCGAGCGAAGGGCGGATGTTTTAATCAATCCTTCTTCTGGCACACCTTCAATACTCTTAAAGAGTGTGTTCAGTATCTTTCCTGTCACATCACCTTGCGGTGTGAGAGGGAGGTCATAACCAAGTGCTTTGAGGAATGTTGCAAGATCTTGGAGTTTTTCGCGGTCTGGGTGGTCGTGCACACGGTAGATGAATGCGTGTTTTTTATTTTTTCCATAGGTGTCACGGATGTATTCAGCAACGCTCTTGTTTGCCAAAAGCATGAACTCCTCAATCAGTTTGTGAGTTTCAAGACGTTCTTTGCGATAGACAGACAGCGGAACACCATCGTCAGCAAGCTCAAAGCGCACCTCGTGTTGTTCAAAGTCTATTGCTCCCGCTTGTTCGCGAACTTCGCGCATTGTTTTTGCAAGTCGAGCAAGGAGCTGGAGCTCTTTGATATATTCACCGTCACCCGCGTTCAATATCTCCTGCGCTTCTTCGTACGTGAATCTGCGGTCTGAGTGAATAACACTTTTTCCGAATGATGGTGTGCCAAATACTTCATCAGCAGAGACATCAACCCATGTTGAGAACGTAAGGCGGTCAACATTCGGGTTCAAACTACAGATATCGTTTGAGAGCACTTCAGGAAGCATGGGAATTGTCCGGTCGACAAGGTACACAGAGAACGCTCGAGTGAGCGCTTCGACGTCGAGCGCGCTTCCTGGGAGAACGTAGTGTGAGACATCCGCGATGTGAATGCCGATTCGTGCAGAGCCGTCAGGACGAAGTTCAACCGAGAGTGCGTCGTCGAAATCTTTTGCATCGACAGGGTCGATGGTGAACGTCGTTATATTTCGAAAATCTGTTCGTCGAGCGATTTCCTCGTCAGTGATGGCTTCACGAGATCGTTCCTCACCCTCTTGTATTACCGACTCGGGGAAACGATCGTCAATACCTTTTGAAAGAACAATTGAGCGTATCTCGACTTCGTGAGAGCGTTTTGGACCGATGATTTCAAGAATCGTCGCAGAAGGGAATTGTGCGCCTTTCTCCCATGAGGTCATCTCGATAAACACCTTGTCATCGGCATTGAGGGTTGTATTGGTATCTTCAAGAAGAAAAGGGGCGTAGGCACGTTTATCGTCAGGATCGACGTACCACAGGCCTGCTTCGTGGCGTAACGTACCGACGAATCGTGTTTTTGCACGCTTTACGATTTCAATAACTTCGCCAATCCGTTGCCCGCGAACAAGGCCAGGGAGCATACGAACTTTCACGAGGTCGCGGTTGAGGGCACGGTCAAGGAATCCTTGTTCAAGGCGTATATCATCTGCTGTTACGGGGTCTTTAATAAAACCAAGGCCTTTCTGAGTTGTTGAGATAATCCCTTCAATGATTGTCTGCTTCTTTTCAGCAGGTTCGTTCTGATTGTGCATAGTGATTTAGACAACAATACCATACACCATGGTCATTTTGCTAAGAATATTTTTTGAGTTTCTTGATAATGACTGCTTGATTTTAAGTACAAAGTAGCTATCCTTGCGTAAGAAAAACAGATAAGGGGATTGAGGATGGCGCTGTTCACGAGATGTATTTTGCTTCCACCGACCGCAGAAGACGGTATCCGTCTGTCGGTCATGAGTCGTCATACGCTCAATGACGGAATAACTCCCGATCCTCGTATTCAAGCGTTCGACACACATGTACCCATGCTCGCTCCTTCACTGCTTCTCGTCGGTTCGTATTACAAAAGAGGTCTGGACTGGGGAATGTTCGAGCGTTCCTATTTAGAAGAAATACAGGAACCTCGGAAAGCTCGGCTCGTACGGATACTCGCGTCTCTCGCGATAGAGTACAACATAACACTCCTCTGTATTGAAGAAACCGCGGAGTACTGTCATCGAAGGCTTCTTGCCGAAGAATGTCTACGGCAACAGTCTCAACTTATTGTCCTCCACCGCTGAGAGATCAGCGGTTTTTCTGTAGCTGGGTTGCCAATGGATGCGATATTTGTTAGAATCTCTCCACAAATGCTTAAGATTAGATTACAGCGCGTCGGCCGTAAGAATGACCCATCTTTCCGTGTGGTCGTCCTTGAAGGTACCGAAGGGCCAAAAAGTGGTAACCATGTCGATCAAATCGGCTTCTATAATGCCATCACCAAGCAAAAGAGCATGGACAAGGAGAAGGCTTCTCACTGGCTTTCGAAGGGCGCACAGCCATCTGATACGGTCTATAACATGCTCGTAACCGAAGGTGTGATTGCTGGTAAGAAAAAGAACGTGCTCCCACAAAAAACCCCAATTGTGAAAGAAGTTCCGGTTGTCGAAGAGAAAACTCCTGTTGCAGAGACTCCTACGGCTGAAACAGCCCCAGAGGTAGTGACAGAAGAAGCAACTCCTGAAACTCCTGTTGAGGAAGCGCCTGTAGAGGCACCTGTTGAAGAAGTTCCAGCGCCTGCTGAAGAAGCTCCGGCTCCTGAGGAAACCCAAACTGCATAAAGGCACATCTTTAAGTAACACACTCCGTAGACTCGGGGTGTTTTACTTTGTATACTTTCCGTAGTCATGCGCACAGAAGGTGCGCACATAACGATATGATTAGAAACTCTTAAAGAACTGCTCTTTATGTCACAGCAATTTGCAGATGCAGAATTCCTTGAATACGTTGTTAAGGCACTTGTCGAAGATCCTTCAGCGGTCGTTGTTAATCGAACCGTTGATGAAATGGGCGTGTTGATTACTTTGCAGGTTGCCCAAAAAGATATGGGAACGGTGGTTGGCCGATCGGGTAACACCGCGAAGGCAATCCGAACTCTTCTCCGTGTGGTTGGTATGAAAAATAATGCTCGTGTGAACCTAAAAATTCTTGAACCAGAGGGTTCGACACGTATGCCGATGACTGAGGCAGCAAACGTCGACGATGCGATGGCTGCTCTCAAAGGTGATTTGATGTAAAAACGCGGAACAGAACGCGAAACAAAAACAACTCGCTCATGCGGGTTGTTTTTGTTAGGATGCGGTGTATGAAGAAACCACACTTCCACGTCATAACGCTCTTCCCTGAACTGATTGAAAGCTACACCGCTCATTCGATGATGAAGCGGGGGATTGAGAAGAAGCTTTTCTCGGTGAAGGCGGTTAATCCACGTGACTTTGCGAATGATAAGCACAATAAAGCGGATGACCGTCCCTACGGCGGTGGTCCTGGCATGGTGCTGAAGGCGGAACCAATCTTAAGAGCCGTTGAAGCGACTCTTAAGAAGTCAAAAGTCAAAAGTTCTCAGTCACAAGGTAAAAAACTCATGACTCATGACTCTAGACTTAAGACTAAGGTCTTAATTTTGAGTCCTCGTGGAAAAACACTCACGAATGCATATGCCAAAAATCTTGTCACTCGTTATTCCGATATTGTCCTAATCGCAGGACACTACGAAGGCATTGATGCTCGCGTTAAAAAAATCCTCAAAGCGGAGGATGTTTCGGTTGGTCCGTATGTATTAACCGGTGGTGAGATGCCCGCACTGATGATTATTGATGCAGCGGTGCGAACGATTCCAGGTGTGCTCGGCACCCATGACTCCCTTGAAGAAAAACGCACCGCATCGGGTGATGTCTATACGCGCCCTGAAACATTTGTATGGAAAAAGAAAAAGTATACGGTTCCCGCAGTCCTCGCATCCGGGAATCACGCGCTCATCGATGCCTGGCGCAAAAAGAAATAAAAAAGTGTCTGACCCAGCTTCCTCTTACAGGTTTAATGTATAACTCGTAAATTTAAGGCAGGTAATGTTAAAGATTCCTTACATTAAACAAATCAATCCAAATGCATGCGGTGCTGCAGCTTTAGAAATGGTCTATAAATTCTATGGGCTTGAGAATGTCTCACAGGAGGAGCTCATGCAAAAATATCAAGAACTAGAACCACATGGATCTGGAAATTATAGGATGTCGACTGATACGTTGATTACTGATGCGAGAGAGAAAGGCTTTGAGTCTACATGGTTGCGGGCAAACTATACAAATAAACAGGACTGTCTTTCTTTATTAAAAATTTTAGTAGAAACAAAAAAGATTCCAGTAATCGTTTGTCAAAAATTTACAGACGAGATGCCTCTTATAGGCCACTTCCGTATAGTTATAGGAGTGGACAATGATTCAATATACCTACACGACCCCAATGTCGAAATTGGTGGTGAGAAACTAAAATGGACCTTAGATAAATTTTTTAATTTTTGGCAACCGACAGGACAGAATGTTACAGGAGGCATTCTTTGTTTGATAACCCGTTCCGAAGAAGAGAAATAGACCCAGACCCTTGGAGGAAATAGAGCAAACATCTTTTCTTTGAGAATTTTCTTTGGGTTTTTTTCTGTATTTAACCTTAAGAGTGAACTATTGTTCCCGAAAGACTTGCGGAGCACGTTCTTGTTTTTGTATTTTTCATACGGAGCGAACCATACTTTTTGAAAACCTAACGGAGCGCATTGTGCGCGAGTTGAGCGCCTCACCAGTAGGTGAGGACGCGAGTTTTCAAAGAAGTCAATGGCGAGTGAAGAGTTATCCACACGATACAAAACGGGTATTGACCTTTGTAAAGAAACCCGTATACTAGCCGTGTATCTTGCTTTTGGTACCGAGGGGTGAGTGAGTCATGCCCGAACTCTCGCTTTTATATAGGTTTTAACCCATACAGCTACGCGCTTGATAACGAGGGAGGTAACGCGTAATAAACACGGAGAGAACGCTCGACCGAGCGGTGCTCCTATCTTCGCGTCGTTTCCTTTCTTGAGTCTTTCGCAAGCACCCGGATTGTTATGAAGCAAAAGCATTTCGCGAAATTCACCCCGTCGCTCTCGGTTCTACCGAACCTGACCGAGTCGCAACTCGCCTCGTTCGCATGGCTCATGGAGAAAGGGGTGAAGGATCTCTTTAAAGAATTCTCACCAATCACCGACTACTCGAATAAGAAATTCGAACTCCACGTTAGTGATATTGAATTCACACTCCCACAGTATGATGAATATCATGCAAAGGAGAACAAACTCACATACGAAGTCCAATTGAAGGCACGTGTGAAGCTTGTCAACAAAACGCTCGGCACTGAAAAAGAACAAGAAATCTTTTTCACCGACTTTCCAATCCAGACAAATCACGGGACATTCATTATCAACGGTGTGGAGCGTGTCATCGTTGCTCAGCTCATCCGATCATTCGGTGTCCTTTTCTCATCGCAAGAATTCAAAGGAAAAGAGTATTTTGGAGCAAAGGTTATCCCATCGCGCGGTGCATGGGTTGAAGTTGAGACCGAACCAAACAAAACTCTCCAAGTTCGTATTGACCGAAAGCGCAAATTCCCTGTGACTCAGCTTCTCCGTGTCCTTGGTGCATCAACCAATGATGAAATTAAGGCCTTGTTTAAGGGAGAGCCTGCAACGCTTGAATACATTGAAAAAACACTCGCAAGCGATACAGCACAGACTGTTGACGAATCATTCGTCGAAATTCACAAGAAACTCCGTGACGGTGAACTTGCAACGGTTGAAAACGCTCGTGAATTCGTCAATTCGATTTTTAGTACAGAGCGATACGACCTTTCAGAGGTTGGTCGTTTCCGTTTCAACGAACGCTTCGGTAAGGCGCTTGATAAAAAAGCGCTCAGCGTTCGTACCCTAACGCTCGATGACATTTTGGAAATCATCAAGCATATCGCACACCTCAACACGACTCCGGGATCACAGCCTGATGACGTTGACGATTTGGCATCACGACGCGTTCGTTACGTTGGTGAAATGCTCCAGCAGAAAATGCGTGTTGGTCTTGCTCGCATGAAGCGAAATATTCAGGATCGCATGTCGATTATTGAAGCAGATACGACGCTTCCGATGGCAATTGTGAACCCACGTCCTTTGCAGGCGCAGGTGAAAGAGTTCTACAGCACGAACCAACTCTCACAGTTCATGAGCCAGGAGAACATCCTCTCAGAAATGGAACACCTCCGTATTCTTTCGGCACTTGGACCGGGAGGTCTTACTCGTGAGCGTGCTGGTTTCGAAGTTCGTGACGTGCACGTGTCACACTACGGACGTCTCTGTCCTATTCACACCCCAGAAGGTCCGAACATCGGTCTCATTCTCCACCTTGCAACACACGCTCGTGTTAATGATTTCGGTATCATCGAAACACCGTATGCGAAGGTTGATAAGGGTGTTATCACAAAAGAAATCGTATATTTGAATGCACGCGAAGAAGCGCAGTACAAAATTGCGCACGCAGCTGTTGCACGTGACGAGAGCGGAAAAATTACTGACACTCGCGTGGAAGTTCGCGACAACAACCGCCCAGCGTTCGTGAGCCCAAAGGACGTTGACTTGATTGACGTTGCGACAAACCAAGCATACTCAATTGCGACAGCGCTTGTTCCATTCTTGAACCACGACGAAGCAAACCGAGCGCTCATGGCATCGAACATGCAGAAGCAGGCTGTGCCGTGTGTTCGTCCAGAAGCACCGCTTATTGCAACAGGTATTGAAGAGCGCGCCGCAAAAGACTCAGGACGTCTTGTGTACGCGCTTGAAGCGGGAACGGTCAAAAGTGTTGATGCTCGCTCAATTGTTATTGAAAACACCAAAGGCAAAAAAGACACCTACAAACTCATTACCTTCTCTCGAACCAATGGTTTTACTGCGTTCCACCAGCGTCCCGTTGTTTCAGTTGGAGACGCAGTGAAGAAAGGGGAATTGCTTGCAGACACCTCAACATCGGTTGACGGACAGTTGGCATTGGGACAAAACCTCTTGGTAGCGTTCATGTCATGGTCAGGAAACAACTTTGAAGACGCCATCATCATCTCAGAGCGTCTTGTTCGCGAGAATTATTTGTCATCAATTCACATTGAAGAATTCGCAGTGAGTGTTCGTGACACCAAGCTTGGACCCGAGGTCACCACAAACGATATTCCAAACGTCGGTGAATCGAAGCTCCGCAATCTCGATGAAGACGGTGTGATTCGAATCGGTTCAGAGGTTCGCCCAGGAGATATTTTGGTTGGTAAGATTACACCAAAGGGTGAGTCACAGCTGACTCCTGAAGAGCGCTTGCTCCGCTCGATCTTCGGTGACAAGGCACGCGACGTGAAAGATACATCACTCCGTATGGAAGGAGGAAAGCGTGGTCGTATCATCGGTGTGAAAGTGTTCTCACGCGAAAACGGTGACCAACTCGAGAGCGGTATCATCAAAAAAATCTATATTGAAGTTGCTCAGCTTCGTAACATCTCGGTCGGTGACAAACTCGCAGGTCGTCACGGTAACAAGGGTGTTATCTCACGTGTCGTTCCAATGGAAGATATGCCACGCATGGAAGACGGTACGCCTGTTGATGTGATTTTGACGCCACTCGGTGTGCCATCACGTATGAACTTGGGTCAGATCCTCGAACTTCACTTGGGACTTGCTGCAAAGACGCTTGGATACCAGGCGATTGTTCCTCCATTTGCAGGAGCTTCAGAAACTGAGATCAAGCAGGAGCTTGTCTCGGCCGGCTATTCAGAATCAGGAAAGATGAAACTCTACGACGGTCGCACGGGCGATGCGTTTGAACAAGAAGTCGCTGTCGGATACATGTATATCTTGAAACTGGAACACATGGTGGAAGACAAAATCCACGTCCGCTCGATTGGACCCTACTCGCTTATCACACAGCAACCGCTCGGAGGTAAGGCACAAAACGGTGGCCAACGATTCGGTGAAATGGAAGTGTGGGCGCTCCTCGGTCATGGTGCTGCTCATACGCTCCGCGAAATGCTCACGGTAAAATCTGACGATATCGTCGGTCGTTCAGCAACATTTGACGCTATTGTCCGCGGTTCACGAATGAAAGGATCGAATACACCAGCATCATTCAATGTGTTGCTCCATTACATGCGCGGTCTTGCTCTCGACGTAGACCTTAAATTCGGTGACAACCGTTAATCATCGCCTATGCAACGAAACATTCCACAATCAGCGTCAGATTTCACATCGGTTTCGCTCAAAATTGCGAGCCCTGAGCGCATTCTCGAATGGTCACACGGTGAAGTCACCAAGCCTGAGACCATCAACTACCGCACACAACGCTCCGAAAAGAACGGTCTCTTCGATGAGCGCATCTTCGGACCAGAACACGATTTCGAGTGTTACTGTGGCAAATACAAAGGTATCCGCTACAAGGGTATCGTGTGTGAAAAGTGTGGTGTTGAAATCACTCGCTCAATCGTTCGACGTGAGCGCATGGGTCACATCAACCTCGCAATCCCTGTATCGCACATCTGGTTTCTCCGAAACGTGCCATCGCGCATGGGTCTTATTCTTGATGTCACTGGGCAAGACTTGGAAAAAGTTATTTACTTCGCTGGTTACATTGTTATTTCAATCAACGAGGCAGAACGCGATCACTTGGTGAAAGACCTCGATGCAGAATACAAAACGAAAGTAAAAAGCCTCAAAGACGAAAAATCAAAAGAGAAACTCAAGGAGGTGTATCTTGCAACGAAAAAAGAAATTGGATCGATTACAAAGTATACCGTTCTCGATGAAATGCTTTACGCAAAGTACGCGATGAAGTACGGTACCTTCTTTGAAGCGGCAATTGGTGCTGAAGCGGTGTATAAGCTCATGAAGGATATCGATCTCGATGTTCTTGTCGGAGAGCTCGAAGCGCAGATGGAAGAAACCGAAGGAGAAGACAAGAAGAAGCTTCGCAAGCGTCTCTCACTTGTGCGCTCGATGATTCGTTCGAAAATCCGTCCCGAGTGGATGTTCCTTTCGAATATCCCAGTCATTCCTGCGGCAATTCGCCCGATGGTCGCACTCGAAGGGGGTCGCCATGCTACGTCTGATCTTAACGATCTCTATCGTCGTGTCATCAACCGCAACAACCGTTTGAAGAAATTGATCGAGATCAAAGCTCCTGCGGTGATCCTTCGAAACGAAAAACGTATTCTCCAGGAAGCGGTTGACGCGCTCATCGACAACTCAATGCGTCATCCAAGCGGTGGAGGAGCGGTTTCTCAGGCACAGCGTCGCCCCCTTAAATCACTCGCTGACAACTTGAAAGGTAAACAAGGTATCTTCCGTCAAAACCTCCTCGGTAAGCGTGTCGACTATTCAGGTCGTTCGGTTATCGTCGTTGGTCCTACACTTGCGCTTGACGAGTGCGGTATGCCAAAGCACATGGCACTCGAATTGTTCCGTCCGTTTGTTATCGCGAAGCTTATTGCTCGTGGATATGCTTACAACATTCGCGGTGCAGGCCGTTTGATTGATGATGCAGGTCCTGAAGTGTGGGAAATTCTTGAAGAAGTTATCGACAAGAAGTACGTACTCTTGAACCGCGCACCAACACTCCACCGTCTTTCTATTCAAGCATTCCGTCCGATTCTCATTGAAGGTAACGCATTGCAAGTACACCCGTTGGTTGTGCAGGCCTACAACGCTGACTTCGACGGTGACCAGATGGCCGTTCACTTGCCACTTTCAGAAGAAGCACAGCTGGAAGCAAAAGAAATTATTGCATCAAACAAAAACTTGCTCCGTCCAGGATCAGGAGCACCGGTGGTTTCTGTTGGTCACCAAGACATTGTGCTCGGTTCATACTGGATGACTCGCATTGTGCCGGATGAAAAAGGTGAGGGCGGTGTCTTCCGTACTCCAAACGATGCGATTCTTGCATATGACTTCAAAGTATTGTCGCCTCGCGCAAAGGTCACGGTGTATCCAACAGACAATCCTCGCTACAAGGAATTCAACGGACAACCATTCGAAACATCGGTCGGACGCTTGCTCTTCAATGCCATTCTTCCTGAAGAGTACCCATACATCAACAAAGAGATTACAAAGAAAGAAATGTCTGATCTCGTGAACCGCATGATTGGCACGCACGCGCCTGAAGAGATTGCCGTTATTCTCGACAAGATTAAACACTTTGGGTTTACGTACTCAACTATCTCTGGAACAACATTTGCGTTGTCAGATGTACCAACACCACGAGGTAAAGAAGAGCTTGTTGCAGCAGCGATCAAGAAAGCTGAAAGCATCAGCAAGCAGTACGAAGAAGGTCTTCTCTCAGAAGAAGAGCGCTACCGCATGCACATCGAAATCTGGCACGGTCTCCGCACTGATATGGAGAAGGTTATGGAGCAATCACTCGATGAGAACGGCTCAGTCTTCGTCATGTGGAAATCAGGAGCTCGTGGTAACATCGGTCAAATCACAAACCTTGCTGGTTTGAAAGGTCTTATCGCTGGTTCGCAGGGCCGTACACTCGACTTCCCAATTCTCTCATCTTCAAAGGAAGGACTTTCACCAATCGAATACTTCATTACCACCAACGGTGCACGTAAAGGTCTTGGTGACACCGCGCTCAACACCGCACAATCAGGATACCTAACCCGTAAACTCTTCGACGTTGCACAAGATGTTGTGGTTCTTGAAGAGGACTGTGGTACGAAAGAAGGTGTTGCTGTCGAATCAAAGAATCTCGGTGGTATCGATATTCCTCTTTCAAAGAGTATCGCTGGACGTCACCTTGCAAAAGAAATCAAGAATGCAGCTGGCGATGTGCTCGCAAAGCGTGGGGACTACATCAGTGAGGAGCGTGCAAGTGAATTGGAAGCACTCGGTGCAACACAAGCAACGGTTCGCTCACCGATGACATGTGAGACTGCGCGAGGTGTATGTCAAAAATGTTACGGTAAAGATCTTGGTACAGGTCACGTTGTAGCGCTCGGTGAAGCGGTTGGAACAATCGCCGCACAATCAATCGGTGAACCTGCTACCCAGCTCACCATGCGTACATTCCACGCCGGAGGTACTGCAGCACTCGGTGGTGACATCGTTGCTGGTCTCCCTCGTGTGCAAGAGGTCTTTGAACGCCGACCTCCAAAAAATCCTGCTGTTGTTGCAGAAACCGCAGGTACTGTCACTGAAGTTATTGATAAAGGTACAGAAAAACACATTAAGATTCTTGTCGCACTCGAGGATCGCAAAGCTAAAGATGGAGGAGAAGTAACGTATCCGGTTCACTACCGTCGTACTCCAATCGTGAAGGTTGGTGAAGAAATCACAAAAGGCCAGCTTTTGACGGATGGTTCGGCAGATCTCTCAGAACTCTTCAAGTACGCAACAAAAGAACGCACGCAGAACTATGTCATTGATGAAATCAGCAAGATTTACGAGTTGCAGGGTGCTTCCGTTGCACGAAAGCATATCGAAGTGATCATCAAGCAGATGTTCTCACGCGTACAAGTGAAGGATCCGGGCGAAACCGATCTCACCCGCGGTGCAGTCATGGAGGTGTGGGATGCGAAGATTGTAAATGACAAAGCAAAGGAGGAGGGGAAGAAGGAAGCAAAATACATTCCACTCGTCCTCGGTATCACGAACGTCGCTCTCTCTCGCGCATCATTCCTCTCTGCTGCATCATTCCAGCACGTCAACAAAGTTTTGATTGACGCCGCGGTTCGTGGCAAGCGTGACGATCTCGTCGGTCTCAAGGAAAACATTATCATCGGTCGTTTGATTCCTGCAGGAACAGGTTTCCCAGGAAGTCCGAAGCATAAGATGATTGAAGACATGGAAAGGCTGATTCCAGATGAGGCACCGACGATGGTTGATGAAGCATAATCTCCGTATGATACGCACCATGAGACACCGCACGAATGATCATTCTGCGGTGTCCGTGGTTTATACAGTTTGCCATCATGAGTTCTCCCGTTGAACAAATCAAAGACCGACTCTCTATTCTCGACGTGGTGTCGGGTTATATCAAGGTGGAAAAAAGTGGTAAGAACTTCAAAGCGCGGTGTCCATTCCATAATGAGAAAACTGCGTCGTTCTATATCTCTCCGGATCGTGGCACATACTACTGTTTTGGCTGTGGCGCAAAAGGGGACGTGTTCTCATTCATTGAAGCATTCGAAGGTCTTGATTTCATGGGTGCACTCAAAATGCTTGCAGAACGTGCGGGTGTTGTTATCGACCGTCAAGCAATTGGTCGTCCTGATCCACATGGGAAAATCTATACAGCGCTCGAAGAAGCAAAACGTTTTTTTGTGAGCGCACTTCCCGGAAATTCAGATGCACGTGCGTATCTTGAAAAACGTTCATTGACGCCAGCGACGCTTGCGAATTTTTCAATTGGATGGGCGCCGTCAGGATGGCGGAATCTCTACGACCACCTCTCAGCGAAAGGATTTTCTGATAGTGAACTTATTCATGCGGGTCTTGCGAAGCAAAAAGATGAAGGTATATCGGGCGGAGCTCCGTATGATGTATTCCGTGAGCGCATTATGCTTCCCATTTTCGATGCATCAGGACGATGTGTCGCATTTTCAGGTCGTATTCTTGGAACAGGGGATGAGAAAACGCCGAAATATATTAACTCACCAGAAACGCCGGTCTTTAAAAAATCCGAAACACTCTATGGCTTTGATAAAGCAAAGGGTCACATCAGAAAGTACGATTTCTCGATTCTTGTTGAAGGCCCTATCGACCTTCTGATGGCACATCAGAGCGGATTTGCGAATACCGTCGCGGTCATGGGCACCGCTTTCACACGGTCGCATGCGGAACGATTGAAGCGTATTTCAGGCAATATGGTAATTGCGCTTGATGCCGACACTGCGGGTGTGACCTCGGCGCTCAAAGTAGCGAAAATAGCGATTCCTCTTGGAATGGATGTGAAAGTCGCGGCACTTCCTGAAGGAAAAGACCCCGCTGATGTCCTTGTTGAGAATACTGATGTCTGGCGTGAGGCAATACGAAACTCACAGCATGTAATCGACTTTCTCTTACAACGCATTATCAACGAGGAGGATGACGCGCGAAAGCTTAAACAACGTATCACTCGCGAAGTAGTGCCATATGTTGCGTTGATTGAAAATAAAATAGATCAATCGCATTTTATTGGCGTTGTTGCGCGAAAACTTAACGTGTCTGAAGAGATTGTTCGAGAGGAAGTGGCAAACGTAGTGAAGGATGCACCAAAAGAAGTGCATATTGAAACAGCTCAAGTGGTGCAACCGCTCGGTCGGTACGATCAGATTGTAAGGATTCTCTCAGGAATTATGTTTTGGCAGAAAAAAATTGACGCACAGTCTCCGATTGCTCAACGTATTCTTGACGGCATGCGTGTGTCACTTGGTTCAGAGCCACACGATCTCTTTCGTGACGATGAAAAAGATGTGCTCGCATTTGAAACAGAGGTTGCTTATGGTGCATCAGACCATCTCGATCATCACGTAGAGGAAATGCTTCGCTCACTCGAAGAGCATGCGTTGAAGGATAAACTCACAGCCACCATGGACGCACTCGCACGGGCTGAACGAGAAGGAAAGCATGACGAGGCACTTCGATTGTTAGCAGAGTGTAAGGAACTCTCTCAAAAGCTCAATACACTTAAAATGAACGTCGAAAGCACAAAATAAAAATGAATTTGCGAAATATTGTCGAATTTAAAGGATATTTTATACTTATTGCTCTATGAAGAAAAAAGCCACCAAAACAAAGGCAAAAAAGAAAGCAGTGAAACGAACGGTAAAACCAAAGAGCAAAAAGAAAAGCCCTAAAAAGCCTCTTCGAAAAGTTTCAAAAAAACCTGTAAAAAAAGCAGGCTCTAAGAAGGTGGTTACAAAAAAAGAGAAAAAACTTAAAGCACCTGCACCGGTAAAAGTTGCTCCTCCTCGCAAGCTCAACAAAAAGGAACAGGCGATGCGCGACAAAGCAGAGAAAATGTATCAAAAGGGTCGCGATCGTGGGTTCGTTACCTACGATGAGATTTTGAAAGAATTTCCGAATATTGAGGACGATGTGATGTTCCTCGAAGAGATGTATGACACTCTTGAGTCTGAGGGCATCGACGTGATTGAAAGTGGGGGGTTGCTTGACCTTGGTGATGGTGGAAAAGAAGATCGAAACACCTACCATCGTGAAGATGCGCGCTATGATTCGATTCAAATGTATCTCCGTGATATCGGAAAGTATGATCTCTTGACCGGAAACCAGGAAAAAGAGCTCGCAAAACGAATCGAGACAGGGGACGAAGAGGCAAAAAATATCCTCGCACGTGCAAACCTCCGCTTGGTGGTTTCGATTGCAAAGAAATATGCAAACCGCAGCTCGAACTTGACCCTTCTCGACCTCATTCAAGAAGGAAACATTGGTCTTTTCAAAGCGGTTGAAAAATTCGATTGGTCAAAAGGATTCAAATTTTCTACCTACGCGACATGGTGGATTCGTCAAGCGGTTACCCGCGCAATTGCCGACCAATCACGAACCATTCGTATTCCGGTACACATGGTTGAGACCATTGCGAAGTACAAGCGCATCGTACGAAAACTTGCACAAGATCTTGGGCGTGAGCCTGTTGCAGAAGAAATAGCGGTTGAGATGGGTATGGAAGTTGAAAAGATTCACCACATCCAGCAAATCAATCAAAACACCGTTTCGCTGGAACTTCCTGTTGGTGACGACGGTGATAGTGGTTCGACGCTTGGGGATTTTCTCAAAGATGAACACTTACCCTCACCTGATAAAGAGGCTTCACAGCGCATTCTTGCTGAACACATTCAAGAAGTTCTCGGAGAACTCTCACCGAAAGAACGAAAAATTCTTGAACTTCGAAACGGTCTCGCGGATGGTATTGCACACACACTTGAAGAGGTGGGTAGGGAATTTGGTGTAACTCGTGAACGCATCCGTCAGATTGAAGCGAAGGCGCACGAAAAGATTCGACAGCATCACAAGGCACAACAGCTCAAGAATTACTAGCGTAATTCTTCCCTCGAGGAGATTCTGTGTATTGACACCCACACTGCTCTATGGATAATCGAAGGCGGACATCTTGAGCAAAAAGCTCAGGAACTTACCTTGTGAGGTGATTATGTATCGTCTCGACGGCGCGTGTGGAGTTTCAGAGCCTATCGCTCAGTTCGGCGGACCCGAAGTCATTTCAGACACAATCATTTCCCTACTCACAGAGAACAAGTCTGTGAAGATTATGCTGAAACTCAAGGGAAGTAGGGGCGAGAAGGATCGCGAGTACAGCATCCGAATCACGCGTTTCTACAAGAGACGCGGAAGACTACGAGCAACTATGTCTTTGATGGAGGGCAAGAAACCCTCTCGGAAGTAAGTTCCATTCGGAGTGTTGCGTGTGGGGCTCTGCCAAAAAGCAGAGCTTTCTTTTTGTCTGCTAAAATAGAGCAATGGCAAAGAAACGCTATCCGATCGAACACTGGAGCTATTCATCCTTGATAGCGTATTTGCGGAATCCTCTTGCATGGCATAAACGCTATGTTGAAGGTGTTTTCGATACCCCTTCCACGCCCGCATCAGCGATTGGTCGCTCCGCACACAAGGCACTTGAGTATTTCTATGGTGGATTTGCAAAAGAGGCTGCAATTGATCTCGGTCTTGAATTCCTTCGCCTGATTCCTGACTTCGAAATCAATTTTGGAAAAGCGGTAACCCGTAGTGCCAAAAAGAAAAAACGCCTTGAAATGGAGCGAGAATATTTGCAGGCAATAGGGTTTTATCTTGAGAAGCCACCACGCCACAAAATTCTTGGAATTGAAGTTAAAGCACTTACACACATACCAGGGATTCCAATTCCGGTGAAAGCGATTTCGGATCTCGTCGTGATTTCAAGTATTGATAAACATGCGGTTGATATCGTTGATCATAAATTTGTTGATTCGTATGGCAGTGTTGAAATTGATAACCCATTGTTTATGGTCCAAGCACTTTTCAATTACTACACGGTGCTTTCCGAGTTTAAACGGCCGGTACGTCGGTTTATCGTGTATGAGTGCAGAAAGCGAAAAAATAAAAATGGAAAACCACAGCTCAAGCGCCACGTGATAGACTTCAGAAAACACGAAGAAGAGTTCGTCCTCTTTCATCGTTTGGTGAAGGATGCGACCAAAGACCTTCTGTCACGAAAAATATTCTTACCAAATCCATCGGATATGTTTGAGGGGAAAAACTCACTTCAAGTGTATCGATGGGGACTCGAAAAAGAGTAGGATCGCGAATATTTGCGAATAGAGACGCGGATGCACGCAAATAAAAACACCCCATAGTATGGGGTGTTTTTATGATCATCCGAAGTGTATTTACTGTGCCGAGCCGTCGTCAGCCAAGATGGTGTCGATAACCTGCTTTACCACATCGTATGGTTGTGCACCGTTTAATGGGAAGGTTTCGCCATCAGCGGTGAGAACAATGCTGTACGGCGTTCCGCGACCTCCTGCTGCAAGAGCGGCATCTCCATCAGCCTTCACGCGTGCTGCGAATGTTTTTGCTGCGATACAGCTCTCGAGTGCTGTCCTGTTAACGCCAAGCGTTGCTCCAATTGTGCCAAGGTCAGCACCAGTTTCTGTTCCAGAAAAGAGTGTACCGAGGTATTTCCAGTATGTGTCGTTCCCTGCGAGAGACGCAACACACTCTGCGCTTTCTGCTTTCAGACGTGCTTCAGGGTGGAGCGAGTCGAGAGGGAAGTTGCGATACACCCACGAAACGGTCCCATCTTTACCATAGGTTTCCATGATGCGCTCCATTGTTGCGTGAAAGTCCTTACAGAACGGGCAGTCGATATCAGAATATTCAATAATCGTGATTGGTGCGTTTGGACTTCCAAACACATGATCACTTGCTGATACTGGTGCAACTTCGATTTCGTCTGGTGTCCCATCATTATTTGCGTCTGGAGTTGTGTCCTTTGACTTAAAGAACACCGCACCGGCAACAAGCGCTCCTGCGACCAAGATCGCAATCGGTATAAGCAATTTGTTCTCTTTTTCCATAGCTATGAAGATTTACAAGGTTACGTAATGACTGATAGATGCTATCATTGACGATTATATCATGGAGATTCTAGACGCAATCATTCTTGGCATTGTGCAAGGAGTAACCGAGTTTCTACCGGTTTCGTCAACAGGGCACCTGATTATTGCCCACCGGTTGCTCGGAGCGCATTCATCGAGCGAACTGTTTTTTGACGCAACGCTCCACTTGGCGACGCTGGCTGCGGTTCTCGTATATTTTCGAAACGATATCGCTTCTCTTATCGGCGCGGTGTGGTCTTTTTTGCGCGGTAGAGGCATTCCTCACGACCAAAAAGGTCTCATGTATGGATTAGTGCTCGGCACGATTCCAGCCGTGGTCATCGGTCTTTTGTTCGAAGATATGATTGCAGGAGCATTTCGAGGTACAACGGTTGTTGCGTGGGGACTCATCATTGGCTCAATTCTCATGTATATCGCTGAGCGAAAATTCACTGGCACTGGGCGCGACATGACAGGTCGCCTCGGTTGGCGTTTAGGATGGTTCCAGGCACTCGCCCTCTTTCCTGGCATTTCTCGCTCGGGCGCAACAATATCGGGAGGATTGTTTGCTGGGCTCACGCGTCCACAAGCAACGCGATTTGCATTCCTTCTCTCATTCCCGATTTTGCTCGGTGGAGGCATCACATCGATGCTTAAGATTATCGATATGCCCTTTTCAGGTATCGAAGTGCCAGCACTTATCGCAGCGGCACTCGCGGCATCACTCTCAGGTCTTGCAGCAATCCATTTTTTGATTCGGTTCGTCAGCACGCGGACATTCAAGTCATTCATTTGGTATCGACTGATTCTCGCAGTGTTCCTACTCCTCTTTCCGTTTTAGAGTTTGAGAGGATTCTTGTGTCTAAAAATTGAGTTCTGTTTTTTAAAACCCCAATGAGTAGGTGAGAGCGCTGTCGTTTTTCTCGTCCCATCCGGTGGTATCAATAATGAGCGACTTCGTCTCTTGACCGTCACGATACATAATCTTTTTGTTTTTAAGAATATATTCGTAGAGTTCTTTGGTGACCTTCACATCTTGAATACAGTAGTCTTTAATCTCTTGAATCTTTCCCTCTTTCCACCAGCGATACGCCTGCAGACCGTCGGCACTTTTACCGGTCTTCAGCGTTGATTCAGCTACATTTTTTAGTGAAAGTCTGCGTCCGAGTGCGTTTTTAATCGAGACCATCATATCGATTGATTTGATGGTGTAGAGCGACCCAGGATAGTACTTATCGAGAAGGGGAATATCAAAATGATCAGAGTTGAATCCGATGAGTACATCCGCACGTTCAAACAGTGGCCACATATCTTTGAATTCTTCTTGGAGATATGAGCTGTAGGAATCAGTTTCTGAGTCATAAACCCCGACCACAGAAATATCAAGAAGTGCCGGGTCATTTTTCCCGACATCGTCAAAAATATTTCGCGTTTCAATATCGAACACAATTTTTCGCATACTTATCGTTTGGTGACGTGTCCTGCAATATCCTGTATCGCGAGGGTGGCTTCGGTGCCTGACGTAAGTTCTTTCACAGGAATTGTCCCGCGAGAGAGTTCTTCTTCACCGACCACTGCAATAAACGGGATACCAATCTTTTCTGCATATTTAATCTGATCACCAAGTTTTTTATCACCAAAATAGACCACAGTACGTGCCCCATTTTTTCGAATGGTTTCAGCAATCTCGTGCACAGCGACACGGTCTTCTTCACGAAGGACGCAGAGCATCACATCCGCAGGATTTTTTCGTTGAGGAAGGAGGTTACGTATTTCAAGAAAATCGCGAATGGTGACATCTCCCATGCCGAACCCGACCGCAGGAAGGCTTTCATCAGAAAAGAGCTCGAGGAGGCGGTCGTATCGTCCGCCACCAAAGAGTGCGCGGTTGTTTTGTGGATCGGTATCAAAGAGCTCAAATACGATACCCGTGTAGTAATCGAACCCGCGCATCAGGGTTGGGTCGAATTGCACGTTCGTAACGCCAACCATAGCGAGCCCGGCAATGACCTTTTCCAGATCATCAATCCATTTTGTGTCACTCACGCAGTGTGGCATGTGTTCGCGGAGCTCACTGACACTTTTTGCTTTGAAAATTGAAAGAAGCATGTCGGCACCGACGCCAAGAATCTTCACGAGCGCTTCTTCAAACTCGCTCTCACTCATTTTTGCTTTTCGATCAATCAAGCCCGCGACAGCACGGCGCTCCTCTTCGGTGATTGCAAAACAATCGGTAAAGAGCGTGTGATACATCGCACGGTGATTGATTTTCACCACAAAATCTTTACTCGTTGCTCCAAATGCTTCAAGGACGCGCGATGCGATGGTAATTGTTTCAATTTCTCCCGCAATGCCAGGAACGCCAAATATATCGACATTAAGTTGCCAGTGCTCTCGCAAGCGTCCACGCTGGGGTCGCTCATAGCGAAATACGTTGGGAATCGAGAACCATCGGGCAGGGAAGGCAATCTCACGACGGCGTCCAGCAATCATACGCGCAACCGTTGGTGTCATTTCAGGACGGAGCGTTACCTTACGGTCACCACGGTCGGTGAAGGTATATGTTTGCTCGTTGACGTGCTCTTCGTTTGTTTTTGCTGAATAGAGTTCAGCTGGTTCGAGGAGTGACGCGTTATATTCTTCATAGCCGTAGCGGGCAAGCACAGAGCGCCACGTATCAAAAATGTAGTTCTGGATCGCCTGATCTTCCGGATAAAAATCACGGACGCCTTTATAGGATTCGGTAGAAAGTTTGGTCATGTGCCTCCAAGTGTACGTAAATTTTTCAAAATAGAAAAGGCCTGCCGACGATGGCAGACCTGGGGCGTCATTGACCGTGTGGTCAAGAGAAAGAACTGCAGTACGTGAGCCAAATCGAGATGGGCGTGTAGACCACCTCATCGGCTTCTTTTGGAAAATTCATGGAACAATCGCGCGGCTCTCTTTGAAACCATGACACCGCGCTTTGACCACACTCCTTGTCCTGTGGCGGATCCCTATACTTCGACGGGGCAATCCGTTGAGAACCCTGTTCAGATATCCGACCAACCCCTCGGCGACTACTCCCTCAGGAGCACTAAAGAGGCTCGGATCTGACTCACGTACTGAAAAGAGTATAACGAAAGATTGGGATTGCGTCAACTCTACAAAATACTCTCTGGAAAAACATCAACAACGTACGACGGAGGAAGTGTACGAAGTGTCTCAACAACTCTCCGATCTGGCCATGATGTACTTGGCACACTGATGAGTGCGTGCGCGATAAACATTCCTTTTACTTTTGATATGAATGCGGGGTAAATCGTGATGGTGTAATCGGGAAGGAGGGTTTTGAGTATAGTGAGGTCAGTACGTACAGTATCTTTGTCTCCTTTTCGAGTAATTTTGATGCATACGAAATATGGTGGATATCGAAAATCCTTTAATCGTTCTCCTTCGCCACGAACAAACGATAGTCCATCACCGCGTAGAGCATACATAAGAACCGGAAGCTCGGGCGAGCGTGTCTGTACCACTACGTGTTCACTGCTTGCTTCACGGAGCGACGTAATCAATGAAAATGCACGCTCATGCATCCGTATATCGGGTAGTGATGTAAGCGTGTCGAGCGATGCGATAACTGATGTGCCAATGTGTGCACCGATGATGTAGGGCAAGGAGCGAGCGGTGCCAACAAGTATTCCGTTACCAGATGATTGCCACGCGGTTGCAACCTTCTCCGCTTCGGCGTGAGTTTTGATACTGTCACTCGATATTGAAAAGAAGGGTAACGAAGGGAATTCACGCTTCACTGATGCTTCAACGGTTTCAGCACCTGCTCCGTACATGGCGAGGCGCCATCCTCCACAGACGGTGCAGAGTGTATCCGCATCTTTGGTACGTCCACATCGATGGCAGGCGAATAATCTTCCTGCACGTTCATCGTTTGTTCGTGTTGGCGATTGTCGGTGAAGTACCATTGGTGCGTCGCACCGATCGCAGACAAGAATAGTTCCACAATCTCTACAAATGGTGAACGGGGCAAGACCTCGACGTGTTGCATAAATAAATGACAGAGAATTGGTATCAGCGCTTGTTTGTATTGCTCCGCGAGCAACTTCAGATATCACTGTAGGAGTAGCGTTTGTATCGTTTTCCGGGCGCATATCAACAATGGATACCGGCGCTCCTTCTTGGTGCATGCGAAGACGCATTGATTCATCGTAGGTGTGGTCGATTGTGTTAAGTATCGTACCTATACGAAGAAATGAGTCAGCGAATATGAGGGTTTTCCCGTATGTGCGCGCAAGAGTCTCGAAAGCCACACGAACGTCAAGAAATGGACGTGTAGCAATTTTATATGCAGGCGACGATTCGTGTTCAATGATGTATGAACGAATATCATCGCGCACCAATGAAAAACATACTGGTGTACCGACGAGTACTATAGATTCTTTTGACACAAGTGCTTTCGACCACGTATCGCGGAACCGTTTTTTGGTGAGCGTACTCGTAATCAAAAAGCTCCGCTCTTCAATACCTCGCGATAATTGTTCGAACAGCACCTCAGCTTCTTTGATCGTAGGGGTAATAACAACGGTCGACTCGTTATTTGCTAAACCTTCCCGAATCATTACGCGGTATGATGCGTAGCGATCAGCGCGGGGCATTTGTAGTGTTTGTGGCGGATAGCGCGGGTTGTCATCTTTTTTTGTACCCAGTTTCTTTTTCTCTGCAGTGAACATGTCAGGCGATTCAAACATTGCCGAAGGCAATAAATGTTCAAGAACTGCACCAAGAGGGGCTGCATGCATGTCAGCAATTGCTACCAGTGCCTGCATCATTCGCTCATCAAGCGAAGCATGCTTCACGACACTGTCAATTTTTTTTGTCGCGAATGAAGCTTTGCGTAGCTCCGTTTTCAATGTCGACGCGTCTTTACTTTCGATAACCAACGCTATTGTCTTTCGAGAACGAATAGTGATTCGTACAAACGAGCCGACGGCAACAGCTTCTTTTGCGTAGTAGGAGAGAGCCTGTGGCGCAATCCCACGAAGGATTGGTACGACAGAAAGAATGCGCATAGTGAGGGTATGGTATCACGGCGGTATATCATAAAAGATGGGTATTTGAATAAAATCTTTGATAAGAATCAAAAAGAGCGTTACGATGGGAACGCATGAAATTCTTTGGAAAGAAACTCGGTATTGACCTTGGCACTGCAAACGTGCTCGTATTCGTGCCTGGCCGAGGCATTGTCCTCAATGAACCTTCGGTTGTCGCGGTGTCTGAATCAGACAATCGCATTCTCGCTATCGGGCTCGAAGCAAAACGGATGGTAGGGAAGACTCCCGAAGACATTATTGCCTACCGTCCTATGAAAGATGGCGTTATTGCGGATTACCGCGTCACGGAAGCAATGCTTCGTTATTTCATTGACAAGGCTCTCGGTAAGTGGAGCATCATCAAGCCTGACGTTCTCATTTCTGTTCCTGCCGGCGTCACGTCGACAGAGCGACGCGCAGTGGTTGAAGCGGCAATCAAGGCTGGTGCAAAACAAGCATTCGTTATTAAAGAGCCGATTCTCGCAGCAATCGGTGCCGGTATTCCAATTCACGATCCGGAGGGTCATATGATTGTCGATATTGGTGGTGGAACAACGGATGTCGCTGTAATCTCGCTCGGCGGTATTGTCACGTGCACATCAGTGAAGGTTGCAGGTAATAAAATTGATCAAGCAATCGTTGACTACGTGAAGAAGAATTATAATCTTGCGATTGGTGAAAAAACTGCCGAGGAAATTAAAATCAAAATAGGTTCAGCGGTTCCTGTTGAAGAAGAGTTGTCATTAATTATCAAAGGGCGTGATGTTGTCACGGGGCTTCCGCGTGAGATGGAAATGAAAACCAATGAGGTTGTGAAAGCGGTTCGTCGTGAACTGCGCGAGATGATTCGTGCTATCAAAGATGTCTTTCAAGAAACTCCGCCAGAACTTGCTGCCGATATCATCAGTAAGGGTATGACGATGACGGGAGGAACGTCACAGCTTCGCAATCTTCCCGAGCTGATGTTTCGCGCAACCGGCGTGAAGGCACGACTCGCTGACGAAGCGCTCTTTTGTGTAGCAAAGGGAACCGGTATTGCACTTGAGCATCTCGATACCTATAAGAAATCGATCATCGCGAAACGTTAATCACAAAGCATGTAACACGTATCATGTAGCATGAGACGTAGAGAAGGTAACGTTTTTGCTTTATGTTACATGATACGTGTTACATGATCTCCACCCTATGATTCTCAATCATCACGCATTCTTACTTCCAGGGCTTGGATCGCATGACGTATCGCGCATTCAAGATATTTTTAAAAAGAGCGTTGTATCTCTCACCGGGCGCATCGTAACCGTGACATCAACGATGCTTTCTGTTGACGAAGCGCGTCTCATCATTGATGAAAGTCTCATTAAACAGGATGCAGAGACACATTCTTATTTCATTATCGCAATCGACGGTGCAACTCGTGAAGCGCAGAACGCGCTTCTCAAAATTCTTGAGGAACCGCGAGACGGGGTATTCTTTTTCCTCGCCACTCCACGACCTGAGCGATTGCTACCGACATTTCGTTCTCGTCTCTACATGGATAGTGCGTTGCTTTCACTACTTGGGAAATTAGCAACACCTAGTGATGAGTTTCTTCAAGCGCCTTACAAAAAACGACTTGCCATTATTGCTCCTCTTATTGAAGAGGGTAATAAAGCGGGTGCATTCGAACTCATCACGAATGCTTTGTACTCATTACACATTACACATCATACTTCTCCCACTGTTCTGTCTTCTCTCGATAGACTTCGCGACTATATAACGGACACTTCGTCGTCTTTGAAACAAATACTTGAATACAGCGCTCTTATGATTCCCCAGGTAGAACCCCACCACACAAGAAATTCATAGAGAAGAAAGTGGTATACTGAGAGATACGATTATCAGCGCTTACTATCACTTTCATGGAACCAAACATTCAAACAAGTCAGTCTCGAACATTAATTACTATTATTGCTATCGCTCTTATTGTTGTTGCCGGTGGAGTTATTTGGTTTATGTTTGCTGATCGCGATGACAACTTTGATTTTGAAGGATCAACAACTACTCGACCAAATACCACAGATAGTCGTCCTGTTGTTGGGCAAAGCCAAAACATCATTGTGTACGCACCGCGTATGAATGAGCGCATCGGAACACCCGTTGTTGTTGAAGGTGAAGCGCGTGTGTTTGAGAATGTCGTGAACTACCGACTTGTTGATGCAAACGGCAAAGAGCTCGCAGAAGGTTTTACAAGTGCGGACGCTCCTGACATCGGTCAATTCGGCGCATTTCGTGGTGAATTAAATTATGCATCGAATGTCGACCAAAAAGGAACGGTTGAGATCTTCTGGTATTCAGCAAAAGATGGTTCAGAGGTCGACAAAGTCACTATCCCTGTGACCATCACCAAGACTCCGGAATTCATCAAAGGCTAACAAGACGCGGACTCAGGCCTCTTAGTTGATACGGCCGGCTCGCCGGCGGTAGTTCCGGACTCTCCATGTGTGGGGAGTCCGGTTTTTCTTTTGCTACACTGTTCTTATGACGCCTGCAAAACTTGTTGAACGGAAGAAACGTTTTCAAAAACTGAATACGGTCTTGAAGAAACTCTATCCTGAAGCAAAAATTGCACTCAATTTCAAAAATAACTGGGAACTGTTGGTCGCGGTTGAACTGTCTGCACAGTGCACTGATAAAAAAGTGAATGAAGTCACAGCAACGCTTTTTGAAAAATATAAAACACTCGACGATTATGTGAATGCAACCTTTGAAGAATTTTCGCAAGATATTCGCCAAACCGGATTTTTTAATAACAAAGCAAAGAACATTCTCGCAGCTGCAAAGATAGTGAAAGAAGAATTTGACGGGAAGATTCCAAAAACGATGCAAGAAATCCTGACAATCCCCGGTGTCGCTCGAAAAACTGCTAACGTTGTGCTTGGAAATGCGTACGGTGTTGTTGAAGGTATCGCGGTCGATACGCACATCAAACGTTTTTCCCAGAAGTTTGATCTCTCTGACTATACAGACCCGGTGAAAATTGAGCGTGACTTAATGGAAGTCATTCCAAAAGATGAATGGTTCGGATGGACCTACCGTTTGATTGATTACGGTCGCGCGATATGCAAAGCAAACCCACACGATTGCACTGAACATCCACTCACAAAAATCTATCCAAAAGCTGCTCACATCTGGCCAAAAGCGAGATAAACCGATCTGAAAATCTTGGTTCCCGAGGCGAAGCAGGACGACTGTAGCCAGGGAGGGGTTTTCAGATTGGTTTAAATAAGTACACTAAGGCGATATGAAATACCCAGCGCCCAAACGAACTATTCTCAAAAACGGTATCCGCCTCATCACCGTGCCGATGTCTGCATCGCCAACGGTTACGGTGACGGTGCTTGTGGAAGCTGGCTCCCGCTACGAATCAAAAAATGATAACGGGCTTTCACACTTTCTTGAACACATGTGCTTTAAAGGCACCACAAAACGTCCTAATTCTGCAATTATCACACGCGAGCTCGAGACGATTGGTGCCAGTTACAACGCATTCACAGGTGAAGAAATGACTGGCTATTGGGCGAAAGCGCGTTTGGAGCATTTCGATAATATCCTTGATGTGGTGTCTGACCTCTATCTTGACCCATTGCTTCCTGAAAAAGAGCTCGAGAAAGAGCGCGGGGTGATTATCGAAGAAATCAATATGTATGAAGACCTTCCGCAACAGAAGGTTCATGAAATCCTCGATACGTTGATGTATGGCGATCAACCTGCAGGTCGTCCGATCATTGGACCAAAAAGCAATATAAAAAAGTTCTCACGCGCTGATTTCGTTCGCTATAGAGACACGCATTACACAGGAGCGAAAACCGCAGTCATCATCGCAGGGGGATTTACCAATGCAGAGATGGTGCAAAAGGCAAAAAGATATTTCGGCACTGCGCGTAAGGGTGCTCGAGTGACGCGACGTGATACCAAAGAATCACAATCTGCTCCCGCGTTCATGCATCATGCAAAAACAACTGATCAGACCCACTTTGTGTTGGGCTTCAGAAGTTATCCATTAGGTGACAAGCGTCAGATGGCAACGCGCCTTCTTGCAGGAATCCTTGGAAGAGGAATGAGTTCACGCCTTTTCTTGAAACTTCGAGACGAGATGGGGGTTTGTTACTACGTTCGCGCGAATCAAGAGAGCGCGACCGACACTGGTATTTTTAAAATTTCTGCAGGGCTCGATAACAAGCGAGTCGAGGAGGTTATTGAAGCGATTCTTGATGAAGCACGAAAACTTCGAGACGTGTTGGTGTCAGTCGATGAACTCGCAAAAGTAAAAGAAATGATTATCGGGGCAATCGCAATGGGGCTTGAAACATCTGACAGCGTTGCAGATTGGTACCATGACGAAATTCTTCGCCAGCCACTCAAAACTCCTGCAGATATCATTAAAGAAGTACAAGCGGTCACTCCAGCTCAGATACAAAAAGTTGCAAAGGATATTTTTGTGAACAAGAAATTAAATCTTGCACTCGTCGGGCCAAAACGCAATCTCGCAAAACTCAGGAAAGTCACTAAGATATAACTATGCAGTCTTCAGAGATTAGAAAACGGTTTCTCACATTCTTCGAAAAGCGCGGGCACGCCGTGCTTCCGTCGGCTTCTCTTGTACCCGAAAACGACCCATCGGTACTTTTTACGACTGCTGGTATGCAGCCGTTGGTTCCATATCTCTTGGGACAGAAACATCCTGCGGGAGATAAGCTCGTGAACATCCAAAAATGTGTTCGCACCGGCGATCTCGATGACATCGGAGACAACCGCCACTTCTCATTCTTTGAAATGATGGGGAACTGGTCGCTTGGTTCGTATTTCAAACAGGAAGCAATCTCGTGGAGCTACGAATTCCTCACATCCAAAGAAGAAGGATTGGGATTGGATCCAAATCGTCTCTACGTAACGTGTTTTGAAGGTGATGAGAACGCACCTCGCGATGAAGAATCACCAAAAATCTGGCAGTCGCTTGGTATTCCCGAGCACCGCATCTATTTCCTTGGAGCAGATGATAACTGGTGGAGCCCGGGTGACAACGGTCCGTGCGGTCCCGACACCGAAATGTTCTACGACATGACCGATGCCGGTCTTGGTGATCTCTCAAAAGAAGATTTTCTTGCTGCACAAAAGCGCGAAGACATCATCGAGATCTGGAACGACGTGTTCATGGAATATGAAAAGAAAGACGGGAAGGTTGTCGGTAAGCTCGCAAAGAAAAACGTCGACACCGGCGCAGGTCTTGAACGAATTACTGCTGTAATGCAGGGCAAAAAGACCGCATATGATACGGATCTTTTTGAACCGATTCTTGAATACATCAGAAGTCATTCCGCAAAAAAAGATATTCGCGCCGAACGCATTGTTGCAGATCATATGCGCGCATCGGTTTTTATGATCACTGATGGTGTTCGTCCTTCTAATACAGCTGGAGGTTACGTGCTTCGCCGTCTTATTCGACGTGCGGTACGTTTTTCAGATGTGCTTGAAATGCCTGAGAACGCTTTACAGATTATTCTTGGACTTGTTGCTGAACAATATTCGGCGGCGTATCCCGAACTCAAAGAATCAAACGTACAACAAATCTTCCAAGAAGAAGAATCAAAATTCCGTAAAACACTCCAACAAGGTTTGAAGGAACTTGAAAAGGGAACAGACCCGTTCATTTTGGCCACAACATACGGTTTCCCGATCGAACTCACACTCGAACTCGCTAAAGAAAAAGGAAGATCGGTTGATATCGACGATTTCAAGAAAAAAATGACCGAACACCAAGAACTTTCTCGCACTTCTTCAGCAGGAATGTTCAAAGGCGGACTTGGTGACACGAGCGAGATGTCGCTTCGCTATCACACGGCAACACATCTTCTGAACGCAGCGCTCAAACGCGTGCTTGGTGCTCACGTAAAACAGCGGGGAAGCAACATCACTCCTGAACGTCTTCGTTTTGACTTTTCTCATCCAACCAAAGTCACCGATGAAGAAAAAGAAAAGATTACAACGCTCATGAACGAATGGGTATCAAAAGGCTTGGTGGTAACCCGACAAGAAATGCCTCGCGAAGAAGCAGAAAAGATGGGTGCAGAAATGGAATTTGGCGCAAAGTATCCTGATATCGTCTCGGTCTACACCATCGAAGACACCGACGGCTCCCCAATCAGCCAGGAATTCTGTGGCGGCCCGCATGTCGAGAACACAAAAGTTCTTGGAACATTCACCATCCAAAAAGAAGAAGCGTCATCCGCAGGCGTTCGCCGTATCAAAGCAATACTTTCCTAATACTATGCGTATTCTTTCAGGAGAAGAAGCCAAACGAGCAGAAGGTTTTATGATTGCTGCAGCACATGCAGCAAAGAAGGCGACGTGTCACAAAGCACACTGTGGCACGGTCATTGTGAAGAACAATAAAATTCTTTCGGAAGGCTGGAATTCACCAGCACAGGAAGATGAGGGTCAACGCACCTGTGATAACTCATTTGGTCATGCTGATAAAGATGCATTCGACAGGACTTGCTGTGTGCACGCCGAATGGAGGGCTATTCTTAACGCTCTTCGTGATCATGGGAATGATGTTACGGGAGCGGAACTTTACTTTTCGAGAATTGATGAGACCGGCGCTATCAAGAAGGCGGGAGAGCCTTATTGCACGGTGTGTAGTCGTCTTGCACTTGAAAGTGGTGTAAGTGTCTTTTTGTTATGGCGCGAAGAAGGAATTTGTGCGTTCGATACACGAGAATACAATCGTCTGTCATATCACTATTTCGAATAGCGCTGTGTGGGTTCAATTGTTTTCTTACGAAACAAAAATGCTACACTGATCGGTAGTAGTATGAGTATTTTTTCTCGCGCACAACATGCCAGCACGCTTAACCTCATAGTTGCAATTGAGAGTGGAAGTGTGTCAGTTGCAATCGTCCATACGACCGAAACAAACGGTCGTACATTTCTTTTTTCAACATCACGCTCATTTATGGGCGAGGCGCAAACGGGGAGTGAGCTTCTTTCTCGAATGGGCGATGCGCTGAGGCGTGCGTGTGATGATATTCAAAAAGAAGGGTTAACGCATATCATTCACGCAACAAAGTCTTCAAAAGGATTCGCAACTATTACTATTCTCTATGGAGCACCCTGGTATGTGTCTCGTGGACGAACGGTCACCTTGAAAGAAGCAACAGGACGGACAATTACCAAACGGTTCCTCGCTGAATTGATAGAAGCACATAGTGCAGAAATGCTACCGTCTGAGTTCGCACATGCGGTCATCATTGAACGTGACGCACAAGCCTTTACCGTTAATGGATACCCTGTAAAAACACCCATCGGTATGACGGGAGAAACTCTGTCGATGAAGGTGTACGTAAGTGCTGTGGGGGCTGAAACCAAACGGATGGTTGAAGATACGATTGCACGATATTTTCATGCATCACATATCACACATGGGTCAGCATCACGTACGCTCATGACAGCAATTGGCGGGTATGCCGTCACTGACCCTCGATATATTGTTGTTGCGGTATCCGAATATGCCACTGAACTTACGCTCGCAGAGCATGGTGTCGCCGTTGATGCCATCTCTTTTCCTATTGGTACAGCGCATATTGAATCTGCACGAGCACATACTACGCTTCGTCATGAAGTCGTTCAGCGAGAGCGCCAGCCCTCTCATTTTGCAGATACAGGTGATCAAGCAGCGCGTGCCCATGCGCTTGTAGATTGGATGCGTGCGTGTGATGGAGCGCTCCGTGATATTGAAGGTGCCGGTGTTCCAACCGCAATTCCGATGGTTATTGTTGTTGATCCAATCTGGCAGACACTTATTGCAAACGGGCTTCGTTCGTATCGTGTCTCACGGGGCGCACATCCATCTGATGAACATGTGTCACTATTTTCTTCGGCTCTTTACGACCGTTTTTATACAAAAGGATCTCACGTGAGATCGCTACCGCCTCTGTTTATAGCAACATCGGTAATTCCGGAAGCCCATAGCGCGTCTGGTGCACTGAAGAAAATGTAGGGTGAGGGGAAAACCACGAACTTGACGGGAATATGGTGTGGTATCATACAAGAAACCTCGCGTAAGCAGGGAAAACGCATTATCTGTTCTAAACATTAGCTTTCACTATGCAGGATATTATCAAGCCACAAAGTGAGCGTCGATCGGTACGTAATATTGCAATTGATCGGCCACAAACGACATCACAGAGCACTGATACAGCAACTGCTCCAGGATTTTCAAAAGAATCATCACTTCCGCCTATGCCACCATCATCATTCCCCCGTATTCCACGAACAACATCGCACACAACATGGTACATCGTTGGAGGTGTTGTACTTGCAATCATCCTTGTCTTTGTCGTCGGTTCATTCTTTGCTGGAGCTCATGTTGCAATAACTCCCCGATACGCGGTTGTGAACTTGGACAGCACATTCACTGCATACCGTGATCCAGCACCCGGCGCTGTTGGCTTTGAGATCGTTGAGGTCTCAAAGGAAAGCTCTCGTAGTGTGAAAGCAACAGGCGAGGAGCGCATCGAGCGCCCTGCATCAGGAAAAATCGTTGTCTACAACAACTACGACGACAAGCCACAAAAACTCATCAAAAACACGCGTTTTGAAACTCCAGACGGGAAAATTTACCGTATTCAAGAATCAATCACGGTGCCTGGACAAACAAAAGACGCTTCAGGTCAAACGGTCCCTGGTAGTGTTGAAGCAACTGTTTTCGCTGACAGTGCTGGAGAGTCTTACAACATTGACCTCACAGATTTCACCATCCCAGGCTTCAAAGAAGGTAATGACCCTCGCTACAACGCATTCTACGCACGCTCAAAAACAGCAATGACTGGTGGTTTTGCCGGCACCGTCAAGACCGCGTCAGATGCCGACACAAAGGCAGCCGAAGCAGAAATCGACGCAGAGCTTCGCGAGAGTTTGAAAACAGATGCAACGGTGGGTCTCGCCGAAGGGTTTGTTGTGCTCCCAGAAAGTGCTCAATACTCGTTTGAATCACTACCAAACAAAGAAGGAGAAAATGGAAACGTAATGATTGCTCGCAAAGGTACGTTAACGCTTCTTGCGGTCAATAAAGATGCCATTGCATCAGCGGCAGCTGCCGAGCGTATCGCTGGGTATGCAGGGGAGTCGGTCACGTTCTCTGACACCGATGAACTTTCGTTCCAAATTGTTACTGAACCATTCGACATCGTATCTGCAACAGCAACTGATATTCGCGTCACAGGCCCGTCAACACTCGTATGGACATTCGATGCAGAAGACATTAAAGGAAAGTTGGCGACTAAGAGTCGAAGTGATGCGTCAGGCGTATTCTCGACATATCCAGGTATCGAAAAAGCTGATATAGTGATCCGCCCCTTCTGGAAACGATCATTCCCAAGTGACACAGCGGATATTGAAATTTCAATTGAAGAGGCAGGAAACTAGCATGAACGACCAAACAAAAGGCGAAGTAATCAAAGGACATGTCATTGAAGCATTAGCGAATGCCCACTTCAGAGTGACATTCGAAGGGAAAGAGCCTGACGAAGTGGGCGGGATGAACCAGCCGGTCATTGCCTATCTCGCAGGAAAGATGCGTCTTCACCGAATTCGCGTCATTGTCGGCGATACCGTTGAATTGCTTCTTGATCCGTACGGTGGGAAGCCTCGTATCGTTCGACGTCTATAGGTTTAAGGGGTTTCAAACCCTTGATTCCTGTTTTACCCACGTAGGTATTGTGCTTTCGGTATGCCCGTGTTACTATAGTCGTCTCATAGGGAGGCGACCGTACAAGCCGGTTGTTTTTATGTCTGAGTCGGTTGGAATGCTTGTGAAATCAAACAACGAATTTTATGCAAGTCAAATCAGCAGTAGCAAAGCGTTGCAACAAGTGCAAAATGGTTCGCCGTGCGGGCCGTCTTCGAATCGTGTGCGATAATCCCCGCCACAAACAGCGCCAAGGCTAAAAATCGCTAGGGTATAGCCACTAGAGAATCAGAAACGAAATTCTTCCTACACCCTAGACCCCATACCCTAAAACCTAAACTATGCGTATCGCCGGTATCACACTTCCAGATAACAAACGAATGCCATATGCCTTGACGGCTGTGTACGGCATTGGTCGCTCACGCGCATTGAAAGTGCTTGCTACTGCAAAAGTTGATCCTGCTAAGAAGCCAACAGATCTTTCAGAAGCTGAAGAAGGTGCAATTCGAAAAGCACTCGAAGGGTACATTCTTGAAGGAGATTTGAAACGTGAAGTATCAGGAAACATCAAGCGATTGAAAGACATCACATCAAACCGCGGTATGCGCCACAGCAAGCGCCTTCCGGTTCGTGGCCAGCGCACCAAGACCAACTCACGAACAGTTCGTGGTAACGTCCGCAAGACCATGGGTTCTGGTAAGCGTAAGGTTGAACTTAAATAATATTGTATGGGAAAGAAACGAGTTGCATCAAAAGGAGGTACAGCAGGAGAAGGAGCGTCACAAGGCGGTTCACGTCTTTCGCGCAAGCGACTCGACACAGGTCTTTTGTACGTCGAAGCGACCTACAACAACACGAAAGTGCTTCTCACTGACACAACAGGTAACACTGTTTCGTGGTCATCATCAGGTACCCTCGGTTTCAAAGGTGCAAAGAAAGGTACACCATTTGCCGCTGCAAAAGTTGGTGAGCACGTCGGTGATATCGGCAAGCAGTTGGGCGTTCGAGAAATCGGCATCGTCGTCAAAGGCGTCGGTTCTGGTCGCGAATCAGCTATCCGTGCGTTCGTGGCAAAGAGCGGTTCCATTATTTCTTTCATCGAAGATCGAACACCGGTTCCATTCAACGGTCCTAAGCCGAAGAAAGCACGTCGCGTGTAGATATAGCACTGGGATATAGGGTTGAGCCACGAGCAAGACCATATACTCCCTAACCCCCAAACCCAACACCCTAAACCCTAATCTATGTTTCGCCCAAAACGATTTAAATTAGCTCGTCGCCTCGGTCCTGCGGTCTTTGATCAGACCCAGACTGAGCGTTTTGCAATTTCAGAAGCGCGCAAAAAGAAAGGTGGACAGAAAGACAAACACCGAAAAAATATTTCTGCATACAACACCGCACTTCGTGGCAAGCAATTGGTTCGTATCTACTACGGTATTCCAGAGCGCCAGTTCAAGCGTTACGTCAAAGAAGCAACTGAAAAGACTACCGGCAACCCAGTAGCCTTGCTCTACACACACCTCGAATATCGTCTCGACAATGTCGTCTATCGCATTGGTCTTGCACCAACACACCGTGCAGCTCGTCAGATGGTTTCTCACGGCCACATCACGGTAAACGGCAAGAAGATCCGTGTGCCATCGCACATTGTTTCGAAAGACGATGTTGTAGCGGTTCGTGCAGGTAGTGCGACAAAGCCGTTGTTTACTGCAGAAAAGACAAATGAGACGAAAATTCCGTCATGGATTACTGAGGCAGAGAAAGAAAAGAGCTGGAAGATTACCGGCATGCCACGTGTTGATGAGATTTCATCAGCATTCAATTTCCCGTCAGTCGTTGAATTTTATTCACGATAGTATTTATTAATCGCGTATATAAGATTGAGTTATGGAAAACGCAATTCACACACCATCACAGCCGAAAATTGTTTCTGAAAAGGGCAATGCAGGTATGTACCAGATCGACAACTTGTACCCAGGATATGGGCACACGCTCGGTAACTCGCTTCGCCGAATCGTTCTTTCATCGATTCCAGGTGCTGCGGTTACTGCGGTCAAAATTGACGGAGTCTCTCACGAATTCTCTACGCTTGAAGGCGTCAAAGAGGATGTAGTGACACTTATTTTGAATATCAAGCAAATCCGTTTCGACCTCACCGGTGAAGAGCCACAAAAAGCAACGCTCTCTATCAAGGGTCCAAAGGAAGTGACGGCAGCGGATCTCGTTGTTCCCGGCCAGGTTCGCGTGTTGACGCCAGACATTCACATCGCAAGTGTGACTGGCAAAAATCCAATTGAGATTGAATTGACGATTGAAAAAGGCCTTGGATACGTTCCAAAAGAGATTCACCACAAGGAAAAGGTTGAAGTTGGCACCATCTCACTCGATGCAGTGTTCACACCAATCAAGCGTGTAACGTACGAAGTTGAAAACATGCGTGTTGGCGACCGAACAGACTTCAACCGTTTGAAGATGTTTATCGAAACCGACGGCACCCTCACACCTCGCGAGGCACTCGAGCAGTCGATTCGCATTATGATCACGCAGCTCAAAGCAATTGTTGGCTTTGAAGAGCCGGTCATCGAAGAGCAGTCGTTTACCGATGAACCAGCAGTGCACATCGTAACCGGCGCAGAAAACGAAGAGGCAGCAAAAGAGTTTTTGAAGACTCGCATTGAGTCATTGTCGCTTTCAACCCGCACCGAGAATGCTCTTACGAATGCAAACATCCGCACCGTTGGAGGTTTGGTTCGAAAGAAAGAAGAAGATCTTTTTGACCTCGAAGGATTGGGCGAAAAGGGAGTTCAGGAGATTCGTCGAGCGCTTGCAAACTACGGTATCACCCTCAAACAGTAATCATTGCTTTCGATTCCCTAAACCCTACACCCGATACCCTAAACCCTAGACTATGCGCCACCACAACGTCAACAGAAAATTCGGCCGAGAGAAAAACCAGCGTGAAGCATTCATTCGCTCACTTGCTGCTTCTCTTATCTTGAAAAACAAGATTACAACAACGCTTCCACGCGCAAAGGAAATTCGTCCCTTTGTTGAGAAGCTTGTTACTCGTGCAAAGAACCCAACGTTGGCAAACATGCGCATCTTGAATGCTCGATTGGGCACAGAGAATGGCAAGGTCTTGAAGAAACTGATTGACACTGCAACATCAAAGTACAAAGAACGAGCTGGTGGCTACCTTCGTATCACGAAATCAGGCGTGCGAGAGGGCGATGCAGCGCAAAAAGCAGTTATCGAATTCGTCTAATGCATTTCCTACACGCTATACGCTACAATCTAAACTCTAGAACATGATTACCATCGACGCACAAAACAAAAAACTCGGACGCTTGGCAAGCGAGATCGCAAAGCTCCTTATGGGCAAGGACTCTGCTGAGTACCGACGCAACACCGCTCCTGAGCGTGAAATTAAGGTTACCAACGCTTCAAAAATGGATATTGATGCACGTAAGCTCGCATCGAAGGAGTACGTTCGCTTCACCGGTCACCCAGGCGGTTTGAAAACAGAAACGCTCGGCGCGCTTTCAAAGCGAAAAGGGTTCGGAGCAGCACTTGAACTCGCAGTCTACGGCATGCTTCCGGGCAACAAACTTCGCCCACGCATGATGAAGCGTCTTACCATCGAGGAATAGTTAGTCACTCAGTAAACCCAACACTTAAACCCTAATCTTATGGCGGTAGCAAAAAAATACATTGAAGGAATCGGACGTCGAAAGGAAGCGAATGCACGCGTTCGTGTCACATTCGATGCGTCAAAGCCAACGTTTGTTGTAAACGACAAACCGCTTGATGAATTTTTCCCACTCCGCGATCTTCAAATGATTGCTCGCGAAGCGCTTGTAAAGGCTGATAAAGCAGATGCTGCTGTCACGGTGAAAGTTGTTGGTGGAGGAATTCACGCACAGGCTGAAGCAATTCGCCTTGGTACCGCACGCGCATTGGTTGCACTCGACAAAACACACCGTGCCGTGTTGAAACCAGCAGGCTTCCTTAAGCGTGACCCTCGTACTGTTGAACGAAAGAAATTCGGCTTGAAGAAAGCCCGCAAGTCTCCACAGTGGGCGAAGCGTTAATTCCTTTTTGCCCACTGTGGCGGAAAGGGGTCGGGGAAACTCTCGTTTTCTCGTGGAGGAATGCAGGGCGAAGCCCGTTGAGAACCGTGGGTTCTTAAAGAGCGAGATGCTAATCTCGCGACGCAGGGGTGCAAAACGTTAGTTTAAATGCAAAGAGCAATATCAAAAAACAAAATCCAATTTCTCACGCTAAGAAATTGGATTTTGTTTCAGTAACTTTTGTTACACGGTACATGTTTCGTGATTATTTGACCTTTCTGTCAATTCATTTGTCGAGAGAAACATTGTAAAATACACCTATGACGAAGAAGAAAGAAACCTCTCCTGAAGATATTGAGATCATAGAAGACGAAGAGACCGTCGCTCGGAAACCTTTTGGTAAGAGCGACAGTAAACTTCGTGATGAGCTCGATCAGGCAAACAAAGAGAAAAAGGAGTACCTTGCCGGCTGGCAACGTGCCCAGGCAGACCTCGCAAATTTCCGTAAAGACGCGTTTGAGGCCGAAAAGAAGGTCTTTCCGAGGGCTTTAACGACCATCCTGACCGACCTCTTGCCGGTCTTGGATAGCTTTGACCTCGCGTTTGGCAATAAAGAAGCATGGGAATCCGCTCCAAAGAATTGGCGTGATGGTGTCACCTATATCCATCAACAATTCTTAAGCGTTCTCTCGGGGTATGGCGTTTCGGTGATTGATCCCCTTGGCGAGCAGTTTAACCCCTCTGTCCACGAATCAATCGAAGCGATACCTGTTGCAGAGGCGGATAAAGACGGTAAAATCCTCTCCGTAATGCAAAAAGGGTATCGCATGGGCGAAACAATCATACGCCCGGCCCGTGTGAGAGTTGCAAAATTTGAGGAGTGAAACGACTACAAATTTCGACAACCCCGTGAGACCTCGTAAATTTTTAAACAATACAAACCAACTTACTAACTAATACACACAATAAATATGAGCAAAATCCTTGGAATCGATCTTGGAACAACAAACTCTGCTATGGCGGTGATGCAGGGAGGCGAGCCGACCATCATTGAGAACAGCGAGGGCGCACGAACGACCCCGTCAATCGTTGCGGTCAGCAAGACAGGCGACCGTTTGGTTGGTTTGATCGCACGCCGTCAGGCCGTCACGAACCCAAAGAACACCATCTACGGCATCAAGCGTTTGATGGGACACAAGTTTGATGAGGATGCGGTTCAGAAGGAGAAAACCGTCGTTCCCTACGAAATCATCCGCGCATCGGACGGTTCTGCTGCGGTGAAGATGAACGACAAGGAATACCGCCCAGAAGAGGTATCAGCGATGATCTTGGGAAAGCTTAAAGCAGATGCTGAAGCAAAACTTGGTGAGAAAATCACCGAGGCGGTCATCACCGTGCCCGCATACTTCAATGACTCACAGCGAAAAGCGACCAAAGATGCTGGAGCGATTGCGGGGTTGGATGTGAAGCGTATCATCAACGAACCAACAGCTGCAGCGCTTGCATACGGCTTCAACAAGAAAGCAAACGAGCAAATCGCGGTCTTCGACTTTGGTGGAGGAACATTCGACATTTCAGTGCTTGAGGTATCTGCAGCAGAAGGCGAGCAGAGTGTTGAAGTGAAGGCAACCGGTGGAGACAGCCACCTCGGAGGGCGTGACATCGACCAGAAGGTGATTGAGTGGATCATCACTGAATACAAGAAGGAATCAGGTATCGACGTTTCAAAAGACCCACTCGCACTCCAGCGTTTGGACGAAGCAGCCGAAAAAGCAAAGATCGAACTCTCAACAGCAACAGAAACCGAAATCAATCTCCCATTCATCACGTCAGACTCGTCAGGTCCTCGTCACTTGGTGATGAAAATCTCTCGCGCAACGCTCGAGAATATCGCACGCGAATTCATCGATCGTGCACTTACGATCACGAAGCAAGTTATTGCTGATTCACCATTTGAGATCAAAGATATTGATGAGGTGGTCTTGGTGGGAGGTCAGACCCGCATGCCAGCGATCCAGCAAGCGGTGAAAGAACTCTTCGGTAAAGAGCCAAACCGCTCAATCAACCCTGACGAAGTGGTAGCGCTTGGTGCTGCAATCCAGGCCGGCATCCTTCAAGGAGATGTCAAAGACGTGCTTTTGCTCGACGTGACCCCATTGTCGCTCGGTATTGAGACCTTGGGAGGTGTAGCAACAAAGCTTATCGAGAAGAACACCACCGTTCCTGCAAGCAAATCCCAGACCTTCTCGACTGCATCAGACAACCAGACCTCCGTTGAAATCCATGTGGTTCAAGGAGAACGCCCAATGGCGGCCGACAACAAAACACTCGGCCAATTTATCCTCGATGGTATTCCACCAGCACCTCGTGGTATGCCACAAGTTGAGGTGACTTTTGACTTGGATGCAAACGGCATTCTTACCGTCAAAGCAAAGGATAAATCATCCGGCAAAGAGCAATCTATCCGTATCGAAGGCAGTGGAACCCTCTCTGAAACCGAAATCAACCGTATGAAAGCGGACGCAGAAGCGCATGCCGCAGAGGATGCAAAGAAGAAAGAGCTTGTGGACACTCGCAACATGGCAGACCAGACAATCTTCACGGCAGAAAAAGCACTTAAAGACGCTGAAGGGAAGATCGGGGATGATGTGAAGACGTCAGTTACGGGAGCAATTGAGGAAGTACGCAAAGTGAAGGATGGAAGCGATATTGATGCGGTGAAGAAGGCGACGGAAGCATTGGTGACTGAGATGCAGAAGATTGGAGCTGCTATGCAGTCGCAGACCCCTCCGCAGGAAACTCCAAACGATGCAGCGGGAGGGGGTGAAGAAAAGAATGATCAATAATGCGCCTTACCAGATTAACTTGGATAAGTATGCCCCATAAGAAAAGCCAGTCTCACATTCAAGTTCGAGGTCCAAAGGGAAAATTTGTAAAAGATACTCCAGCAAATCGAAAAAAGAAGAATAACACCGTGGAACGAGTCCCTAATCCGGGATATGGAGATACCTAAGAATAACCAACAATTCCGGCTTTATGCCGGAATTTGTGTTATACAAGTGTCATGAATTCTTAATTATGCCTACTAAACGTCACACAATTTCTCTCAGCAAGCATCTGGATTTGACTCGCAAAAAATTGGAAAAGATTGGTGTTTTTGACGCAACCCTCGGTGTTGATACGAGACTCTTTATAGATCCTAAGCTTCTCATCAGATCTAAAATTCCCGAATTTAAGACGTCACGTTATAAAATACTGAAACATTTTGCCAAGCTGATTCGCATTCATAAGCTATCTACTAAATCTTCACAGCTTGGCGAGATTGCGCTTTCAATGCTTGCGGTTCCCGAACCTCAAGGACTTGCGATTGGGTACGGACATACGACGGATCGAGGTGTGGCAATTTCTGAATCAATCGCAAGAAAGATACTGTTACAGCTCAGTGAAATGATGTCTGTTGGATTGCAGGATAAAGAGTTGGTCGAACTAATGGCGCTGTTTGTGAAAGGATTTGCCTCCGACAGCATCAGTGATCTGTCGGCACATATTATTTATGACGATCTGTGTAGATATACAGAGCGAATAGCTAAAAAATTAAAGGTAGAAACAACACTTTTTGATGTAGGGGATAAAAAATACCAGTTACCTAAGCACCCTTTTAAAAACTCACAGGTAATTTTTGTTCCTCACACTCTACTCAGCCCACTTCCTGTAGCTACTTCATGGGAGGAAATAGAAGCTGCTGCTGCACACAATCGAAAACTGAGGAAAACTTTTAGTGAAATTGTTAAGCCTAGTGTATATGCTGCGATCAAAGATTTGGAACGTCTGAATCCTGAGGAACGTGAGGATTTCAAGAGCGCGATAGAGAAGCTTGTTGAAGTCTATCAGGGTATTCGGGTATCGACATATAGCCTGCGACAAGATCGAAAGGGGTATTACGGCATCCAACCGTTTGTAGACAAGGAAGAGTCCAATTATATTCCGTCTAACCTACCGACAACTGCGGAGGAACTAATCACTTCGGTTCGAGAGATTATCACACAGTACCAAAAATCTATTGAACATAATGCTGGTAATCGACTGCTCTATCATCGAACAAAATCAGGTTCAATTTTGAAAAATAAACCCCATAACGAAGACGTCGCTCAAAATTTGTTCTTCCAACTCGCTGATCAATACTGCTCAATGGCCAATATTCTTTTGTCCAGAGAGCCTAATGCGGGTATAGGTGCTGTTGATTTTTCATTAGGAAAAGGTTACGACTCTAAAATCTTAGTCGAAATCAAAAAATCTACCAACACTGGACTAGAGAGCGGCTACAAAAAACAAATAACGGCTTACGAGAAAAGCGAGTCATCAAAGCACTCTTTTTTTGTTGTGATTATCGTAAAGGAAGGAAAAAAGAAGAAAAATGAGTACCCCCCACAACTCCAAACGGTTAAAAATCTATACGACTCAAATGTCAGCAAATCTATCTCTACTCCAGAATTGTTTATCATTGATGGCCTGATCTATCCCTCTCCCAGTAAGCGTCGTGAGAAAAGCAATACCTTATCTTAATTTTATGGCCCTGTAGTAGGGTTGGGTTCAAATATGACCCCAGAACTGCTATATTTAAGGCCTCCCATGGCCACAAAAACGCAAACAAAGAAGGTGTTAGAGTCTGTTGGCCAGAAGCCGTATTTTCATGGTGATGATTTTGCCCTCTACCACGGCGATTCAATCGAACTCCTTTCAAAACTTCCTGAAAATTCAATCGACATGATTTTTGCCGATCCTCCGTACAATCTCTCGAACGGAGGTTTTAGTGTTCATGCTGGACGCATGGTGAGTGTCAACAAGGGTGACTGGGACAGAAGTAAGGGTTTTCAAAACGACTATGAATTTCATGTCCGCTGGCTCGAAGCCGTTCGTAAAGTACTAAAACCAGGAGGAACATTGTGGGTGAGTGGAACATATCACTCAATTTATCAATGTGGCCATGCCATTCAATCGCTCGGATACCACATTTTGAATGATGTTTCGTGGTTTAAGCCAAACGCTTCGCCAAACTTAAGCTGCCGCTTCTTCACTGCAAGCCACGAAACATTAATTTGGGCACGCAAAGACAAGAAGGCAAAACACACCTTCAATTACGATAAAATGAAGAATGGTGATTGGGGTAGTGATTTCATTAAAAAACCAGGGCTACAAATGCGCTCTGTCTGGTCTGTAGGAACACCAAAGCCGGACGAAAAGAAATTTGGTAAGCACCCGACACAAAAACCACTTGAACTTTTGCGCCGTATTGTCCTGGCAAGTACCAAAAAAGGGGATATTGTTCTTGATCCATTCACCGGTAGTTCAACCACAGGTATCGCTGCTGCAAAAGAGGGTAGGAAGTTTATTGGTATTGATATGGAAAAGAACTACCTTGATCTTTCCGTTAAAAGGTTTAATTCTATTAAAATATGAAAGAAGGTGGCTTTGGGGGAGGAAACACCATAACCGGATTAAACTTTGAAAAGGAGACGGATATCCTTTCTCTTTTGGCAACAAAAGCCGGATACGAAGTCAAAGACAACGTTATTTTCTATGAAGGAAAGGAGGTTGCAAGAAACTATCGAAAAAATGGACTTTACAAGTTTCTCGAATCAAAAGGTGTCGACTATAAGAAAATTCTTTCCAAGAAACTCCTACCGGACGATGCACTTTATGTGATTTTAAACAACACTCTTTTTGTCATCGAAGTAAAGTTCCAAAAGGTTGCAGGTTCGGTTGACGAAAAGCTTCAAACCTGCGATTACAAACGGAAACAGTACGCAAAATTGATGGCGCCTCTTAATATCGAGGTTGAGTATATTTATATTTTGAGCGACTGGTTTCGTGCAGAGTCTTATAAAGACACTTTAGATTACATAATCTCTGTTGGTTGTCAGTATTACTTCAAATATCTTCCTCTGCAAAAATTAGGATTGCCAGTACCGAACTAATCAAAAAAATGCCTACAATAAATAATTCGACCAAGAAGACTCTTTCGAGTGTATTTGATAAGACTATTTTTAATATTCCTAGATACCAACGAGCTTACTCTTGGGAGGAAAGCAATTGGCGCGAATTGTGGGACGATATTAAAAATAATGTTCTAGAAAAAGACAAGGAGCATTTTCTTGGAGCAATAATTTATTATCATGGAGATTCCGGTGGCTCTCGATACACACATTATGAGGTCATTGACGGACAACAACGCATTACCACGCTCACAATCTTAATGCGTGTTCTATATGAAAAACTGAGAGAAAACAACGTTGAAGTCTATCAGAGATTTGCTGATGAACTCTATGAAAAATATATTGGTGATATAGAAAATGAAACTTTCTTCCTTAATTTAAGTAAAAAAGATCAAGTTTTCTTTAGAGAGTTTATCCAAAAGAGCGTTCCAATTAGAAAACAGGGGAAGTTAATTTCCAACAAAAGCATAAGAAAGTGTTATGAATTTTTTGTAAAGAAAATCGATGACATTTCAAAAGAGAGCGGCATAAAAGAAATTGAAGAATTCTGTTGGGAATTAAAAAAGAAGCTCGAAACTAATTTGGTTTTTGTCGTCATTGATGTGAATACTGATGTAGATGCATATATGATTTTTGAAAGCATCAATTCCAAAAGACAAGGACTAACAACATCCGATCTTCTTAAAAACTATATATTTTCGGCTGCTGATCAATACGAAAAGATAAAGCCTGAATCAAAAAAATTATCAATTACAGAAGACGCATGGGACAGGATGGAACAAGAGCTAGACAGAATTGAAATAAACCAATATGTTCGACACTTTTGGATATCAAACTACGGAAAGGTTTTTGAGAAAGAACTTTATCAACAAATAAAACTCAAATTCAATAATAATAACGAGGCGATATTAAACTTCTTTGAGAACGTCGTAACCGAGTCAGAGGCTTATTCGAGCATATTTAATGCAAACATTTCCAACTTTCCACAAGATGGTCTTCATGCGCTAGAACAACTACGTCAACTAAAAAATAGACAATACTACCCTTTAATACTATCTGCTTTGTCTGGGTGGCCTTCTCAGGAAGTTTCCGATCTCATAAAACAAATAGCTTCAGTGGCAGTTAGAAGAGCGCTTATTGGCAAAAACCCAAATGAACTAGAGAATTTCTTTGCTGAAAGCGCTTCAAAACTTAGAACCAAGAATGTTACCCCCCAAGATCTCATAACGATCCTTGCTACAGACTTCTGGATTGAAGACAGCGAGATCTTGGAAGAAATTAAAGATACAGATTTCGAAGACCAGGAATACCTTGCAAAGTTCTTACTTAAGGAATTTGAAACAAGCAGTAATCCTGCCAATGAGAAAAGTCTTGGCAAGGTATCACTTGAACATATTTTACCTAGAAATCCTGAGAGAGTTGAGGATTGGGATATGAAAGAAGATAGACAGACCGAGCTTGTTTGGAATATTGGCAATCTTGCCTTAATTGGTCAGACTTACAATAATAAGATGTCTAATAAATCTTTTTTAAAAAAGAAACCTTGGTTTAAGAAAACAGAAATTAAAACAACAGTTATTTTGGCAGAACACGAACAGTGGACAGAGAAGGAGATCTTAGAAAGAAACGCTCAGGTTGGAAAGTTTTTGATAAGATGGTGGGCAAAAAGTTAAAATAGGACAGACACCTTTTTGAAAAATGGTAGAATGGGTGAATGTACATCACCAAAATCGGCCATTGTTGCCTCCGTATCAAGGTTAACGGAGTAACATTCCTCACCGACCCGGGAGCGTATTCAGAAGGACAGGGGAGTGTCACGGGTATTGATATCATCCTTATCACCCACGAACATGGGGATCACCTCCACATCGAGTCGCTGAAAGAGGTGTTGAAGAACAATCCGACCGCAGACGTGATTACAAATGCAGGCGTCGGAGCTAAGCTTGGTGAAGCGGGGATTCCGTACACGATTTTGCAGGGAAGAGACTCATCCGAATCTCGAGGAATCATGCTCGAAGCATTCGATGCGAAGCACGAAGAGATCTTTGAGGACTTCGGTCAGGTGCAAAACACCGGCTATTTCATTGCAGAGAAATTCTTTTATCCCGGCGACGCATTCAAAGACCCTGAACGCCCCGTCGATATCCTCGCGCTCCCCGTTGCAGGACCATGGTGCAAAATTGCTGATGCGGTTCACTATGCCCTGAGAGTGAAGCCTCGTGTCGCATTCCCGGTCCATGATGCAGGTGTCATTGAAGAGCGCCTCGGCAGTGCTCATGGCGCTCCCGCGCATTTCCTCCCAAAGCACGGCATTGAATTTGTCACTCTCAAAGAAGGTGATTCACACGAATTTTAGACAGAATTTCTATACATGATCAAAGCAGTTATATTTGATATGGACGGGGTGATTTCTGACACGCAGAAACTCCATGCAAAAGTGGAATCTCGCATCCTTGCAGAGTTCGGCATAGTGCTTTCCCCCGAAGAAATTACGATGAGATATGCGGGCGTGAGAACACGCGAGTTCTTGTCTGACCTTTTGAATAAACAAGGAGCGGCCTACGACATTGAAGCTTTGCTCAAAGAGAAATGGGCTGCAATGGAGAAAGCAGCACAAGAAGAGGTTGAAGAAATTCCAGGCTCTGTCGCACTCATCACCGACTTACGGGAGAGGGGTATACCACTCGCTGTTGCTTCCGCATCAAATCTTGAATATGTTCGCACCGTTCTTCAAAAACTCGGAGTATTTGAAAACTTTCAAGCGGTTGTGACAGGAGACATGGTACAGAAAGGGAAGCCCGATCCTGAAAGCTTTCTTCTCGCTGCCGAGAAGTTAGGTGTCGCTCCTGAAGATTGTCTCGTGATAGAGGACGGAATCAGCGGAATGGAAGCAGCAAAAAGAGCATCTATGTGTTGTATTGGATTGGTTGAAAACCTCAACAAAGAATACCCAACAAAAAACCTTGTTACCTCCATGAAAGATATTTCACTCTCTTATATCCAAAGTCTCTCTACATAAAGCGTTATTGACAAAAACACTATTGTGGTGTATATTGGCAGTACGAATGCAAGAGTGCATTCATGCTCTTTCCCAAACGGAGGTTCACAATGACCACGAAGACCGAAGTGCCCGTCGCGATGATCACCCCCGCCACCGAAGGAAAGTGGAAGCTCGAAGGGTACGACACCTTCGAAGGTGGTCCGGACGCGTACTATCCCATCGAGGGTGAGTACGATTCGCAGGCGGAGGCAGAAGCTGCCGCCAGCAAGCAACTTCAGAATCTTGAGAAGTCCCAGCCGAGCAGTTCCTCGGGTGGTCAGACCTTCCAAGGGATCCAAGATCGAATCTATACCGTGTCGCCGGACGGTACCCGTCGCCGTTTCATCGGCTGATCTTCCAGATCACAGACAAACCAAGGAGGAAGCCATGTACGACGGATTCTATTGCCTTGTGAAGCATCAGGTCGCGGTGACGCCTCAGCTTCTCCGAAAGCTTCTCGAAAAAGCGCAAGTGATGGCGAGAACTCGGGAGAGCAGAAGCCACTTTCTCACTGAGGATGCCACCGGCGTCGTGACGACAGTCTATCAGCACAACGTGATGGGCTCGATCGCCGGCATCCGCTTCGACGCCGAAGTGGAGAGCGATCTTGGCAAGGGTCACGTCGCTTTCCTCGTCGAGGAGAATCATCTCGACGAAACAGACATGAGCACCTTGCGCTTCTTCAGGGTTCCCCAGGGAGCCTGGGTTCGCTAGACTTATCCAACGGTTCATCACCGCACCACCCGCGGAGGCCACGCCTTCTTGGGTGGTCTTTTTGTTTAGTTCAATATGCAGAGGAGCTTATTCTAAGTTTCTGCAGAAACCGAGAACCCTTGCACCGGTGTCGGTGAGGAGATGTTCAAGGGCAAGTCCGTTTCTCCGTTTTGTAATCAAACCAGCCAACGCAAGCTTCCGTAGGTGCTCAGATATCGTTCTGAAATCACCTCGGAGTGTGTCGGCGATGTCGAGTCCTGATAGTTTTGGCCGGCGTTCAAGCACGAGCAATATGTTGAGTCGATGAATATTTGCACACCCCTTAAAAATTCGTTCCAATTCTTTTTGGTTTTTCATACTAGTATAAATCTGCCTTCTTAGTTTCTGCAGAAGCTAAGAATACTCATTTGGGATAAAGGGGTGGTAAAATGCGAGTCTATGAAAAAACCGACGCGTCAAAAACGAACAAAGATGGTTGTCGTCAACGACTCTATGCAAAAGGGCTATCGGTATGAGCTCGTAGAACCAATCGGTAAAAATTTTGATCCCACATTCAAACCAGATCTGACGCCTAAAGAAATACTCAAGCTCGGCATCTTCGGCGGGCTTCACCTGAACGATTGCACAAAAGAGTTTCCGAAGAGCTGGTTTGCTGGCGTGCAGTTTTCAAGCACAGGAAAACACGAAGCGAAGCTAAACTATTTTGGTGTAAACGCGTCGCAATCATTGGCTGAATGGAAACGTAAGGGCTGGGTTTATAAAGATGACCCGCGAGGGTGGTTTCAGTGGTACTGTCGCTACTACATGGGTCGCCGTATCCCGAAAGAAGACGCGCGACAAATCAAACGCTGGAAGGCAATCACTCGTCATATTGCCCAAATCAAACACAACTGCAGAGCGGGGGATATCATGTGTCGCCCCGTCCAACGCCAAGCGCTCCTCCACTGGGCATACGATTCACGAAAATTTTAAACTTCTTAAGCATTTGCACATTCTCAAGTTCTTAAGAACTTGAGAATGTGCAAGTGTGCTGTGAGAGGTTGGGCGGGTTTTCTGAGCTCTATTCAAGCCTATTTCTATTCTCTATTTCTGCAGAAACAGAGAAGCCTCTTTTGTTAATTCGCACCATTTCACATTCTTGTCTTTTTAAGTCCGAGGCGTATACTCGCGGGAGATTGAACCAACCGATAGACGGGAAAGGAGATGACTCATGAAAGCGATCGTTGGATACGATAGGGATTTTGGTGTGCAGTTCTTCCGTCGAACGTTCGCAGAACTAACATCACAAGGTATCGATCTGTGGAAAGCGATTACAGAGGAAGAGCGAGAATACATCGCTCAAAGGCTCGGTGACACGCTGGTTTTGCATCCATATTCTAAACTAGGGTCACCCTGGATTTCAGACGATTTTAAGAAGCTTTTCAAAGATGGGAAGTACTGCGTCGATCGGGTGACACACGACCGTGCTGAACTCATGGCAAATCAAATTCTGATCTACCAAGGCATCGTCTCCCTGGGAGGAATCTGGAAATTCAGAGATGGTCGTTCGACCGGTACGACTCGTGCTTTCTACGAAGACGTTGCGGCAAAGCTCTTTCGTATCGCTGCTCGGTGGCCTTATCTGAACTCCGACGAACGGAGGGTTCTGAATGAGGTGGGAGAACACACGAGCTTGTGGATTGATATCTTGGCTCAGGTGATGGGGAATGACTATCTCGAAGAACTCGGGACAGGCAGTCCAATCGTTCTCGCCTGATAGCAGTTCATACTGGCTCCGCGCATATACCCGCGCGGGGTTTTCTTATTATCTACAACCTTTAAAAACAAAACGGGTCCGCACAAACGTGCGAACCCTGTGAAAACGATGGGGAAGAACAGATCAGGCAGTGCGACCACGACAGATGTTGATCGTGTGCCGAACGTCACTCGCGTCGTACTCGTTGAATCTCTCTCCGGGGTCCTCTCCATCCTTGTAATGGATAGAAGAGATGCGTTTCGCGAATCGCTCGAGCGCCGGAACGTGTCGCTCGCTACCGATCTTCTCCATGATCTCGAGGATCAGAGCACGGTACGAACGATCCTCTCCTTCGAAGAACTCATCCCACTCGAGGATGCTCGCGATGCGGTCGGCATCTTCTTTGCCTACCGCTTCCTCGATAGCGACTAGCAGATGCAAGAAACCGTCGTCGGGTGTCTTCAGAATCAACACACCATTTTCACGCTCGTGTTCGATGAGCGAGAGAATCGCATCGATCGCACCGGGGAACTTGTTCGCCCTCAAGTGCATCGCGAGCCACTCACTCCTAGCAAGCTTGGCGCAGTAGTTGGAAAAACCGGGGCGACCCTGGATCACGTCGCACAAGACCACCCTAGCGGTCTCCAGGATCTCTTCCTTGCTCATCACTACTGGCATGCTGTTCTCCTCTGGTTTGATGGTTGCCTAGGATATACTCTGAAGACAGAGTACCTTATTTACTGTGATATGTCAAATCGCACAATGAGAATAACAATTTATATCAAAAAAGACTCTGCGCGTGGCAGAGTCTCGTGGGTTTGTGTCTAGGGCGACGGACAGTTCTTTTCGAAGCAGATCGGCACTCCACTGTTTCGGAGTGCCCGAGCAATCGCGACCATCGTCTCTTGGTGGCGATTGCACACCGCCGTGATGGTTTGTACGGAACCGGGCGAGCGAATCTCCATCCGCACGCCGGTCTTGATTTCACCGGTGACCGCAAAAGCGAGCTTCACCTTCCGCTCGGGACACCGGCCGTTGACCTGTCTGATTGCGCCGGGCTTGATGCTAGCGACCCCCGGCACCTGTGCAGTGAGTTCTGCAACGTTCCTCGCGAATTCGGTTGTTTGGGAGTGCGCCCCCATTAATCCTCCGGAGTAGTGGTGCGTCCGGAGCGATTATTACAGCCATGTCGATATTTGTCAATCGTTCGCGATGAGTTGCTGTTTTATATGAAAATCCCGCCGTTGGCAAAAAAGCCTGGGCGGGAAGATGTCTCAGAGAACGATATCTTCGAGGAACTTGTCCGTCGTTCGAAGAAGGAGCTCGATATGATCCTTGCTCGCGAAAATCTGGTTTTCACCCTGGATTAGCCCAAAAATGTCGCACTTCAACTGATCGAGAAGATGCGCGACGATTGCTTGAGCCAGCGGTGTTAGCCTGTACTTCTCGTACGAACCAACCTTGTGGACATCTCTCTCAGAGAAGAGTCGAGAACTCCCATCTTGAGATCTTCCGTCGACGAGCACGGCTAGCTTCTCCCGCAACTGCCTCACGAATTCTGGGCAGAAACCATTGATGACTACGGAAGAAGTTCGCAGAGACGGGAGAGCCGGCGTGGGCACTGTGGCAGGCTTTCTTTTTTGCATCACTTTCTCCTATCGGTTATTACTCCACGAAGAAAGTACTGTATATTTTATATGAAGTCAATACACTCACGCTGATGCACCATAGGTCATTGAAATTTCATAAAAAACTGTCATAATAGTCGCCTATGGCAAAGGACTACTACTCCATTCTCGGCGTTTCAAAGAGTGCTTCAAAAGACGACATCAAAAAAGCATTTCGAACACTCGCGCACAAATACCATCCCGATAAAAAAGGTGGGGATGAAGCAAAATTTAAGGAAATCAACGAGGCGTACGGTGTTCTTTCCGATGATTCAAAACGTAAACAGTACGATTCATTCGGCAGTGCTGGACCTGGCATGGGTGGTGCAGGGTTTGACCCGCGTGGGTTCGGTGGCTTCGCGAATGGCCAAGGGTTTGATTTTTCTGGGTTCGCCGGAGCCGAAAACGGTTTTTCATTCGATCTCGGTGATATTTTCGGTGATATTTTCGGCGGTCGTGGAGGTGGTCGGGTTCGCCGTGGGCGGGACATCTCGATAGACATCGAACTCGACTTTAAAGATTCTATCTTTGGTACTACGCGGAATGTTTTGGTAAAGAAAGCAAATCTCTGTGGCACGTGTAAGGGTTCGGGTGGCGAGCCGGGAAGCCAGATGAAAAAATGTGAGACGTGCAATGGTCAAGGTAAAATTTCTGAAACACGTTCTTCGTTGTTCGGTAACTTTTCGACCACCACCACGTGCGCTACGTGTAACGGTCGCGGAGAAACCCCACTAACACAGTGTTCAACATGTAAAGGTGCCGGCATTGTGAAAGAAGAAAAAGATATTCGTATTGCAATTCCTGCAGGCATCGAAAACGGTGAAATGATTCGTTTGACGGGAGCTGGTGAAGCGATTCAGCACGGTTCTGCGGGCGACCTCTATGTAAAAATTCACGTAAAGGCGCACAAGATTTTCGAAAAAGAGGGATTTGATTTGGTCACCTACCTCCCCATAAAAATTTCTGAAGCGGTGCTGGGAACAACGAAAAAACTTGAAACACTTGAAGGCGTCGAAGAAATTGTTATTCCGTCGGGTTCAAAAGATGGTCATGAAATAAGAATCCGCGGAAAAGGTGTACCCGCAAGTGGTGGGAAGCGGGGGAATCTCCGTGTTGTACTCGAGTTGGAAATCCCTCAAAAGCTCTCGAAGAGCGAACGCGAGTTGTTTGAAAAGCTTAAGGAACAGGGGATGTAGCGACACAACAAAATAATTCTTAATGAAACAAACTTTTGCAACAATTGTTCGGGCATGCAAACTTGCGTGGGGCGCCACTCCATGGACGTCATTCATTTTGATCGTACTCCATGCGCTCATAGCACTCCTTCCGTTGGTGCAAGCAAAAGTAACGGGGTCTGTCATCGACTCGGTTGTTTCCTCACTTTCGCACGGCGTCGGTGTCCCTGTCATGCTTGTTGCTCTCTACGGTATCGTGTGGGTGACAACGCGCCTCGCTCAAGCGGTGCGTGGTTTTTTCGACAAGCGCTGGCATTTGAGTGCTCAGGATGAGGTTGATATGACCGTGATGCGTGCGCGCACCAAAATTGATCTTGCACACCATGAAAACGCTGAGTTCCAAAACTTGATGACGCGTGCCTTTAACCGGAGCAACTTTCCCATCATCACGCTTGCCGATATTCAGTTCGACAACATCGGATTGATTATCGGTATCATCGGTTCGGCAGCACTCGCACTCTCATATCCGCTCATCTTCGTCATCGTCGTCGGAAGCCTCATTCCATCATTCATGGTTGAGGTTCGCTACGGCAACAAAAAATGGAACATTTGGTCTGAAAACAGCCCTCGTCAGCGCATGTACGGCACAATCAGAGGCCACATCAACGGCAAAATCGGCATCATTCAAACGAAGATGCTCCAAGCGGCCGACAACTTGATTGAGCGAGCACGTGGCATTCTTGCATCATTTAGAGAGGAGCAGTTCAAGGTTGATCGCGCTGACTTCACATGGAGAGTCGTCGCATCGTTGATTGGTGCTGTCGGTGTGGGCACAGCCTTTTACCTCATCGTGCAAAGTGTCATCCGAGGAGAAGCAGGCGTTGGTGACATCGTATTCTTGACGGGCGTTCTTGCACAATTCGCGGGTTTGAGCACCAATCTTCTTTCAAGCATCGCTCGAATGTATGAATCGACCCTCTATGCAAAGGATATTTTTTCAGTACTCGATACGAAGCCAGCAATTGCTGTTTCTGCTCATCCGGTTGCACTCAATCTCACCTCAGCGCCCACAATCGAATTCAAAAACGTCTCGTTTAAATACACGGGTTCTGAGGTATGGGCAATCAAAGATGTATCGCTCACCATCAAGCCTGGAGAAAAGCTCGCACTCGTCGGTGAGAACGGAGCAGGGAAGACGACACTTTTGAAACTTCTCTCACGCATCTATGATCCGACCGAGGGTGAGATTTTGGTTAACGGCATTTCGCTTCGTGATATTCATCCGGACGAATGGGGCTCGTACCTCGCAATCTTGCTTCAAGACTACCGTATCCATGAATTCAGCGTGGCAGAATCAATCGCGATGGGACGCCCTGATGGAGAAGTCTCTCAAGCACGAGCGAAGCAAGCAGCCGAGCTCGCGGGAGCGCACGAATTCATTACCGAGCTAGCTGATGGGTATGAGGCGCAAATCGGACGAGAGTTCGCGAACGGTATCGAACTTTCAAAAGGTCAGGAGCAACGTGTAGCACTTGCACGCACACTCTACCGCGAAGGGTTCGTTGTTATTCTCGATGAGCCGACCGCATCGGTTGACTCAATTGCCGAAGAGCGATTCTTCAATCAGATTGAGCAGGCGGTATCAGAGAAAACACTCCTCTTGATTTCGCATCGCTTCAATACCGTACACGGCGCAGACCGTATCGCGGTCTTTGATCACGGCACGCTGGTCGAGCTCGGTTCGCACCATGACCTCTTGAACAAGAAGGACGGCCACTACAAGAAAATGTGGGAAAGTCAGGCAAAATCCTACGTTGAGGCCATTTCATAAGGATTTTTGGGCAAATTGATGGGGGAGTTGCTTTTCTTGTTAAACGTGCTATTATTCTTCTCGGAAGTTAGAGTGTTCTTTTGGGTTGACTAAGGCTCTATCGCGAGGAATCGGCACAGGGGGTGCTTGAGACCGCGATATACCGTGTGGCGACCATGCATGCAGTGGAGCGACGACTACCTCCGGTCTTCGGTCTCCTGTTCCATGAAGCAATCGCCCTGTCATTCCTGGTTGTTAAGACCTGGAGTGCGACGCCGAAAAAACCCATCCGGAAGTTCACTGTAACTTCCCCCATCAATGAGCGAAATAGCGAGATGTCCCCCTCGCTATCGAACTCCTCTTGGTGGGGCTTTTTTTATACAAAACAGGCTCGCTGTGCTATATTTTTTCCATGACTGAGGGCACACAGGTAACCATGGAGTCAATCATCAGCCTCGCTAAGCGACGCGGGTTTGTGTATCCCGGCTCCGAGATTTATGGCGGAATGGCTGGAATGTATGACTTTGGCCCATACGGTGTTGAACTCTTAAACAACATCAAAAAGGCTTGGTGGGAAGAACACGTTCAAAAACGTGACAACTACGTTGGTCTTGATTCGGCGATGTTTAAGGATCCGCGTGTTTGGGAAGCGTCTGGACACACCAGCGGTTTTTCTGACCCGCTCTCTGAGTGCAAAAAGTGCAACACCCGCATCCGTGTTGATAAAGAGTTGGAAAAGATAGGCGTTACCGCTGACGAAAAAATGACCGAGGCTCAACTGAACACGCTCTTTGACGAACACAAGACAAAAATAAAGTGTCCTAAGTGTGGAGCAAATGACTTCACACCCGTCCGTGCGTTTAACCTTTTGGTAAAGACAAACATGGGCGACTTCACCGGCAAGAACGAACAGCCGGTCTACCTCCCAGGAGAAGCGTGCCAGGGAATCTATTTGAACTTCAAAAACGTCGTGGACACCACACGCGTAAAGATTCCTTTTGGTATCGCACAAATTGGTAAGGCGTTCCGCAATGAAATCTCGCCACGCAACTTCTTGTTCCGCACGCGTGAGATGGAACAAGCCGATACACAATTTTTTGTTCGCCCGAATGAAAACAAAGAAGCATACGATCGCATCAAGAACGAACGCTTTACCTGGTATATAAAAATGGGCATCCGAGAGGAGAATTTGCGTTGGAAACAGCACGAGAACCTCGTTTTTTACGCTTCTGATGCATGGGATATCGAATATAACTTCCCATCCTACGGCTTTGACGAGATGGAGGGTATCCACGACCGCACCGACTACGATCTGACCCAGCATATGAAGCATTCAGGAACCGACCTGAACTATACGGACCCGCATACCGGAGAAAAATACATTCCATGGATCTTGGAAACATCGGTCGGGCTTGGACGCATGTTCCTTGCATTCATCTCTGACGCGTACGCGGAAGAAGGTGTTGGTGAAGAGTCTCGTACGGTTCTGAAGCTTTCTCCAAAGCTTGCACCAATTAAAGCAGCGGTTTTCCCGCTCTTGAAGAATAAACCCGAGCTCGTCGAGAAGGCTCGCGCGGTATTCGATATGTTAAAAGAACGCGTTCGATGTGAATTCGACGACAACGGTAACATCGGCAAACGCTATCGAAGGCAGGATGAGATAGGCACACCGCTCTGCATCACGATCGACTTCGACACGCTTGAAAACGACACCGTGACCGTTCGCGATCGCGACACCATGGAGCAGGCGCGTGTCCCTATCTCTGAGCTTCTCGCACGTGTTACCCGCGACCTCTAAATATATGTCTAAAAAAATCTTACTTTCAGGAATACAGCCGAGCGGTGTTTTGCACATCGGAAACTATTTTGGTGCGATGAAGCAGTTTGTTGATATGCAGGAAGACTACGAATCCTACATTTTTATCGCCAACTATCACGCGCTCACAACACTTCAGGATGCCGAAAAGCTCTCACAGTACACACTTGATAGCGTGATTGACCACTTGGCGGTTGGTCTCGACCCGAAGAAGGCAACAATTTTCGTCCAGTCGGATGTTCCACAGGTCACCGAGCTCACGTGGATCTTCAATACGCTCATCACCGTGCCATACATGGAACGCGCGGTCGCTTTTAAAGACAAAGTCGCGAAGGGGATTGAACCGACCATGGGACTGTTTGACTATCCGGTCTTGATGGCCGCAGATATTCTCTTACCGTTGGCGGACATCATCCCGGTTGGTCAAGATCAAAAGCAACACGTCGAATACGCACGCGATATCGCACAGAAGTTCAACAACACGTTTGGTGAGGTATTTAAAATTCCTGAAGCAAAGATTTTACCTGAAGTCGCAACGGTGCCTGGCACTGACGGACAGAAGATGAGCAAGAGCTACGGCAATACGATTCCGCTCTTCTCCACACGCGAAGAAATCACCAAAGCGGTTATGTCGATCGTGACCGACTCATCGGGCGGTATCCCGGTGAACGTCTACAACCTCCACAAGTGCTTCCGCCCTGAAAGTGAATTAAAAGAGCTCTACGAAGCTAACAAGGGAAGCTACAAGACGCTCAAAGAGGCGTTGATTGAAGATATTGATGCGTTTATCGCACCACTTCGCGAACGCCGTGCAGAGATTGCACAGGACAAAGATGCGGTTATCGCAATGCTCAAAGAAAACGGTGAGAAAGTTCGTGCTCGCGCAGAGAAGGTGATGGATGACGTGCGAAAGAAGACGGGGTTGAAGTTCTAAAAGAAAAAGACCGCGGGGTTCCGCGGTCTCGGCGTCAGGGCGCCATCGATTCTGCTCCTGCTAGGGGCGACTGCCTCGAAACTCACACTAGCGACTCCTCAACTTCTCAAGGTTTTCTACAAAAGTTCGGAGACCCTCAATCATCTCTCCGAGAAACTTGATAGAAAAACTTTGAGTGAAAGTTGCATTGGAGTATCGAATCCAGACGAAGGTCTCACCGTCCTCATAGAACAGTGCGTCCTCGCAGAATGCGTACTCGATGATGTCCTCGGTGGTAGCCGAGTACAAATCATCTCGCTCGAGCACCACTACTGAGCTGATATCAGCCCGAGAGGGTAGCCACTGTGGGATTTCAGAGTACATATCGTCCTCCTAGCTCGTATCGAGCCAGAGAACTAATCTGTTCGGCGTAGGCCGATACGATTCCTTTTATATCGTATCATTTAAATTATATTTGTCAATTCATAAAAAACGTGCTTCATGTGATATGTTTTATGAGTAAAGACACCGACGCCGATGACACGGCCGAGTTGGGGAAAGAACCCTCGAAAGAGGTAGTAGAATCTCCCGGGGATGCCCGTAATAGCTGTAATGAAGATCCTCCTACGCCAAGGCTTCGGAGGATGCAGTAAGGTGGTACCGCGCTTGGTCTTCCGAAGCCGTTTGAGGCGAAGGAGACACCACAATCGCCCTTACAAAAGTCACTGACTATTCGGTGGTTTTTGTAAGGGCTATTTTTGTTTATGAAACCAGACACAGTATCATTCATCTATCGATGGCAAATTCCACCCGACCTTCACGAGAGCTTCTTACAACAATGGGAAGAACTCTCAAAAATAAACGTCGAGAAATATGGCCTGATAGATGCAAATCTCTATCGCATCGAACCAGATAATTTCGTTTCAGTGACACAATGGCCTGATGAAGAAAGTTGGAAAAAATGGAAGGAAAATGATGCGAATCATGAATACCGAGAACGATGGAGACCGTATCGCATAGCAGGACCAGAACAAATGAGCAGTATTGTTAAAATAGCTAACATTAAACCATGAACCCACGCACACTCATCAAAGATCTCTCAGACCATGTTGGTAAAGAAGTATATTTTTCTGGATTCGTTCACGCGCGTCGTGACCATGGAAAAATTGTTTTCTTCGATATGCGCGACGAGACAGGGCACGTACAGACTGTTATCTCAAGCAAAAATGAAGCTGTGTTCGCGTCAATCAACGATGTGCGCAGTGAGTGGGTACTTACGATCAAAGGTTTGGTTAAAGCGCGTCCGGAAAAGCTCGTGAACGTTGATGAGGCGAATGGTGGCATCGAGGTTGAAGCGCTTGAAGTGGAAGTGTTGAACAAAGCGAACACACCACCATTTGACCCGACAGCGGACACCGCAGGTATCAACGAGGAAACCCGTCTCCAGTATCGCTACATTGACCTTCGTTCGGAGCGTATGCAAAAGAATATTCGATTGCGAAGCGAGTGGGTGCGTCGCTGCCGTGACTACCTCTTCGGCGAGCGATTTGTCGAGATTGAAACACCGCTCCTCACACAATCAACGCCTGAAGGTTCACGCGACTTCATCATCCCATCACGCCACAACCCCGGCACCTTCTACGCGCTTCCGCAGTCACCTCAGCAATACAAGCAACTCCTCATGGCATCAGGCTTCGAGCGATACTTCCAAGTCGCACGCTGTGTACGCGACGAAGACCTCCGTGCTGACCGTGGCTATGAATTCACACAAATCGACCTCGAGATGGCGTTCGTGACCAAAGAGGATGTCATGCAGACGGTTGAAGCAATGGTGACCTCTGCTGCAGAAGCGATGGGCTTCACTATCAAGGAAAAGCCATTCCCACGCATTTCATACAAAGACGCAATGGCGAAGTACGGTGCAGACAAATTCGATATGCGCACTGAAGAAGACAAAGCAAACGGCGTCCTCGCATACGCGTGGGTTGTTGATTTCCCATTCTTCGAGAAGACCGACGAAGGGAAGTGGACGTTCACCCACAATCCATTCTCGATGCCAGCTCCAGAGCACCTCGAGTGGCACATGAAGGGCGAGCATCTTGAAGACATCATCACCCAGCAGTACGACCTAGTATGCAACGGCTTTGAGTCAGGCGGGGGAAGCATCCGTGCGCACCAGCCAGAAATCTTACGCGCTACCTACAAGAACATGGGCTACACAGACCTCGAAATTGAAGAAAGTGTCGGCCATATGCTCGAAGCGTTCGGGTATGGTGTTCCACCGCACGGCGGTATCGCGCTTGGTGTTGAGCGAAACATCATGAACCTTTCGGGAGAATCATACCTCCGTGAAGTACAGCCATTCCCGATGACCGGACGTGGCAAGACCGCAATCATGAACGCACCAACACCGGCAACACCGGAACAATTGAAAGAACTCGGCCTCTTGGTCGTGAAGAAAGAAGAGAAGAAATAAACCTATGCGTAAAGCCTTTGGTTGTATCTTGGGGAGTTTGACGATACTCTGTGCGATTGTTCTTGTTCTACTCTCCTTCAGCGTCTATGAAAGAAAGCTTTATTATGACAAAGGAGTTGTCGGACCACGTGTAGAAGTTGGTGGCACTGATCTTTCGGTACGCCAAGAGTGTCTGACAAGAAACCGAATCCCTTGGGAAATTGACGACGGAATTCTCTATGTCAGTGAACAAGATTTTGACAGTGTGATCAGCGCATGCGCATAATTCTCTTTATTCCTAGGGTATAATAAGACAATGAGTTTCGCAGTCAAAACTCCTGTCTTTGAAGGTCCGCTTGATCTGTTGCTTTCGCTTATCGAAAAACGGAAGCTTTTGATCAACGACGTGTCGCTCGCATCCGTTGCGGACGATTATATGGCACACCTCCAAACGACTGAGAAGTTCCCGACACACGATGTCGCTCAATTTGTGCTCATTGCTTCAACCTTGGTGTTGATTAAGTCACGCTCGTTGCTACCAGAATTCATCTTAAGTAGCGAAGAAGAATCGGATGTGAAGGAGCTCGAACGACGATTACAGATGTATAAAATCATTCAAGAAGCGTCCCAGAGTCTTCGTGTTCGATTTGGCAAAGCCGTGTTGCATGAGAGCGTGCGTTCCGCATCAATGGATACGATGATATTTGCTCCGCATGCGGGCATCACACAAAGCGCACTACGAACCGCGGTCGATTGGATTATCGCGCGATTTCCAAAAGTTGAAGCACTCAAGAAGACCGTCGTCGAAAAAATCATGAGTCTTGAAGACATGATGACAACATTGTCTGGCCGTATCCGCTCAGCGATCAAACTTCGCTTCAGTGACTTTGCAAAATCAGCATCAGCGCATGGAAAAACAGAACGGGAAGTGAAGGTGAACACCATCGTCTCATTTTTGGCGATGCTCGAATTGGTGAAGCAGGGTATACTGATGGTCGAACAGCGCGGTCTTTTTGCCGATATCGATATGGAACCGCACGCTGTCGCAACGCCGGACTATTCTTCCTAACAATGAATCTCTCAAACACCATCGAATCAATACTTTTTTTCAAGGGTGAGCCACTTTCTATCAAAGAGTTGGCGAAGCTTTCAGGCGCATCACCTGAAGAGGTTCGAAATGCACTCACTACATTAGGAGAGAGTCTTACGGGACGGGGGGTTGTTCTCGTACAAACCGATGACGAGGTGGCTCTTCGCACAGCGCCTGAGAGTGCAGAACTTATTGAGCAACTGCGCAAAGACGAGCTTGAGAAGGATATCGGAAAGGCTGGCCTTGAGACGCTCGCAGTCGTTCTCTATCAAGGCCCGGTGACCCGCGCGCACATCGACCACGTACGCGGTGTGAACTCAGCATTCATTGTTCGAAATCTTATGATTCGTGGACTGATTGAACGCGTTGACAACCCACACGATCAGCGAAGTTTCCTTTACAAACCAACGCTCGAATTGTTATCGTTTCTAGGCGTCCCTTCGCGCGAAGCACTTCCTGATTGGGAGCATGTCCGTAACGCGCTTGGAGCACTTGATGCCGTACCAATAGAAAACGATACACCTAATGCCACCACTACAGCAGACACCACAACCGGAGGAGCGGAATAATACAGCGCTCATTTTAACTGGACTCTTATGTATCCTTCTCATCGGAGCAGGGGTCTATTTTTCAACGTACCGACGAAGCGGTCGTACCGATATCCCCGCAGAAACAAATTCATCGACAGTGACCGATACCAAATGGGACACACTGACGCTTGAAGCACAGGCGGTGTATGTGCTCGATGCGCGAAATCGAGAGCCATTATTTGCAAAAAACAGCGACACACCTCTCCCATTGGCATCACTCACGAAGCTACTCACCGCACTCGTCGCTCTTACCACGCTCCCTGAAGATACCCTTGTCACAATCGATGCATCATCGCTTCTCACCGAAGGGGACAGTGGACTTGTGGCAGGAGAAACATTCGCACTCAACGATTTGGTTGCGTTCATGCTTGTGGTTTCATCGAATGACGCTGCAACAGCACTGCGCCATGCATATGAATCGAAAACCGGTGGTTCTTTTATAACCGCAATGAATGCTGAAAGTGAGCGCTTGGGACTCTCGTTAAGCTTCCAAAATGAAACAGGGCTCGATGTCGGAGAGATTCCAGCAAATATGGGAAGTGCCCGCGATGTTGCTTTTTTGATGGCAGAAACACTTCGTCGAATACCCGATGCGCTCGATGCAAGTCGAAACGATTCATTTGTGCTGATCTCACGGGAGGGGAATCGACACGCTGTTAAAAGTACCAACATGATTGCCAACGATATTCCATGGTCACTCGGCGCAAAAACTGGCTTCACTGACAGCGCGGGAGGCAATCTTGCAATCTCACTTGATACATCAATCGGGTATCCTGTCGTTATCGTCGTACTTGGCTCAAGTAAGGAGGGGCGTTTCAGTGATGTAACGCAACTCGTTAACGCGACTCTTCACGGTGCGAGCCAAAAATAAAGTGCTACACTACTCATATCTATGGAGCTGGATATCGTTAAAGTCATCGCACCGGCAACAGTCTCGTTTATTGTTGGTATTGGCATAACGCCACTCGTTACACACTATCTCTACAAATACCGAGCATGGAAAAAACGTGCGGGAAACACGAAGGGGGTCGGTGATATCGAAGGGGTATCAGGGACGCCAATTTTTAACGAATTGCACAAAGATAAAGAAGTTGGGACGCCACGTATGGGAGGGCTGGTGGTGGTTATCGCTGTCACCGTCACTATTGCGCTCTTTTGGTTGATATCGTTTATCACATCGGGCGGTCCATCAGGAAAAATCGACTTCCTTTCCCGCGCTCAAACATGGCTTCCATTCGCCGGCTTTATTCTTGGCGCAATTGTTGGCTTCATTGAAGATCTTGTGGTCATTGGTGTCTCACGACGTTTTCCTGACGGTCTACCATTTTCATATCGTGCCGCACCGATACTTCTTTTTGGTGTTTTTGTTGCATGGTGGTTTTATGCAAAGCTCGGCATGACAGCCGTTTTCGTCCCATTGTATGGTTTTTTTGATCTCGGCATCTGGTTTATTCCGTTCTTTCTTTTTGTTCTTCTCTCAATTCTTGCATCTGGCGTCATCGACGGTATCGACGGTCTTGCGGGTGGTGTACTTGCGATTGTATTTTCTGCGATTGGTATCATTGCGTTTTTTGGAGCACACATCGATGCATCAGCGTTTTCGTTTGTAATCGCTGGAGGACTTCTCGCATTCTTATGGTTCAATATTCCGCCCGCTCGCTTCTATCTGACCGAAACAGGATTCATTGCGCTTGCTCTTGCACTCACTATTCTTGCGTTTTTAACTGATACAGTCGTTCTCCTTCCAATTATTGCATTCATCCAATTCATCACTGTCGTCACCAACGTACTCCAGGTTGCATCGAAAAAACTCCGCGGAAAAAAGATATTCCGTATCGCACCAATTCATCACCATTTTGAAGCTATCGGTTGGCCTTCCTACAAAGTTGTAATGCGCTATTGGGTCATCTCAGTCATCTGCGCATTCATCGGTGTTATTATTGCGCTCGTCGGGTGATTGCCTCCTGTTCTATGCGAAAAAAAATCGATTCTGTCTTTCTCACCATTACACTCTTGCTCACCGGTGTCGGTTTTTTCATTTTTATCTCAGCACTCCTAGGACTCCTTGCGCGTGAAGGGGGACGATTCTCAGGACTTGCCATCAACCAAGGGCTTTCACTTCTTATCGGACTCGTGCTTTTGTACGCCATGTACCGCATCAAATACACGGTATGGAATAGATATGCGTTTTATGTTTTTCTTGGAAGCGTCTTGGCGTGTGCGCTCGTCTTCATCCCTTTTTTCGGCTTTGAGCATGGTGGCGCTCGTCGATGGATTGTTGTCGGAGGGTTTTCATTTCAACCTGCTGAACTTTTGAAATTTGGTTTCGTGCTTTACCTTGCGGCGTGGTATGCGATGGTCAAAACAAAAATTGCGACATGGGTGTACGGCATAGGGCCACTCGCAGGACTTCTCGGAATTTCGCTCGTCATGCTCGCTCTGCAACCTGACTTTGGAACAGCTATCATTCTCTCGATTACTGGGCTCGTTATGTACTTTGTCGCTGGAGGTGGATGGAAGCATACCGGAGCAATCATTGGTGCAGGATTACTCTTTGTCACACTTCTTGGACTATTCGTGCCATACATCAAAGACCGCGTGCTTACCTTCGCTGACCCCTCTCGTGATCCACAAGGCGCAGGCTATCAAATCCAACAGTCACTGATTGCAATCGGTTCGGGCGAAATCGCTGGTAGGGGATTCGGCCAGAGTATTCAGAAATTCAATTTTCTTCCTGAGCCGATTGGTGACTCGATTTTTGCGGTCTTCGCCGAAGAGTGGGGATTTATTGGAAGCGCCCTCTTGATTGCACTCTTTCTCTCGTTTCTTTTGCGAGGGTATAGAATTGCCCAAGAAGCGCCCAATCAGTTTTCACGCTTAGTGGTGATTGGTTTTGTTACCATGATTGTCACGCAATCATTCGTGAACATTGCATCAATGCTTGGCATCTTTCCTTTGACAGGGGATCCATTGGTATTCGTCAGTCAGGGAGGATCATCGCTCATCATGGCGCTCACCGCCTCTGGCATCATTCTTAATATTTCAGGATATACCAAATCTCCAGATCCATTTACTGCAAGATAAGTCTATGAAAAAAGTTCTTCTTTTCCCTGGGGCATTCAATCCACCTCACCTAGGACATGTAGCGATTCTTGAGCTGGCACTTAAAAGTGAATCGTTCGACGAAATTTGGATCATTCCATCAGGAAACCGGGATGATAAGGTCATTTCAACAACCTACGAGAATCGCCGTAATCTTGGTAATCTTTTTACCAAATTTCTTCAAACAAAGATTTCTACACCAATCAAATTGGTGACTGATGAGCTTGATGACACAACCGGTAGATACACACAAGAAATATTAGGAGAGATCAAATCACGACGCGATATACAAACGATACAACTTATCGGATCTGACGGCATGTCGAAGCTTCAAGAGTCACCTAATGAGGAACTAAACACGAAAGACTTTATTGTGGTACCACGAGATGCCACAAATATCTCAAGTACTCAAATACGCGCCATGATAGAAAAAGGGGATGTGGGTTATCGAAATCTTGTTCCTGAGGAGATCGCCGACTATATTAAGATACACGGACTGTACCAGACGAAATAAGCTCTTTTTGCTACACTGTATCGTATGAAAATCGTATTAACCGGAGGAGGTTCAGGAGGACATTTCTACCCTCTGATTGCCGTTGCGGAAGAAATCCGCCGTATTGCACGAGAAGAACACCTTCTTGAACCGACCCTTATCTACATGGCTGAGTCTGCATACGATAAAGACGCGCTCTTTGAACACGATATTGAATTCAAGAAAGCCACCTCAGGAAAGCGTCGTGAATATGCATCGGTTCAAAACTTCTTTGATCTTTTCAAGCTCGGATGGGGGACACTACAAGCGTTGGTCAAGCTTTTCTTTATATTTCCTGACGTTGTATTCAGTAAAGGCGGATACGTGAGCGTGCCGATACTTATTGCCGCACGTTTTTTTGGCATTCCTGTCATCATCCATGAATCAGACAGTGTTATCGGTAAAGCGAGCGCATGGTCAGCACGCTTCGCAAAACGCATTGCGATTTCATATCCTGAGACAGCGCTTGAATTTCAAAAACTTCTTTCACCAAAAAACAGAGATGCAAAAATTGCAGTTACAGGAAATCCTGTCCGCACTGAAGTACTCACTCCTGCACAGACCGGTGCGCGCGAATTCTTGAATCTCAAGGAAAATCTACCGGTTATTGTTGTCTTCGGAGGCTCACAGGGTGCCAAAGCGATCAACGAAATCATTGTTGAAGCACTTCCACAGTTAACTGAACGTGCCTATGTCATTCACCAGACAGGAAAGGATCATTTTGAGATTACCAAAGAAACCGCACGCTTGGCACTTCCTGACGTACAGATGTTTGAACGATATAAACCATTTCCATTTTTGAATGTCCTCGCGCTTCGTATGACAGCGGGAGTTGCCGACATCATCATCTCACGCGCAGGATCGGGAGGAATTTTTGAAATCGCAGCGTGGGGCAAACCATCGCTTATCATCCCAATTCCTGAAGATGTAAGTAGAGATCAGAGAAGCAACGCCTTTTCTTATGCTCGCACCGGAGCTGCCATTGTGATGGAGCAGGCGAACCTTACCCCACATCTTATCGTCTCTGAAGTAACACGAATTCTCGATGACGCACAACTTCGCGAACAAATGAGCAATGCAGCAAAAGCGTTCGCGCGCCCTGATGCATCCACAAAAATTGCACGAGAAATTCTTGACTTGGCACTTGAACACGAAAAATAAGAGGCGCGGATTATAGCATCTGCCAGCAGGAACACGGTTCAGAAAGCCTATTTTTAGGCCTTTTTATTGAACCCTCAAAAGGCTTGACAAATGAAATGGAACTGCTATACTACCTCTGGAGGGTTGGTTGGCGCTGGAGACGTCCGACGCAATCTTCTTTCTTTGGATACACCAGCCTACGGGGTCCAAGGAATCTGACGTAAAAGAAAGGCTACTCGCGGGGGTGCTCTAATTGAGATTAGACTTGGCCACCCCTTCGAGGAATTTGTTCTTCCGGCACTTGTACCCCTCGCGCAGAAACAAAAGCGGAGCTTACGGACAAGCCAGCCGACCAATGCCAAGTCACCCCCACCTTCATCTGTGTCCGGGAGGAAGGGGGTTCAGAGGCTCTGTCTAACTTTGTCTCTGCGTTGTGGACACGCTTTGCCCCCACGGCTCCTCCAAGCCGTGGGTTTTTCTTTTATCTGAAAGCATAAAAATTATGCTAAAATGGTTGTTATGACCAAGGTTATTACACGCTTTCCACCGTCTCCGACAGGACTTTTTCATATCGGTAGCGCACGAACCGCACTTTTTAACTATCTTTTTGCACGCCAGAACAAGGGTGAGTTTTTGATGCGATTTGAAGACACCGACAAAGAGCGAAGCAAACGAGAGTTCGAGGACGATATCCTCAAAAGCCTCACATGGCTTGGGATTACTGCAGACAATGCTGATATTCCTCGTCAATCTGAACGTACAGCACTCTATCAAGAGTACTTACAAAAACTGATTGCATCGGGTGGTGCATACGAGGGAGAAAAATCAGAGAAAGGGGAGGGAAACGTAATCCGTTTCAAAAATCCGAATACAACCATCACCTTCAGTGATGTCATTCGAGGCGACGTGACGGTCGACACCACTGACCTCGGTGATTTTGTGATTGCACGAAGCGCAGACGAGCCAATCTACCACTTCACGGTTGTCGTCGATGACATCCTTGCAGGCGTCACTCACGTAATTCGCGGAGAAGATCATGTATCGAATACTCCACGCCAAATTTTGATCCTTGAAGCTCTTGGCGGAACACGACCGGTCTACGCACATATTCCACTCATCCTTGGTCCTGATAAAGCAAAACTTTCAAAACGCCACGGCGCTGCATCAGTGAACGAATATAAAGCACTTGGGTATCTCCCTGAAGCGATTATTAACCATCTCGGGCTTCTCGGATGGCATCCAAGCACCGATCAAGAGTTCTTTACCATAGAAGAGCTTACAGCACTTTTCACCATTGATCGTGTTCAAAAAGCGCCCGCGGTGTTTGATATCCAGAAATTAAACGATCTCAATCGCCAACACCTTGCAAAACTATCTAACGAGGACTTTCTTGCTGTTGCGGACCCATTCATTCCTCCATCGATTAATCGAGCAAACCTCATAAATTTGCTTCCAAGTATTCGTGAACGTGTGACACTGCTCTCAGAACTTCAAACACTGTTGACGGACGGAGGAGAGCTTTCTTTTGCCTTTGGGCTCGGAACATACGACTCGGAAAAATTAATCTGGAAAGATAGTTCAAGGGAAGAAACGCTCGAGCATCTCGTCTACGTACAAAAAGTCATTGAAGATCTTCCTGACTCATGCGAATCATCTGTAGTAAAAAATGCCTTGTGGCCGTATGCGGAAGAAAAAGGAAAGGGGAATGTGCTCTGGCCACTTCGTTTCGCGTTGACCGGTAAAGAAAAATCTCCTGATCCTTTCACCGTAGCAGGAATTCTTGGTAAAAAAGAAACGCTCGCTCGTATTGCATTCGCCATTCAATCTCTTGCATAAGTAATGAATTACTTCCGCACCACATTTTGTATTGCACTTGTAACGCTTCTCTTGGTGAGCGGTGGCAACAACGTGAATGCCCAAGATGTCGATGAGCTCCGCGATAAAATCAACGAGGCGGAACAGCAAATCGATAAATTAAATGACGAGATTGCAGTGCTTGAAAAAGAGCTTCAGAAGGTTGGTGCGGATCGTTCAACACTCGAGGCTGCAATACAAGCGTTAAACCTTACGCGTCAAAAACTTCTCTCGGATATCACACTCACACAAAAGAAAATCGAACAGACAGGGTATTCCATCAAACAACTGGGGATCGAAATAAGCGACAAGGAAGCAAAAATTGAGCGCAACAATACAATACTCGGAAATGCGCTTCGCACCGTACAAGCGGCAGACGATCAATCATTGATTGAAACCATACTCGCATACGACTCGCTCTCTGAATTGTGGGTTGAACTTGACCAACTTGAGACCATACAAGATATCGTGCGCGACCAATTAATCGAACTCCGAGGACTTAAAAGTGAATTGGAATCTGAAGAAGCAAAAGAGCGTCGTGCCCATGAAGATTTGAGCACATACAAAAGCAAGCTCGATGGTCAAAAGAAAGTGATTGAAGAAAATAAGAAAGAAAAAGACTCACTCCTTGCAACAACCAAAAGTACTGAAGCGGCGTACCAAGCGCTCCTCGAACAAAAACGTCTCGCTCGTCAGCAGTTTGAAAGTGCGATGCAAGAATTTGAATCACAGCTTGAATATGCGCTCGATCCGTCCCGATTGCCGAAAGAGGGAACCAGTATTCTTTCGTGGCCAGTTGAATCACCTGAGATTACGCAGGGCTTTGGATTGACCTCATTTGCGCGAAACGGAGCATATGGATATGACAAGGCGGGAAACCCAAATCCGCACCGTGGAATCGATTTTAGAGCCTCTGTGGGCACACCATTGCTCTCAGCGGGCTCAGGAACCGTTAGGGACGCTGTGGATATGGATAAAACCCCTGGATGCTACTCGTACGGCAAATGGATCCTCGTAGATCACGATAACGGCCTCTCAACGCTTTACGCACACCTCTCTGTTATGAGTGTTTCTGCAGGGGATTATGTGAAGCAAGGACAAATCATCGGCTACGCAGGTGCAACTGGCTATGCAACGGGGCCACACCTGCATTTTACGGTCTTTGATCAAGAAGCGGTTAAAGTCGCTCCATTCTCATGGAGTAATGGATGTAAAAACACCAAAATTGCCTACGCGCCATTTGAAGCATACTTGAATCCGCTCTCATATCTGCCACAATAAGAAGAAAGAAAATCACGAATCATGAAGCACGAATCATGTAACATGGAACATACAACGCGGAATACGGAACACGGAACATATACCATAGAACAGGCTACACGTTTTGCGCTTCATAACCGAAGGGGATTCATTAAAATTATTTTACTCATCGTCATCGGTCTCGTGGTGCTTGGATACTTTGGTTTGAACATCAAAGACATCCTCGCGTCACCCGTCGTCAAAGAGAATCTTGCCTATGCATGGGAACTTGCAAAGACACTCTGGGCGAATTACCTCCAGGCACCCGCACAGTGGGTATGGGAACACCTTATTAAGTTCCTCTGGAACCTCTTTTTGGAAGGCTTAGGAAATCTGAAGTCGAATTAGTTTATGAAACTCGAATCATCCGAGAATGTTTCGAGTAATCCGCTCCATCAAGCCTATGAGCTTATAGGTGTCACAACGATGCACGGTTTGTCACGTGCCTATACCGCAGAGGATCAAAAATTAATGAAAGAAGGGAAGTGGGATTATGAAAATCCAGAACTTCTGACGAATAAAATTAAAATTCTTTTAGAAAAAATCGATCCGACTACCCTATCTGAAGAAGAAAAAGAGTGGAGAGGGGAGATTCTTTGGTTCTGGTACCACCATGCCATTAGTTGTGCCATATCGAGATACAAGGATAAGGAACGCGCTCAAGAATACGTCGAGAAGGCTCTTGAATATCAAGATAATGATCATCCGAACAAAATAACGCGTCTTTTTTATTTTTTACTTCATGATGATTTAAAGGCAGCTGAAGATTTTGCCGAGGAGATAGAGAATGACAAAGAGACGGCGCAGTGGCTTATCGACGACTACGTTGCAGGAAAGTGGTTTGCTTAAGCTTTGCAGGAACTTTATTACAGCGCATTATTTAGTCCTTATTTTAATATATAATGTGTCGCAAAAGATATATTGTGCGACGTTATCTATTTTGAAAAGCCGCACAAAGAGGCCTTTGACATTCCTCCCCTCGCGTGGTCACTGACAGTTTTGTGCTTTCGTATATCCTGCTTGCTCTGCATCTTTCTCTGTAGCAAACCATATTTTATTTTCCTCTTTGATGGTGCGAGCTCCAGGGCACCAAGGGAAGTGGTACTTGCTCCCATGCTTTGAAGCAACAATAGGCTCCGACGCTGACTTCCCTACCCCTCCTACCTGTGGTGCCTGTGTATCGTCTTTAGCGAGAGTATTTTCTTTGCATACTGTATTGACGCTGGCATTCGAGAAAACGTGCTCTATAACAACTTCTGACGACTGTATCTCACCAACAGAAAGCCTACCTGTAGCAAAAGAGCCCACAGCGAGGCAAAGGCCGACCAGCACCGAGAGGAGCTCATCCCGAACTGCCTCATCGTGAAGCCAGTATTTGCCTTTTTGCCAAAGCTCTGCTATATTTATGCGGTCTAATAACGCTTTCATGTGGGTCAGATGTCCCTATCCGCAGGCTAGCATCACGATAGTAAAGACACTCTAAAATTTTAGGTAAATACTATGGCACATAGAAAAGCTGGTGGAACAGCGCGAAACCTGCGAGATTCAAATCCGAAATTCCTCGGTGTGAAGATTGCTGACGGACAGACTGCAAAAGCTGGTGCGATTATCGTACGTCAGCGTGGTACACCTATCATGCCGGGCAAGAATGTCGACATGGGCAAAGACCACACGATTTTTGCTCTTAAAGCAGGAGTGGTGAAGTTCGGAACACGACGAAAAATTCGATACGACGGATCGAAAACGACACGAAAGATTGTCGACGTCATTTAACAAAAACTCTCCCCGCAAAACGGGGAGAGTTTTTGTTATGAAAAGAACTGCTACGCTTCGCGCTCAAGGAGTAGAGTGACGGTTGCTCGTGCTCCGTGCGCAGAGAGCGTCACCTCATGTGTACCGATATTTTTTATACCATCAACAGGAACGAGATCATTTGCGATGCACACACCCAATTGATCATAGATTGCACTTGCAATGGCATCTTTGTGGAGGCGTGCGAACAGATGGCCCTCATCGTTTGCTTTCATACGAATCGTAATCGATTTGCCATCGATTGCTTTAAGCGACTCAACCACCTTACCTTCATTTTCTGCTTGATTTTTTGATTCGATTCCCTTCTTTGATTCGAGCTCACGACGCGCTGATGGCGTTGCGGCTTTTGCCATACCTTTCGGAATAAGAAAATTGATTGCGTATCCTTCAGATACCGTCACAACCTCGGCACGACGGCCTACTTTTGCGACATCTTTGAGCAGAATGACTTCCATAGTGTCTCCAGACTACTATGTAATGAAGCCGAAATCAAACGTTTGTATACCCTCGCATTATAAGCCCGTAAGGAGGAATCTGACCGCTCGGTCAAACGGCGGATCCTGCTCCGCAAGAATATCTTCCTCAGTGCGAACTACTTCTATATCGGGGGTAAGACCTGCTTCTGAAATTGAAAGACCTTCGGGGGTGAGCCACTGTGCAATCGTCAATTTAAGTGCAGTATCATCGGTAACCGGAACAAGTTCTTGCACTGACCCTTTGCCGAATGTACGCTCGCCGATGAGCGTCGCTTTCCCATTTTCACGAAGTGCGCCTGCAAGAATTTCTGACGCTGAGGCTGATCCTCTATCAACCAAAACTGCGAGGGTCACAGGCGTCTTAAGCAACGAGTACCCCTTGCTTCGGTGGACACTTTCTTCGACTCCCCCATCGAACGATTCGCGCACAACAATATCTCCCGCGGGCAAGAAGTAGCTTGCGATATCAACCGCCGCATCGAGATAGCCACCCGGATTTCCGCGAAGATCAACGAGAAGTTTCGTACTTCCTGATTGTACAAACTCTTTCATCGCACCATAAAATGCATTCGTTGCATTCGCATCGAAGTTATAGAGTGAGATAACAAAAACACCATCCGATCGCATCTCCGTATCAAGTGTTGGTATCACTATCTCAGCGCGGGTGATAGAGATGACCTCGGGCGCATCGGCACTTTCTCGCAGTGTGGTGAGTTTCACCACGGTGCCCGGCTCGCCTCGTATCAATCCAACCGCTTCATCCACAGAAAGATCTCCCGTTGTTTTGCCATCAATTTCAAGAATCATATCTCCAGCGCGAATGCCAGCCATCTCAGCTGGGGTACCTTTGAGTGGCGCAATCACCGTGATGATGTCATTTTCCTTACCAATCTCCATACCAACGCCACCAAAACTTCCGCCAATCATTTCTTCAAATTCTTTTGCTTCTTCCGGTGGGAGAAATACGGTGTACGGATCGCCAAGAGAGTTTGCAAGCCCTTCGATTGCACCCCATACCTTGTCTTGAGAAGGCGTTGACGTGCCGGTATCAGCATACTTTTCATTGATAAGATTCCAGACCTCCCAGAAGGGCTCAAAATCGACGTCTGTAGGCGCGCCAAGATCCTTGTTATAGACATCGGTCACCGATTCACTTGGAAGTGAGCGCCGTTCCCCGACAATCATGCCGACATAGAAGACGGCGAGAAAAAGAAATCCTATGCACAGACGTCGTGTGAGCTTCGAAGGAGTCTTCATAGCACTTCAGTATCGCATGAAGTACAATTGAAGCAAAGAAAAATATGTCACTCGTACGACGAACATATAAAAAACTCACCTGGATTGATTGTGAGCGACCAACCCGCGATGAAATTACCTCTCTCATGGAGGAGTATAATATCGACCCCTTGGTTGCAGAGGAGCTGCTCTCTCCAACACGAAAGCCTCGAATCGAACGCTACGCACAGCACCTTTTCCTGATTCTTCACTTCCCTGCCCTGCGTCACACTCATCGTTACGAACAGACATTGCAAGAAATCGATTTTGTTATCGGAAACACATTCCTCATTACCGTTCGATACGATGCGGTTGATGCCATTGAAAAATTCGCTCAAGTGTTTGAGACCAACGTTATCCTTGAACAATCACCTATCGGAGATACTGCCGGATACCTTTTCTACTTTCTTATCAAAAAACTCTACCACAGCCTCGAGCATGAGCTTGAATATATCGACAGCGGTCTTGAGGGAGTTGAGGGGCGTATCTTTGCCGGGAAAGAGCGCGCAATGGTTGCTGAACTATCTCTCGTCGGTCGCGACTTAGCCGATATCAGCAAAGCGGTCGGATACCATGAAGAGGTGTTGGCGTCCCTTGAACGATTTGGAGTGGTATTTTTTGGTGAACCATACCGTGACTACATGAAGCACATTATGAGCGAGTATCATCGTATCAAGCATCAATTATCTGCATCAAAAAACTTCTTTGACGAGCTCCGAGAAACCAACAATTCACTTCTTTCAACAAAACAAAATGAAGTGATGCAAACATTTACGGTTATGGCGTTCATCACACTCCCCCTCTCACTGGTTGCGAGTGTCTTTGGTATGAATGTTGACCACACACCGATTGCTGGGCATCAATTCGACTTTTGGATCGTCGTCCTTCTCATGGCAATCCTTTCACTTGTGATGTTCTCTCTGTTCAAGTATCGTAAATGGCTCTAAACCCTATGCTGAAGCTCCATAATACCCTCACCCGCAGAAAGGAAGTCTTTGAATCGATTGCTCCCCAACACGTCGGAATGTACAACTGTGGCCCCACGGTCTATGACTATGTTCATATCGGTAACCTTCGCACCTATATTTTTTCAGATATTCTTCGTCGCACACTCATAAAAAACGGCTACGATGTGAAGCAGGTAATGAATATCACCGACGTCGGCCATCTCACCTCGGATGCCGATTCTGGCGAAGACAAAATGATGAAGGGTTTGAAGCGAGAAGGGCTACCCATCACGCTCGACGGAATGCAGAAACTTGCAAACATCTACACTGAAGCTTTTGTCGAAGACTCAGTATCTCTTAATCTTTTACCTCCCTCAGTGATGCCGAGAGCGAGCGAGCATATCGCGGAGCAGATTGCGCTTATCACCCAACTCGAAGCAAAAGGTCTTATCTACAGCACATCAGACGGTGTATATTTCTCCACAAAAGATTACGCAGAATACGGAAAGCTTGGTGGAATCAGTGAAAACGACGAAACATACGGGCGCATCGAAGAAAATACAGAGAAGAGAGACAAGCACGATTTTGCCCTTTGGAAATTTAATACCGAGCTCGGTTGGGAGAGTCCATGGGGCAAAGGATTCCCCGGTTGGCATGTAGAATGTTCTGCGATGAGCATGAAGTATCTTGGCGAAACATTTGATATTCACACCGGTGGTATCGATCACATTGCCGTCCACCACAATAACGAGATCGCTCAATCAGAAGGAGCGTCAGGAAAACCTTTTGCTTATTTTTGGCTTCATGGCGCGTTTCTCAATGTGGACGATACAAAAATCGGAAAGTCAGCCGGCAACGGCATCACGCGGAAGGAACTTGAAACGAAAGGAATTACTCCCCTCGCCTACCGATATTTTATTCTCACCGCACACTATCGAAGTACGGTGAACTTTACCTGGGAAGCGGTTGAAGCAGCACAAACTGCATTCAAGCGTCTCATTGAACGCATTACTGAACTCCCCGATGGTGGCGCGGTGCATCAAAACTACGACGCACGCTTTCTCGATGCAATCAATGACGACTTAAATACCCCGCAGGCGCTCGCGCTCGTCTGGGATTTATTGAAAGACTCTTCGGTCTCAGATGCCGATAAAAAAGCGACAATTCTCTCTTGGGATCAGGTCTTTGGACTTCGTCTTGGAGAGACACAAAACATTGTTATCCCTGAGGCAATAACCACTCTTCTTGGAAAACGCCGTCTTGCACGAGATGCTGGAGATTTCGCCACATCTGACACTCTTCGTGAAGAGATCGAAAAAGCAGGGTTCATCGTCAAAGATACAGAAGAAGGCCAAAAAATAACGGTTCGATAGCCTTACCGGTAGAGATACAACGACGTTTCTTTTCCCCAGATAACGAACAGAATACTCCCCTATCCGTTTCCCATTCGTGAGACTGTTTTGTGCTACCATGGCGACACATGAGTAATCCAATTACCGGCGTTCGCACCCCACCACAAGACCTCGGCGCAGAACGTGCGCTCCTTGGCTCTATCTTGCTTCGTCCAGAAGCAATGCATGAAGTATCGGATGACATCAACGCCGAATCATTCTATGCACAGAAGCATCGCATGATTTTTGGGGCGATGTTTGACCTCTTTAAAAAAAACGAGCCGATTGATCTCGTGTCGGTCTCTTCCCGTCTTAAAGAAACGAAACAGCTTGATTCTGCTGGTGGCATGTCATATCTCGCCTCGTTGGTCGACACCGTCCCATCGTCGATGAATGCAAAACACTATTCCGAAATTGTTATGCGTAAATCGGCAATGCGAAACTTGATTGAAGCGTCCCATCACATTGCAGAGCTTGGTTTTAGTGAAGAAGAAGAACTCGACGAGCTTCTTGATAAAGCTGAGAAAAAAATCTTTGAAGTTACCAATGCTCCCTCACATCACAAATTTATATCAGTAACGCACGTACTCGCTGACGCGTTTGAACGACTTGAGAAACTTTCAAAAACTGACGGCGAACTTCGTGGTGTGCCGACCGGATTCACCGAGCTCGATAATAAACTCTCTGGATTGCAAAAATCAGACCTCATCATCCTCGCGGCGCGCCCATCTGTTGGTAAAACGTCCCTTGCACTTGATATTGCACGAAACACCGCCGTGCGTTTCGGTAAAAGTGTCGGAATTTTCTCGCTCGAAATGAGTTCACAGCAATTGGTCGACCGTATGCTCGCTGCAGAAGCGCAAGTTGATGCTTGGAAGCTTCGTACCGGAAAGTTAAAGAGTGATGAAGAGTTTGACCGTATCAGCGACGCATTGAATCGTCTTTCTCAAGCAAAGATTTATATTGACGATCAGCCGGCGAACAACATCATCAAAATGCGCGCTGTTGCTCGACGATTAAAGAGCGAGCACGGTCTCGACCTCATTATCGTTGACTACCTCCAACTCATGGCGCCCTCAACACGCCTCAAGGCGGATTCGATGGTTCAACAAGTGACGGAAATTTCGCGTTCGTTGAAACAGCTCGCGCGCGAGCTTGAAGTGCCGGTCGTTGCTCTTTCTCAGCTCTCCCGTGCAATCGAAACCCGCCGAGGTCGTCCTCAACTCTCCGACCTCCGCGATTCAGGTTCTATCGAACAAGACGCGGACATCGTTGCCTTCATCCACAGTGAAGACCGCTACAAAGAGCAGTCTGAACGAAGCAATATCATCGAGCTCATTATTGCAAAACATCGCAATGGGCCCGTTGGTACGATTGAACTCTTCTTTGACGATAAGAAGACTTCATTCCGCTCAATTGAACGCCATGGTGTACAAGAATTTGAGCAGATGGCAAAGGGTGCTGACGAACAGGTATTTTAGTGATTCTGCTATTGTGTAGACTTATGAAAGGTATTGAGAAACTCGCGAGCTATTTCCAATCATTCCCTGGCGTTGGTCCTCGCCAGGCAAAGCGTTTTGTCTACTTCCTCTTGCGACAGGACAAGAAAACGCTTGAAGATATTTCGCGCGTGATTGAAAACCTAAAAGCGAATGTTGCCGAGTGCACATCGTGTCACCGGATGTATGAAGCTGACGGATATGCTGAGGTATGTGACATTTGTGGAAGTCCGAATCGCGACACCGGCCTTTTGATGATTGTTGAAAAAGATGCCGACCTTGAAGCACTTGAAAAAAGTGGGGTCTACAACGGCAAATATTTTGTACTCGGCGGAACGCTCCCACTCCTTGAGACTGCTCTCTCTCCTCTTCGCACCGATGGATTAAAAAACCGTGTGAAAAACGCACTCTCAGTACTGACTGAAATTATTTTAGCGACCGGTGCACATCCCGAAGGAGAATATACAAGCGACCATGTCCGACTGATACTTGAACCATTACTCAAAGATACAAAGATTGCTGTGACACTGCTTGGCCGAGGACTTTCAACCGGCACGGAGCTCGAATACTCTGACCGCGAAACGCTCAGGAACGCACTGTTGAATAGAAAATAGAAAACCGCCCGACGCTTCATTGCGTGGGCGGGGTTGGAGCGGAGGCTCCGAGGGGTTAGTCAGCGACTGGTAGGACTCTCTCTTCGAACTCCCAATGATTCTGAGAGCCCGCATAGGGATTGTTGGTGGCGGTGGTCTGGCGAATCAGAATGCGTTCACCGACCGACAACACGAGCCCTTTGTCTCCACGAACCAAGTGAGGAACGTTTCGTGGTTGTTCTCGCGCCACGAAGTAGCAGGAGTGTCCTGTTGGCTCGTTGCACAGGACAGCTACCGTTGCTTGGCAGACACGACTCTCTTCGATGAAAAGACGAACATGCCCCTTCTCCTCGAAGACAACTTGGTAGCCTTCGGGATGTCGCTCTTCACGTTTCACTCCCTTGTTGGTCGAACCTTCCCCATAAAAAACATCGTAGGTGAGACCGGCCACACATAGGAGCAGAATACTGATTACAGGGTAAGCAATTCGAAGGATGGTTTTGTCGGTCACGAGAGTCTCCTTGGCCAATGGCCATTCAAAGATCATTATTTAAAAGGATATTAACAATATAAAAAGTATTTGTCAAACATGACACACTACAACAAAACCCTCTTTCGAGGGCTCTGATTCGCGTGCATTCGCGCTTCGTATTCGCGTAAATTCGCGGTTAGTTAGATAGAATAGAGTCAACTGCAATCGTCGCAAATGGCTGGCGGTGTCCGCGTTTCTTGTGGTATCGGCTCTTTGCCTTGTATTTGACCACTACAACTTTCTTTGCGCGACCCTCAGATTCGTAGGTTCCAGTGACCTTTGCACCTGCGATGTATGGTGTGCCGATGGTTGTCGTCTTGCCATCATCAACGAGGAGCACTTTGTCGAAAGCGATTTTCTCTCCCGCCTTTGCGTCCTTAATGATTTCAGTGGTGAAGCGGCTCTTCTCGGTAACGAGATACTGCTTTCCGCCGGTCTGTATAACTGCGAATTTCATAACAAATGTGATAGTGGAATCATACTAACAGATAATCCGGCCTACGGCAAGGTCTTTTGGAACACATCACCCTTATTCTCAAGTTCTTAAGAACTTGAGAATAAGGGTCACTTCAAATTCTATAGAACGACAATATATCGTCAAATATGCTCGTTCTTCGAGAAAAACCAACGACACCAGCATGCTACAATTGAAGGCAATCACACTCCTATGAAGAACCGTTCCCCGTGGCTCCACCAACTCCGCTCTGATCGCGAGTCAGCACGACTCTCTCACGATATCTCAACCGATATCGCGATCGTCGGAGCGGGTATCGCAGGTGTCGCGACCGCATTCTTCACGCTCAAGTACACAGACAAAACAGTTACCCTTCTCGAAGCCTTTAAGCTTGCCCACGGTGCAACAGGACACAATGCAGGACAGGTTACCAGCTATTTTGAGCGAGGTTTTGCCAGTATCTCAGATGAGTTTGGATTAAAGCTTGCTGCCGAAGGACAAAAAAGTGTTGAAGGTGCGTGGGAACTCCTTGATGAGATGTATACCGACGCAGGGCTCACTATCCCCTTCTCCCGATTCGAAGGGCATGCTGGCCTCTCAACATTCGACCAAGTCATTTTTCATTTGCGTAACAATCATGCGCGAAAGAATGCGGGTCTTCCTGTCGAGACATTTCGCATCTCAGAGAATGCACCCTTTCTTTCAAGTATCTCAGACGAGTACGAGGGGCTTTTCTCGATTGTTCCTCATGCAGACATTCTTGCACTCCTTGAAACACACGATGAACGTTTTTTTGCCACAATTTCCTATCAAAAAGGATGCTTGAACAGTGCGCTCTTTTGTGAAGAAGTAATTTTGTTCCTCCTCAAACACTACCCTGACCGATTTGCCCTTTTCGAACACACGCCTATCGCAAAAATTATACTGCATGATGACAAAGCAATACTTGATGCAGAAACGCACACCATCAGCACTTCTCGTGTTGTTCTTTGCACCAACGGTTTCGACAATATTCATGTGATTACTGCCGATGGACTTGATATCGACACGAAGCTCCACCACAACATCCACGGTGTTGTTGGGTATATGTCGGGGTATCTTGAGAAGATGAACAAACTCCCGGGCGCATGGAGCTATCTTCTTCCGCCCGATGAAGCCGATGAGTTTTATCGAAGTGACCCCGATACCGGTGATCCATACTTTTTGATTACACGACGCCCCTATGTGTACGAAGAAAAAACTGATCACAATTTGATTTCTGTAGCAGGACCCGAAGTGTCTCTCCCCGATAGACGACACTATTCGCGAGACACCGACTACCCTGATGCAATCACCGATGAAATTGATCGGTTTGTGAAGCAAACGTATAACATCGAACCTAACAAAAAGATTGACTATATTTTTACCTGGCACGGATTGATGGGCTACACAAAAAATCTGGTGCGCTTGGTCGGGCCCGAACCGACACATCCAGTACTTCTGTATAACCTTGGATGCAATGGTGTCGGCATCCTTCCGTCGGTGTTTGGCGGGCGCAGGATTGCTGACGTCATCGCAGAACGTCCCGTTGCTCCATCGATTTTTGATATTCCAGGAAAATAAGACATTTCCCTACAACTTCTTTATTTGATATAGTCCTCTCGGACCGCAGGTACAAGGAGGATTTTAGCCGTGAGATTTTTGCTCGGAGGCATGTTGATGATTACTCTTGCCCTACCGTCTGTCTCAAGCGCTGGTTCAGCAAAAATCGATGCACAAGAAGTGCATCTAGAGCTTTTTTCACTCCAAGAAAACTCACAGGCCAAGGAGTTCCCTCGAGTCGTGTGGCAAACGTTCGGGAACGGAGATACATTCCTTTCCGTTATCACCGACAGGAATCGCTACCGGTCAGTCTCGGTGACTCCTTGGATTCGAGAGGAGCGGAAGGGTTTCTTGGGAGAATGGCAGAAGTTGCCATCCTTCGGGATCTCTCAACAGAGATCTAATCCCCCACGAGTCATTTCAGGGCTGAAACAGGAACGCCGATTACGAGCGATGAACCTGGATGTCCGGCTCGGCGAGTTTAGAGGTGGCGCCCGATACTGGCTCCGCGTCGAGGTCTTCACCGACGGATACTACGGAAGCCATGAGTTCTCTCAACCCGTCGATCTCCGTAATAACTGATTTGCTCTGCCTCCCTCCATGGGAGGTTTTTCTATCCAATCAAACGGGAAACATACGTGGTGATTCCAGCTACCGCACCTGATACGAATGTTCCCCATGCCATATCAATCAATGAAATTGAAAGTGTCCAACCCTTGAGCGTCGCAAGATTTGTCATATCGTAAACACCATAAACGACCAGCCCAAGCAATGCGCCCGAGAGTGCAATAGAAAATGTCGAATGCCCCAGAGAGATACCGGGAACGATGACAAAATATAGAAGTCCAATAACCAAGAGAAGATAAACACCTCCTACAGCAATATAATGAACCTTCTCGAGCATCAACGAACCTAATGCTTTCCCATAGATATTTTTTGCGATTCCCAAAAGCCATATCGCATCCAAGACAAGAAATACTCCCAACGCAATACAAAAAAGTTTAAATGTGGTCATATGTAAAAAGTATACCGCTAAAATGGAATACCGCGTACAGCACGTACGCGGTATATCTATCGAAACTAGCTACAGTGTGCGTCGCAAATATCAACCATCCTGATGAAATGTGACACCCCCTCAACGAGAAGGATGATGGATGATGCGTCAGTGCGATGAACACGCCCCGTCACAAAACCTCCGCCACGAACCTTGATATACGCTGTGCCACCTCTCCAGAACTCAAACAAGAACATCGCCACCTCCGTAGTGTGGTGTTTCCAGAAATAGGTATAGCGCAGTTTTTCTTTCTGTGCAAAATTATTCTGTCTTTTTGATGTCCTGCCACACACCGATGATATTGCCTTCAGTGTCTTGTATATACGCGTAGTATCCCATACCTGCGATTTCTTGTTTGGGCATTGCAACAGAACCACCCGCAGTAACCACTTTCTCAAGTGATGCATCAAGATCTTGTACGATTGTCGCGATTGTCGGCGTTGTCGCAGGAAATTTGCCACCGCGTTTAAACATACCGCCGTTGATGAATCCCGATTCTTTCGGCATATTCTTTTCATCAATAGGACCGGTGTGAAGACCAACATAGTCTGAACCATCGGGCATTGGGAAGCTCGATGTCTTCCATCCGAATGATGCTTCATAAAATGCTCGTGCGCGTGCCAGATTGTCAGCTGGTATTTCGAAGTGTTGTACTTTGTCCATAGTTTGAATAGTTAGATGAGTAAGCTCTCGTAGTATAGCAATTATATTTTTCTGTAAAACAAGAACCCGCCTCGAGAGGATTAGATTCCTTTGTGTGAGGCGGGCGGGTGTTCACTTGCGGAGTTTAGGAACGCGGCTTTCGAGGTGAACGAGCTCTTCCTCAAGGCGAGCTCGAATGAAATCCCACGACAGAGTTTTACTAGTCCACTCTTCAAGTGAGACGTATTCGTTGTCACCGAACCGGAAGTAGTTCGGTGCAAACGCCCGGTCATCGAAACAGAAAAAGCGAACGTCGTTCAGCTTCTTGAGTGGCGGTAAACCTGGAAGAGATGAGTCGATTTGAATCATGAAGGCCATCGTGCTTACCGTTGGCCAACCAACGATTTTCTGATCATCGTCCATCAATGTTTTTTTCCGAAACTCCTTTTCCAACTCGGAAAGAAGATACGGGACTCCGGCATCGGTTCTGCGGAACAACTTGATTCGCGGGGAGAGTCGCTCGAAGTAGCTGATCCACTCCTCGAGTCTCTGGAGGTCTTCCTGGGGAATCGAGACTTGTTCTGAGGGCGCTTCGGGCACTCTATTCATGGTACGTTCCTTTCGGGAGTGGTGGGGAGGTACGAAATCTAGCCGTACCATACACCTTTGGTATTGCCGAAGCAATCTCATATACAACCAAAAGCCCCGCGAGAACATCGCGGGGCTTGGTGATCAAAAACAGAATGATCTAGTTTCTCTGGAAGAGTGCGCGGTATTTGTCCCAGTATGCGTAGCCGAGGTATGCGGTCAAAAGAGCGACGA
>CAYZIR010000002.1:87985-96113 GCA_964478705.1 uncultured Candidatus Saccharibacteria bacterium
GCGCGGTATTTGTCCCAGTATGCGTAGCCGAGGTATGCGGTCAAAAGAGCGACGACGATGCCGACGAATACGAACTGTGGCATCAGGAGCGAATCGACGATGATGATGCCAACAGCGATTGGTGCGACGAAGAGCACCGCAAGCGCAGGAAGGAATCCAAAGAGCAACATGAGACCTGCAATGATTTCAGTGATCTTGATCATGTGGAAGATGCCCGAGCTCCAGAGTGCCTGTGAGATGGCGACCATCTGTGGAGGAACTCCTTCCATCGAGCTACCAGCGAGAAAACCGGTAACGCCACTGAAGACGAACACTAACCCTAAAAGCGTTCTGATAGTGATAACGAGTCCGCGGTGACGATAGTTCATATATTGTATTGTCGATTAATGACACAAAGATTTTCTCACAAGTAAATCATAAAAGAAATGGATACATTTTAGAGACATGCCAGCCGATTCGTTACTGCGCTTGGTGATGAACAGAGTGCAATGACCCGCCCGCGGGTTGTTGGGCCAAATCTGCCGGCTGCTGGGAGAATACCGTGGGTGGCTTGGAAACGAGCGAGTGCTGCTTGTGTCGCGGGGCCAAAGTATGTCGATTCATTACCGTGAGATCCGGGTCCTGTTACTGCCACAAAATATCCTTGGTCGTTCAAAAACTCTTGGAGTGAGCGTACGTCTTCTCCAACCGCACCAAGTTCGAGGTCGCGCGTGAATGATCCATCGGATGCTGAAAATGTGACAGCGCCTGTAGAAGTTGTCGGTGACGGAGAGAATACCGATGCAGATTTTCCAGAGAGAAGTGCTGTGAGAACCGCTTTCAGTTGAACAATCTTTGCTTCGAGTTCTTTGACACTCGGTGTTGAGCTACCTCCTCCGCGTCCGGATGAGCCACCACCGCCTCCTCCACCACCTCCTGAATCTTCATCGTTGTCGGTAATGGTGACTGTATGAGTAAGAAATGCCCCCAACGTGGCTTTTGTTGGTGAAGAGAGTTGAAGAGTGAATGTTTCGGAATCTTCTTCTACTGCGTCATCGGCAATATTCACCGTAACGTCGATGGTCTGATCTCCTTCGGGAATGATGATTGTCCTTGATGTTGCGTCGTAGTCGCCGGTTGCCGACGCGCTTCCGTCTGCGCTCGTGAGCACCACGGAAACATCTTTTGTATAAACAGTATTGAGACGGATGCGGACGTCAACTGAGTCGTCGCTCTCATCCACGGAGCTTGCGGTCGATGAAAAACGAACAGTCGGTCTGTCGTTTGTAGTGATATTAACGGTAACACTCGTTGTTGCAGAAAGCGGTGATGATGCATCATCTTCTACTTGTACCACCAAGGTGTACGAGGGGGTCACATCGTAATCGATGAGATCTTGATCGGCGAGTGTGATTTCGCCGGTTGCGCCGTCAATCGCAAACGTCGTGCTCGCATTACCTGAAAGAATCGAATACGAGAGCGTCGTAAGAACTTGGTCGTCGGTTGCTGGCGGTGTTCCAACTTCCATGCCGGTGCTTGCTCCTTCTGAAAGTGAGTAGGTGTAGCTTCCCGAAGAAAACTCCGGAGCGGTGTTGTCGTAGTCAAAACACGAAACATCGTATGTTGAGACTTCGTAGCCACCATCGTTTCCGAGCCCCACAATCGTTTCATTGATCTCGTTGATGAGACCCCCGTAAAAAGGCCCTTGTTCCGCGCTTGTGGTTGTTATCGCGAATATCAGTTGTCCATCAACAACAAAGAACCCTGGTTTTCCAGAATCACCACCAACAAGCTCCTCACTGAAAGCGGCCGCATCTCCCGAGGGAGCTGTATGATCAAAAAGATAATCAAATACAATTCCATCCTGCTTTCGGATCAAAGCCTTTTCTTCTCTGTCGAGAAGAATGAAGAGCGGATCACTAGCTCCAAAATACTGCTCTCGCTGATCGTTCGAGAGAATCGGATAAAACGCAATCGACCCAGGTACGTCAGAATCGAGCACTCCAATCTGAACGTCGTTTCCCACGTCGGCTTGTGCCGTGAGCGTCCGCGTTACGATGGTGTTATCAGCTGCGATAAAAGCAACCACAGATCCGTTGGTGATTGGAAAATGGTTAGCAAACGCGATATGCCGAGGTGTGATGAGCGTTCCGCTCTTTAAAAAACCGGAGTTTGAATTCCACGGCGAGACGCCCGTAAAATCAAGTGGCGTCCCTTCGCTCGCCCACACGCTTCCGTTGCGAACCCACGGGTCGGTATTTGTTCCTCGTGTGGTGAATAATTCTTTTGTGCTGGTTGCGGCAACAACACCATCGATACGAGATTCGATCTCGTGGGTCATCTCGGTGACCAGATCGGTCGAGAACAAATCACCACAGTCGGCAGGAGCGAACGTGTCCGCTGACACAAAAGCAGGCACTGCGCCAAAAACGAGTATCTGGAGAAAAAGAAGAGTGGCGGTCAGGCGATGCATAGCATTCATTCGTAATAGAAACAGTATACCTGACCACATGCTCGATGAAAAAGTGTACGATATCCTGCTATACTGCGTATCTATGATACAAAATCGTATACGATTCATATTTGCGAGTCTCTTCTTCAGTATTGGACTGTTGTGGGGACTTCCCCTCTCTCTCAATGCTGCTTCTTCTGACCTTGCTGTATCGGGTTGGATTCCCTATTGGAAATCATCTGAAGGAACCCGTGATGCCAAAAAACACCTCGACGTACTTTCCGAAGTGAATCCGTTTGCGTTCACCGTCACCAGCAAAGGGAAACTCAAAGATTTAGCTGGTCTTTCAAAAAGCACGTGGGAAAAATTCATTTCGACCGCTCGTAAAGACGACGTACTCATCATTCCAACCATCATGTGGAGTGACACGGAAACTATGCACGAAATCTTGAGTGATCAAAAAGCACGCGCAAAACACGTGAAAGAGATTGTCACAGTGGTAAAAAAAGGAAAATACGACGGTGTTGATATTGACTACGAAGGGCGCTGGCTCTCAACCAAAGACGCGTTCTCATCTTTCATCGAAGAACTCGATGAAGCGCTTCCTCGAAAAGTACTTCTCTCGTGCACCATTGAGGCACAGACGCCCCCCGATTCTCTGTACCGCACCGTGCCCGACACCGATGTGCATCCAACCGATCTCTCAGTGATGGAAGAACACTGCGACAGCATCAAAGTGATGACCTATGACCAACGTCGTGCGGATTTGAAATTGAACGATGCTCGAAAGGGACAGCCGTATGTGCCGGTTGCCGACGCAGACTGGGTTCGAAAGGTTATCATCTACATGACACGAACAGTTTCACCCGAGAAACTCTCGCTTGGTGTCGCAACGTACGGGCATGAATACGAGGTGGTCGTTTCCCCCGATTGGTTCCAAGCATACAATCGTCTCTGGGCATTGAATCCGAAATATGGAGTTGATTTCGCAGATGAGCGGGATATCACACCGACGCGAAATGCTGCTGGAGAACTTTCCTTCTCCTACCCTTCTATCTGGAACTTTTCTGAATCACTTACGATTCCAAACAACACGCCGAAGGGCGATGTCATCGCTGCTCGCGCGCTTGCGTTTGCAAACAACACGGGCCAAACCGTCACATTCAACTACATGACATGGAGTGATGCTGAAGCGATCAAAGAAAAAGTTGACCTCGCGGAAGAATTTGGACTTGCTGGTATCGCAATCTTCAAGATCGACGGTGGTGAAGACCAGAACATCTGGGATTTATTCGAATAGCAAAAGAGCCGTACCTTTGGACAACGTCCATTGGTACGGCTCGGGCAGAGATGGCGTGGAGACCTACAGCGTGAGCATCGTGAAGGATCGCTTCGGAGCGAAGAAGATCCTGGCGCAGAAGGCCATCATCCGCCCCGGTCGATGCGTTCTTCCCGTCGGAGCACCGATGCAATCAGACTTGCGGCGACGCATCACCTCGAGCTGCTTCTTCGGCAACTCCTGTCGGAAGAAGCCAAACTTGTCTCGGTTGTGCGGCGTCGAGACCCGATTCCAACGATTCCGGCGATCAGCCATGACGTTCCTTCCTCCGCTAAGACCCTTTTTGAGAGTCGGATTAACATTGATAAACCTAAGCTTATTGTAGCATTCTTATTTTTATTGTCAATACCCTCTAAAAAGAGCTCTGGGTATAGAAAAACCCGTGTGTCTTAAGAGACACACGGGCGAAATCGACTACCTACAAGAATGCTCTTTTCCCTCGGCTCGGGAATTGCCCGCGAAGTTACCACAACGCTTGCACCAACGATTCCTGTGCGGATGGAATCGCCAGAAAAACTCACCAACATTGAACTTCACGTTCTCCCACCACATGAGGAATGGGTGCGCTCGCTCGAACGCTTCGTACTCGCTCATCGCTCTCCTTTATCGGTTGCTTTCAGATTTGATGGTCAAGACCGAGTGTGCGGTGCAACTTCTCCTTGTCGAACCAGAACCCTTCGCCCAAAAACGAGATGATCTGCGGAACATCGCGTTCCGTAGCATTCTCGATGCAGACGGACGCACCGGGCGAGGGCGTCGTATTGAAGATGAGGTTGTCACCGACAATCGTCCGTTCCCCCATCTCGAGCTTCCACGTATCCATGTCGACAATCTGCGGACGGACACCACCAGCACCCTTGCGACGCTTGAGGTCGCTATACCGCAAGGTCGGGATCGTATCCTGCGCCTTCTTGAGGAACAGATACTTTCCGACGACCGGCACATCGTAGAGCGCGTTCATGAACACGTACCAGACAAGCCCGTTGCGGAGCAAAATCCAGTTCGCGATCAGAAAGCCCTTAAACGAGACAATCGGGAGCTTGATGTAGTCCCAGAAACTCTTCAAGTTGTAGCGCTCCATGAGCAGCACCGGCTTCGTCGTCGGACCAATCCGCGACTCATCCGAGAGCACATCCTTGTCGATGTGGAGCTCCGCGAACGGACGCCCCGCCACCTGTGGACGATAGACCTTCCCTCGAACCTGCTTGCCCGCCGAGAAAAAACTCCCAGCGACCGACAGGATTCCGAGATTCAGACCATACCCGAGCTTCTGCGCATGGAAAAGGCTGTACGCCCCGGCGGAGAACACCACCACCTTCGCGGAGACGTCGCCTCCGCTTGTGTGGATGGTGTACATACCGTCGTCACCGCGCGTCACGCTCTTCACCTCGGTGTTGAACCGAAGTTCGATGTCGTGATTCGCCTCATGCGCATCCTCGAGGAAGCATTCTGCCAGCAACTGGTAGTTGATGGCGTACCCTTCCTTGCTGACGAGAGCACACACCGGCTGACCCGAGTCGCGTCCCTCCATCACCTTCGGTTCAATTACACGGAGTTCGTCCGCTTCCACAATCCGAAGATCGGGATAGTGCGGAGCGAACTCAGTGTATCGTTCACGGAGCTTTCGAACCTCTGATTCCCCAACGCCCAAGACCATGCGGTCCGTGATGTGGAAGAGCCCGGTCTTGTCGCTCCGCATGCGCACATAGGCGCGAAGCTTGAGCGCTGCCTTCAATACTTTGAGCGCATGCTTCAGGGTGTAGTTCGTCTCAGTCCCCCCGTCGTGAGAGGTCTGAGCGTTGTTCAAGGGGTGGGAGTTGACGGTCGCTACGCGACCGTACTTCTCGAGCCCACATAGACGCTTGACGTTGGTGAAAAGCGCGAGCACCCACATGATAGCGGTGCCTGTCACGCCCAACCCGACGATAACGACGTCGAATACCTTGCGGTTCATATCCTTCTCCTTCTATTGGTTAGCAGTAGGAGCTTCTGCTGGAATAATACCATAAACAAAATATACTGTCAAATATTCCTTTCACATTAGGGTTACTGCGATAAGTGTGTCATAAAACAATATCGATTGTGTTTTGTCAAATAGCGCGCATACTGTTTATGTATCAAACGTACCTGAAGCAGTACATGCCAGGTCCGTTGTCTCCAGAACGTCGACTGCGGAGCCCTTCTAACTTCCCGCAATGGAAACGCATAACGCATGTACCTTCTACAGCGCTGTTCTTTACAGTGCGAACGACGCATCTGCGTCAGTGTCTCCTGGATCTTCTTATTAAACACACAACTACACCCACATGAAAACAACTACACCTATGTTTATTACCAGCGGAATCTTCGTCGCAACGATGGCATTCCTTGCCCTCCCAGCATTCGCTTCAGCAGCGTCATATGCATACGTCGACAACATCGGCGATGTTAAAACTGTTACTGCAAACGACTGGCAGACGGCAATTGAGATTGCTCCAAACATCTACATCCACAGCGGTGTTCTCTTGCTCGATAGTGCGGCAGACTATGAGGTTGTCGGTGACGACGTTTCGGGCTTCTAAATTCTTGTCTTGATATAAAAGGGGGCGTTCCGACATGCGGGCGTCCTCTTTTTCAAGTCTCGTTACAGTTCGTTCGAACTACCTCGTATGGTTATAAATTCTGTCCCTAATAATACCTATGCGCTCAACATTTTTTACTTCCCTGGCACGAGTTGTACTCATCAGTGCACTGATTTTCACAGTGTTAACTCCACGTGCAACAAATGCTACAAGTAATAAGCTCACATGCTCACTCTCGGTTACAACACCAATCGGAGAAACAGCCATGCATGCTGAAAAAAGCGTCCTCCTCAAAAAAGGAGACGTTATAGAAATCGAATGGGAAAGTGCAAATGCAAAAAAGGCGGTTGACGGCAACGGTGATGCAATAGAACTTTCAGGAAGCGCAACAAGCTCGCCACAAAAAAATACAACCTATAGTTATCGCTTTAGCTCCGGCAGTAAAAAAGTGACGTGCACGGTTTCGGTTGTCATTGCGAGCGGAAGCATCACTAAATCATCTCTTTCCTCAGACGCATCAAAGCCAACACTTTCAGGAAAAGCAACTGGAGTAAAAACTGTGCAGGTTGCTGTATATAAAGAAGGCACAACAAAACCTCTCTACACGAGTAAAACCATCAAAGTGAAACGTGGTTCGTGGAAGGTCAAAGTTTCAAAAAAACTTCCCGATGGTACCTACGACGTTGTTCTCCGCGGGCCAAAGGACATAGCTCTAAACACACTCGCGACCGACACACTGGTGATTGGAGATGAACGTGACACGACATCTGCAACGACCCTTGTCGTAAAGTCCGTTCCTCTTCTTTCGGGAGGAGTTGCACGAGCGGGTAGCTTGGTTGCAGTTTCCTATCTTCAGGTTATCAATATCGGAAAAGAAACCGCGACACTCAAAAACTTCACACTCAAACAAAACGGCTCTGCAGGAACACAATCAATCATCACCCTCACAAGCACCGATGATAGTGGCACAGCAAAGAGCTCGATCGGAGGTATTGTCGGCGAAACCCCATTCAAACATGGAATCGCTTCGGTTCCGACGAACGCAACCATCGCACCTGGAGAAACGCGCTTGTTCACTCTCAAAGCAAACCTCGTAGGAAATGTTTCTTCCTACATTGGAGAACAGCTGATGCTTGACGTCACCGGGGTGACCGCGAACGCGTCGGTCAAAGGTACGTTCCCAATTCGCGGAACAACCTGGACGATTGGATATTAAAACACTAACCACACACATTCATGGATGCATCACATTCACCGACCACACAGCCATTATATCGAGGCACGCAGATCGTATGGTACATACTCGGCCTCATAGAGATTCTTCTTGTCTTTCGTTTCTCATTAAAACTTCTTGGCGCTAATCCAGATGCGGGGTTCACTAGTTTCATCTACGGTATAACCGGCATATTTTCAAAACCATTTCTCAACGTCTTTGGCATCAGCCAGGTCTCAGGAAGTGTCTTTGAATGGACAACCTTGCTCGCCATGCTTGTATATGGGGCACTCGCATTCGGTATTGTTAAACTCTTCCTCATCGGAAAGACGGTTTCAACACCGGAAGCCGCTGTGAAATTAAACGCTCAGGAAAAATAATATGCTTTGGACACTGATTGTTGTACTCGTCGTGCTATGGCTTCTTGGTTTCAGTTTTCACGTTGGCGGAGGACTCATCCATGCGCTCTTGGTGATAGCGCTGATTGTCTTCATCATTCGCCTCCTCTCGTAGCACGCAGAAGTTAGAAAATGACCTCCTCCCCGCACTCCACTTCGCTCCGTACGGGGTTTCCTCGTGAGCAT
>CAYZIR010000003.1:0-11143 GCA_964478705.1 uncultured Candidatus Saccharibacteria bacterium
GCATCGTCCTCAATGAGAATCGGGTTGCCGGTTACTTGCGACTGATCAACAATCATATGCAAACCGTTTCCTGTGTTGCTATCCGCATCAGCGCCGTCGAGGGTTATTTGAAGGGCGTCACCAGAAAACGTTCCACCTGTCGTTGAGCTTGCAGTGAGCTGTAAGAGATCGTGTGTCATTGCAGAACCGGCGGTTTCAGTGATTACCACTGGGGTTCCCGCTGTGGTTTCGATGGTTGCACCGGTGTTATAGGCGGTTTGCAAGCTGTCTGCTGACCCTGCTCCACCAAGCCCAAGGGTCGACGTTGCAACCCACGCAACACCAGAGCCTGTCGTCTGCAAGACCATACCACTGGTTCCTTGCGTCGAATTGTTGTCATAAAAACCACCCGTCAATGCAAAGTCCCCCGCAACAGAAAGTTTTGCATACGGCGATGTTGTACCAATACCGACGTTTCCGTTGCTGTAGAGAATTGAAAGACGATCGACTGCGTTGGTGCGGAAGACCATGCGCCCCGTGGTCGTTTCAAAGGGCATGATGTAGTTACTGTTGTCTTGGTACGAAGTGAGATAGTTTGATGCCCCCAATGCAATATTGCCGTTGATATTTAATTTTTGGTTTGTCGATGTCGTATCAAGCGAAACCGTTCCATCATCGCGTACAATAAATTTTTCGCTATTGGAAGAATCCGCAATAATAAGCGCCTTCCCTGTTCCTGCACCAAAACCCGTAAGCGCAAGGCGTGCTTGCGGAGACGTTGTTCCGATACCAATCGACCCCAACGTACTTGTGCCAGTGACGTACAAATATGTTGTTGTTGCATAGGTCGCATCGAGCGACAATGCTTTCTTCGCAAGATACGCCGATGGAACCGAAGTTAATTTTTTACGCGGGCTCATTTCACCATCCCATGAGGGTGTGCCGGTGCCTCCAATATTGATTGAAAGCCAAAGATCTTGATTAAAATCTACCGTTGCGAGCGCTGTGGTCGTGCCGAGTTCAACACTAAAGAGACCATCTGTCACTTGTACTTTATTCCCCCCACTCCACGTTTCCGTCCACAGATTCGATCCGCCCGAGAGAGCGTCATAGAGCTTAAACTCCATGTTGTAGAGACCGTCAGCGACGGTCACACCATTGTCATCCGCGAGCTTCCCTTGATAGTTGATACGTTCCGTAAAGGCAGCTTTGACATCAAAAATTGGGTATAGAAGAAAAGCGAAAATCACAAGCACGGAAGAGACCGCGCCCAGAGTACGAATCATCGTACGAGCACTTTTCATGGCTTCAATTATAGCAAAAACCAAATGATTCGGACGATCAAAATGGTGATAAGTGTCCCCAAAACGGCGAACCCGAACGCTGATGTACTCGACATAGTTTGAGACGCGCCAACTGGACTCGCAAGAAGGGAGTTTTTGACGAGCACGAGTTGTGGATCCCCATAACTTCCATCATCCTCTCGCGCGAAAAGTGCATAATAAAGATTATCGGCAATGGAGTCTAAAGAATCCTCAAAGAACCCTGTTGCACCCTCAAAAATAAGCGTGCCACCTTCAAACGGGCTTTGAGGGAATTGTTCTTGACTACGAAGAATACGGACTGCTTGACCTCGATTCCAGAGAAAAACCACCGCATCATCATCTTCTTGTGTCGCAACATGCAGTCCGCCTTCGCTGTACACACTGCCATTGCTATTTTTCCGTGGCGAACGTGTAAATCGATCAAGCATTCGCGATAGACTTGTCGTGCATGATTCTCCATCGCACTGTACGCCGTCGGTATCAATCTCCGGCACGAAAGGGAAAAGAGTGATAATGGATTCAATGGGAGCGATAATTCGCTCTATAATTCTACGTGTACGAGGCGTTGTTTCTCCGCCATCATCTTCAGTTGTTGTCGCCACGGGAGGTGTCGGAGCGACACAATCCGATGGACATGCTGAGTAATTTTCTTCGGGATCACATATAAGATCGTGGTTACAAAACAGCACCTCGAGGTTGATGACCGTTGAATCTTGAGCGCCATACACAATGGTCGCAAAGGAAAAACTACCGAGTGCGAGGAGTAGAGTGAAGAGTACAATACGCATAGAACTATTATTGCGCAATCGCCGTCACGATAATAGTCGCACGATATACACCAGAATCTTGGATTTTTGAAGCACCAATACCAGCCGTGAACCGCCCGATAGTATCGGTACCACCTGGGGCATTTGCCGATTGGCTTTCAGCAATTATTTGCGGTGTCGTCGAAAGACCGACGTAACAAGTATCAGGAGTGTTTCCAGAGCCAGTGTTGCATGCTGAACCGTTATCCTTAAAACGTGCTGGGATGTGAGCTCCTTCTGAAGAAAATGCAAATGTCGAGCTTGCCGAATTTACAGAAAATGCATAATCAGGATTTGCGGTTGCAGGAACATAGTCTTGGAAAAATGCTCCACCATTAGCACGCAATGCGGGAGATGAGGTTGCTTCTATAGTGAGTGTATATCCAGCACTATTGTCAGTAATCACTGTCCACGATGTTGTTGCGCTACTTGTGCCACCAACCAAACCTGAAATAGATGCGAGTGTTACGTCGGAGCCTGACGATATAGAAATAGACGAACTCGCAGAATCGAGCTGCTGATAGCCCGCATGCACTGTGTATGAAGCACTCGATGAATCGCCGGTTGCCTGCTCACCAAGCGTGCTTTCTGTTTTGAAATTCGCACTCTCGCTGAGTCCCCCGCCACTATTCAGACTATCAGAGATAATCTGATAGTTCGTGCTCTGTCGTATTTGAGCATATGCAACAACCGGCAAACACACGAGGAGTGTTATGAAGATGGAAAAATGTCCTATCTTCATGGCAATTAGAGTTTTCTCCTAATCTCAAAGCGTTGTGAAATGAAACGTTTCGTAAAAAGGAATGCGACAATAATTAACAAGAGTGCAATGATGTATGTAAACGGCAGATAGAAGAATGACGTGGTGAATGTATCAATCATTTCAGACTCGCGATAGCCTCGGTTGAGTTCGAGTGTCGCACTGTAGTAACCAAAGAGAAACGGCGGATTCCATGTAATCTCTCGGTACCGTTCTGATTGCGGAAGTGAGTAATATGCGTCAATCGGAATCTGGGAAACAATGCCACCAAAAATATTTTTTACCGTCACATACCCATACGGTGCAAGATGCACATTCCCTGTGTTTTCAAAGAGAATATTAAAACCAATGGAACCATAGACGTGAACCGGCGTCGTCGGGGTGACAACAAATTCTTTCACCTGACCTGACTCCTCAACATCACCATTTACGCGAACGAAAAGAAGTTGTGCGACACGTGATATTGTCTGAGCTCCTGTTGTAGACTCACTTCCCTCTTGCGGAAGATGCGCGATAATCACCGACGTATAATATCCGCCCGGCGATGCATTCTCAGGGACACTAATAGTAATGGGTATAACTGCCTTTTGACCGAAGGAGAGCGACAGGCTCTCAACCTCAGGAATAATATTCTCGCGGAACGAATACCGACTAATTTCATCCCCGAGAAGTTTTACCGCAACCGTTGGGTCATCAGAACCAACGAAATCTTCGAGAGAAATCGTGAAATCAGATCGACCAGGCACACGATTGATGATCGTGATATTTTTTCGGACTGTTTCTCCTGGATCTGCAAAGATTTCTATCTTTGCAGGTTCAATGACAAAATCGTTCGCTTCGATAACGTCTACCTTTTCAATCGTGTATGCAAAAACTCCTGCTGGCAAGGCAAGAAATGCACCCGCAACGAGAGCACTGAGGATGGGTCGTGCAAGAATATTCATAAGAACTCTAGTCTACAGCGTGGTTGCAGTTGCGACAATGGTTGCACGATAGACACCTGACGGGATATAGAACCCGTCTTGTTCAACAGCGAAACAAACCGTTGAATCAACACCCGCTGTTGTCGTGGTTGCCGCTGAAGAAGCAATAGTGATGTCGGAAGTGTCGAAGTCGCGATATTTAAGGCCGGTGGAAGGATCATTCGCCGTTCCTCCGACACAGTCTGAGTCAGTTCCCCATGTACCCGTTGAAATATGACTACCGAAGCCTGAGAAACCGAACTCGGCTGTTCCTGAAGGAACACTCCATGTTTCAGGTGTTGCTGCGACTGCAGGAGTGTAGTCGGCAACACTATTACTACCTGATTCGAGTGCAGGAGAGGATGTGGCTTTTACTCCGAGGGTATAACCAGCACTGTTGTTCGTTTTGACGTTCCAAACCGCATTCCCTGTTGCAACGAGAGCAGACACACCGAGGTTCTGGCTCATTGAAACGTCAGACGGACTTGTGATTGAAATACCAGCATCGACGTTCAGTGTCACCATTACTGTGTCGCTTGCGGTCGCTGCAGAGAGTCGACTACCTTCGACAAATGGATAGAGCACCGGCAGACAGAGAGCAAACAAAGCAAGCGCAAGAAGAGTTTTATTGATCATATGAGTATTGCTTAATGATACCACGAGTCATAGTGCTTGCCTGCAAACTCTGTGTGGATTACTCAGTTATGTCGCTACACGAGTTTTTCTTCAATCTTCATCACCAATTCATCGAGAGGCCATGCGCCTTTAATGATGTACTCTTTCATATTATGTTCAACTGCATGAAGCACATTTCCCATATCGTCAGAATTTGAGAGCATCACCACGTGAGCGTCTTTCCCCCATGCGTCAGTTGCTAAGGCATCAAGCATTTCCCATCCATTCATTTCGGGCATCATAATATCGAGCAAAATAAGATCGGGATGCAGTGCAAGGGCGTGTTCGAGACCCTCTTTACCATTATGAGCAATCGACACAGTGTAGTTTTTCGAGACCAATTTCTCACGAATCGCTTCCACCAAGGCCTGATCATCATCGACAATAAGGATGTGTTTTGGAGATTGTTCCATATGACTTTAGAATATCAATGAATACACTATCGTCAAAACGGGATTGTTGATTTTTTACCAAGAATCGGTAAAATGGTCTCTGTCTGGGCCCTTAGCTTAGTTGGTAGAGCGCCTCATTTGCAATGAGGAGGTCATCGGTTCGAATCCGATAGGGTCCACAAACGTTACAAAAATTCCCACTGCTGGGAATTTTTAGTTTGTGGAAGGCGGAGCGATGTCGCATAGCGACGGGCAACCTGCCGGCAGGCAGGGCCGGGGTTGCGGGTTTTTTCGTCAGAAAAATACCTGTGACCACAACGTTATTGAAGAACAAGAACAAGTTAAGTACTATAGATAAACGAACTATTAGCACCATCGCATATGAACTCTTTTGAAACTCCCTCTTCCCCGCTTAATTCTGAGAGAATACAAGAAATCAGGACCCTCTTCGCTCATGAATTAGAAGAGCTCGCCACAGCGCCTGACGCCAAACTTTTTCCTGAAGAACAAGCACTGGTAGATGCGTTTGTGAATAAGGCAGGAAGGCTTCCTGAAAACCACAGACTCTTTCGTGGAATGCTAGTTCGTCTTGGCCAGGATCTCCGTCTCACCCACGAAGAAATAGATGCTCTGAAAGAGGCCTTTCTTGAGTAACGATGTATAATCGCTACGATGTAGCAGAGCGGGCCGTAGTATACCGGTAGTACATGCGCTTCGGGTGCGTAGAGACCGAGTTCGATTCTCGGCGGCCCGACCATCGGGAGGGACGAGCACATGAACTTCTTCATGTGCGTCCGGAATCGAAGGGCGGAGTCATGTTCCGAAGGAACAGACGAGCCGGGGTCGAGAATTCTTACGAGCGAAGCGAGTTAGAAATTCGTGACCGATTCCCTGCCTGCCGGCAGGCAGGTCGGCGGCCCGACAAAAGTGTTTATCGTCGCACTGCTTGTGTGACAAGATGATGCACAAATTCAGGAAGCGTGCATCCGACAGCAGACAGCGCTTTCGGAACGAGTGATTCAGCCGTGAGTCCCGGCAGTGTGTTGGTTTCAAGGATAAAAATCTTTTTCGGCGTCACGATAAAATCAGAACGGCTATAGTGACGAGCGCCGAGTGCTTTATGTGCTTTCCGCGCATACTCCTGAATCAGCGCCATCTCTTCGCGCGAAAATCGTCCTGGGCAAATCTCTGTTGTCGCGCCAGAATATTTTGCATCGTAGTCGAAAAACGCTGACCCTGCTGGTGGTACGATTTCAATTGGCAACAGTGCATACACATCTTCTCCACGAAAATTATCAATAACACCACACGTCGCCTCTCTTCCGTGTATTAAGGATTCGATGAGCACATGTGGTGACTCGTTGCGTGCGTGTGCAATCGCATCATGCAATCCTTGAAAATCATGCGCGCGCGACATGCCAATCGATGACCCGCCTGAAACCGGCTTCACTATGTATGGCGATGGGATGGAACGGAAGATGTCACGCACGTACGAGTCATCGTGTTCGTCTGTTTTAAACAATGCTGATGGTGGTGTTGGAATGCCCACGCTTGTAAAGACGTCTTTTGCATGACCTTTGTGCATCGCGAGTGCTGATGCGACCGCACCCGAGCCGGTGTAGGGAACTCCGACCGCATCAAGTGCTCGCTGGACTTCCCCATCTTCGCCATAGGCACCATGCAGTGCATTAAAAACAACATCAACGTGTGCGTGAAGGTCAGCAGGTGTCGCTGAGATACCACGAATATGCCACGCACCTTTTTTATCTATGAAAATATCGACAGGAAGATGACCATGCTCGGAAAGCGCCTGCAATACAGATGCTCCGGTCTTCAACGACACATCGTATTCATTGCTTGGGCCACCGCGCAAAACGCCGACACGGATAGAAGTCATGCATGCATTATATGCATGAAATACAAAAACGGGAAAAGAAAAAAGCGACTCCGACAGTCGCTCCCCCGTCCTGCCTTCCTCCGAGTTGGGGCTCTCGGACATATTATGCCATTTTATTTTGTTTTGTTTTTTGTTTTTGCTCAAAGAACCATTGGCCCTCGGTCGTATACCGCCCCGAGGTGGCCGTGCCTTTTGTAGGATGACCCCGTGGCACAGTAGGGATCAAACTGGTAGCCCCACCACGCGTTCTTACTTGCCTCCTGCTCCATTGTCGGAATAGAGCTGGCGCTTTGTGCGTCTTTTGGACGACAAGCCCGTTGCGTGGAAGCTTCCCGTGAACCCTCCCAGATTAGCCTAGTCGCTGTACGGAGTGGCACGTGTGGCCCACGACTGGTAATCGACTAGCTCCTGACCGGAAGAGTTATTCCTAGGTGTATTATACACCCATTAAGTTATTTGTCAATACCTCTCAAATTTCCCGAGATAAGAAAGTGCCCAACGGTGTACGTTCACCGTTGGGCTTTCCTCCCGCGCCAGATTCACCTCGTCGAAGGCGGAAGTCCCCTTCGAGGTATATTCACTGTGCACTTACTACCACAACCCAGCGAAACAGTCGTGGTCCGCACCCCTGTCCGTCCATTCCGTGGCCGGGAAACGCCGTTTCGGAATAACTTGGCTGTTATGCCACCAGGGTTGCTGGCGGCCCCTTTGGCAAAGGGGATGTCCGCCAAGCGACAATCCGTAGGGGATACTGTCAAAACGCGTATAGGAACGCAAGCGTTAGGAGAGATGTTCTCGTCGCTGTTTCTGACGATGAAAACCGATCGCAAATCGGTGCGCCTCACTGTTGGCCAAGAGAATGTCTCGGGCATAGTCGGTCGTGAAGCGAGTATCCCCCATCAAACGCTCCGGTCGATGACGCTCGTTCTTCACAACACCAACGACGGGTATCTTCAACCCGAGTGTTTCAAGCGTTTTTTCTGCGATTCGAACCTGCGCGGTCGAACCATCAACAACAATCAATGTCGGGTACGGCCACTCCGGATGCCCGAATCGACGTTCAATAATTTCCGCAAGCGCGAGTGTGTCGTTCACCAAACGCTTTCCCTTCCCCGCTCGGATTGTAAACATACGATAGTCGCTTCGGGCACTCTCACCATCGCTCACTACGGTCATCACACCAACCACGTTTTCACCTGATGTGTGTGCAACGTCGTATGCTTCAATCCTCGTTGTTGGTTGTTGGTTGTTGGTTGTTGGTTGCTTAAGCAACGAGACGTCATTGATGTGCTGGAGCGCAAATAACTGACGCTTGATTTCAGAGGCGGATTCAAATGATTGTGCTTTCGCGTACGCACGCATTGTACGTTCAAGCGATTGCACGAGCGCTTTTTTCTTTCCTTCGAAAAACAACACGAGATGCCGGATCGTTTTTTTGTACTCTTGTGCATCCAATGAACCCGCACCTTTCGGCACCAGACCTATTTCCTCATAGAGCTTTGATGCACGACGCGTGCTCGTTGGAAGTGGTGCATCGGTTTTACCACGATACGGGAAAATCTTTCGGATAATTTTGAGAGCGTCTTTCAGCTGTCCGCCATGCGGAAATGGTCCGAACGTATATTTGATTCGCTCCTTTGTGGTTCGAAGATCGCGTTCGCGCATCGTAAAAAGTCGTGGAAACGCTTCATCGGTGATGACAACGTAGTTGAAGCTCGTATCGCTTTTTTCTTTTGCGTTATAGGGTGGTTGATGCTTCTTGATCAGGTATGACTCTCGAATCAATGCCTCGAGGACTGAATCGGTTTGTTCATACGCAACAGTCATCGCTTCCGAAAGCATTTTGGGAATCTTTAAACCACGGGATTCGACCGCATTCGGAAGGAAATAGCTTCGTACGCGGTTTTTGAGCGATGTCGCTTTACCGACATACAAAATTTCTTTCCCTTTTTTACCTCCTTCGCGATTACGCTTCGACGCGCCAAGGAAAAGATACACACCGGGTGCATCGGGGAGATTTATTTTTTCTAAACCTTGACGATTCATACGTGAGAATGTAGCATCAGCGCAGGCTTTGTAAAAGAATGTCCTTCTATCAACGAGGAGAAACCTATGTGCGAGCAACCGTGCGAACCGAGTGAACCAAACTTGGAGGTTCCGAGTGACTCCGTGTGGCAACCATCGGAAAAACTCGATGAAACCACGAAAAAGGAAGGAGCCTCTCTCGAACAACCCGATCAACTCCCCAGCACGACCCCGACGCCCTAATGGCGTCGTTTTTTTATTGCATTTGCGCAAGCTTTGACTCAACAGTGCGCAATGTCGTTTCAATATCGTTCAGTGTCCTCGTTGCTGTTTCAATTTTATGCGTAAGGTCACGGAGCGTATTCGATGCACGCATGCTTTCATCATTTGCTCTCTTTGCAGAGTCCTCGTGCGAACTCTTTTCACGCTTTGCCCGTTCGTGCTCTTGCTCAAGTGCACCAATCTCTTGCGTTAACGCATCCTCCTCTTGCTGAAGCTTCGTACGAAGTGTTTCTGCTTTCTTTCGTGCTTCATCATTTTTCCGTTCTTGCTCCTCTTCTGTCTCTCGCTTACCCATCGCTTTCTTAACACGAGCAGAGAGCGTTTTAATAGTATCTTTTGCTTTTGTTATTGTTGCTTCAAGGAGTGTCTCTTCGCGTTTTTTAGTAGCCAATGTTCGAGTAAGCTCTCTAATCTCTTCTTCAAGGGCACCGTGTTTTGCCTCAAGCTCATGCTCTTTTCGTTCTGCTTCTTTTACTTCAGCGTCTTCATCACGCATATCGTTCGTGTGATGCGAGATTGCCGGTGGTTCAATAACGATTTTCTCTCGTTTTGCTCTGATGTCTTTTCGTTTTCGATCGAGATCACGGTATTTCTGTTCGTATGCGCGGTCGGCGCTTGTGTCGGTCGCCTCTTTCCGTTCACTGCGAACTGTTTCTTGTGTTTTTCGTTCTTCGTCTTTTACCTCTTTGATATCACGCTCCAAGTCAGACAATTCACGCTTAACCGTATCGCGCTTACGAGTCAGCTCGGCCTTTTGTCTTTCAAGATCTTGTTTCTCGCGCTTTTTCTTTGCTTCTGCCTGCGCCTCCATTTCTTTTTCTCGCGCTTCACGGATTGCATCAGCATCGTTTCTCAAGGCTTTTGTATCGAATGGATCTTTTGGAATCATGGATGGGGAAATTATTTTTTATGATCACGCTTCTTTGCGTCTCGAAGCGCGCGCTTCAAGTAGACGCCAGTGTGCGTATCCGTATCAGCAACATCTTCTGGCGTACCGTATGCCACCAGTGTACCACCACCAACGCCCCCTTCAGGCCCTATGTCAATAATGTAATCAGCACTCTTGATAACGTCCATATTGTGCTCAATCAACAATACTGTGTTTCCTTTCGCGACAAGCGTCTGAAGAATCTCAATCAACTTTCGCACGTCTTCATAGTGAAGGCCAATGGTTGGCTCATCAAGAAGATAAATTGTCTTTTGGACATGGGGTCGATAGAGCTCTGATGAAATTTTTACGCGCTGTGACTCACCACCAGAGAGTGTGGTTGCTGATTGTCCGAGCTCAAGGTATCCCAAGCCCACATCCGAAAGCGTTCGGAGTCGATCGTAAATCGCAGGAATATCGTTAAAGAAGGCGAGCGACTCCTCAACCGTCATTGAGAGCACATCATGAATGTTTTTTCCTTTGTACTCGACTTCAAGCGTCTCTTTCATAAATCGTTTACCTCCGCAGATGTCACACGTAACGTACACCGTCGGCAAGAAGTGCATCTCGACCGCAATTTCACCCTTTCCTTCGCACGCTTCACAACGACCGCCTTTCACGTTGAACGAAAATCGGTTCGCCTTCCATCCACGCGCACGCGCTTCTGCAGTTGCTGCAAACATGTCACGAATATGGGTGAATGCGCCAGTGTAGGTGGCAGGATTACTGCGTGAAGTACGCCCAATCGGCGATTGGTCAATCAAAATCGCACGCGACGCATACTCGAGTCCGGTAATCGATGCACAGTTGTAGACCGTTGCGGAGCGATACTTGCGCTCAAACCTCGCTTGGAGATTTTTATAGAGCACTTCATACATCAGTGTTGATTTTCCTGAGCCGGAGACGCCGGTCACTACCGTCATACGACCGAGCGGAATATCGACATTCATATTCTTAATATTGAACGCGTGTGCGCCTCGAATCTTTATCGTTCCTTTGTCAGCGGTTCGCCGTGTTTCAGGGAGCGGAACAACATCGTCACCTCGCAGGTATGACAATGTCACCGATTTCGAGTCATTTTTCTTTGCGGTCAAAAGATCATCAAGGTATCC
>CAYZIR010000003.1:11243-87102 GCA_964478705.1 uncultured Candidatus Saccharibacteria bacterium
CCAATGCCGACATTTTTCATAAAAAGCAGACGGTCTTTGATTTCACGAACAATCACTTTTGAGATTTCCTGTTCTTTTTCAGTCAATGCAAGCGTGATGAAAAAATCGTGTGCAGCATCAACAGAAAACGCTGTCACCTCAACCACATTCTTTCCCCCAATGCGCACATTCAATGCTTCCTGACGCAAGCGCGCGCCGTTACATACCGGACACTGTTCATCCCCAAAGAAATGTCGTGTGCCCAAACCGTTACATTCGGGGCACGCACCATACGGGCTGTTGAATGAAAAGAGTCGTGGTTCGATTTCCGGGTATGAGTAGCCGTCATTCGGGCAGGCAAATTTTGAGGACGTAATCGTACCAATATTGTTTGCCCCCTTTTTTGCAAAATCATCCCCCGGGACAACAATACGCACAAGACCACTCGCTTCGTTTAAGGCGCGCTCAAGTGCCTCACGCAAACGTTCGCGCGAGCCTGTCGGATCATCGAGAAATGCCGAGAGCGGAATGCGGTCGGTGAGCACATCAACATCGTGTTTTTTATTTTTCTCAAGCACAATCTGCTCGCGAAGAAGCTTCCGTTCGCCATCAACCAATACTTCACTGAATCCTTTACTCAAAAGGTCGTAGAGAAGTTGATAGTACTCACCCTTTCGTCCGCGCACCACCGGTGCATACAATTCGAGCGACGGCTGATGTGCGATGGCATCTGAAACCGCTTCGGAGAGATCTTTTTCCGAACTCTTTTTCATTCCCTTGCTCGCCTTTTTTACACGCTCCATGATGAAGCCCTGAATCTCTTCGTTGGTGAGACGCTTAATCGGCTCACCGCACATCAAACAATGCGGTATGCCGATGCGCGCGTAGAGAATACGGAGGTAGTCATAAATCTCAGTAATCGTGGCGACCGTCGAGCGCGGGTTGTTCGAACGAGATTTTTGATCAATCGAAATTGCGGGAGAAAGTCCGATAATCTCATCCACATCGGGCTTTGGCATCTGACTGATGAACTGTCGTGCATACGCCGAGAGAGACTCAACGTATCGCCGTTGTCCTTCCGCAAAGATTGTATCGAACGCCAACGACGACTTACCAGAACCAGAAAGGCCGGTGAACACAATCATTGTATTTCGTGGCATTGAAACCGTAATGTCTTTGAGGTTGTGCGTTCGGGCGCCTTTAACAATCAGGAGGTCATCATTGGTTCGATCTTTTTTGGCATGTGTGTTTTTTTTCATAACGAGAAGCGACCCCTGTTTTTTCTGGGGGTTTGCATGGAGCGAGTATAGCACAGGAATCGACTCATCGACCGGAAAAAAAGAAATAGAAAAGGGCCCCGCCATGAGAAGGCGGGGCCCGAGAAACCAGGGAAACAGGAACTACTTCTTCTTGCCAGTCTTCGGCCGACCGGTGCCACGAACTTCGGCACCGCGCACGACCTTCACCTTGGCGGCCGCGAGATTGTGGGACGATCCGCCGCGCGAACCCTTCGCCGCGATCCGCTGACCCTCGACCTTCTCGAGAAGGTCGGCGTCGGCGAACCGACCCGTCTGCGAGCGCTTCGCCTTCGGCGCCTTCTCCGTCTTCCGCTCCTTGTGAGCGGAGATGAGAAGGAGATTCTTGAGAACCTCCTCCCCGGACGAAGTCACCAGGTTGCCACCCTGGTTCACCATCACCCGCATCTGGAGCTCCACGTCGGCGGGATTGGCCCGCACGAGGTCAATACCCCGCTGGAGGAGCGACAGAGCGTCCGAGAGGGCGTTCTGCCCGGAGATATTCTGGTCGATGGTCTTCCGAGACCGTTCGACCAGCGACTCCTTCGTCGACGACGCAACCGAGTTGCGACTCTGGCAGAGGTCATGGAACTCACGGGTCAGAGTCAGAAAGACCTCTGCCCGGGCGCGAGCGCGGAGCTCGATCAGCTGGTTGCCCAGCTTGCTGGTGCCGGCGAACTCCTCGACCAGCGAGCGCATCCTGTCACGGTACGTCTCGATGGAGACGAACCGCGCCAGGATCTCGAGCGTCTGCTCGAGGATCCCGAGGATAGCGCTGTTGCGGGTGCGGACGATTTCGACGTCCGGCGTCTGCTTCTTGGCACGCGACAACTTACCCATTTCGATTCCTCCGTGTAAGTGAAGATGTTGCATTTGTACGTCTTGGGTTTAAAGCCTCAATCTTGTCTTCCTCTAAAGACCTTAAATCCAAGACGTACGTTCCTATTTCCTTTTGATGAGCATCTGGCATACATTATACACCCCTATATTTATTTGTCAAGTCCCCTTGTATACCCTCAAAAAAGGCCTATTCTTAAGGGAGAAAATGGCTCTCAAACGAAATGGAGAAATATGGCCGAAAACGAACCGTCGCCTTCACAACCGACAGCCGATAGTACGAAAAAGGGGCACCACGAGGAACCCCAAGGTGATATTCCCTTTCGCACACGCTCACTGCGACATCTCCGACTACGGCGAATGATTCCTTCGCGAAGTAGTGAATCCACCAGAAAGACATTCCGTCGTTTGGCGCGAAGTGGCGGTAGTTAATCTACCGCTTTTTTTTATTTCTTTTTCTTCGACGGTTTCTTCCCTGCCCGTTTTTCAAGTTCGGCAATCTCGTCACGCAAGAGCGTTGCGGTCTCAAAGTCAAGTACCTTCACCGCTTCGGTCATTTGTTTTTCTTTTTCTGTAATCAAACGCTTCACGTTGCCACCAGAAACCGAGAGATCGAGCGCGACCATGCCTTCAAGAGTCTCGGCACGCTCACGCGACAGTTGGTCGGTGATGTCGGAGATTTTCTTCTTGATGGTAATCGGTGTGATGCCGTGTTTCTCATTGTATGCGGTCTGAATCGCACGGCGACGATTGGTCTCACCAATGGCGCGCTCCATTGAGCCGGTCATCACATCGGCATAGAGAATCACTCGACCGAGAATGTTTCGCGCGGCACGACCAATGGTCTGGATGAGGGATGTCTCTGAACGGAGAAATCCTTCTTTATCCGCATCGAGGATCCCAATCAACTCAACCTCAGGAAGATCCAATCCTTCACGAAGCAAGTTCACACCAACAATGATGTCGAATTCTCCTTTTCTAAAGTTTGTGAGAATCTCGATACGCTCGATGGTCTTCACATCGCTGTGGAGATAGATGGACTTGATACCGCGCTCTTTCAAATAATCAGAGAGATCTTCCGCCATGCGCTTGGTGAGCGTTGTTGCAAGCACGCGCGCTCCTCGTGCAATCACACGTTCAGCTTCCGCAATGAAATCCTGCACCTGACCAGGATAGGTGCTAGATGCTAGGTTCTTGGTGCTAGGATTCGAATCACTAGAACCGGACCCATGATCCATAGCACTTTGAATCGGACGAACAATCACTTCAGGATCAATCAATCCGGTCGGTCGAATGATTTGCTCAACAATTTGTCCCCCTTCTTTCGGATCACTTTTCTTCAGTTCGTATGAAGCCGGTGTTGCTGATGTATACACAACCTGCCCAACTTTCGCTTCAAACTCTTCAAAAGTCAGTGGCCGGTTATCGCGCGCCGATGGCAGACGGAAACCGTGTTCAATAAGCGTATTCTTACGCGACTGATCCCCCGCGTACATGCCCCCAATTTGTGGGACCGTCACATGCGATTCATCAATGATGGTGATGAAATCCGCACTGCCATCAGCTTTCTTTGGGAAGTAATCAAGGAGCGTATACGGTGGTTCGCCTGGTGCACGACCGTCAAAGTGACGTGAGTAGTTCTCAATACCGCCCACATAGCCAACCTCACGAATCATGGCAAGGTCATAGCTCGTGCGACGCTTCAAACGCTCCGCTTCAAGAAGTTTCCCTTCGCGCTCGAGTTTTGGAAGATGCTCATCAAGCTCTGCTTTAATGCTCTCAATCGCACGCTTTCCTTGCTCATCGCTTGAGACGAAGTGCTTTGCAGGAAAAATAAAAATGGTATCTGGTTTTTCGCGAATTGTATGTGAGACCGAATCAATCATTTCAATCGAAACCACGTGGTCTCCCGCACAATCAATGCGATACACCACCTTTTCGTTGACCGGCATGATTTCAACGACAGAGCCGATCGCACGGAAATGCCCCGGTGTTAAGTCTGCGGTGGTACGCTCAAAATAAATGCGAACGAGCTCCCGAATCAAATCCGCGCGTGAGTGTGGCGCACCAACCGTGAGTTTCAAATGTACCTTCTCGTATTCTTCCGGACTTCCCAACCCATAAATACAGGAAACCGATGCAACAACAATCACATCCTTGCGCGTGAGAAGTGCTTGGGTGGTTGCGTGACGTAATCGGTCAATTTCTTCGTTGATCTGTGCTTCTTTCTCAATGTAGGTGTCTGTTACCGGCACATACGCTTCTGGCTGGTAGTAGTCATAGTAGGAAACGAAATATGAGACCGCGTTCTCTGGGAAAAAGTCTCTGTACTCTTGTGCAAGTTGTGCAGCGAGCGTTTTGTTGTGCGCAATCACCAATGCTGGTTTATCAAATTGTGCAATGACATTTGCTGCGGTAAATGTTTTTCCTGACCCCGTCACACCCACGAGCGTCTGATGTCGTTTTCCTTCTTGCAAGCCACGTGAAAGATTCTCGATTGCTTTCGGTTGATCCCCGGCGGGTTGAAATTCGTTGTGGAGTTTAAAGGTGGCCATGAACCGTCAGTATAAACAAAAAAGAAGCGCTCGTCCCGAATACGGGACGAGCGGAAGCATTCGAAGAACGCACCAACAAACTAGGAGACATGCGAAGACTTTGAACTCTTGGGAGGTGGAAGATTCCGAGCTGTCGTGATACCGGGATGCCGAAGAAGATCAGCCACCTTCTTAGTCTTTTGTGCTTTGCTCGGCTTTCTTCCACGAACCACCTTGAGCGGTTTCGGGTAGATCTGGGTCAGACGACCCAACGTGTCTTCTCGAAAAGCCACGAAATCTTCGGTGAAAGAGCCGATTCCTTTCATGACCTCGAGTTCTTTTTCCGAGCACTCGATGACCTCGTCCTCACTGCTGGTATTTCCGCGCTTTCGCAGAGGACGAAGTGACGTTTCGACAAACCCAAACTGGTTGAGGTACTTAAGAAGGTTTTCGCGAGTAAACCTCCCTGGTATCGGACGAACCACAATTGCACACATCGAGCATCTCCTGTCGTTGTTCTAAACCGGACTATACCCTAGCACTCAGCACATGCGCAAGTTGGGTGCTCGATACGCCAAAATAAATCGTTCTCGCTACACTCTTCCTAAATCGCGGGTTTTGAAGAGGTTGATTGTCCATTCAAGTGCAGTGCGGAGTTTTGCGCGAACGCCAACGAGTGACATCAGATACGCGGTTCGGTAAATCCACCATGCAATCGGACCTGAAAAATGGAGTCCGAACGCTTCGGCAACGGCGCCACCTTCACCGAGAGAGAGAATGAATCCTTTATCGTCCCACTCAAATGGAATTTGCTCTTCTCCTCGAACGCGACGAAGGATATTTTTTGCGGTTGCACGACCTTGTCGCACGGCAATCTGCGCGCGCATCGGATATGGACAGGTCACATCACATGCAAACGCTTGATCACCAAGGATATAGACATCGGGATGATTCTGTAGACGCAACATACTATCGACAGTAATGCGCCTGCTTTTCTCGTCAATCGTAACCGCCTCTTTTGGATGCCACGCGACTTCTGACGCCTTGACGCCCGCAGTCCAGATGGTGAGTGTTGAAGGAATTGTACCTGTTTCTGTTGTCACGCTATCGTTCGCGACTTCTTTCACACGCATCGAGAGCATCACGTTCACATTCGGTCGACTCATGAGAATCGATTTTGCTTTTTCACTAATCCACACATGTGCGCCTTTCACGAGCATCGGGCCACCGTCAAGCAGTGTTATCGAATGTGGCACGTGCACGTCACAGTATGTCCTTGACAGGACGTCCATGAAGTCAGAGAGTTCACCCGTGAGTTCGACGCCAGTTGCCCCACCACCAACGACCACCACACGAACGTTTGCATGACGCCCCGCTCGGATATGATCAGCAGCCGTGTCGAATTCATCGAGTACTGTATTCTTCAGTCTTTTTGCGTCATCAAGATCCTTGAGTGTGAGCGAATTCTTTTCCGCGCCAGGTGTCCCGAAGAAATTCGTCGTTGAACCGATACCCATGATGAGGGTGTCGTACGTGTACTCTTTTGAAATCTCAGGAGTCAGCGCAACCGTTATTCTTTTTGTATCGAGATTGACCGCTGTCACATACCCTTCAAGAAATTCACGCATGTATGGGCCAAAGACATTACGAAGTGGATCAACGATACTGTCAGGACGAAGGAGTCCTGTCGCTACTTCGTGAATCATCGGGATGAATGTGAACGAATCCGATGGCGACACGACGGTGATTTCAATACCATCTGATGCATGTGCATTTCGTATCAGCGTTAGATAGGTATGCAGTCCTGCAAACCCCATACCGACAATAACGATGTGATGTTTCTTGTGTCCGTGTGATGCCATACAAAAGACCATCATACCAGAAAACAAAAATCTCGTGAGCAAAAGAAAGCTACACGAGATCTATGACGTTTAGATTGAAAGCTCAACTCCATGGGCAACGGCGCTCTGTTTGATCAATTCGCCGAATTGTCTTGGGCTACAGCCCGCTCCAAGCAAACCGAACGCCCATCGAAAAGGATGCGAGGACTCCTCGAAGAGTCGATCAATGTCAGCCTTGCTAAAAAGCTTGAGTGGCAAGCTTGTCTCTTTTCGTCCAACTTCGAGGTCGAAACAAATGCCGAGCTGATCGTTGACCAAGCATTCGAACTGTACGATCTTCGATTTGTGCGGAGGGAGAGACTGCCAGACCTTGAAGATCGACTCTCTGTCGAGAGACACAACCGTAATTTCAGTCCCTCCCACGACAGCTGGGAAAGAACCCCTGCAGTTGTGATCGAGGATGAGGACAAAACAGCTCGCATGACGGTAGCCGAGATGATCCCCCTTCAAGAGCTCAGCGAGATTACTCGGAAGACCTTCCGAAAGCCCACGATCCGCGAGCATGCGAGGACTTTCTTCACCTGTCGCATGGAAGCGAGCCCATTCTTTCGACTCGATGTCGTACGTCGTGCGAGTGACATGGTTGCTGTCATACAAACTGTGCTGGCATGTGCCACACAGAGCGACGCCGCACGCGAGTCCTCCCATTTGGTCATCGCAGGATCGCACAGCTTTGTCTTTGCACGACGCACACAAGAGCTTTTCGTGCTGAGAGCACCACCCGTTGTCAGTCGGCTTTTTGCATGGGCTATAACCTTTCGCATTGAACTGGCAAGGGACTGACTCGGGCATCTGGACATCGGCCATCCTGTTCCTCCTCTTTCAGTCGTCGGTTGTTACTGTTCCGAGTCAGACAGTACATGACTCTCTAATGGATATCAATATTGAATTACATAGTTGTGGATTACAGATAGGTATGAGTACACATATCCTTCTGAAACTGATGTACCTGAAACTAAAATAACCTTTCATAGAGCCGTTTTTTGTCGAAAATAAAATCTTTATGAAATCCATTTTCCCCAAGGACTGGACAGGAAGAGAGCCAAGCGTATAATGCCCACCAATACATTTAACAATTCACACAACCACTATGCGCGCTCTTGTGATCGAAGATGATCAGTACATTGCAGAAGCGCTTTCGACAGCGCTTAAGAATGAGCGTCTCCTGGTTGAAACGGCTCCCGATGGCGACACGGGGGCCTTTTTTGCAACCACCAATGACTACGACATCATTCTTTTGGATACGATGTTGCCAAAAAAGAACGGTGCGGAGGTGTGTCGTCAAATCCGAGAATCCGGCAAGACAACAGCGATTCTCTCAATCTCAGCGAAATCCGACCCACATACAAAAACAGAATTACTCGATGCGGGCGTCGACGACTACATAGGAAAGCCGTTTGTTATGGAAGAGGTACTTGCGCGCGTTCGCGCACTCCTACGACGCCCACGACAACTCACCGGAAGCACACTCTCTATCGCCGATCTTATCCTTGATACACGAACTCAAAAAACAGAGCGTGGCACACAACAAATACACCTCACACGCAAAGAGTTTATGTTACTCGAATACTTTATGCGTAATATTGGAACGGTTTTGTCACGGGGCATGCTGATGGAGCATGTGTGGGATATGTCGATCGATCCATTTTCGAACACTATCGAGGCGCATATCATGACGTTGCGTAAAAAAATTCACGTACGAGGGAAACCCACGCTCATACACACAGTATCCGGAAGGGGCTATAAACTCGCCATCGCCGAATAACACCATGATGACACCACGACAAACAACAAAAGAAACAAGTGGTGTCATCGCCTCCCCCATATCCCACGATGAGGCACTTGCTGACATCGCGCACGGACTCCAAACGCCTATAGCAGCTCTGATAGCGCATCTTGAAATTCTCGCCAAAAAAAGGCCACGAACCCGTGAAATAAAAATATGTTCCGCCATCGCCCATGATATGGGAGACATGGTTCGTGACTTGGTTCGCCTTGCACGAGCAGATACCACTGTTCGCACGAGCGTTCGTGAAATCATTGATATAGGCGCATTGGTGCGTTCGTTGGTTGAGTATGTAGAGGTGCTGGCACGAGCGCAAGGTATTGCACTCCACGTTGATATCGCTGAAGGTATATTAGTCTGTGGTGCACGAAAACAAATTGAAGATGTGATATTGAATCTCATCGGCAACAGTATCAAGTATATGGATCCAGCGTTACGCGGGAAAAACATGATCAAAATAATGATTGCTCACGACGATTCGTATTGCCGAATTATCATCAAAGACAACGGAATTGGAATTGATGCAAACGAATTGCCCCATGTCTTCACGCGCTTCTATAGAACGCGAGCCGGCAGTAAACAAGCGACAGGATCAGGACTTGGTCTTGCAATAACAAAAAAGACCATCGAAGCTCACGATGGATCAATCGAAATTAAAAGTGCGTCCGGTATTGGCACCTGTGTATTTTGTTCCTTTCCGCTTTTTGCGCCTCGCTTACCCCTTTCGAAGTGTGTCGCTCACCACAGTACCATCCTCGAGCTCAATGATACGGTCTGCAAAGACAGCGTATTCGGGTTCATGGGTCACCATAACAATCGTTTGCCCGTTGCGCTTGTGAAGATCCTGCATAACGTTGATGACGCTCTCTCCGGATACACTATCAAGATTCGCCGTTGGTTCGTCAGCGAAAAGTATATCTGGCGATTCAGCAATCGCACGGGCGATTGATACACGCTGCTGTTCACCGCCAGACAACTGGCTTGGATGATTCGCATGGCGGTGTGCAAGACCAACTGCATCAAGCGCTTTAATCGATTTTTGAACCGCTTCTTCACGCGATAGCCCGTCCATCATAAGCGGTATTGCCACGTTATCAACCGCAGTGAGCTCCGGTAGGAGCGCATAGTCTTGAAAAATATAGCCCAAACGTTTCAAACGAAATGTGGTGCGTTCGCTTTCTGTAAATTGCTCAGTATCGATGCCGTCAAGAATCACTTTACCTGTCGTCGGCTCATCGAGGAGACTCATCTGATACATCAACGTTGATTTGCCCGCACCGGACTTCCCCATAATCGCAACAAATTGGCCTTTTGGAATTTCAAGCGTAATGCCACGAAGCACCCGCGTGATGACATCACCCTTACCGTAATTTTTTGTGAGGTTTTCTACTTTGATCATACGGTTCATTTAACGCCCAAGAATCGCATCAAGCGTGTTTCGTTTGATAATCATCCACGCCGGAATATATCCTGCAATCAGGGTCGCAACGATGAGTATAGTGAGTTTAATCAACGTACTTGAAATTGGAGCGACAAGAATACCATCGGAAAATGGAAAATTAATTGGATGTGTATTAAAAAACGGCACCAATAATCCGTAGATAATAATCAGAGCGAGTCCTGATCCGATAATAGCGTACAACAATGATTGGATAACATAGGACAATTCAATCGCGCCCGCGCGCACACCGATACCTTTTAGAATACCTATATACTTTCTGCGTGTAATTGCATTCACGAAGATTACGATGAAGATGGTGATTGATGAAACCATCAGACCAACAGAGCTAATGCCATTACCGAGCATCGCAAACGTGTTGATCATATCGAGCAGGAACTGTGGCAATCCTTCGCGTGAGAGACGTACAAGAGCAGATTCCCCTGCACCACTCGCAAGGAGCGCCTGTTTGATCGTTGCCGGGTCATGACCTTCATCAACACGAATCGCAATCTCATTCATATTAAGATTGGTACGCCCCGAGACACGTATAAATTCTCCCTTTGTCACAAACACACGGCGTGAAATCTCATCAACTTTTGTCTTTAAAATTCCTTTGACGATATACTCCTTTGTTGCATCGCCAACCGTCACGCGAATACGGCTCCCTGGCTTTACGTTTGAGAGAGTTGGATATCCGACATCATCACCTTGTCCCAATGGGGAATACTGTTCGAGCAGATTCGCACCGAGCATCACATACCCACCATCCTGGTTGGTCAAATATGAACCTTCAATCACACTGTCAGCAAGGCCTGTCACAATGTTTTCGATGTCAGGATCGAAGCCAACAATTGTCGTTCCGACAGCGTCACGGAGTGCTTTAGGATCGCGACGCTCGCGGTAGTTCGCTTCGAGCGTTACTCCTTCAGTGAATCGCGCGCTGTACGCCTCGATACCAGGGATGGTTTCAAGCGTTGTGATAAGCGTTGGCGTTTGTTCAATATATTTTTCACCTGCAGGTGTTGTGATAAAGACGTTCCCTGTGAATTGATCTTCGTACGTCTTTACCGACCCTTCAATCAATCCGACCAAAATTCCTGAAACTGCTACTAGGTTCAAGAACGTCAACATCATGATGAAGATGATGAGTGTCGTGGTCCAAATACTTGCATGACGAATCTGCTTCCATCCGAGCAAGAATCCGACTCGTAGTGTGTCTCGGAATACAGACATAGTGTTATTCGGGGATGAGCACACTCTGTCCTTCCACCAAACCAGCTGTAACCTCGACGAAGCCATCACTGCCACGAAGACCCATACCTACAGTAATCCCCCTTTCTTCATCACCCTCAAGAACGGTGACGTACGCTGTACCATCTTCGCGAAAACGAAATGCACGTATAGGGAGTGCGAGGACATCGTCACGTCTATTGGTTATAATCACAACATCTGCGGTCATGCCAGATGCAATACGAGGATCTTGGTTCTCAAATGCGAGACGTGCTTCATACACCGCGATATCGTCAACTAAGGTTTCAGTGCGATTGACCGATACAACACGCGCAGGAAGCACTTCCTCTGCACCAAGTGCATCGAGTGTAATGCTTGCCAAATTACCGTTTTTGACTTTGATACTATCGATTTCCGGAAGATCAATTTCAATACCAAACCCGTCGTTTGAAATCATAGATACAACTTTAGTATTGCTTCCGACTGACTCACCGGGATCAACATCAACCGAAGTGACAACGCCGTCAAAAGGGGCTGAAAGAATCCGTTGGCTAATGAGTGCTTGGATTCGTGCAACTTCTGCCTCAGCCTGCGCCAATTCCGCTTCCGCAATTGAAACACCAGACTCTTGGGCACGGAGTTCCGTTTGCGCCTCATCAAGAGCCCTGTCGCGTTCACGAAGTGCATCTTGGTATGCGCTATAGTTTGTTGCGTACGAGTCTCCGTTTTTGTTTGGAATGGTGATATACCAAATCGTATTGTGGTAACTTGATGGATCGCCAGAAAAGAGTATTGAAAGTCCGTGCGTACCAATGGCCGTCGCCCCAGTATCACGTACTCGGATTGGTTCTGGTTTTTCGAGACCGAACACATACATATCAGTCTCTCCATTTTGCAATGCTGACTTAAGATTGATTTTGTACGTGCCTTCAATTCCCTTCGTATAACGCCCACTTACCACTGGTGGCGTTTGTGTATAACTCGGGCTTTGAGGTTCTGCGATAAGATCATCAGAGAGAAGTTCTGAGAGTGCATTTTGAACGAGCGTATCCTGTTTTTCTTTGATTGCATCAAGATTGATTGTCGTATTGGCGACATTCGCACGCTTGATGGCAACCTGCGCTTGTGCGGACTGAAGTTCCGCCACCAATGTCCCGAGACTCAACGATACCAATGTCTGCCCTCGGTATACCTGATCATTTACTGCAACCGCAACCTCACGGACAATACCTGACGTTTCAAACCCAACATCAGATACAATCCGTGCCTCAACCGTTCCTGAAACGCGCACTTCTTCAATGATATCTCGACGAATAACCGCAAGAGTCTCTCCTTCACCAGTGCCATTGCCACCAAAGACAATCGTGCCAATCACCACAAGCGCCACAGCACCACTAACCATGTAGGAAAGCTTTTTATGAGCCTGTATATATGTTCGTATTCGTTGCATAGAATACTAGACTACCACAAAAAACCCCTACACGGAAAGGTTTTTTAGTTATAGGTGACAGACACCACCGCCATTTTTTACAAAATATTTTTGGTGATATTCCTCTGCTGGGTAAAAGAGTGTTGCCGTTGTCACCTCGGTTGCGATTGGCTCTACACTCTTTTTCTGCTCTTCTGCACGCACCCGCTTCGCTTCACCCTCCTGCTCAGATGTCGTTGTAAAGATTGCTGACCGATATTGCGACCCGATGTCCGGACCCTGTCGATTCACCTGTGTTGCATCATGAATGCTAAAAAACTTTTGAAGAATATCGGTGTATGAAATCGTTTCAGGATCAAACACAATCTGCACTGCTTCAGCGTGTCCTGTTGTGTCAGAACAAACATCTTTGTATGTCGGGTTTTTGGTGTGGCCGCCGGTGTACCCAACAGTTGTTTCAAGGACACCTGGAAGCACGCGAAAGGCTTCTTCAACTCCCCAGAAACATCCCGCGGCAACGATCGCTGTTTCCATGGTAGGAGAAAAAATTATGATGCGTCTTTTGATACAGGAACAATGTGTTCAAAGAGCGTCGTACTTTTCCGAGAGATATTGAAGAGAATAGCGACCGTAAAGAGAAAGAGCGAGATTTCGGTACTCCAAAAACTCACAATGATCGCACATGCGGCAGTATAGACGGGAAAGAGGATACGAATCGTGCCATGCTGTGTCTCTGATGGCGACATTTCGAGATTTCTAATCGTTGGTGCACCAATAACATACTGACGCATCATGTAGAGCAAGAGGCCGATGATGATGATGTGTACTCCGTAGATAGCGATAGCTGCTTGGGTATCGTGATATCGCCCGAGCAAGAGCGTTGTAAAAGGAACCAATCCAACGAATAAGAAGAAAAATGCATTCAGCGTGGCAAACGCGTTATCGATATTCTTCGCAAGAACCGATGCAATATGGTGATGCCCGCGCCAATAGGTAAACAGAAGCATGAATGACAGAAGATAACTTAAGAAAAGTGGAGTCACTGAGATGAAGGCTCGAAAGACATCGGCATTGGTGGAGACTCCTTCAATAAGTGGAACACGAATCTCGAGAACCAAAAGCGTCATAACAATTGCAAAAATCCCATCAGATAATTGATCAAGGCGTGATTGTTTCATCATATGTATAGAGTATACAGAGCCGAGCGCGCAGAAACAAAGCACCGTTACATACAATGACCTCCTCCCCGCACTCCACTTCGCTCCGTACGGGGTTTCCTTATGAAGGTGCACTTTGTGCAAGACAGTCCGGATTCGCTTCGCGAACCGGTGCAAGGTTCCATTCATCCCCGGACTGCGGAAGCCCCACGTCTTCCTTGTCCGGGGTTTCCTGGTATTGAAAAACACCTCACCCTATAAGGATGAGGTGTTTTTTTGTTTCTTAGAGCTCTGCGTTAACATCGACAACATCGCTTTCTTCAGTCGTTGGCTCAACAGGAGCGGCATTTTGGTATGTTTTGTACCACCAAACACCGAATCCTACGAGCACAACGAGAATGACAACGAGTATAATCGTATTGGTATTTCCTTTTTTCATACTGGGTGTAAAAACTAATAAACTATTTTTTCTTTCCGACCTTTTTTGATGGTGAGTTTCGTACCGCTTTCTTGACGTGCGCAGTGCCCTTTCGTGCAGAGGCTTTCGTCGAGGCAACAATCGAACGCCATGTCTTTTTCAGCTCTTCCGCAAGTGCAACAACCTCTTTTTTCGAAGATCCGTAATCCTTTGCATACTTCGCCGCAACCGCGTCAACCAAATTATTGTAGACCGGCTCACTGACATCCTTAAGTTTTTCAATTCGCTCAACGACTTCTCCTTTCATTTTGATACTCCAGCCTTTTACTTGTTTGCGGTGTTGTTTCCCTTTGGGTCCGAGAAAGTAGTATGACGCTGCTGCAAGTGCTGCGATGCCTGCTCCGATAGCAAGTGTGTTCCCTGCTGCTGACTTTGACGATGGTTTCTTATGATTCATGGTTGTGAGTGATTAGGTAGTAAGAGTGCTGTTTCAACTAGAGGTCTTCGCTTTTTTGTTTCTTCTCTTTTCGCTTCGGACGCTTTGCTTTCTCACGACCACTAAAGAGAAATCGGAGGAACGGTATGCCGCGCAATGAATCCTCGAGAGACGCAATATTATCGGACAATCGTTCGGCAATCGACTGGACAGTCTTCACCAAACGAAACACATGGAAGAGAAGAAACGCGACGAATGCGGTGAGGATAATAACCGCACACGTTGTGACAAAAAAGAAAATGTCCGATGTCAAAACACTGTCCATAGGGACAGTGTAGCAGAGTCGGCCGACGTGCGAAGTGGATTACTCTTTGCGTTTTGCTTTCGAGCGTTCGTTCTCGGTCAAGAATTGTTTTCGCAAGCGCACTGACTTCGGTGTAATTTCAAGATATTCATCCTCTGACATGATTTCAAGCCCGCGCTCAATAGAGAGAATGAATGGTGGAACGAGCGTCAACGCTTCGTCGGTTCCCGATGCGCGAACGTTTGAGAGTTGTTTACCCTTCGTTGGGTTAACCGGCATTTCCTCACCCTTTGAGGTGTTACCGATTACCATACCTTCATACACTTCGGTTGCAGGACCAATATAGAGCACACCGCGATCCTGCAATCCCCAGAGAGAGAAACCGAGCGACTTCCCTGTTGCCATTGAAATCATTGATCCAACGACTTTACGTCGGATTTCGCCAGCGTATGGGCGGAAACCAATCACACGTGATGCAAAAATACCTTCTCCTTTCGTATCAACAATAAATTGGTTTCGATATCCAAGAATACCTCGTGTTGGACCCTCAAAGATGAGTCGAACACTCGTCTCATGTTGCTTCATATCTTTCATGATGAATCCACGCTGACCCAGTCGCTCAATAACAACGCCTTGGTAGATTGCTGGCGTGTCGATTGTCACTTCTTCAAACGGTTCAACCTTCTTCCCTTCTTCTTCCTTAATGATTACTTGTGGTTGTGAGACCTGTACTTCGTATCCGGCACGACGCATGTTTTCCAAAAGGATCGAAATATGGAGCTCACCACGGCCGTATACCTTAAAATTTTCATTCGTTGCAAAATCAACGCGAAGTCCAACGTTCACTTCAAGCTCGCGTTCAAGATAGTCACGAATTTGACGTGATGTCACATACTTTCCTTCTTTACCAGCAAACGGAGAATTGTTGACCAAAAATTGAAGGACGATGGTTGGTTCGTCAACCGCAATCGCAGGAAGCGCTTCGGCATCTGCGCTCTGGCATACCGTCTCACCGATGTCGATTGCAGGCAAACCGGCAATAATTGCAATATCGCCTGCGCCCGCTTCAGCAACCTCTGTTCGCTCAAGCCCAGTAAAAGTGAAAACGTTCGTGATTTTTCCAGGTCGTGTCTCCCCTTTCATATTTTTTACGAACACGTTCATACCTGCTTTCACGGTACCTTCATAAATACGTGCAACGGCAAGTCGACCGAGGAAGTTATCGTAGGCGAGGTTAAATGGCTGTAAACGAAGTGGTTTTGCAGACAGCTCGGCTGATGATGCAACAGGGACTTTCTCAAGAATCAAATCAAGGAGTGGCATCAGGTCTTTTTGTTCGTCGTCGAGCTTTCGCATCGCAACACCGTTGCGTCCAATTGCATACATCACTGGAAAATCTGCTTGCGCATCAGATGCGCCCAGCTCAAGGAAGAGTTCGAGCACTTGTTCCTCACAACGTGCAGGATCCGCGGCGGGCTTATCGATCTTGTTGATGATGACAATTGGTTTCAATCCGAGTTCGAGTGATTTCTTCAATACAAAACGAGTCTGTGGCATCGGACCTTCCTGTGCATCAACGACCAAAAGGACCGAGTCGATTGAACGAAGAACGCGCTCTACTTCAGAACCGAAGTCGGCGTGACCGGGGGTGTCAACGATGTTAATCTTCGTTCCCTTGTAGGAAACGGATGTGTTCTTGGCGTAAATGGTAATACCACGCTCTTGTTCAAGGGCGTTTGAGTCCATCGAGACACCTTCTTTGGTCGCCCCTGTCTGGCGCATCAAAGCATCGGTAAGAGTCGTCTTGCCGTGGTCAACGTGTGCAATGATTGCAATGTTTCGTATTTCCATACTTGTGAATTAATTGCACACGTTGTGCGAAAGGGGTCGGGAAAACTCTAGTTTTCCCGTATCGGAGAGCAGGGCGAAGCCCGCTGAGAACCGAGGGTTCTTAGGAAGTGGCGTAGCCACGACTGAGGGTGCAATGATTGCAATGTTTCGTATTTCCATATAAACAAAAAGAGCCGCGAGGGCTTTGACCCATCATACGATAAAAAGCTCTAAAAGACAACTCTTATGGCTTTAACCAGTGTCGCAACACCACGTGTCGGATACAAAGATGTATGAGTACAACGACAACGACAAAAATGAGAAAGGACACCTCAAGCACGTGCACCATACCTGTGAATGTCTGCAATGTCATGTTGGTTGCATACGCAAGGAGAAGAATACAGAGTGCAAGAGAAGCGGTCCCCAGTATATTCACAAACAGATAGCGCCAAAAAGGAGTCTTATACATACCGGACATCACTTGCACAACGGTACGCGTTCCGTAGACAAATTTTGATATGTAGAGCGTTTTCAATCTATGAACGATGAAAAAAGATGCGATACCTTCCATAACGCGCGACGCTCGTGACCCGATAATCCGTATGACCGTGGTGCGAGCGAGGGATCGTCCCAATGCATACCATACGAGATCAGAGAGAAGCGCCGCGCTTATCATCAACCCGATGATAACCGATGTATCGAATGTGCCTCGAAACGCCAAATACAGCGAAGGGAAAAATACCGTTTCCCCAAAAAAGAACAGACCAATGAAGATAAATATATACGGATGCAGGGAGAACGGTTCAAGAAAACTCTGTAGTATCGTCAAGAAATCCATACCTGACAGTGTAACAAATATCTGTATCGCTCTGTAAAAAATTTTATTTCACGACACTCGTAATGCAACCATCATTTACAATGCGCGTGCTGTAAGTCCGATAATGGCAATACCGATGAAGTTAAAGATGAATGAAAGAGTAACAAACCACGAAGCACGAATACGAGCGAGACCCAGCAAACTGACGCCAAGTTCGTCCGGTAGTGGCGACGCGATAACAAATCCACCCGCAAGAAATGTAATGAATCGAACAAGCCTTGAGCGCATCAAATGTCGTGCCCGTTTCCACATATTTTGATGATGCACAAGTTCCACCAAATGGCTTGAGAGTTTGTCTTTAACAAACATAAATATCACCAAATCCCCAATGACAGCACCGAGTGCACCGAGGAGTGCTGTGAGCCACACACTCTGAGCTTGCGCAATTTCACCAAGCGTCACGATTGCGGGCGCCGTGGTAAATACTGTCGTAAAAAACATCCCCGCGATGAAGCTTCCGATGAGTTCAAGCTCTTGTGTCGATGTGAGAATACGAACAAGTATATCTGTCTTTACCAAGATAAGAGCAATGATTATTGAAAGGACAATAATCCCGACATCGTGAAGTATGAGCGCTGCCTCGTTCTGTTTCATTTAGAAAATATAGCGTCCAAAAATAAGAATACCGACACCAAGTGCCATACATGCCGAGATAAGAACGGCTGACGCAGCGACATCTTTCGTGTCTCGTGCGTATGGATGGTACTCGGGAGAGGTGAGGTCAATATCAATTTCAATCGCAGTATTAAATGCTTCTGCAGCCAAAACAATACCTCCGACAAGAATCAAAACAATCCACTCACTGTGTGTAATGCGAAAATAAAAACCTAAGAACAGCGCAATTGCAAAAACAACAATGTGAATCCACGCGTTATGAGTGGTCTTGAGGAATATCCATAGCCCTCGCCCTGCGTGGGTAAAACTCTTCGCGCGTTTTACGAGCGAGAAATTCTTTTTGTCATCCGGTGTGAGCTCCATAGAGAAAGTATACCAATAAAATCTTTCAGGAAGTGGGCTCTAGGTGGGAGAACCATTTTTTATTGATGGCTGAAACGAGATCGATTCCTTCGTTGTGAGCAAAAACGAGCAGGTAGCCAAATACGTCAGCACATTCTTGCGCAAGTAATTCAGCAATTTCCTCTTTACTCTTCCCTTTCTGTCGCCCTCGGTCGGTGAGCATGAGATATGCTTGTATACATTCGCCCCACTCTTCAGTGATTTTAAACGGAAGATAGTCAGTGCCCATGTGAACATCTGGATACATTTCTTTGTATTTTTCTATAAGGAGTACAGCTCGAGACGTAAGAGTAGAGAGTGAATCCATACTTAATTGCCATAACGTCGAATAACGGATCGAACAACCGCAGCAACATTCATCTCCTCTTGAGGATAGATATTTTTATATTTTTTATTACCGGGCTCAAGATAGAATCCATCAGCATTTTTGCGCAAATATTTTAGCGTCCACCCCCCATCAATGTACGCAATAACAATGTCACCGATTTTGTGTTTATCGGTACGTTCAACAAGAACAAAATCTCCTTCAAAAATGCCGGCATCCTCCATCGAATCTCCTTTGACGCGAAGAATGAAGGTTGCATCATGATCACGAACCAACCATTCATCGAGTGTTGTAGTATCAAAAACCGCTTCATCAGTTGGCGACGGTATACCAGCCTCAACGAGACCAAGCATTGCAATTTCACCAAAGAGCTTTGTCGGCGTAAGACGACCAAGATGGTCTTTCATTACGACGCCGGCATCTAGAAGTTTATCGACGACCTTTGCAACCGCATTTTTTGATTTAAAACCGAAGAGACGCGCCATCTCTGCATACGACGGCATCCGTTTATTCGTTCCGTAGAAACGGTCTATTTTTTGTGAGTATTCGTTGAGGTTCATTAGAAGAGTGCGATTGCACCTGCAAGACGCGCAAAGAATGGTTGACGACGCTCGCGTCGCGCTTGCTGTATGAGTTCGCGGTGACGCTTTGCTTCAGATCTATATGATAGCCCGTGAAGAATCTTTTCATCAATGAGAAGGTTGAGTGTATTCAACTGATTCTCAATGCTCTCCTGGTATTGTTTGTAATTCATAGTGATATGCAGTACTACTCCCCTGTAATGATGATTGTAGTATAGGTGAACAGTCGTTCACCATGCAAGTATACCTGTGGACAACTCACGTATGGCACGAAAAAGCCCGCCCCATAGCATGGGGCGGGCGTTGAATTACAACCTTATGCCAACAAATGATCTTGCCCAGCGATGAGCTTGCGAAACGTCGGTGACGTTTCGACCAGCTGATCAAACGATGAGCCGATCGACTCAATCGTACCCTTCGCCAGAACGATAATGCGGTCTGCATCACGTACGGTCGAAAGCCGATGAGCAACGACGAGCATGCCAGATCCGTTAATCCACTTACGAAGTCCTTCGAGAACTTCGGTTTCGGTGGAAGAATCAAGGGCACTCGTTGCTTCATCAACAATGAGAAGTTTCGGACGTTTGATAACCGCTGCTCCGATTGCGAGGCGTTGCGCCTGACCGCCAGAGAGTTGCACCCCATCCCGACCAACGACGATATCAAGAAGATTCTCGTTCTTTGGTCGTACGCCGAAATCAATCGCAAGATCGGATACAAGCTCAAGCAAGGACTCATCAGTCCACAGGTCGCGCTCATGTTCCGGAATACCGTACAAGAGATTGTCTCTCACGGTACCATCGAAAATGAGTGGTTTCTGTGGGATGTATCCAATTGCGTTCAAACGCGAACCGCTCTCGTAGGTGCGGATATCTCGCCCGTTAATGAGCACACGACCCGAGAGCGGATCCATGAAGCGCATCGCAAGGTACTGAATCGTTGACTTCCCCGAGCCCGTCGGACCGATGAGCGCAACAGTTTCTCCGGGAGAAACTGAAAACGAGATGTCGCGAATTGTTTCGTCCGCATGCGGATACGAATACGACACGCGATCAAACTCGAGTGTAAGCGCACTGCTCGCATCGACAACCTCTGCACCGGTATCATCAACGGCATCAGGAGTGATATCGAGCGTTTCGCGCATCACCTGAATCGCAGGAATTGCCGAATAAATGTTGCGCTCGATGAATCGAACACGCCAGATATTCGAGATGATTTGTGATGACCACGCGAAGAGTGGATACAGCATACTGATTGTCGCTCCGCTACCTTCAACAGCCCGCATCGACTCACGGCAAAAGACAATCAGCATGGCGACAACCATCAGTGAGTCCATCGCTGTGACGTGCTTGCTGTGGTGTGTCCAGAAAATCCGGTCACGCACGGCAACGTCAAGCCACCGTTCTGTGATCCGCCCGACTTCAAAGCTCTTCCGGTTCGACGTGTATACCCGCTCGAAAAGCCGGAATACTTCAGCGAAGAAACGCCTAAAGCGACTGAAGTCACGCTCAATCGGTGTGCAAACAACGGCGACAAGATAGTTCAGATACACTGACCATGCCAAGTTGATGGCGATGGCGATCCCGAGAACGACTCCACCAAACGGCGAGACCGTCCACACAAGAACGTATGCAATAACAATCATACAGGCTACTTCGACAAACTCGGGAATTTGCCCGATGTACATGTCAAAGGCCTTGTCTTTCCCTTTGCTGACGCTCTCGTAGTTCAGTGTTTTTACGTGACGGTGTTGGCTCGGTGACTTTTCAAAGAACCGTTCCGCGACTCTGACATAGATATTGCGCGTCGAAAGCCCAAACAGGTGTTCGTGCGCCATCCAGTAGAGAAACGACATAAGCTTGTTGAGAAGCATGAGCACTCCAAGAACGAGCGCCGTTATGACGATTCGATTGGAATCTTTGCCAACCACGCCTTGAAAAATCTTTCCGATGACAAACGGTTGAAACATACTCAACGTTACCGCGCCAAATGCAAAGAGATATTTCGCACGAAGCCACGGCCGTACATCCGGTGAATCGGCAAGAGCAAAGACGTAGCGAATCGTTCGCAGTGTACCCCAGAGCTCTTTGAGAAATCCCTTGAACGTTGCCGGAGCTGTCGCTTCGATTTCAGTGTCCATGTCTCTTCTCCTTAGTGTAGAAGAACAATTGTTGGATTTGGTTGTGAAAGAACAAAATACCCCGCCGGAATGGCGGGGTATTTTGAAAACTTAAAAAATAGAAATTAAGTCCTCAGAACACACCGCCCATAGGCTACAAACGATGCAAAGGCACCATTGCCCTTGAATGCTGAAAGCACGACGCTATCACGCATGCAAGATGCCTCAATATTTGAAATGTGTGCGGTTGTTTTCATGATGTGACTTGCGTAAAGGCAAGGTAAAACCATTATATCATTGATGTTATAACTGTCAATCACCACTCATATCCCCTTTTTCTTGTCGTTTATAAGCAGTCTCTTGATAAAAATTGACTTATAACTTCAAGCCTGTAGGCTGATTCTGGAAAAGCACCTTGAAAGGAGACGTGGTGATTCCCACTGACATCATCGAACGCATTGGAAAATTGCACGGATGTTTGTCGACCATCAAAACAACGAGCGGACGACGACAGTTCCCCAACCGAGAAGACGTGCTTCCGATGCAAAACATCTTCATCTCGGACACGGCAATTCTCATGAGTTCCAAAGTGTTTCGTTTGCTCGGATTGAAGACGCAGGTCGTCACGAGTCCACATGATCCGTTCATTCGGAATCGCATGACACACGTCATGGAAGTTGTCGCGTGTGCGACTGTTCTCGCCGAGATTCTCGGATTGAACACCGATCTCACGCACGCGATTGCTCTCGGACACGACATCGGACACGTGCCGTTCGGGCACCCCGGTGAGCACTTCCTCGCGAAAGCAATGGGACGTAAAGAATTCTGTCACGAAGTGCTCGGACCACTCGTTGCACAGAAAATCGAGCGACGAGGTTCGGGACTGAACCTAACTTTTGAGACGCTCGACGGGATGATGCGTCACAGTGGCAACACTGCTCGCGAGGGCATGACCCCCGAAGCCTGGGTTGTGCGCTATGCCGACAAACTCGCGTATATCTTTCATGACTGGAACGACATCAAGCGGATGGGGTACCCTGTCCCTGCCGAGCTCGTTTCACTCATGCATGAGTTCGGAGCAAACCAACGCGAGCGAACTTCCACAGCAATGTCGGCACTCATTGAAGAATCCGCCGACTGTGGGCACGTGAGTTTCAAACACTCCCCACTCGCGCAGAAGTTTGAACAACTGCGCTCGCTGATGATGGGAATCTACCCACATCTGACACAGCAGGATTTGAGCGATGTGATGTCACCGGTTCTTGAGTTCCTGAAGGGACTCGACATCGGCGACCCGTTCCTCCTTTTTTCGCTGATGACTGACAGGGACGTTCTTTTTCTTTCTGAACAGAAAACGAAAGACATCACGCACCTTCAGCACACAGCGTTGAAAGAAATAATTCCTCACCTTTCGACCATCGGACCGATTGACCTTTGTTGTCCGTATCTCGACTGGTAATACCGTGAGCCTCTCCACAATCCGGAGAGGCTTTTTCGTACCTATCACCACACACGACTTCACATCATAGCCATCAAACTCTAACAGAGAAACGCTGGAAGCCCTTCGCCGAAGGCTATACTATGGGGTTATGGAACATCATCGAAAAAGCTTTTGGGAACAAGCCGGCGGAGCATCCGACTATAACGCTGAATGGAAAGAAAAAATCACCGGATACCTAAAGAAAATCTTGAAGCGAGAAGGTATCGAAATAGGTAGTGTCATTATAGATCTCGGTTCCGGCAAAAGACCTGTCTCTGAACACATCGCGCCTCCCGACAGCAAAGTTATCTATGTCGATTTTAACGCACCAGAAAAAGATCATGCGCACAATCAGCATGTGCACATCCAACGAGACATACACACTCTACTCGACGACGACTCTTTTTCTGCAAAACGAAGTTCGGTGGAGGTAGCCAAGTTTCTCGATGTAGCTCCTCGAAGTGACGACAGAGAGCGTGTAGATACCGTTATCATTTCGGATATTTTAAATTACGTACCCTCAGAAAAAACCTTAGGAAAAATTCATACGTATCTAAAGCCAAACGGCATCGTAATTATCTTAAATCAACCTGGAAGAACGTTTGATTATGCTTCTCACACATTGAGCCCCGAGGGAGCTTCAAATAATAAAAATCTGAAGTCGTTCCTCACCGACACATTGGGAATGTCTCCTCTCTATGAAGAAACAACAAAAGAGGACTACTTCATTGGCGTCTACCAAAAACAATAGTGAAACCGCTGTTGCTATCCATTGAACGCTTCTTCTATTTTCGCAATTTCAATCTTGGTCATCTGGAGCATGGCCTGCATTGCTCGTCCGGCTTTTTCTCGGTCTGGGTCACTCATCATAGTCATCAGAGCTTTTGGTGTGATCTGCCATGAAAGACCGAATTTGTCTTTCAACCATCCGCACGCTTGAATCTCCCCGCCGTCTCCCAATTTCTCCCAGTAGTAATCAACTTCCGCTTGGTCATCACAATTAATCATCAGCGACAGTGCTTCATTTAGTTTGAATTGCGAACCACCGTTGAATGCGATGATGCGTTGCCCTTCGATTTCAAACGTCACACCAAAGGGCTTATCGTCAGGTCCCGGCATGACACCAATAGTTTTTGAATTCTTAAAAATTCCGAGATAGAAAGCTACCGCGTCCTCTGCGTGGCTACCGAACCAGAGAAATGGGGTAATTTTGTTCATGATTGTTATTTATTTCTATAAATGCTGTGAATCCATGCTGAAACTTTTCTTATAGCATTTCTGATGCTTTGATCTTATCGAGCAAGGCTTCATGCTCGCACCTAAAGATAAAGCCTTCACCAAGCACAATATCGTGTGTCGTGTGATGCGGACGCTCTACTTTAATAACTGTTTCAGACACCTCAAATTCTTTGATCATGTCGTCATATGAAAGCGAAAGCGGGTAGACTTCGATGTGGTCGAATCCTTCCTTCTGAGAGCCGTCTGGTTTCTGATCGGACAATTCAAGGAAATATATTGTACCGAGCTCTGTCTCAATACCTTTCTTCAAACGTATGTACGCAATCCGCCGTTTTGAAATGATGGACTGATAGATAAAATCACTTTCGTCTTCAAACATCGCTCGCATGCTTTCAAACGACTCCTTTGAGGCACATTTCCAACAAATGTGATCCGCCTGTGCCCTTCCCTTGAGTGTATGCTTCTTTGCGAACGAATCGAAAAGAGCCACAAATCTCTCCGATTCCGCATGCAATGTTTCGATTGTCATGATTGTTAGTGGCTACCTGACCTATCGGCAGGCAGGAATGATGTTAAATCAGCTTAAGAGATAAGACTGTTATAGATCTCCTCTAAGGTTCCTGAGAAATCATTGGAATTATCAAAAAATGGCAGACCGAGCTTTCCGCACTCTGATTCAAGATACTTACTAAACTCAATCATGTCTGAAATCGCAAAACGCATCTGATCATCCGTTTGGCTCAACGTCCAGTCACCATGTGAATCTTGATATTTTCTAACCTCAAGAAGTTTTTGTTCTACATCGTGCTGCGGATATCCTACAAATGCTATTGTTACTTTTTCTGGATATTGATCGAGGACCTTCTTCGCTTGCTCTGGAAGAATACCGTCGCCTTCAATAAGATATGCGGGTTCGTCTTCCACCAAGTGAGAGAAAAGATTGTATGTAAATGGCCCCAGCTTATGAGCTTTTTCTATAAACGGTTGCCCATGTTGAATATCAAGAGCCGGAGCCCCCTGAAGAGCACTGATTAATACATCTATTGAAAAGTAAGGGACCTTCTTTTCGTTGAGAAGTTTCCGAGAAATTGTTGATTTTCCTGAACGCGCAGCCCCTCCGAGAATGTAGAGCATAGTTGTTGGTAGATAATTTTCTGTAAGTTTAGAAGGATACCAAGGCTAAAATAACATCCATGTTCTTGCAACTCCCTCAAATTCACCACAGTTTGTTTCGAATTTCGAAAGAGGAATAGCAAACATCGTGTACGAGGTAAGAAAGATTTTACCTTGAGGACCCTCGCCAGCCGTGACTAATTTTAGAGTTATAACTCTCTCAGTCGGATTATCCATAAGAAGACGGACATTTTGTTTAGCATCCTCTGGGCAAGACACTAGCGCGTCAGATACCAAAAGTTTTGTTAAGAAAGAGCTCGCAACAAAGAAAAGCAAAATGAGAAAGACAATTAAAAGTATACGACTAAGGTTTGCATAATTATGTGTTGGTTATCTAGCCTGCCGACAGGCAGGGGCATAGTGAAACTACCCTCTCTTCCAGTTATCGAGCTCCTGGTCAAAATTGTCGGGATTGTAGCTAAAATTTGAACTCTTTCCACGCATTGCGTCTGGTCGAACTATAAACAATCTTCTGTTATGAGAATCATAAAAGACTGAATCACCTCCTTTTACAGTCTTTGGTCCCACAATCACAAGTGGCTCAAAACCAAACGTCTCTTTTACGCGCTCAGTTAATAAAGCAATAGAGCCACTGTAATCCCTTGCGAGAGCATCTTGTGGCAAATAGTCTGGCCGGAGATTGCCTCCAGCAATAACCGCATCAATAGTCCCCTCTACCGATCTTTCTTTTAACTCCCGTAGTCGTTCGAGTAAGTGTTGTGCAAAGCTATCTTTATTGAGACTAAAAAATTCTGTTGGGTCTTGATGACTCATGAGTGATATATTCTCACCACTTTTTTTATCAATACCAGCAACAACCAACATTGTGCAGTTACGAAATTCCGCTGAAAACTTATCGCGACTGTTAACTTCAGAAATCACATACGTGTATTCTCCAGCGTTTTTCATGCCCCGCCTCTTTAAAGACTCTGCATCTTTAAAGTAGTCAACATTATCCACCTCATCGCCAAGATAATTTGGATCAAAATAATGTGCTTCCTTACTAAATTCATTTTGAAAATCTTCTTCGATTCCTACACAAGCAAAGATAGGTTTTATACCATCCTTAAGATGTCGCCTAGGACTTGCCTCCTGATGCACAACGTGATCACTCTCTCCTGCAGGGTTTTCTGAGTTTGCCTTGTTCTTGTCTACTTCTATGTTACCAGGTTGTTTATTGCCACTTTCAAACATACGAATTTTAAGTTAATAGATTTTCATGTTGACTATTTAAACGGTATTGAACCTATTCAATCTGGAAATCCAGCTGTTCATCAGGAATACCGATTGATTTTCCATGTGCAATAGCATCTGTCCATGTTGTTTTATCAGAAAACTTAATCTGAAAGACCTTGTCCTTAAATACCACGAGCACATCATCTTTTCCTGATTCCCAGAAATGAATGTACCAAGGACCATCTGAAAGATACTGTCCGATGTTTTGAGCAGTATTCTCATCTACAAGAACACTGTGAAGTACCCAATCGCCAGCGTGCCATGTTTTCTTAATCTGTACTCGATCAAGAATACTTTTATCTTTAAGACTATTTTCGATGATTGTTCTTTTGAGCATGGTGGGTTGCTTATCTGCCTCGACCATAGGCTACGGCCGAGGGTGACGATGTTTAAACTCATTATTCAAACTCAACCAACAATGCCAGGTGATCCGAAACTTCATCTGGCAATGCTTCGAATTCTCTCACGTTAATATCTCCTGAAACTAAGACATAATCGGCAAATTTCTCCTCCTTCGGGTAATGATGATTACGTGTCGACGGTATGTTGTATTTTTTAATGAGGTTAATCATATTTTCTTCAAGCATATTCATGGCGTTACCATCATTCACGATATTGAAATCGCCACACAATATCTTTTTCCCTGTATGAGATGCTAGGAACTGGTTGATGACCTTCGATTGCTCGAGTCGCTCTGGAATATCTTTCTTCTGAGACTTATTTTTCCATAAACCATGGAGGTTGAGTACAGTTATGCTTTCCTCACTGCTCAGTGCGAGCTTTACCCACTGGCACTTGCCACTCAGCATATCTCCTCCGCGCGTATACGACTGTTCAGGATGACTTTTGAAATGGCCGCTTTCCAGAATCGTGATATTTTTTCTTACAAAGATAACCTGCCCGCACCCAACCTCAGGATCAAGAAATTCACCATGGATGAATGATTCGGCGGGGTCTTTGTGTACAAATGAATCGAAATCGCTCAATACAGCGCGTAGTTCATCGTAGAGATTTAATCTTCCCTTCTGGACGGGACTAAACTCTGGCTGTGAACCAAAAAGCGCGTCCTGAAAACAAAAGATGTCGACGTCCTTCGAGTATTTCTGTATGAACGTCATGAGCGACTCATAGAGTTTACCGCCCCACAAGTTTAGAGTAATCAGTTTCATGTTTGTTGCCGGACTAGGAATCTCACTCGCTTCGCTCTCTAAGAACCCTCGGTTCTCAGCGGGCTTCGCCCTGCTCTCCAACACGGGAGAACACGTGTTCTCCCGACCCCACTCCTGTTCGAATCCAAGTCCGCGCTCAAACAGAAGTCACATTTCTGATACCGGACGGTATCAGAAATATCACTTGTTGCCGGACTTGGATTCGAACCAAGATACCCTCCTCCAAAGGGAGGTGTCCTACCATTAGACGATCCGGCATTGTTCAATTGTCCTACCATTAGACCTGTCTAGCTGGCGCTAGCCAAGGCTGATCCGCCTCGGCTCGCTTCGCTTACCGAAGCGAGACGGGCGATCCGGCAGAATACAGGGACACTATACCCTGCGACCCTACTTCTTTCCATATCGCTCGTGTATCTCAACGACCTTCTTCCGTGTGGTACTCCCTGCGACAATCCGTATCGCGGACTGTGGAACCTTGAGATATTTTGAAAGTTTGCGTATGACTTCAATGTTCGCCTTACCTTTTTCGGGAGTAGCGTTGATACCGACGACAAGTGTCTCGCCCTCTTCACGAACAAAGTCACCTTTGAGTTTTACACTCACCGAACGCTTCATGATGATAGAGATGTCGCTTCAATAATTGCAAGTTCAAGTGGTAGTCCTGGGATTGCAGAACGGTCAAGCATCGCGTAAGCGTCGATGAAGCGTGACAGGAGCGCTGAATTTACTTTCGAAGTTTTGTCGTGTGCGATTGTTTCGAGAAGTGTGATGTCGTCAGGTGTATATTCGAGGGCAAGCGATTCTTTCATTGCAGGAGCAAACCTCAGAAGCAACACAACACGAAGTTTTTCAAGGAGTAGTTTACCGAGGATTTTCATATCAGTGCCCGCCTCACGCGCCGATGCAATTGCATTCAGTGCATCTTCGGATTTTCCTTCTGCAACCGCGCGAATCATGTCGTTCACGAGCGTTGAGGATGGTGTACCGGTTACCGTTGCGACCAACTCTCCACTCACCTTCTTTTCGGAAGCAATGGTGAGCACTTTTTGAAGAATGCCGTGCGCATCACGAAACGAACCTTCTGCCAGAAGCGCAATCAAATCCGCTGCATCTGTTGCGAGTTCATACCCTTCTTCCTTTGCCGTCGCAATCATGTGGTCACGCAAGAGCGCTCGGGTCGGCGTCTTGAACGAGTGCACTTCACAGCGCGAGATGATTGTCTCGGGGAGCTTTTCCATCTCGGTGGTTGCGAGAATGAAAATCACGTGTGCAGGTGGTTCCTCGAGCGTTTTCAGAAGCGCGTTGAAGGCTTCTTTCGTCAACATGTGTGCTTCATCGATGATGTACACCTTGTACGGTGATGCAAACGGGAGTGTATGCACCGCATCGCGGAGCGCGCGAACGTCATCGATACCGCGATTACTTGCAGCATCGAGTTCGTAGGTGTCGCGGTCTTCAACACCGAGCATTTTTGCAAAAATCCGCGCGACGGATGTTTTACCCGTACCTCGCGTACCGGCAAAAAGATATGCATGCCCGACGTGCCCTTTTGAGAGCGCCGCAGAAAGAACCGCTATCACATGCTCCTGCCCACGAACAGTGTCAAAGTCGGTCGGGCGATATTTTCGATAGAGTGCCTGCGTCATGGGGCAATTATACACCAGACGCGAAAACGACCTCACCTACTAGGAGGGGGTCGTTTTTGAAGAGCTAATTTGTGCTTCTATTGGAGTTTCGAGCGTGGTAAGTCCCAAACATGCTTCCATCCGATGCTTTGCCTAACAAAATATCAAAGTCTTTTCTTTCCCAAATTTTGGTGAGCAGTTCTTCTACGACCCTAAAAGAGAGTAAGGCTCCCCAGAGTTCTTGAGAGCATTCTCTACGAGTCACTACCACCATCTGGGCACGCCTGGGCACGCCTCCTCCTTTCATTAACATCACCTACCTACCAGTATCTGCCTCTCCCAGAAAGAATCAATGTGTATAGCTTTTGATTAATTCCTCGAGTTTTTGGTACGCATCTTGATAGTCCACCGCCGTCATCAAGTCAGCGCGCATTACAGATGCACCATCAAAATTATGGATATAGGCCTTGTAGTGTTTTTTCATGGTCGCAAAACTCTTCACATCCCCGAGCATCTCTTCAAAGAGTCTCGTATGCTCAAGTGCCGATTCGAGTCGCTCTTTGGGTGATCGAACTCTGTCTGCGTCATCAGCAAAAACCCACGGGTTGGTGAATAGCGCACGACCAAGCATTACACCATCACATCCTGTTGCTTCGGCTTTCGCACGTGCATCTGCGATATCAACAACATCGCCGTTACCGATGATGAGTGTGCCCGGCGCAATTGCGTCACGAATTTTTACCGCATCCGCAATGCGCTCCCACCGCGCAGGAACTTTTGACATTTCTTTTCGCGTTCGTGCATGAATCGTCACTGCGGAAACGCCTTCCGCAAGAATTTCCGGTAACCACTCTTCAAGAATGTCGGTGTTGTATCCCAAACGAGTTTTAACCGAAACCGGAAGATCACCTGCGCCCTCTTTCGCTGAACGAATAACCGCTCGAGCTCGCGCTGGATCTTTAATCAACCCAGCTCCTGCTTTTTGTTTTTCAACACTTCTATCAGGACATCCCATATTGATATCGACACCATCAAACCCAAGTTCGCGTGCGAGTGTTGCTGCGTGTTTCATTGCAACAGGGTCTGATGTAAAAAACTGTGCGAGAATTGGTCGCTCACCTTCTGAATACGTAAGATCTCGCATCAATCGCTCGCGCCCTTTTTCGGGTGCATACAACAGACCGTCCGCGGAAACAAACTCCGTCCAGAGCACATCGGGTCGGCCACGTGAGACCAAGATGTTTCGATAGACCGCATCAGTTACATCCGCCATTGGAGCAAGCGCGGTGAACGGTCGAGGGAGATTGTACCAAAACGTTTTTTTCACACGCACACCATAGCATTTGCCTCCCTCTGCCTCAAATGATAGATTGCACCTAGAGGTAACCAGTCATGAGACTCTGAGTCGTCCGCACCACAGAGAGTGATGCGAGAACAATAGGAGCAGCTATGCTGGGATGGGCTGGTGGATGCGGGAAATTCTGGGCTCGACGGGGCGGAAAGGAACGAAGGACGCCCCGACAACGACCGTTGAAGGAGCGACGAGCTCCCACAAAGTCCCAGAAAGACCGACGCGCACGGAGGCGCGAGAAACAACAGGGGCGTAAGTTCGCCACGGCATTCAGTGCTGTTCGGCGAGCATTCTCAACCGCGCACAAGAAACAGCGTCGGCAGAACCGCTAACATCGAGGGCTGTACATCCGTACAGCCCTTTTTCTATTCAGAATCGTTGCTTTCTCCTTCACTCTGCTCTTCGCTCTTTTTATAGAACACTTTATTTTCGAATCGTAGATCAATGTAGTCGATGCTCTCAAGATGTATTGGATCTTCGGTCGTCTCCGACTGCATAATTGACGTGAGATTCGATACCGCAGTATCAAATGGCGGTACGTGAGGAAAGCGAAGTGTCATATCAGTGAATCCCCCGTCATCTATAGCTCTACGCACGGACAGATCGAGCGAGTCGCTCGTCCACAGCACGCTCCTCGTCCGGAATCCAAGTGTTTCCAATGCATCAATCGCTTGGTGAAGGAGCGCGAAGTCGTCTTGATCAGTGAGACGCTTTCCGATGACACGTTCTGGGAATGTCCGTGTGTACGTGATAAGAGAGTTCCCCGAGACGTTCGGCGCGCGAGCGTATGCGAGCGCGCTTTGGTCAACAAAATAACATACCGTTGACATACTACTTACTGCTGAGCACCACAGTCCTTGGGGCGAGCGCTCAGTGATACGCACACGAATACTGTGAAGACCGACCCGATCGATTGATACCTCTTCAATCCTGACAAATTCCTTAGTAAGACTTTCTACCAATGCGTCGTGCGGATATATAAAAATATTCCGTCGTGAAAATATATGCGCATATGATCCGCCAAGATGTGAAATAACGGTGTCGAAAATTTCCCGATCAGCAATTGCTGAATTCCCTTCGATGGAAATTTTCTGAATTCTTGTGTATTTCAAGTTGACGAATTCAACGAGGAGAAAAAAAATACCGATAGCTAAAAAGAGCCATAGAAGCATCCTAACTCCAATGCGCCTGCGGTGTTCTTTACGAACACGCTCTGAGATGAAACGTCGTCGCAACATCGGTTATGCGTTCTTGGTAATACGCTCACGACCACCCATGTATGGGCGGAGTGCCTCGGGAATGGTCACTGAACCGTCTGCGTTTTGGTAGTTTTCAACAATGTGACAAAGAATGCGTGGCATCGCGAGCGCTGTGTTGTTGAGCGAGTGGACAAATCGCATCGTCCCATCATCGTCTTTATAACGAATATTCAAACGACGTGTCTGGAAGTCGTGGAAGTAGGATGATGAGTGCGTCTCGCGGTATGTCTTTTCAGACGGCATCCACACTTCGATATCGTATTTCTTTACTTGACCAAGACCAATGTCGCCTCCGCAGTTGATAACGACGTGATACGGAAGATTGAGCTCCTGAAGAAGCTTCTCTGAGTTTTCAGTAAGTTCTTCGTGGATACGTACTGAGGTCTCATGGTTCGCTTCACATAAAACAACTTGTTCAAATTTGAAGAATTCATGAATGCGGAACACTCCCTTGGTGTCTTTGCCATAGCTTCCCGCTTCGCGACGAAAACACGGCGAGAACGCAAAAAATTTGAGCGGAAGCATGCTCTTATCAATCGTTTCGTTCATGAAGTACCCCATCATCGCAACCTCTGCCGTTCCTGCGAGATAGTCACCATCTTGTGTTTTATAGAGATCTTCTTCACTCTGTGGAAGATATCCAGTGCCCATGAACGGTTCACGCTTTACGAGCGATGGCACGACCATCGGCGTAAATCCGTCACGCTCGCTGAATCGATCGATGACAAAACGCTCAAGTGCCCACATAAGACGTGCCCCATCATTTTGAAGAAAGTACCCACGGAAGCCTGCAACTTTTGACCCTCGCTCGAAATCTGCCATACCATTCTCGAGCATCAAATCAACGTGATTCTTTGGTTCAAAATCGAACGTGCGTGTATCACCCCACGTTTTCACCTCGACATTGTCTGCATCACTTGCTCCTTCTGGAACCGAGACATCGGGGACATTCGGTACGAGCACCATGAGATCGCGCCATGCGACCATGATTTCTTTGAGTTTGTCTTCTTTTGTCTGAAGTTCTTCTTTGAGGGTTCGCATCTGCGCAATCAACGCATCACGATCAGGGCCGTTCTTGGCAATGGCGTCCGTTGCAGTATTTTGTTGTGCACGAAGATCTTCGACAGCTTTGAGTACCTCACGGCGTTCATCATCCACCTTGAGAAGTACATCGATATCAATATCGACGTGCTTTTTCTTTGCACCCGCGATGACTATGTCTTTGTTGTCTCGGATAAAATGTATATCAAGCATGATGATTGCCTTTAGAATCCCTTTATATAGGCAAGTATATAGTATGCGCGATGGATGCACAGCCCCCTATACGCACACTCTCAAAAAATGAATTTCCGCCTCTCCTACGCGAAATTCATGATCCACCGAAGCGTCTTTTTATACGCGGAAGTGATATCAATCAGTCATACATCTACCTCGCGGTTGTTGGCTCTCGGCGCTACTCTCACTATGGAAAAGACGTGTGCGAAAAACTCATCCACGGGCTTGCTGGGTATCCGATTTGTATTGTGTCAGGACTTGCCCTTGGTATTGATGCTGTTGCACATGAAAGTGCAATTCGTGCGGGACTCCCCACGATTGCGCTCCCTGGCTCAGGGATCGATGGACGCGTGCTCTACCCTCGTGCACACACTGGACTCGCACGAACAATACTCTCTCATGGAGGTGCGCTTCTCTCGGAATATGAACCGATGCATGAAGCTGCGCCGTGGTGCTTTCCTGCCCGCAACCGAATCATGGCCGGCATGTCTCACGCCGTGCTCGTTATTGAAGCACGAGAGCGTTCTGGGACACTCATAACCGCTCGCCTTGCGATGGAATGTGGGCGTGACGTGTTGGTTGTTCCTGCACCAATTTTTTCTCTCCACGGCATCGGAAGCAATCAATTGCTCCGAGAAGGTGCGCAGGTTGTTACATCATCAAAGGATATACTCCAAGCACTTGGTATTACACCTGACGAAACGACGGGCGCACCACTTCAGACCAACCTTTCCGACGACGAACGGATGTTGATAAAACTCCTTGAAGAGCCACAACCGCTCGATGAACTTGTTAGACGCTCCGAGCTCCCTGTTTTTCGAACACAAACACTCATTTCAGCGCTCGAGATAAAGGGATATGTCGTGGAGAGACTCGGCATGATTGAGCGCGTACAATAAAAAAATATTTGCAAAAGAAAACTATGTGTAGTATCTAGTTGCACTATGAAGACACTTGTTATCGTCGAATCGCCAGCAAAAGCAAAGACGATAGAAAAATATCTTGGAGAGGGATACACCGTGAAAGCGAGTGTTGGTCACGTGCGTGACCTCCCAAAGAGCAACAAGAACGCTATCGACATCGAAGCGGGCTTTGTGCCGAACTACCAAATTGTCCCTGAAAAGAAGGAGATCATTAGCGATCTCAAAAGCGCTGTGGCAAAAGCGGACGAAGTAATTCTTGCAACTGACCCCGACCGTGAAGGCGAGGCAATTGCATGGCATCTGGTAGAAGCCCTCGGACTCGCGAATGGAAAAAAGAAATCAAATAAAAAATTCTCTCGTATTACCTTCCATGAAATCACGCAGGAAGCAATTCTTGAAGCGATGAAACATCCGCGCGCGATTGATGAGCACTTGCGGGAAGCACAGGAAGCGCGACGCGTGCTCGACCGTCTCGTCGGCTACGATCTCTCCGGTCTTATTTGGAAAAAGGTTCGCTACGGGCTCTCCGCTGGTCGCGTACAGTCCCCTGCGCTTCGCATTTTGATGGAGCGTGAACGTGAAATACGCGCATTCATTCCCGAAACCTACTGGACACTCACCGCAACACTTACAACAAAAAAAGGAGAAACAATTGTACTGTCAGCACAGGAAGAACCGCGCGACCGAACGCGCGTTGATGAAATCCTCTCAGCGGGACGTACTGGCACGTGGTCTGTTGATGACGTAAAAGAAACAGAAGTTGCACGAAATGCACGCGCACCATTCACCACGTCAACATTGCAACAGTCAGCAAGCACACGACTCGGGTTTTCCCCGTCACGAACGATGCGCGCCGCGCAAAAACTCTACGAGGTGGGAAAGATTACCTACATGCGAACTGACAGCACTAACCTTTCAGCGGGAGCACGTACTGAAATACTCTCCGTGGTGGCAGAAAAATTCGGCGCAGACTACGCGGAAGCCCACACATTCGCAAGCAAGAGTAAAAACGCACAAGAAGCACACGAAGCAATTCGTCCAACACACGCAAAAACACTTACTGCAGGAGCAACCGACGACGAAAAGCGTCTCTATGAGCTGATTTGGAGTCGTACCGTCGCAAGCCAAATGGCAAGTGCTCGTTTGATGCAAACAAAGATCATTGCGACAACGACGGATGCACGCGTACCTGAGTTTAGTGTCACCGGAAGCCGTGTGATGTTCCCCGGATGGCTCTCCGCGGATCCATCTGCGCGTGGTGAAGACGTGGAACTTCCGAAGGTCGCGCCGAAAGAGTCACTCACACTCAAAGAACTCACTGAGCTCGAAAAACAAACTCAACCACCTTCACGATACTCTGAGGCAGGTCTCATTAAAGAGCTTGAAAAGCGTGGTATCGGACGACCGTCAACGTATGCAGCGATTATCCGCACGCTCGAAGAACGCGGATATGTTCTCAAGGAAAATCGCACACTGACTCCCACAGACACTGGCGATGTGGTTTCTACATTCATCGAAACACATTTCGCGGACTACATCAGCGATTCGTTCACGTCGGAGATGGAAGACGAACTCGATGAAATCGCACGTGGTGAGCGCGAGTACACAAAAACGTTAAAAGATTTTTATACACCATTCACCAAAGAGGTCGCAAAGCGCGGAAAAGAAGCTGGTAAAATTACAGACCTCGGCGCTGCTCCAAAAGAATTTCCTTGTCCAAAATGTAAAAGTCCGATGGTCATCAAGCTCGGCAAGAACGGCAAGTTCATGAGTTGCGACAAATTTCCTGAGTGTGACGGTGCGCGCACTATCGATGGTCTCGAGATGAAAGCACCTGAAGCGATTGGTAATGACCCAGCATCAGGTGAACCGATTTTCGTTTTGACTGGCCCGTACGGCCCGTACGTTCAGATGGGTATCGCGGTAAAAAAAGAAAAAGGATCGAAGACGAAGGTCAAAGCGCCGAAGCCACGACGCGCAAGCATCCCGAAAGACAAAATCCCTGAAGATGTGACGCTTGAGGAAGCACTCAAGTATCTTTCGCTCCCGCGCGAACTCGGCATGCATCCTGAAAGTGGTAAAGCAGTTGTTGCAAACATCGGACGCTTCGGTCCGTACATCGGCCACGACGGTGATTTTCGATCGCTCAAAACCGACGATCCATACACCATCACCTTCGAACGTGCACTCGAGATTTTGAAAGAACCCAAAAAAGTCGGTCGTGGCCGTTTCGCGAAGAAAAAGAAGTAATCACGGTTTCGCCTGATTTATACAGACACAAAAATATGTGGTATTATTCGACATGGAACCTGACGTACAAGAACTCCTCGAAAACCTTGTTGTCACCTCATCCCAAGAGCGCGAGCTGATTACTCGCGCATACACGTACGCACAAAACGCCCACAAAGGACACCAAAGGGAGTCCGGTCTTCCGTATTTCACGCACCTCGTTGAAACGGCAAAAAATCTTGCCCGTCTCGGTGCAGATGCACAAACAATCGCCGCAGGACTCCTCCACGACACCATCGAGGATACCGATGTCACGGCAGACGATATCCGTCGCGAATTCGGCGACGATGTGCTCTTCCTTGTTGAAGGAGTGACGAAACTTGGGAAGCTCAAATACCGTGGTCTTAAACGACACGTCGAAACACTACGCAAACTCTTTGTCGCAACAGCTGAAGATGTTCGCGTGATTCTCATAAAACTCGCTGATCGGCTTCACAACCTCCGCTCTATCAAAGCGCTATCGCCCGATCGACAGAAGCGCATCGCACAAGAGACGCTTGAAATATACGCCCCAATCGCACATCGTCTTGGTATTGGCCAGTTGAAAGGAGAACTCGAAGATTTGTCATTTGAAATACTACATCCTCGTGAATACAAAGAAACCCTTCGTATCCGCAATGAGAAGCATGCGCAAACACTCAGTGACCTTGGACATGTGACCGAGGAGATACGCGCCATGCTCACAAAAGCTGATATCGACGTCATCTCAATCGATCACCGCATCAAACATTTATACAGCCTTCATAAAAAATTGCGTGATAGAGATATGAATATCGATGAGGTGTATGACGTCGCTGCACTTCGTGTCATCGTACCAACACTCGAAGACTGCTACCTCACGCTTGGACTCATTCACAGCGTATGGAAACCCCTCCCTGGACGCATCAAAGACTACATCGCCATGCCAAAGGGCAACGGATATCAGAGTCTTCACACCACGATATTTACGGGCACGGGGACAATCATAGAAATACAGGTTCGTACAAAAGAAATGCATGCAATCGCTGAGCTCGGTGTTGCATCGCATGTTTCATACAAAGAGAAAAAGAGTACCTCGGTCGAAGAGATACAAGGTCTCCGCACGCTGATTGATTTACCTACGTCACACGGGTGGCTTCAGGAACTTGCACGCGAACAAAAAGAGACAAAACACACAACATCCTTCATGCAAGGACTCAAACGCGACTTCTTCAAGGAACGCATTATTGTGTTTACTCCACGCGGAGAAGTTGTCGATCTCCCAGAGCACGCAACCCCTATCGATTTTGCGTATGCAATTCACACCGATCTTGGCAATCATGCTTCAGGAGCACGGGTGAATGGAACGTTTGTCGCACTTTCAACGAAGCTCAAACACGGCGACATCGTGTTAATTGAAACAAAAGAAAGTGCACGACCATCATCAAAGTGGCTTCGCTGGGTGAAGACGGCAAATGCCCGGAGAAAAATCCGTACGATGCTTGGATTAACGGACGATACTACTGTTAAACCAGAATAGATAAAAGCCCCACTCCGAAAGAAGTGGGGCTTACTGTTAGAGGTACTAAGTCTGATTGAACACCCAGCAACTATCTGCTGGCCACTGACGGTTCTCAGAGCTATAAGAAATACTGAGCCATCGGTCGTCAGAGTCTCGTTCGACTCGAAAGATTTCTCTTCCACCGCTGGCAATAAGGAGAGACTCCCCCTTTTTCTGCTCGGCGTAGTCCAAACGAAGTGTAAGAGCAACTCTGTCTTCAACACCAACTAAACCGAGTCGCCATGCCCCGTGATAAATGTCACGCAGTACGGCGCCGTGAGAAAATCCAAGTTGTGCAAGCGTTACCGCAACAAGATCAAAATGAGTCTCACGCTGGTCGAACCATTGTGCCCTTTTCTGCTCAACAAAGTGTTTAGCACGAAGACTAGTCCTATACCCTGAGCGTTCGACTTCCGCAAGAAGGCGAGTCAGACTTCCATCCCCCTCCGCAAGAGTGACCTTTCTCAAGATTGGGAACATCACTCTCCTTGGAAAACGCCCCTCTATGGCATCTTGAAGATGGAGTTTCAGAGCTTCCAGACTATAGGGATAGCCCCTTGCCTGACGAAGCTGACGCTCGATCTCAAACAACTGCCCAAACAATCTTTCCTTGAGCTCGCCTGCGACCATGGTGGCCATGACGACCTTTCTCTTTTTTTGCGGCCGAAATTGACCGCTCCTGAATTGGACTATACATTTAAAAACAGTGGGAGTCAAACTACACGCTAAAATTCGAAACCGCGTAGAGGTCATCGTCGGAGTCTTTCGTCGTTGGAGTGTGTGATTGCTCCGCTATATTTATCGGAGGTGTATCCGGCGTAGGTGGTGGAGGGGTCTCAACAGCCTGTGCTGGCGTTTCTTTTGCGTTCAAGAGTAGGAGAATTTTTTTGATGTCGTCCGGTGAAAAATAGTCAATCATGATGCGACCACCAAGACCGGTTGGTTCGACACGAACGCGTGTGCCAAGCGCCTCCGACACTTCATTTTCGAGTGCGACAATATCAGGATCGTACATCCTGTCTTTCTTGCGAACTTTTTCGACAGCAATACGTCGCGAAATTTGCTCGGCATCGCGCACGGTGATTTTCTTCAAGAGAATCTCTTTGAAGAGTGTCATCTGCTCTTCGGGTCTGTTCGCGAGCATCAACAGTGGGCGAGTGTGACCTTCGGTGATTTTTCCTTCACCGAGCGCTTGGAGTATCTCAGGTGAAAGAAGGAGAAGACGAATGGTGTTTGAAACATATTCACGACTCTTCCCCACTTTCGAGGCGATTTGACCGTGCGACAACTTAAATGTGTCGGCGAGCTGTTTGAACGCGTGGGCGCGCTCAACAGGACTAATGTCTTCGCGCTGGAGGTTTTCGATAATCGCAAGCTCCAACTTTACTTGCTCATTTTGTTCATCATCGCGAATAATGACCGGAACCTGTGAGAGACCTGCCATCTTTGATGCACGCAGACGTCGCTCTCCTGCAATTAACTCGTACTGTACAGAGAGACCGCCGGTGTCTTTCATGCTCTCGCGTTGTGTAACCACGAGCGGTTGCAAGACACCGTACTGTCGGATTGAGTCGGAGAGGTCTTTCAATTTTTGCTCGTCGAAAAAGCGCCGTGGCTGGTACGGGTTTGGAACAATTTTTTCGACTTCAACCCAAAAAATAGAATCTCCCTGAATTGCCATACGAAATTAACTTAGATGAAACTATTGTAACAGAGAGATAAGTATAAAAATACATTTATTGTTACTTTGAGTCATCCTTGATATAGTGTTTTCAAAGACGCGCCGAGGTGGTGGAATAGCAGACACGCAGGACTCAAAATCCTGTGCTCGCAAGAGCGTGAGGGTGCAAGTCCCTCTCTCGGCACACATGAAAAAACGGCTTCCTGATAAAGATTTTATATGGACGCCGTCTTTGGCATATGCAGTCGGACTCATTGTCACTGACGGCAATCTTTCTTCGGACGGACGCCACATCATTATGCGTTCCAGTGAGAAACAACTCTTGGAAACGTACAAACATTGCTTACAACTTAGAAATATAAAGGTTGGCACATCCCGTTCAAGTGGTCACACCACTAAACTCTCGTATCGCGTGCAACATGGTGACGTGCGTTTGTATCGATGGTTGGAAAAAATAGGCATTACCGCCCACAAAACACACACGATAGGAGCCATAGCAATCCCTGATGCAATGTTTTTGGATTTTCTTCGCGGCCATCTTGATGGTGATGGTTCAATCACAACGTATACCGATCGTTGGAATACATTCAAAAACCCTAACTATGTGTATGAACGCTTGTGGCTCCGATTTCTTTCGGCAAGCGAAACGCATATGATATGGCTTCAAAAAAGAATAGAGAAAATTATGGGTGTAAAAGGACATCTTAATAAACGTACTCCCCGTGACTCAAGACATGTTCCGATGTACTCGCTGAAGTTTGGCAAAAAGGATTCACTTGTTCTCCTAAAGCACCTATATCCACATAAACGTGTTCCGTGTTTGAAGCGAAAGAGAAAAATTGCTGAACCATTTTTATCTCGAATATAAAAACATCGCCATTGCTCTAACGGTAACGCCATAGGAAACCTCTGTGACTTTTTTGCACATCTGCTGTAGGATGCCTAAGGACAAACAACAACCGGAGAAATGTCTCTATGGATATCATCCTTTCATCGCGAAATCCGAGCAAGGCGGAACAAATCAGAGCAGTCTTTGCAGATTCGGCGTTTAGGGTCATTTCGCTCTCTGAAGCAGGAATAGACGGAGAGGCAATCGAGGATGGTACGACGCTCGAACAAAACGCGTTCAAGAAGGCGCATTTTGCGTGGGAGCGAAGTAAGTCCTTGGTGATGGCTGACGACACTGGCTTTTTCATCACCGCTCTCGACGGCATTCCTGGAGTCAACGCCGCACGATGGGCAGGAGAAGAAGCGACCACGGAAGAGATAACGAGGCACACCCTCACACAACTCGAGGGTCACTCCAACCGGTCTGCATTCTTCGAAACGGTCGTGGTGGTCATCACCCCTGAGGGCGAGAAATATTTCTTTAGTGGCAGGGTCTCTGGCCACATCCTCGAAGCGCCACGCACGAAAGCCCAGCCGAAGATGCCGTACAGTCCGATCTTCGTTCCTGAGGGGCATGATCGCGTGTGGGCAGAAATGACTGTGGAAGAAGAGAATGCAATTTCTCACCGAGGGAAAGCGTTCCGAACGACTCGCAGATTTCTCGAATGGTTGTATCGTTCCTAGTTTTCACTTTTGTGCTGTCGCATTGTCCTGCGACAGCACTTGTTTTTTATACGCACTGCATAGCATTATGAATACCTATGGTGTTTCCTCTATCCGCCCTCTTACCGTATCTCGGAGCCAGCATTCTCGGAGTGTTCAACATGATCCTCTGGGGTCTGTATGGAGATCTCCTTGTTGAGAAATTCGGATTAAAGAAGGTATTCCGTTCTATTGTCTTTGCCTTGGTTGCAAGCATTTTTCTCTATGTTCTTGACCAAAACATTCCGCTTTTTCTTGTTGCTTTAGCATCGATAGCGCTTGAACGACTCCTCACAGAATTCTACAAAGCGCTGTGGCGAAGCGAGGGTCAGGAGAAGTATGCGATTCCCTCTGATCTTAATATCACGCTTTCCCTTCCCCTTCGGCGCCTTCTTTTTGTTGCCCTTGTGATTCTTGTAGCACTTTTGATTCTCAACGTGCCTCTTCCTACATCAGGACTTCTTTTGGGAATTGTTGCTGGGTGTATAACTGCAATCGGTGGAACCCTGAAAGATGCTCCTCACGAAGGATTTCGCTTAATAAAGTTTTTTAGAAGTCCTGTGATTGCGGTTGTAATCGGTCTGCTCCTCGCTTCCTTTTTCCCTCAGAGCAACGGAATGATGTTACTTCTTGCCATATTCGGCGGCGAGCGAATCGTTTCTGAATTCTATAAAAAGATATTGATGGGAAGAGTTCCAGGGAAATTTAAAGAAACACTTCCTAAAAATCAATTCTGGTCGCAACATAGAAAGTGGCTTTTGTTTGTGTACGTTGCGAACATCGTGTTACTCGTCGTACTCCTATTCATTGACATCTCTTTGAAATAATTTTAATATCACATCAGATATACATTCGAAAGGGAGACTTTGTGTCCAATCCTCAGCGAAGTTGGCTTCAACTCGAGCTTGATAAGCCTTGGGGCAAGAGGCTTGATGGGCTTCCCCACAGTAAAGGGCATGGATGCCCCGAATGTGGTCATGGAGGTATGTTCATCCCGTCTAGTCATCAAAGAACAGGCGACCTTGTTGCCGGATTCACTCCGCATGGTGCACCGAAAGCTGCCTACAGAGATGACGGGTCAGCACTCGTTCTTGAGTGCCCGCGTTGCTTTGAGTCGTGGTGGATTCACATCTCCGCAGAGCTTGTCATCAACATTGCACCCCATTGCAAGGATTGGCCAGAAAGAAAGCGAGAAATAAGCGTCCACCCCGAGGAGGGTCCATGAATACCGCCCCAATACCAGGTCTTCTGTGGTTTGCTCTGATTATTCTCGACACCGTCGTCTGGATCATGAAGTTTGTCTTTTTCATCCCCATGGAAATCAAACGGGTGATCAAAGACGAAAGTGCGCCTGCGCGGTGGGTTTCTATCCTCTCTGCAAGTCTGGGATTCATCGGAGTCGCCGTCACAATTTCGGCCTGGTTCTTTGGATGGTATTGGCCATGCTACGGCATCGCACTCGTCTTCTACCTCCTTGGTTTTTACATGGTGGTGGAGCGAGACAGATTGAGTAGTGACTGAAAGAACGCCTGTTCCTCGAACCGACCTCCGATTCACTCGGAGGTCGTCATTGTATGAAAAAGAAACAACAAAAAATCATCGCTATTATTGGTCCCACCGCAACGGGTAAAAGCGATCTTGCGGTCACACTTGCGAAGCGCCATTCGGGCGAGGTGATTTCTGCTGACTCGCGCCAGGTTTATGCAGGCCTCGATATCGGTTCGGGGAAAATCACGAAGCGTGAAATGAAAGGGGTTCCACATCACCTTCTTGATGTCGCATCGCCAAAGAAACGATTCTCGGTCAGCGACTACGTGAAGCACGCGACAAAAGCGTTCGCGGATATTGAAGGGCGTAAAAAACTTCCGATTGTCGCTGGCGGCACCGGACTCTACGTTGATGGATTCTTAAACGGAATCATGTTCCCTGAAGTTCCGCCAAATCCCCTCCTTCGGAAAAAATTAGAAAAAAAGACATTGGCGGAGCTCGCGCGGATGCTCAAAGCAAAAGACCCTTCACGATTCAAATCAATTGATACCAAGAACAAAGTGCGTTTGATTCGTGCTCTTGAGATTGTTTCTGCACTCGGCAAGGTTCCAAAACAAAAAGCACAACCGCTCGATAGAGATATTCTTTGGATCGGACTCACCGACTCCACCAACACACTTACCCAAAGAATCAAAAAGCGTCTTCTTGCACGGTTAAAAAAAGGAATGGAGAGGGAAGTCAGAACGCTCAAAAAAAGTGGCGTCTCGTGGAAGCGCCTCGAGGATTTGGGACTTGAGTATCGCTACGTCGCCCACCGACTCCAGAAAAAAATTACCAAGAGGGAAATGATTGATGCAATTTTGAAGGAGTCTGTCGCCTACTCAAAACGTCAGATGACGTGGTTCAAACGAAATCATAAGATTCACTGGTTTAAACCGAACGAAACAAAGAAGATTGAGAAACTCACAAAATCGTTTCTCACTCGTTAGTGTGCTATAAAAGCAACTACGGAAGGGTGCCAGAGTGGTTGAATGGGCGTCCCTGGAAAGGACGTGTGCTAGAAATGGTACCGAGGGTTCGAATCCCTCCCCTTCCGCTCGAAGTATTAAGTATCGGAAGACCCAAGCACTTCATTTTATCTTTTGCTCGCCATGAGCTATAATGGTGCAAATGGCAAAGAAGACGCCTAAAACCATCCTCAAGAAAGTCGTATCGGAACGGACTGTTGCAAAGAACGCGGCCGCATTTCGCGTATACGACACGTACAAAAAAGCGGCAGACGTCATTGATCGCGCAGAACTTGCATCAGGGAAACGACTCACGTTCAGATCAGACGCTGGTTCCACTCTTAATTTTGAAGTAAACCGAAATGGAGCCTACTCAACCACCGCGCAAAATATTTAAGACGACGCAAGATTGGAACGATTATCTTGGCCCCCTCTTACAAGCCGGTACGCCAATCACAGGCGCCCAGCTTTTCGAACTACGAAAAGCTTGTTATTCCGAAATAGAAGTGTTGCGGGGACGCCCTCTTCTCGTTTATGCAACCAAATTCCTTGAGGGCGTTGTACCTGGAACACCTAACCAGATTGATTTGCCGGACGTGGATGGTTTTACTGACCTTGTTAATTCGATAGATGGTTCAGATTCGGTGGACGTTCTTCTCCATAGCCCAGGGGGGCGTCCCGATGCAACGGAACGAATCGTAGGAGTTCTCCGTAATAAATTCAAGGAAGTTCATTTCCTTATCCCGCATTCCGCATATTCGGCAGCAACGATGCTTGCGCTCTCCGGAAATAGCATCGTTCTTCACCCCAGTGCAACACTCGGACCAATCGACCCTCAACTCGGCATTCCTACGAAGGAGGGTATAGTTCGGTTTACACCTGCTAAATCGATTTTAAATGGATTCTCGAAAGCAAAGAGTATGATTAAAAAGGAAGGGGCTGAATCCTTGCCCGCATACATACCTCTCATCGAGAAGTATTCTCTTGATCTTCTCGAAATGTGTGAGGATTCTGAAAAACTGTCGAAGGATCTTGTATCATCATGGCTCAAAAAATATATGTTTGCCGGAGAGCGTGGTGCTGCACTTACACGGAAGGTAAAGAAAATCGCAGCGTTCTTTTCTGACTACAACACTCATCGAATACACTCTCGCCCTCTCCCAGCTGATAAGCTGACCGAGTTCGGTTTGAAAGTGGAATCAGCTGACGGCAATCTTCATGACTTGCTTTGGGAGACACACATACTCTTGAATGGCTTCTTCAATGCAAGCTCGTTCGTCAAGCTATACGAAAGCACCCATGGCGTTTCCTGGGGCAAGCAAGTTCAAGTAATGATGGCTCCACAACCGCAACCCCCTCAGCAATAATTTCTATTATAATACCGCGTCCTCCGTGACTCGGAAGTCTCAGCAACTTCCTCACAAGAGGCTCAGAATACCCTTATAAAGCTTCCATCACGGAGTACTTAACTTGAGGGAAAACAGGGTCACGCACCTTTTCCCTAACAGCTAGCACCTAGAAACTAGGCACTGTGTTTCTTATACCCTCTCCACCCCAAAAACGCGAAAAGGGAATTCGCAAGGAGAATGACAACACCGACCGCAATGATTTGTGGTCGGCTCATATCGGGAAGAAGTTTTTCATACACGAACCAGAACCCGATCATGCCAGCGACGATATCGAGAATCCAGTTTTCAAGTTCCTCCGCGATACCAAAGACCATTTCACCTATTTCCCATCCGGTGAGAATCAGGAGCACAAACGGATACGCATACATCGGATGCATACCCACCGCTGCGAGCACGCAGGCAGAGACCGCACCAGTCAGTGCATGGACAATCATCCAGAGGTCCCATATTTTCCCTTCCTGAAAACTCCACGAAATGAAGGGGACTGGATCGGGTGCTTTAAAATTTATTTTCTTCATATACTTCCACGGAGCGCCTTGATTCGTTCTTCAACCGGCGGGTGCGTCACCCCGCTAGTAAAGATTCGCAGGCTCATCTTACTACGGGGCAGGTGAAAAGTTTCATAGACCACGTAATGCTTTTATTCTCTCCTCAACCGGCGGATGTGTCATAAACAATTTTGAAAGACCTTTTGTGCCTGGACCGAAAGGGTTTGCGATGAAGAGATGCGCTGTTGCCTGGTGCGCGGATTTAAGTGGTGCACCGTAGGTTGCAATTTTCTCAAGTGCGGATGCTAGCCCTTCTGGATAGCGTGTGAGAAGCGCGCCAGACGCGTCCGCGAGAAATTCACGCTTTCGTGAGATTGCAAGTTGAATCAAGGTAGCTGCAATGGGCGAAAGAACTATGAGGACGATGCCGACGATTGCGAGCACACCGCCAGCTTTATTATCTCGGTCTCCCCCGCCAGAAAACGACGACCGGAGGAAGAAATCCGCAAGTAAGCTGATGAATCCCACCAACACAACGACGACTGTGGAAAGAAGAATATCCCGATTACCAATGTGTGAGAGCTCGTGCGCAATCACACCCTCAAGCTCTGTTCGCGTGAGCCGTTCGAGCAGCCCTGTCGTGACAGCAACCGCTGCGTGTTCTTTATCTCGACCCGTTGCAAACGCGTTCGGTGCAGAATCACGGATGATGTAGAGCTTCGGCATGGGAAGTCCCGCGGTGATTGAGAGATTTTCGGTGACCGTGTAGAGATCAAAGAATTCTTCGCGTGTTGCAGGGCGGGCCTTTGAAACCGCGAGCGCGATCTTGTCAGAGAACCAGTAGCTCCAGACGTTCATGATGATGCTTATAACAATCGCAACCGGAAGTATCCCCGGCGCATCATAGACATAGCTCAAGCTCCAGCCGACAGCAATGACTATGATGAAAAAGAGGGTCATGAGGCCCCAGGTTTTTGCAATATTGCTGTCTTGATGGGTGTAGAGGGTGGACATGGACTGGGTTCAAGGTGCTAGGTGATAGGTTCTAGGTGCTAGGTGATAGAGACTAGGTACTAGCTTATAGCTTTTAGGGTGTAGGGTGTAGAAGATTCAAATGCAGTGGGAATTAATGCGAGTCGTTCATGAGGTCATTGATCTGTGCACTCGCTTCTGTTGTATGAAGTGCAATCTCTTCAAGACCTTGAAACAGCTTCCAGGTAATCGATATCATCATCACAAATGCAAACACTACGAGAAGCCATATCTTGCTGACATTTGTATTACCACGAGAGGATATCGTCGGCATAAGAATGAGGGTTTAGCCACTTGGGTATGGCCACTAGGGTTGAAGCGAAGCAATAAGCTTGTTGAGCATCCGCATAACTTCGTCAAGAATGCATTCTGCGGATTCTGTGTCTGCCCTACCTATCATACCAATTTCCTTGACTATAGTCAGATGCGTCTCGAGTTCTGCTCCTGAACCGAAACTCACCCTTAAAAATTGAATATATTCGGCTCTGTGTTTTCGAGCATATCCTTCTGCAATATTCGCTGGGATAGAAACCACCGCGCGGTGCATTTGAGAAATTAGTCCGTATTTTTCGTCCTTCGGAAGTAAGGCAGTGAGAATATAGATTTCTTTCACCAAAGCGATACTTCGTTTCCAAACAACGAGGTCACGGTAGGTTTGCATCCCTATACCCTAACCCCTAGTGGCTAAACCCTCCCTAAAATTGTACTTTCACTGGTTCGCGGGCTTCTGGATTCTCGTCGAGATCGAAGAAGTCGCGTTTGCCAAAGCCAAACATTCCGGCGATAAGGTTGCTCGGGAATGTTTGAACCGCGGTGTTCAAGTCGCGAACATTGCCGTTGTAGAAGCGACGTGCTGCCTGAATTTTGTTTTCGGTGTCAGAAAGTTCGCGCTGAAGTTCGAGGAAGTTTTGGTTTGCTTTCAAGTCTGGATATGCTTCAGCAACCGCAAAGAGCGATTTCAAAGCACCCGTGAGCATATTTTCTGCTTTTGCATGATCGCCAATCGATTGTGCGCCCATCGCTGCTGCTCGTGCTTTGGTCACATTTTCAAACGCTTCGCGTTCGTGTGTCGCGTATCCCTTTACAGTCTCAATCAGGTTTGGAATCAAATCGTAGCGACGCTTCATCTGCACATCAATATCTGACCACGCTTCATCCGAACGAACTCGTAAACGGACGAAACGGTTGTAGAGCACGATGATGCCGACAATGAAAACCGCGAGGATAATGAGAAAGATAAAAAGTGGTGTCATGGGATAGGTTCTAGGTGATAGCTTATAGGTTCTAGAAATACAAAGTAAGTATAACAGAAAAAGAAAAGCGCCGACGAATGTCGGCGCACCAGAAACTAGGCAAGAACAGAAGGCTCCGACTCATCGAAATAGCGAAGCGCCTGCTTTTGCAGATTCGCTTCAGCAAGACCGAGAAGCGAACCATCTCCGAGGTACGAGTCGTGCAAGAACCCCTGGTAGCGATCTCGGGCAACTACTTTTTCCGCCTGAGGCCTCTCGTTCTCAGAACTGATTTCAGTACCCGATTTTGGTTCCTTTTCGATCACAAGATCTCCTTTCAATCGTCTGACCAGAGGCCCTTAGAGGCGCGCCGGTTTTTACGTTGGTAGAGAGCGTCGGAAAATGTCCGTATGAAGTGAACGCATTTCCACAAGAGAGCGAAGGGGTAGAAAGTCACACCTAAAATGATCACCAAGACAGCCACCCCACCAAGCGCAAGATCGGAGATACCCGAGAGATAGCCAGAGATGACGCCTTCGTCCCCTATCTCGAATTCTTGATCCTCCGAAGAAGTGTCCTGGACCTCGTCTGGGTCTCTCTTGAAAAGAGGTGTGCCTGCGACAGCAAAACGAGCACTCCGAACTCTTCCGTCTGGGCGACGAACCTGCCACTCGTTGCCTTGAGCAACTTCATGCCGAATAGTCTTGAACGTCTTGAAGGAGCGCAGTAAGAACTCTTTGACCGACAGCCCCTCCTTTTCAGCAAGTTTCAGGATATCCTCACCAAACTCTTGAGGCACAGAAAACTCCACACGCTTTCTTTTTCTTTTGGCCTCTTTCTCAAAATCAATCAACATCACCTACCTCCGAGGAGAAAAATTTGTTTTAGAACACCCGAGAAGACAATACAATTATTAAACAAAAAAGCAAGACATCACTGCCCTGCTTTCTGTTTTTTGTTTCCCCTATCCCCCTGCCTTCCGGCAGGCAGGCTAACCCCTATAAGCTAGCACCTAGAACCTGCTTCTAATATTCTCCCCCGTGCTGATGCGGAGCCGGAGGAGCTTTTTCTTCTGGTTCATCAGCAACAGCAACTTCTGTTGTAATCAGCATCGCTGCAGCTGAAACCGCATTCTGTACCGCGGTGCGTGTCACTTTGACTGGATCAACGATACCCGCAGTAAGCATGTCTTCAACGATTGTGTCGTTGCCCGCATCGTATCCAGAATTCTTCCCGCCCGCCTTCACACGGTCAACAATGACGAGACCGTCGTCTTTGCCTGCGTTCTTTGCAATCTGCTGAAGCGGAGCCTCGAGCGACTTGATGACGATTGAGTAACCGATACCTTCAGCATCGTTTGGCATTTTTGCATTTCCGAGTTTGCCGGCGACTTTGACCAACGCGCTACCACCACCCGGAACGATTCCCTCTTCGATCGCAGCTTTTGTCGCGTTGACTGCATCTTCGATCTTGAGCTTGAGGTATTTCATCTCGGTCTCGGTGGCTGCACCAACACGAATCACCGCAACACCGCCCGAGAGCTTGCCGATGCGCTCTTGAATCTTTTCTTTATCATATTTTGACTTCGTGATATGAAGCTGTGCTTTGAGCTGCTTCACACGTTCATCAATTGCAGCTTTTGCACCCTTGCCACCAACAATCACCGTGCTGTCTTTTGTTGATACAACACGGCGCGCTTTTCCGAGCATATCGATTGTTGCGGTTTCAAGTTTGAGACCGGTGTCTTCTGAGACAACCGTTGCACCAACGGTAATCGCGATATCAGCAAGCATCTCTTTTTTCTTATCACCAAAACCTGGAGCTTTGACCGCGAGCACACTGAATCCTCCGCGAAGCTTGTTGAGAACAAATGTTGTGAGTGCTTCACCGTCGACGTCATCAGCAATGATTACAAGCTCTTTTGTTCCTGACTGTGCCAAGCCTTCCAAAAGCGGCAAAATGTCCTTAACTGCTGAGACTTTCTTTTCAGTGATGAGCACAGAAACATCGCGGTATTCAGCCTCCATTCGTTCGCTGTTGGTCACCATGTATGCCGAAACATATCCCCTGTCAATCTCAAGACCTTCGACGATTTCGGTATCAACACCAAATGTTTGAGATTCTTCCACAGTGACAACGCCATCTTTGCCAACTTTTTCGATGGTTTCAGCGATTGTCGTACCCAGTTCTTCTGATTCTGCAGAAATAGTCGCAACCTGCTTCACCTCTTCTTTGTTCTTCACTGGCTTTGCGATATCACGAAGTGCTGTCACAACATCAGTAGATGCTTTTTCCATGCCGCGACGAACACCCATCGCGTTCATACCCATGGTGGTGTGGCGCAACCCTTCGTTCACAAGCGCCTGCACAAGGATCGTTGCGGTCGTCGTACCATCACCCGCGATGTCGTTAGTCTTTCCTGCTACTTCTTTGACGATCGATGCGCCCATGTTCTCGAACTTATCTTTGAGTTCAATCTCTTTGGCGATAGAAACACCGTCGTTCGTTATCATCGGCGCACCATAACCCTTATCGAGCACAGCATTGCGCCCGCGCGGACCAAGCGTCACTTTGACTGCATTCGCGACCTTATCGATTCCTCGTTGCAAAGCCTCGCGTGCTTCTCGATCAAATAGAATCTTTTTTGACATAGATCTATTTAATTATTGCTAGAATATTTTCTTCCTTTACCACAAAATATTCGACCCCATCAATCTTCATTTCGTCATAGCCATATTTGGAGAACATGACTTTGTCGCCGACCTTCACATTCATCGGAACGAGCACACCATCGTCATAAGCACCTGGACCAACCGCAACAACGGTTCCTTCCTGTGGGCGCTCTTTGTCTGATGTCTCAGGAATGTAGATTCCCGATGGACGAAGTGACGCTTCCTCGGCAACCGGACGAACAACCACGCGGTCGGCAAGCGGTGTTACCTTGAATGCATTCTTAGCGATTTGTGGAGCGCTTTTCTTAGCTGCTGGTTTAGACTTTTTAGCCACCTTTTTTGGAGCTACTTTCTTGGTCTTTTTAGGAGCTAACTTTTTCTTTTTCATAGCATGAGTAGTTGAAAAGTTTATAAGTTATGAAGTTTGTAAGTCTCAGAACATATCAACTTAGAAACTTAATGAACTAATAACTAACCGAGGCTCACCTATTGTATTCACCCCGCTCGCGAGTGCAATTGACATAAATTTATAAACTTATATAGTTCTATCGGATTGTCTCTGTGAGACATCCCGACCGTGGCGGTGCCACAGAAAAGGAGTTGTTCCATGATTATCAAAAAAGATGTCAGTCCAGAGACCCTCATTCTTCTGATCAACTTTCTCCGCAGCCCTGAAGCCATTCTGACCCAAGAGGAAGCGGGTGAAATGATTCGAGATGGATCGTCCTGGTCGAGCAGTAAGCCCGTGGTCAGATTCAAGGGAGACATCAAACCCGAGGGCAAGACCTTCAGTGTCGTCGTAGAAATCGACGACAAGTACGATGTGAGAGACGGTCGTTCTCTAACACAGGACCTCCCTGGACATTTTTTTGTTGACCTCATGAAGACTCTCGGTTACTCACCCGAACCAACGAATACGTAGAAGGTGAGCCAAAGCCGCGCAAAACTTCGCGCGGCTTTTTTCATTAATTAGTGAGCAATATGCTCTATTGCGTATTCCATCGTCGCGCCGATTTTTTTACCAGGGTTGAATATATTTTTTGGATCAAAGAGCTCTTTCGTTTTTTTGAAAAGCGCATACATTTTTTCACCAAACTGTTGCTCAAGGAATGGAGAGCGAATAATTCCATCGTTGTGCTCACCCGTCGTTGAACCGCCATAGGAAAGCACGAGGTCATACACGCGCTTCATGATTTCAGGGATAACCGCGCGAACGTTTTCCTTTGAAAGATCCATCAGCGGGATGATGTGAAAGTTGCCGTTGCCGATGTGTCCTGCGATGTTGTGAACCATAAAGCGTTTGTATTCATCAAGAATCGCATAGAGCTTGGGTAAGCTTTCATTGAGTGTTGCGACCGGAAGCACGATGTCGTCGATAAAAGGTGCGGTGCTCTTCCCTTTCACTTTTGTACGAAGGAGATTGAAACTCTCACGTCTAATCAGCCAGTATTCATCGATTTCTGCCTCTGACCGTGTAGCGTGAATGAAGCGAGGAGAAAATTGCGAAAGCTTTTCAATCAATAGACGGCCTTGTGTATACAAAGATTCAGTATCATCACCCGAAAAGGTAATTTGCAAGACAAGCTTTGGTAACCCCTTTGAGAGCAACGACCATCCAGCAGGTATATTCGAGAGCGCAATCGAGAGGGTTTTTCGAACACCCAATTTGAGCAAAAAACTCTTGAAGAATCGAAGCGCGAGCGAGAGCGTCTTGTCGTCATACGATTCAAATGTCGTAGGCTTGCACGCAAGCGTTGTTGCAATAATTTCCGGCAATCGTGAGAGGTCGTCGAGAAACACAACGACCATGTGGGAATGTTTGTGTGGGCTAATCAAGCCAAATTCAATATTGGTGATAAGACCAAGTGTCCCTTGCGCTCCCGTGAAGAGCTTGGTGAAGTCAAATGTTTTTGTCGTTCTGTTATACACATCCCACAAGGCATACCCAGCAGAATTTTTAGACACCCGAGGACGATGCGCAGCAATCACTTCTGCATTGTCATCAAGCATCTTGTACATACCGCGATAGAGATCACCCTCAAGCCCTGGAATGAGCATTTTTGCATGAAGTGCATCTTCGGTGAGGGCAGAAAATGTATACTCATTTCCATCAGACAACACTACTGAGAGCTTGTGTACGTATGCGGATGTTTTGCCATACGTCAGCGTCAATTCCCCACCAGCGTTATTTGCAACCATTCCACCAACCGTACAGATTTCGCGAGAAGCCGGATACGATGGCATGAGGAGATTCCGTTTCAAGCTCTCTCGTTCAAAATCTCTGTAGTACACCCCGGGTTCAACCGTGCCGGTATGCGCCGTGAATCCCTTGATACGAGTGAAGTACTTCGTGAAATCAACAATGATCGATTCACCAAGCGCTCCACCGTCCATCCCCGTACCACCAGAACGAGCGGTGAGCGATACTCCTGCATGTGAAGATGCATACGCTACCAGCTTTTTGATATCTTCTGCTGAGCGCGGAGCGACGACGACCTCTGGTGTAACACTGAAGAGCGATGTGTCACGACTTGCTGTAGCAAGTGTTTGCGCATCGGTCGCAATGTCCCCACAGTTAAGATTCAAAAGATCATCCGAGAGTTTCATATATCAAGAATAGAGCAGAATCACTAAACCACAAAACACACTTTGTGCTAGATTTTATTGTGTGATATCGTATTCATCGTATGAACGTTATTCCAGTCATTCAGATAGTCCTCTCGGTTCTACTCATCGTCCTTATCCTCATGCAACAGAATGATGCCTCTCTTGGGGCAGCATTCGGTGGTGATGACAGCGGTGTAGCACGAACTCGACGCGGACCTGAGAAATTTGTTTTCATTGCGACTGTTATCATCGCAATCGCGTTCGCGCTCTCGTCGATCGCAGCGCTCATCTACTAATCACTCACACCGCCAATTTTTGACGGTGTGCGCACTTGTACTTTATGTTCGAGACACGTCGGTGGCGATTTCACCTTCCCTCGTCTTCAGCACTCCGAGAAGGACTCTGGTCTCTCTCGTTCCTTGAGCGTGCACTCCTCTGGCTTCTCGCAGCGTTTCTAGCAGGAAGCACGCTTGTAATGGTCATTCAAATACGTTCTGCCTTCCTCACAAGCGTTCCACGCTCAGGAGGTGAGCTCGTCGAAGGTATCGTCGGCACTCCACGCTTTATCAATCCTGTCATCGCGCGATCTGAAGCTGATAAGGACCTCTCGGCTCTCGTGTACTCAGGGTTAATGCGACCTCGCTCGGATGGGACACTCATTCCTGACCTCGCAGAAAGCTACACGGTGTCTCCAGATGCGACACTGTATACATTTATACTTCGGAACGACCTTGTTTTTCACGACGGAACGCCCATCACCGCTGACGATATCGTCTATACAATTTCTGTTATTCAAAACCCTCTCATTGGAAGCCCGTTGCTTCGTGCATGGGAAGGTATCACCGCAAAAGCGGTTGATTCGCACACAGTCACGTTCAAGCTTGGGAAGCCGTACGCGCATTTTATCGACAATACAACCATCGGTATTCTCCCGAGACATATTTGGCAAGAAACAAACGAGGAGACATTTTCAGTTTCATCAAAAAATGTAGAACCTGTTGGTTCTGGACCATTTCGTGTAGATACGATCGAACGAGACGATGCCGGTGTACCAATTGCATATCACCTTGAACGCTTTTCTGAGTTTGCACTTGGCGAAGCATATCTTGAACGAATTACCTTCCGCATGTACGGCAACGAAAAGGACGTCTTTGAAGCATACGAGAAAGGGGTGGTGACCTCATTTAAAGACGTCAGCCCTCTGAACGCACGTACGCTTGCAGACCAAGGCGCCCGTGTTGAGGTCTATACACTTCCACGAGTCTTCGCACTGTTTTTCAACCAAAACCATAATGAAATATTCGCAGATCACGCTGTTCGTGAAGCGTTGTCCGTGGCAGTAAATAGAAAAAACATTATCGACGAAGTTCTCTATGGATATGGCGTACCAATCACAGGACCGCTTCCTCCTCCTTTCAAGCACGTTACAGAATCACAAAAAGAAACTGGAACAATACGGCAGGCACAACAGATTTTAGAGAACGCTGGATGGGAAAAAGGAAGTGACGGAGTATATACAAATGGTACCCAGCGCCTCTCGTTCAGTATCGCAACAACAAACGCATCCGAACTTCGAGCGACAGGCGAGATTCTTGAACGCGTTTTTGATGCAATCGGAGCTGACGCAACACTCGAAGTGTTTGATCTCGGCTCACTCCACCAAGACATCATTCGTCCTCGTTCATACGATGCGCTTTTGTTTGGTCAGGTAGTCGGGCGCGCGGGAGACCTTTTCCCATTTTGGCATTCTTCGCAACGTAACGATCCGGGCTTGAATACCGCACTCTATACAAATATCACTGTCGATGATATATTGGGTGACATTAGAACCACCCTTGATACTGTGAAGCGAGAGGAACTCTACGCCTCGCTCGACAAAGAAATACAAGCTGACATTCCAGCATTATTTCTCTACTCTCCGGATTTACTCTATGTGCTTCCGGCAGATCTCAAAGGAGTCGCGGTTGGTTCAATAGATGAAAGCTCAGAACGGTTCATGAGCGTGTACGAATGGCACACAGGGACACGAAACGTCGTCACAAAGCTCTAACCCTTTAGATAGACAGAAAACAACCTGCCTTGGTATACCACTTTGTGGTGGAACGAGCAGACATATTACAACGTAATACATGACCTTATAACGTATGATTGATAATTCTCGGCAGGGCAAGCCCAGTGCTCGTCCAGCACACGACGCGGGTGTACACAGTTCAACAAGCACCCAATCATCGCCTGAACAGCGTCGCCGACGCACTTTTAGCGCCGTAGCGCCACACACAGGTACTCGTCCACACAAAGAGCATCACGGACATTCTTCTCCGCATCCTAAGCACGACCGTGGCTCAGGACCTCGTCGTGATGGTGGCCACGCTGGAAGCAATCGAGGAGGCGCTCCGCGACGTAGCGGTGGAAGTGGCGGTAGCGGAAAAAATCGTCGCCCACTCAAATCACATATCCGACACGTCCGAAGCAACGAAGTGGATACCAATCCTGTTATTCCCCCTATCGAAGCCGGTGTCCTTCGTGTGATTCCGTTGGGAGGTGTTGAAGAAATTGGTCGCAACATGACCGCAATTGAATACGGCGATGAAATTATCATCATCGATGCGGGACTCCAGTTCGGTGAAATTGAAACACCGGGAATCGACTTCATGCTTCCGAACACAACATATCTCAAAGAACGAAAGGAGAAGATTAAAGCGGTCTTTATCACTCACGGACACCTCGATCACATCGGCGCTATCCCGTATCTCATGGAGGATATCGGCAACCCGCCAATTTACTCACGCGAATTCGGTGCACTCATGATTGCGAAGCGTCAGGCTGAATTTCCGCATGTAAGTCCTTTGAATATCAAAACTGTTCAGGGCACTGAGCGAATGCAAATTGGTGAACATTTTGTCATCAACTTCTTCGCCATTTCTCACGCAATTCCGGATTCAATGGGTATTCTCATTGACACACCACTCGGCACAATTGCTTTCGTTGAAGACGTGCGCGTTGACCACATTGATGGTGTCGCGACAGAAAAAGAGGTTGAACACTATTCGATGTTTAAGGACAAAAAAATCCTTCTCTTCACCCTCGACTCAACATCAGTTGAGAAGCCTGGCTTCTCGCTTCCTGAATCAAAGGCGGTTGAAACAATCGATAAGATCATGAAGGAGATCACGGGGCGTCTTATCATTGGTACCTTCGCATCAAACGTTGAGCGTATTATTCAGATGATTATGGCGGCAAACAAATACAATCGAAAGATTGTTGTTGATGGTCGCTCCATGAAATCGAACCTCGAGATTGTGAAGCAGTTGGGTCTTGTACCAACTGAAAACATCATTCCTATTGAAGAAATGGCAGATCACCCACCGCACAAGATTGTCGTTCTTGCGACCGGTGCACAGGGTGAAGAGTACGCTGTGTTTGATCGCATCGCGAACAAGACACACAAATACATCACACTTTCTCCTGCGGACACCATTCTCTTTTCATCGTCAGCGATTCCTGGAAACGAAATGGCAATCCAGAAACTCAAAGACAACCTCTATCGCCAAGACGCGAAGATCGTGACATACCTTGATACACCGGTGCACGCATCAGGACACGGCAATCGTGGTGAACTCGAATGGATTCACAAACAGATGACATACAAGTACTTCATGCCACTCCACGGGCACCACTACATGTTGAAGATCCATGCAGAACTCTCGGAATCGCTTGGAACGCCACGCGAGAACATCATCGTTCCTGATAACGGTGCAATCGTTGAATTCTTTGACAATGGCAACAGTGTTCGTGTACTCAAAGATAAGGCGCCGAACGACCCAATCATGGTTGATGGATTTTCTGTGGGAGGTCAACAGGAGGTCGTTTTGCGCGATCGACAAAATCTCGCAGAAGACGGTATCTTCGTGATTGTCGTATCGGTCAATCCAAAAACGGGCAAACTTCGTAAATCGCCTGATATCATCTCGCGTGGATTCGTCTATCTCAAAGAACAACAGGATCTCATCACCGGTGCCCGCGTGCTTGTTACCAAAAACGTTGAAACAATGACGCGTGGCATGAACCCAATCAACTTTGATGTGGTTAAAAACGCTGTGACCGACGAGGTACGCAAATTCCTCTTCCAAAAGACTGGGAAGTCCCCGATTGTTATTCCTGTAGTGATTGGAGTCTAGGTAGCAGGGTGTTAGGTAAAGGGTATAAATTCTTCCTCTCAATTATTTTTGATAGGGAGAATTTTGCTGTTTGGAGTTTCTAGTAAGTGGCGATACCCTAGAGCTATACTCTTCATGTCAAAACATCATCTTCTTCACAGTACGTATCTTTTCAATTTTTTCTTTGCACTCCACTCGTTTGCCCTTGTGTATGTGCATTCGAGCCTCCTCACCCGTGCTGTTGGCGAAACACTTGTGGGAGTTGTGTATGCGGTTGCTGCACTGCTTACCATCGCCACACTTTCGATAGTTCCCCGCATACTCAAAAACGTTGGTGACGTCCGTTTTACTCTCATCTGTGTCGTCATTGAGATTCTTGCTGCACTCGGTCTCGCTTTCTCAGGAAGCGCGTGGCTCATTATCCCACTCTTCATCATTCACACGATTGCGGTACGATCGACTTTTGTTGATCTCGATATTTTCCTTGAAAGTGCTACCAAGGAAGATGAAACAGGAGTTGTTCGTGGAAGCTTTCTCACGATTGGAAACATCGCGCTCGTCATTGCACCAATTCTTGTGGGACTCCTCCTCGGAAATGGTGAAGCGTATGGAAAAATCTATCTCTTCGCTTCAGCACTCTTAATCCCAGCGGTTCTTATCATTTCTCTTTCCTTCAAGCACTTCAGAGATCCTCGCTACATACACGTCCCACTCTCACGAAGTCTCAAACATGTGTGGAGCACCAATGCACTCCGTCGCATTTGTAGCATCGATTGGCTTTTGCGTTTCTTCTACGCGTGGATGGTGATTTACATGCCACTGTATCTTCACAACTACATTGGCCTCCCGTGGGAAAAAATCGGGGTTATTTTTACCGTTATGTTGATCCCCTTCGCACTCTTTGAACTTCCTTTAGGGGCGTTGGCGGATAAGTTCTACGGAGAAAAAGAACTCTTGATTATTGGGCTTGCAATTCTAGGTGGCACAACCCTCGCGCTGTCCTTTATCGAATCATCATCTTTCCTCGTGTGGATGGTTGCCTTGTTTGCAACTCGTGTGGGCGCATCGATAGTCGAGGTTATGTCTGAAACATACTTTTTCAAGCAAATCCACGAGCATGATACGGACTCTATTGGGTTTTTCAGAAGCATTGAACCGCTTGCGTATATCATCGCACCCCTCTGCGCGAGCCTTATGTTGTTGATACTTCCAATGTCCACTCTCTTTATCGTTCTTGGATTCCTTGTGCTTGCTGGGATTCCTATCGCCACACGCCTTCACGATACACTCTAAAAGTTGCATCTCTTTGATGGACAGTTACAATAGAGCAACTTATAACTGTAAGTACTCATCCTCATGAACGACACAACACCACGCGTTACGATTTACTCAACTCCTACGTGCCATTTCTGCCACATGGCAAAAGATTTTTTTACAGCACATAACGTTGCGTTCACCGACCACAACGTCGGCACCGATCTTGAACAGCGCAAGGTGATGGTCGACAAGACTCAGCAAATGGGCGTACCAGTCATTACCGTCGAAGTCGCCGGCAAGCCTGAAGAAATCATCATTGGATTTGATGAGGAGAAATTGAGGGAGTTGTTACATATCACAGAAGCATAATAACAAAAACACCCCCGCGTTATGGGGGTGTTTTTGTTATTGGGTCTCCACGGGGCCATCAACCGGCTGTTCGTCGACAGGTGCCGTGGTTCTTATGTCGCTTTCCGCCACTGCCTCTTCATCAAGAATGATCGGACCGACATTCACGAGGATATCGTGCTCTCGATCATAGAGAATCGCCTTTGCACTTGTTGGATACATGAGCAAGATGTCTCCGTTTTTTCCACCTTGATAAAACAATTGCGTTGCTACAAGAGCATCAATATCAGCGACTGTAGCAACCAAAGGTTCTTCATTTGGTAAACGGATGTGCTTGCCAACCGATGTGAGAATTGAGCTGATTTCTTCTTCCGATAGTGTTTGATTTGCTTCAAATGTATCGTGCGAAAACTGCCTATAAGCGAATGCCGCTCCTCCAAGAAGCAGAATCGCGACCACCAAACCAATACTAAGTTTTTTAATCATAGAGAATATATCGATTATAGATTGAGTATAACGTTAGATAGATGTGGCCGGAAGTATGCGTGCGAGCGATTCTATTTTACCTGCAAACACCATTGTTGGAAGACCAATAAAACAACTTCCTTCGACGTCGATCGCGGCACCGCCTGAATTTCCTTTCTCAATTTTTGCCGATGTTGTGTAGTAGTCTTCATCGAAACCAGAAATAATGCCCTCCGTTGCCGTTACCGATTCTTTTGCTCCAATCGTTGGATACCCGAGCATTACAACCTTATCGCCAATATCTGGGACAGTGCCACACACCTGTGATGATTGCATTGCAGGAGGATTCTCATTGAGCATGCCATACGCCACGTCGTGGTCGTCAGAAACTTCTATCGCATCACTAGAAACGGTGATGTCAGCAGATGAATTGGGCTGTACAAGCGTACAGGATTCAAGCTCCTTATTTGCTGTTTCTACAACATGCTTACTCGTCAAAAAACGAACACCTTCCGTTGTTTTTTGTAGTACCGCAGAGCCACTGCTTTCTACTGTGGCAGAACCATCAGAAAATTCGCATGTAATATCGTATACGAACGGACTCCAGTCTTCGACAATGCCTTTTACGTCAGTTGTTTTAACAATTGTTGAAATCTTCCCTTCCTGCAGAGATACCGTCGTTGAGAGAGATTCGAGTGCTTTCGAAAGCGCCTCCTTTTCCGCAGTAGTCTTTTCGACTTCAGCGACAACGCCTGCACGCAAATCGGTGGTTTCTCTTGCGAGAAGAAGGAGCGTATTTTCAAGCTCACTGATGCGGGCATCAAATGCCGTATCGTGAGTCAGGCGTTCTTGCTCGATTGTATTGATACGGTCAAGACCCGTCCGCCATCCGGCGTACACACCGCCGAAGGCAACAATAACCATAATGGCGCACGTAATAAAAAGTCGATGCATGCTATGCGATGTGTTAGTACACCTTATGATAGCACGCCCTCCTGTTCTATGGCTTGAGTAATACTCTCAGCTGCAACAATATATGCGGCATTTCGGAGTGTCGTCGTATGTTTTTTCGATGCATCTATAACTCTATCGGTGGCATCGCGCATAAGTTTTGAAAGTTTCTCGAGGACATCTTTCTTGCTCCAAATCTCATTGTGCATATTCTGATACCATTCGAAATAACTCGTTGCCACACCACCACTATTTGCAAGAATATCTGGGATAACAACAATACCCCTGTCTGCAAAGAGCTGATCAGCTTCAATTGTTGTTGGTCCATTCGCTAGTTCGACAATAAGGCGCGCCTGTACTGCCCCAGCATTTTCATGCGTCAAGACGTTCTCGAGAGCAGCAGGAACGAGCACATCAACGGGTAATCGTATAAGTTCGTCATTGTGTATCATCTTGGCATCCGGGAAACCCGCGAGTGTCCCCTGTATTCGTTTATATTCCTCAACAGCATCAATATCGAGACCCTCCTTGTTGTAAATACCGCCCTTACTGTCAGACACAGCTACAATACGCACTTGCTCGTCGCGCGCCTCTTTAGCAAAGTGGGATGCGACGTTTCCGAATCCTTGTATCGCAACAGACACACTATCAGGTAAATCAACGATAGTATTTTCACGAATTGCCCGAAAGACCACACTACCACCAAAACCTGTTGCTTCTTCTCGGCCTTGGCTCCCCCCTTCTTCGATGGGTTTCCCAGTGAATGTGGCTCGCGCTTGAACGCCTACACACTTCTCGTATTCGTCGACCATCCATGCCATAATTTTTCCGTTTGTATTGACGTCAGGTGCTGGGACATCAACTGTGGGGCCAAGCACGGGATACAAACGCCTGACATATGTGCGAGACAGACGCTCAAGCTCGCCTTGAGAAAGAGTTTTTGGATCAACGATGACGCCTCCTTTACCGCCTCCAAACGGAACTCCGATAACAGCGTTTTTAAATGTCATCCAAAAAGAAAGAGCTTGCACTTCAGGAAGACTCACCTGTGCATGATATCGAATACCACCCTTGTATGGTCCTCGAGCATTATTATGTTGACTTCGGAATCCTGTGAAAATTTTTTGTGTTCCATCATCCATGATGACCGGTATCGAGACTTCAATACATCGATCAATATGAATAAGACGTTCAATAAGATCCTCTGACACACCTCCAATGCTAGCGGCTTTTTTAAACTGAGAAACCGCAGTGTCGAGTGGGTTGTTCATAAAGACAAGAATAGCGCGACTGCCCTGTTAAAGAATTCATTACTAGCAAGATGGAGAAACTAACTTTTTAAAAGGTCACCTGAAGCGCCAAAGAAGACGAAGGTTTTTGGCATATACTACGCCTTAGCCGGTCTTTTGAAACTGGCAACTCCAGCGCGAATTGCTTGATAGGTCTCGTCGGTTTCTCGGTATGCGCTATCAGAATCAATATTCTCGCGCAATTTTTTAACACGATCTGAAGAAAGAATAGATTTTACAATGGCAATCTGTTGGTCATAAATTGCTGTAAGTTCTTCAGCAACTGCAGTGTTTTCTAATCCTTGGGCGTATTCCCGAAATGCATTCAATTGAAGTGCAATTTCTTCAAGAATTTCAACCTGGGCAGGATGCTCTGCCAAATCTTTCTTTTTATTTGTAATCCAAAGTTCTGCAAGGTGAAGAACAGTTTTTCTGTTGACACCGAGAATCACCCGAGGAACTTTCGAGAGACGACCACGAAATTTTGGTCCTCGTCCGCTCGAACTTTCAAAATATTTAATGGTTGTGAGTTCTCCTCTATCAATTTCATCTTGGATGCGACGAAATTTATCGCTGATACTTGTTGCATAGGTCACATCAAGTGCAAGAGCGAGGTGGGCAATCGCTTGTTCCCGTTCGATTTCTGCAACCAAATCGACACCATTTTTGATATCATCAAATTTTGTAGTCTTTCGTGTCGTCACATCTTCTCCAAGCCAATCCGACAGTTCAATTTGTTCTGTCAGTATTGCTTCTAAAACATCCGCTAGTTTTTTTGCTTCACGTTGCGCAGGATTCTCGCTTCGAGCAAAGCGCGCTTCCATATCTCTGACGTACACCTCATCAGCTGCAACGGGATTCTCCCCGTAGTCTTCGATAAAGTCACGCATATTAATCTGCTCCTGACCTCGGCCAGATGCTGCGCGCTCAAGAGCACGCTCGATAAGCATTTCCTCATCTCTCTTCTCACTCACTCCCCGTGCTGATTCGCGCCATGCCATATAGAAATATAATTAGTGATTGGCTCATTTTAACCCAGTTCTCTTTTTTCTCGAAATATCCGCCCATCGTTTTTTCCGCTCTGGCGTATAGTGCCACCATGGACGCGGGCTTTCGCCATCCATAAACCGTGTCACCGCGATAAAGACATCGAGGAGGCAGGGGTCGTGACGAACCTTGGTTTTGGTGCACAAGCGCTCATAAAGCGCAAAAGGATCCTTACCCACAAGCTCCTTGGGGTCTGCAAAGCCAAGTGTCCGAAAATCACGAGCAACGCGTGGACCAACATTTGGAATCTCTTCAAACCGCCTGACGTTTTTGGAGTCAAGCACTTTTTTCATAGCTACGCGTGATGTTCTTCCTCTGCGGTCATTGCTTCTGCTTTCGTTGCGTGCACAGTGCCCGCAGGGTGATTTGCAGGAGAATAGATAGTGTAGAGTTTCAAGGGTTCTCCTCCCGTGTTAACAATGTTGTGCTCAGTACCAGCGGGAACCACGAGTGCGATTCCATCGGCGAGCGGATACTCGACACCTGCAATAATGGCCTTCCCTTCTCCCGATTCAACGCGGAAGAATTGATCCACATCGCCATGCACTTCCGTTCCAATATCTTCACCGACAGCGAGTGACATGACAACGAGCTGGCTATGCTCGCCCGTGAAAAGAACCGTGCGGAAATTTTCGTTCGCTTTCGATGCTTCTTCAATGTTGCCGTGATACGGTTGCATATTAGTTGATTGCAAGGAGTTCGACGTCAAAGAGCAATGTCGCATTCGGTGGAATCAAACCACCACCCGCACCCGCAGCACCATAGCCCAACTCTGCCGGAATATTTAGACTTCGCTTCTCCCCTACCTGCATACCAAGCACACCCTGCTCCCAACCAGCAATCACACGATTTTCTCCCAACGTGAACACAAATGGAGTTCCTCGATCAACGCTTGAATCGAATTTTGTGCCATTCTCGAGTGTACCCGTGTAGTGAACGGTCACCGTATCGCCGACTTCTGCTGCTGGCCCTGAGCCTTTCGTAACAATTTTAATACCCAATCCTGCTGCATTCATATTCCATTCTGATTCCATAGAGTCTTCTGTGGTTAGTGGTTCTGTAATTGGTGTATCCGTCGTCGTTTCGTTCCCCGGTAGAATGGCATATAAGCCATACCCGAGAATCGCAATGACAACAAGCGTAATCAATGCTGTTGATGTTTTCATACAGACAGTATAGCAAATCGAAATAGAGGCCTTCTAACGAGGAACAATGGTGAAAACCAAACGATAGGATTCCTGAGGAATCGGCTCATCATCCTTTGCCGGCGGATATGAGGCAGATACAAGCGTGATACGGTCAGATTCTGTCGTAATGCTCTTACCCAGTTCAATCGACACATTTTCTGTGCCCGTTGAAGTGGTGAGTTTGAGTGACGCAATAACAGTACCTGCCCAAATACAGGTGACCCCCGTCGGGCAACGACTATCGTTTACCCCCTGAAGCATTAGTGTACTATTGCGAAGACTTTTTGTTTCTCCAACTGACAACGTCATGGTTGATTCATCGTCAACAGGAGCTGGCTTTGGAGGATTTCGTATACCATCTGGACCATCAGGAACTCGATCGAGCGGAATTATTTGATCAGCATTGTCATGTTGCACAATGGCATACCCACCACCAACAAACCCCGCGATAATAATCAAGATGGCAATGAAGAGTTGCATAGAGTTATGACTGTTTTGTTAGTAAACGGGTTATAAAAACTGAAAGCGGTAGAAGGAACGTCATCTGCAAAATCGGAGATAGCCCAACTTCAAGCAACGGGATGATGGGCATGGTCGAAAGGTATTCCCAGCGCCCGAGATAGAGACCTTTGTATTCAACCATGAGTGCAATCAGGAAGCCGAGCAGGGCGAGCGCCGAATAGTCGAGGGTATGGTGCGTTCGCGTAAACCATCGAGCATCGTGCTTGAGTGCTCCTATGAGTGCCACCACAACAAGTGTATAGAGAAGGTCGCCAAGAGTTGCAAAAACCCACACGGGAAGCACTCCTTCAAGCGTGCTGTACCCAGTGTAGAGAACGATATGAATGCGCTCCCAACATCCATGCAGAATGAGCGTTGATGCTAGAAGCAAAAGGAATGCATAGCGTGTGCGCATGGGGCTATTATACATGCGAACCAGCAACATATCCGGTCGTCCAACAGAGCTGAAGGCTATACCCACCGGAGGGGCGATCGATGTTGAGTATGTCGCCAATAAGGTAGAGATTTGGCACAATGCGCGATTCCATTGTTTTGAAATCAACCTCCGCCAGATCAACTCCCCCTGCAGAAATAACCGCTTTGTCAGCGCCCAGAAGCCCTTTCACATGGAGCGGAATCGCTTTTAGTACCGTTATGAGCGATGAGCGTGATTCAGACGACACACTGTGATTTGGTGTATCGCCATCAATACCGACGAGCGAGAGTATGTGATCGACAAGTCCCGATGGAATAATCGACCCGAGCGAGTTTTTTATTTTCTTATTGGATTCATCGGCAAACAGAGTCTGAATTTTTTTCCGGAGAGCGCCAGGATCCAAGGATGGAAACAGATCTAAAAGAATTGTGACATCACTGTGCGTCAGGAGATCGCCAACCTCACTGCTCATATTGAGTACCGTCGGACCGCTTACCCCAACATGTGTAAAAAGAAGTTTTCCTTTATGAACACTCTGTTTTTTTGCATCAGCATAGAGCGTGAGCTTAATGGCTGGGAGTGTTACCCCTGCAAGTTTTTTTACCCACGCATCATTCAGTGCAATAGGCACCAAAGCGAAGTTGTTTGGTATGACCGTGTGATTGAGTTTTGAAAGCCACGCAAAACCATCTCCCGTCGAGCCGGTCTCTGGATGCGACGTACCGCCGGTTGCAATGATACATGCGCGCGCTCGAAGAGAAGGTTTCCCTTTGCAGGTGATAGTGAAGGTGTCGGTCGTATCGTCACGGTCAATGCGCGTCACCGTGCTTTTATGTTCTACAAGAACACCGTGCTTCTTCATATACGCGACCAAAACATCAAAAACCGATCGCGCACTGTTTGAAACAGGAAACATCCGTCCATCATTCTCTTCTTTCATCGGCATTCCGCGCTCTGCAAAAAATGCAAGCGTGTCTTTAACAGAAAACTGAGAAAACGCCGAGAAAAGAAATTTATTACTCTCTTTATACTTCGCGAGCATTGTCCGAACATCCGGCTTGTTATTGGTAACGTTGCATCGTCCTCCGCCCGTAATAAGAAGTTTCTTACCAAGCGTTTCATTCTTTTCAAGAAGAAGCACCTTCTTGCCACGCTCACCGGCACGACCGGCAGCCATCATGCCAGCAGGCCCAGCTCCAATCACAATAACGTCCCATATCGTAGGTAGGTCACTTCCTTTTTGTGTTGATTGTGTGCGCATAAGGATAGAAAAGAGGAATCGGACGCTTCTGTCTATGAAATGCTACACTCAAGAGATGAAACGACCAAATAACAGAAAATCAGGACGAGTGAAACAACAGCAAACTCCAGCACCTTCTGAAGCGACCTTCCCTATGCGAATTAACCGCTATCTTGCTCTCAAAGGTCATGCGACCCGCCGTGGCGCAGACGAATTGATTGAGAAAGGACAGGTGTTTTTGAATGGCAAACGCGCTGTGTTGGGTGACAAGGTGAAAGAGAACGATGTGGTTGAAGTGAAGTTTCGTGGCAAGATGCCGGACTACGTCTACCTCGCCTACAACAAGCCACGTGGTATCGTCACGCACTCCGCACAAAAAGGTGAGAAAGATATTGCACACGTGTCACTTCTGAAGGGGGTGTTCCCTGTTGGACGATTGGATAAAGACTCTCACGGATTGATTATTTTAACGAACGACGGTCGTGTCACCGATCGTCTACTCTCTCCGCGCTTTGAGCACGACAAAGAGTATTTAGTGACGACCAAGCAACCGCTCCGTTCGAGTTTTAAACAAAAGATGGAAGCGGGCGTACAAATTGAAGATGGAAAAACAAAACCCTGTAAAGTAGAAATTATCGACGAAAACACATTTCGCATCGTCTTAACCGAAGGAAAGAAACACCAAATCCGTCGCATGTGCGTCGCGCTGTTTCAAGACGTTGATAATCTCATGCGCATCCGGGTGATGAACATCGAACTTGGTGATTTAGCGGAAGGGGCGTACCGAAAAATTGAAGGGCAAGAACTAAAAACATTTCTTCACTCGCTCGGCCTTGCGTAAAATCCCGCATGTATGCGATTTTTATTTCTTTGTTTTCTCGAGATCCAATGTCTCATCGATACGGATCTGTGCGACGAATTCGGGAACGTGTGAGACCAAGACCATCGCGCCTTGATATGCGTCGAGCGCTTTTGCAATCTCCGGAATATGACGGAAGTTAATGTGGTTCGTTGGTTCGTCCAAAATCAAAAGACCTGGTCGCTCAAGTACGAGCTGTGCGAATGCGACTAATCCTTTCTGACCTTCAGACAATGCACCGATTTTCGTGCCAATAACGTCTCCGGTAATTAAGAAACCGGCAGCGAGACTGCGCATCTTCTCTTCGTCTTTTTTATCCATAACCGACATCAGCGATTCGCGCACGGTCTTATCGAAATCAAGTGTTGAAAAATCTTGTCGGTAGTATCCAACCTTCACGCCGGGTCCAATGACAGCACCTTCTGCTGTGCCATTAGCAATCGATTCAAGGAGTGTTGATTTACCGATACCGTTTGGACCTTTTAGAAGCAGGTGGTTTCCACGCTTGAGAATTATGTTCGCCTTCCGTAGAACTGGCTTGTGAGTTTTGGGATCGATGACTGAAAGCGATGTAATCGTGAGAAGATCACCCAGAACATTTTCTTGTACTGGAATCGTAAATGGTCGAATTGTTTTATCTTCTTTTCGCACATCAACCTTTTCTTCTTCAAGCTCTTCAGCTTCTTCGCGCATACGCTTCGCAACCAGACGCATCTTTCCTCCTTTGTGTGCAAAGAAGTTTGCCTTGTCTTTGTTGTCTTGAATTTTCTTCGCAAGCTGGGCGTTCTTGCGGTTTTCTTTTTCGATTCGTGCTGAAATCTGCTCAACCACGTCAAAATAGTTTCCGGAATATTGTTCAACCTTTCTCGTATGTACATCGAGGTAGAGCACGGTGTCGGTGAATGCATTCAAAAAGTCGGCATCGTGGGAAATAACGACCACGGTTTTCTTATAGTTCACCAAAAACTCCGTAAGGTGCTCAATCCCCGCTTTGTCGAGGTTGTTGGTCGGCTCATCGAGAAGAAGTAAATCAGGATCTTGAATCAGTGCTGATGCGAGAAGAAGACGTGCTTGCTGACCACCTGAAAACGTTTTGATGATGCGATCGTGTAGTTTCTCGTGTCCCTTCAGGTTCACCACCTCGAGAACGTCATCGATACGCGGGTCGATATCATATACTTTCTTCGCAAATCGACGCTCGAAAAACTCACGAACGGTAAGGTCGAGTTCATCGCGTGGAATCACCTGACGTGAAAGTGCAATCGAGAGTCCGGGAACAATCGTCATCTCCCCCGACTCGAGTTCAAGCGCCCCCGTGATCAGTTGAAAAATTGTACTCTTGCCTGCACCGTTTTGTCCCATGAAGGTGCTTTTGGTTCCGCGACGTATAGAAAAACTTACCTCATCAAGGATGGGTTTGAGCGCACTGTATTCAAATGATGCTTTGTCGAATGTGACGATGGTCTCGTTCTTTGTCATAAAGATATTCTATGTTTTGAGATTGTTTCAAGAAAACCGCCCCGCCCTCGGATGAGGGCTACGGGGCGGTTTCCTGTGTGGAAAGGTTACGCGCGTGTGACGTTCGCCGCAGCAGGTCCTTTAGCACCCTCGACAACCTCAAAAGTTACCTGATCTCCTTCGTTGAGATCCTCAAAAGAAACACCGTTAAGTGATTCTTTGTGGAAGAAAAGATCCTTTTCGACGCCTTCGCGTGCGATGAATCCAAATCCTTTTTCTCGTACGAGAGTCTTGATAGCTCCGTTCATAGTTTGTGTATGATTGTTTATGACGCGAAACCCGACTCTGTTCCGTGGTTTAATGCAATAACTATACCATACGCTTCAGTTTTTTGGAAGTTTTTATTCGATACGGAGTTATCGACTTCGATACAGTGAGTGCCAGCTTCGCGCTTCGGGATAAACGTTTTATTTCCGCCTCCCGCTTTGATGCAGTACTTCGATTTTTCTTTCGTTCGGTATAGGCAATGTTCACTGCTCCCTTTGCTCGCGTATAACGCCCTCCCAATCCCTTTTTGTGCTCCGCGAGTCGTCGTTTCATATCAGTCGTGATGCCGGTGTACAGAGAACCATCACCACAGCGTAGAATATAAACGGTATACATGACTCTCAATTGTTGTTATATGTGGGAGAGTATATTGTATCTCCCCTGAGGTTTCAGGAACGCACAATCTAAGCTACAAATTCTGGGGTTTCTGGAACACTATTTTTCTGCAATGATGACCATATTCGTTGGTGGATACTGCATTGGTATGAGTGCACCGTCTTTTTTAGTGTACAAGTCAACCTTACCTTTGAATCGATTTTCAACAATCCATGGGTTGGAATACACGCGCGACGTCGCATCCGATATATTCGGATTCTCTATAATTTTAAATCCGACGTCACGCAACAGTGTCTTCCAATCACTGAAAGAAAAGAAAGCAAATTCCTCGTTAAGTTCACTGATGAAGTTGTCTGTATAATCTTTTTTGGTCATGAATTCGACCGCGTCTTTGAGTTTGAGGACAAAAAACTTTACACCGTTTTCTATCGTTTCTTTAAACACAACCGCTGTCTCAGGACCTCGTTTCCCTTTTTCTCGCATCTGTCCAAGGTAATCCTCTGCAAAACGATAGAAACGAGCTTCTGTTGAAAGTCCCGCGATGTGACGTGCAAACGCTTCCGAAGACGCAGGACTCTGATAGATATCCTCGTTACTTCCATCGTCTCGAGTGAGATGCATATACACGTCTTGATCTTTATCTTCTGGACCAACAACATCGCGAATGATGAGATGCCCACCAGCGCGCATTTGTTTATATTTGAGTGCGATATAGTTTTTGAGGCTTGAGAACCCATCACCGTACGACCAAATTTCATGCGTGGTCGAGTTACAAATTGTTGTGTCGATTGATTCGTCGTCGAATATTTGATCCATCAAATTACGCTGATGGAAGAATACAAACGTACCACCGAACTCTCCTGCTCGCTGTCGTTCATGACATCGAGCAAGGAATTCGCTCGTGATCTCAATACCGATGATATCTGAATCCGGAAAGTCGTGTGCTATTTTCGTCATAAGCGCTCCGTCAGCACAACCCTCATCAACGATTCTCCCTGGGATGATTGCTTTCTGTATATCCTTATACTTCAAATCGAGAAGCTCGGTGTGGCCCATACCAGCTGCGTAGGTGGAGTAATTGCGCGTCTCCGTGAGCGATCCACTATCGGTGAGGAGCGGTTCTCGCCATATCGAGCGAATAAGCAACGGGACAGTTGGATAGTCTTCCCAGAACGAACGAGTCGATGCGGAGAGATGCCGTACAAGATTTTCATCGTGTTGCCAGTCATCAGTTTTTGAGAGCATTTCTATGACTTCAATCGGAGTTTTGTCCCGATATGACTGTGAGTGCAGGTCGTACTCGGCAGTGAGGACACTGAAACCTTTCGAACGGTAGAGTTCGATAAGACTCGGAGTCGATGCAAGTACGATTGTGTTATCAACCGTAAGGTCGATACCTTCTGACTCGTGAATCTCTTTGAGGAGCAACTCAACATACCTCTCGGTTGGGTCAAAGTGCGGTATTCCGACGATACTGTGGCGTGCATTCTGCGTAGCACGATAATGCGAAAAGAAACGATCGACCGATATTGCGCGGAGGTAGAGCGGGAGCGGATTAAAGCGTGAGTTCGATTTGTTAGCAGAAGTTATGGCAAAAATGACATGGGTAATCTTTTCACCTTGTGGAAAGGTTGTGTTGCCGAGAACGTCAAGTCCACTGATTGGTGTCGTGAGCACCCGTTCGATATAGTTCTCCTGAAAAGCGGTATGAGCAACGTGCCGACCGTGGAATAAAAGGTATGCCATAGATACTGATGATGACCAGTATATCAGAAGTTTTTTTGAGACTGATACGAGAAAAGGAATTGGGCTATACTGCCCTATGCGACGATTCCCATTTCGTACCACGCCCGAATTCAAGGTTTTCAAAAAACTTACAACACCAGGGAAGGTGCAGGACTTTTTGAACACAATTCCAATGAATTTTGAAAAAGATGGAGAAACCTGCCAATCTCCTCGTGTGGTGCTTCACAATAACAAAGCACAGTGCCTTGAAGGCGCACTGCTCGCGGCTTCCATTTTTTGGTATCACGGACGTCCTCCACTTTTGCTGGATCTTGAGACCGATCATTCCGATGAATCACACGTGGTCGCACTTTTTAAGGAACATGGTTATTGGGGCGCCGTGAGCAAAACAAACCACGGTGTACTGCGATATCGCGACCCGGTGTACAAAACAATTCGTGAACTCGCACTCTCCTATTTCAATGAATATTTTTTACACAATGGGGAAAAGACGCTTCGTACATTTTCAAAGCGTCCATTTTCTTTGCTCGATTTCGATGATGAATGGCTGATTGCCGATTATCCTGTTTGGAATGTGCACGACGAGTTAATTGATGCGCCACACGAAAAAATCGCGCCAGCTCTGGTGCTGAAAAACCTCCGACTCGCCGATGCAGTCGAGATAGAAGCCGGCAAACTTGTCGAGTGGAAGGAATAATCGTGTCTATTCGTTTAGAAGAATGTAGGCGCGTGTCTTGGGACCAAAGTATCCGCTTGCGGGCGAGATACCGCTCGCTGTCTGATATTCGATGAGTGCGCGCTGGGTGATGGGACCGAAGTAACCGGTCGCTCCCGCGGTTGCAAGCGCTTTCGCTGCAGGTCCAGTGTCTTTTGCTATGAGGAATGATTGGAGCGTCGCAACGAGCGGGCCTTGTGAATCGAGTGTGAGGTCGCCCGCCGGTGTTGTGCCTGATGGGGTCGTTGTTGGGATATCTTCGAGCTCATCTTCGATATCTTTTGGAAGATCGATATCCGCGCTCTTTGCTTGCCACAATTCCCCTTGGTAGTTTTCAGCGACGAATTCTGCAAGGTCATCTCGGTCATCAACGCGAGCAAGCGCGGTCTTGAGGAATGTGATCTTGTCTTTGAGCGAAAGCTCTTCAGTAATGCGCGGATATGGGTCAGTCGCCTTGCGCCCATCGCGAATCTCAAAGTGGAGGTGTGCAGGGCCACCTTTTGCATTGCCGGTATCACCCACAAGACCAATGAGATCTCCCGCATCGAGCTCGTCACCAGCTTTCACAGAAATTTCACTCAAATGCATATACACAAAACGTTCGCCACCAGGGTTAGCGGTCGACACATATTTACCCGACCCGGATCCATTTCCCGTGCTCGTCACTACCGCCTCTGTGGGTGAGATGATTGGTGCACCTTCGGGCGCCATGATATCGAGACCTTCGTGCTGTCGACTTCCTCCATCGCGATCGTCACCGAAATTCGGCCAGATCATACCAAGCGTGACGCCAAAGAGGATTGGGATGGGAAGATTCTCGACAGCGTCGTCGTCGAGCTTACTAATTTTACTGCGATACGAACTCCCTCCGCGTCCGCCGTACTGAGCATCAACTGAAAGAGGCGCAAAAGCGCTGATAAGACAGAGCGTGAGACAAAGAGCAACCCCGGAGGGCAATAGTTTCATACCCTCAGTTTAACACGGAATAAGAGACAGAAATTAATCCTCTGCTAGTGCCTTTAGGAGTGCAAGGGCTTTTGGCCACATCTCAGAGAACATTTCGGCATACTCTTCGTTCGAGTCCACATCGATTGACAGTTCTGTACCCCCGTCCTTTTCGACAAAAGTGTAATTCTCAAACGCGGGAGTCCACGCTTTCACTTTTTCGCTCGTGGTGTCGATAACGCCGTTCTCGATCATGCCTAGGTGTTCGATTGAAAGAAACTCATGTAGACGATTCTCTTTGATACGCGAAATCATGCCACCTATCGTTGATCCATCTTGTGACGGGCCAAGAAAACGCATCTCTGCGCCCTCATCCCAGCTTCCTTCATAGTATGAGCCGGCGGGATTGAACGGTGCGGTCCACTGCCGGTATGTTGTGTCCTCAAGCATCGTGTCCCAGACTTTCTCGCGTGGCGCGTTAATGTGAATAGCGAAGTGAATTTTTTTCATAGAGTTGGTGAAAGCTACCTATCAAAAATCGTAATCAAGTACTCGTCGATATCACGCTGGTCCATCTCGTAGAAACCGATTTTTTTCTTACGTAAGTCCTCTGCGAGGTCTTTACCAACAAAGCGCCAGTGCCATGGTTCGAAGACGTAGTACGCGTTGTTTTCAGGATATGAGAGAACGAATCCATATTTGTAGGCGTTCGCAAGGAGCCATGCATATGCGGGCGTTGTCTCAAATCCATCAATCGCGCCCTTGGATGCGACGGTTGTGAAATCAACCGTCGTGCCCAATTGGTGTTCGGAGTATCCCTGGTCTGCTGAAAATGCGTTCGCGCTCCCCGCTCCATACGTCACCGAGTACTGTGATTTGAGCGACGTCTGCTCGGTAAACGAGCGAAATGCGGATGTAACACGCAGATCAATTTTTGCTTTCTTTGCAGCATCAAGCATATCTTCCAAAAATGGATTGACACGCTTGTGAATGTTCAAGACACGGTCTTCGGGGTAGCGATACTTACGCTCAATTTCTGAAAATGCCACGGGAGCATAGTGTTCGTTCAAAAAGAATACCTTGGAATATTTTTGGAGAAGTTCAGGGTCAATTTTTGCGAGCTTCTCAAGATCGTCAACCGTATCTTCGATATCTTCGAGCTCTTCTTCGAGCGCTTCATTTTTCCGCTGTTCGGAGTACAGGGCTTCAGACAATACCCGCGCTTCTTCTTCCTTCAGAGCATACTGTGACTGAAGTTCCTCCCCACGCGCGAGCGCGTCTGAGAGGTCGCCCTTCGTATTCATCAATTGAAATGCGAGTATGAAAACGCCCGCAACACCAACAACCGCGATGATGTACGCGGCGGTGACAGTCCATTTTTCCTGCAATGACATATCGTTCATAGGTGTATGGTAACAGATTACTTCGCGTATGTGGTGAAAAGTGCTTTCATTCCTGCCAAATTTTTCTCCCATTCGATTGTTTCGTGCGTTGAGAGCTCTACGGTGATTGCCGGGATGCCGATTGATGCGAGCCAGCCTTCCGCATCGCCGGTTATTTCGTAGCTATCGAATATATCAACCGACGGATATCCAGCAGCAGAGGCATAGGTATTCATCAACGTACGCGTGCCGGGCAAGATGCCCACTTCACATTCGGATGCATACACCGCATTTGCTTGGCTGTGCCAAAAAATCACCGCGGATGGTTTTGTGGCAAGGACAACATCGCGTATTGCGCGCGCCTCTGGTTCGGAGAATGCTGTGCTTCCCGCAGACACCACCTTCCCGCGCCACATACTCTCGGATTTCCATTTGCAATCGAAATTGCGGTTAAGGTCAACGTTGTTTGCGTTGAAGCGTCCAGGGATTGTTTCGCTTTCAACCGCTGAAACGTCGCTTGCGACGAAGCGTCCTTCTTTGCCGACGATTTTGAAGACACCGTCGGGATTTGCAGATGGAATGATTGTTATGGTGAGATCATTTGGAACCGCCTCAGGGGTCGCCTCGAGATAGTCCATCGCTTCATACGCCAAAAGGACGCTGTTCCACTCATATCCACCGTGAATACCTCCGACGAAAAGCAGGTGTGTATCACCCGTGCCGTATGACACCGCTTCAATCGCGCGACCTTCGACTGACTCGCCGATGACCGCGCGAGTAACCGCGGGCGTCGTTGTCGCCTGATCAACAATTGCCGACTCCTCTTCCTTGCGCAGGAGAAAGAACGCGCCAAGGGCAATGACGACAATGAGAAAAACGCTCGAGAGAATCTTCGTTCGAGTAGACATTAGTCTGCGACTGCTTCAAGAAGCGCCTCGATACCCTTTCGGTTCTTTTCCCATTCGGTATTCTTGTGGTCAGTCAAAAGAACGCTGATTGCTGGGATCTTTTCTTTTGCGAGCCAGTTCACCATGTCGCCCGTGATTTCGTAGAAATCAAATTCTTCGGATGCCGGGTAACCCGATGCCTTCGCGTAGGTGTTGGTGAGTTTGAGTGTTTCAGGGAGAACGCCGTCATGACAGTTTGATGCGTAGACACCACCCGCTGCGCTGTAGTAGACGACAACCGCTTCTGGGTTGTTTGCGTTGATATAGTCACGCATTGCTTGGCTTTCTGCTTCAGAGAATGCTGATGTTCCACCAGATACTTTTGTCTGACGCCACATACCCGATGATTGCCAATCACAATCAAAGTTGCGGTTGAGGTCAACGTTGTTTGCGTTGAAGCGTCCAGGGATTGTTTCGCTTTCAACCGCTGGAACGTCGCTTGCGACGAAGCGTCCTTCTTTGCCGATAATCTTGTACAAACCGTCTGGGTTCAAGACAGGAACAACCGATACCTTCACACCGTCAGGAATTTTGTCAGGATTCTCGTCGAGATACTCCATGAGCTCGTATGCAAGGAGCGAGGTATTCCATTCGTAGCCACCGTGGATACCACCGACAACGAGAACTTCTTTGTCGCCCTCGCCGTAGTGCGCGATAGAAATCTTGCGACCTTCTTCCGACATACCGATTGATGTCTCATCTACCGTCACGACCGGCTCGGTCGTTGTTGCAGGTGTTGTGGTTGCCTGATCAATCGGGGCTTCCGCTGTCTGCTTTGTAAAGTAGTAGAGACCGACGCCAATAAGAATGATAATAACGAGTGCAATGATGGTCTTTTTCATGCCCTTATTTTAGCACACAGGAAACCTTGACGCAGGAGCGTTTCTGCGTCGAAAAAGGTGGCCGAGCGTCTTATTTGGAAGTTCAACTCCCAATTGGGAGTTGAACTTCCAGACGAGAAATTAGCCGGTACGAATGACCTCCTCCCCGCACTCCACTTCGCTCCGTACGGGGTTTCCTCGTGAG
>CAYZIR010000004.1:0-70852 GCA_964478705.1 uncultured Candidatus Saccharibacteria bacterium
TATATTTTAAGAAACTCTAACGGGGTTGACAAAACGATGGATTCTGGTATCATTAATGGCAGGTAGTTCCGACGGTGGAATACATCCCCGTCACATAATGAGGAGGGCAAGCATGCCTTCATACGAGTTCGATTTCGTGGTTCGGCTGGTCGTCACTTTGATGGTCGCCGTTCCGGCGTTCGTCATTCTGTCCAACGCGCTGGTCAACACGATGTACTTGCTCGCTGGCAACGGGAAGCGGTTCGAGAAGGCGCACCCCCTGGTGCAGTTTCTCTCGATTCCGTTCATCCTCTTCCTCGTCATGGGGATGGTGCTCATCAAGATGTGCCGTCAACGTCAATTGGCGCTGAATTGGGAGACGCGATGACCGCTAAGCAGTCTCGCACACTCGGTGTCGCAATTCTGCTGCTGTGGGCGATGGATCTCGTTTGTGAGGGGGTCGTGGGTTTCAAGCCCTCGCCCGTTCTCAGCAAGTACATCGACCTGGCTCTCGGAGGTAGTGCCCTGTCGTACTGGTTCGTCGGTGCGATGATGGGCAGACTCACGCCGACCAACGAAAGGATGACGCGATGAACCACAAACTTTCAAACGTGCTGTTCGCCGTCGCATTCCTCGCACTCGCCTTCGGAGTCGTTTCCTTGGCGAGCGTCTGGAGCACACTCGGGCCACAGATCGTGGAAACCGCCTTGGCGCGCGGGATGCGAGCATTCGCCTTCATCGTCGCCATCGCGTCTGGTGCCTTCGGTGCTCTCTTCCGTTTCGCGGAAGGGACGCACGGATCGACCGAGTTGCCTGACTGACTTCAGCTGGTTCATCTGTCTAGGGCAGACGAACCAGCACCAACGGCTTCCTTCCCTCCGGGGTGGGTGGCCGTTTTTCTTTTGTCGGTTTTCTGGTATAGTCAATTCGCCAAACGTGAGGAGCGCGTGTATGGAATACCATACACGCGTGGCGTTCGGACCACATGGTGTAGACAGCTCGAGCTCCCGTTTCCTCGGAGTCGAGCAAAAAAGAAAACAAGCTTTCTTTTTTGCTCCTTCCTCGAAAACCCGCTCTCGCACAAGACACCGCGTGTCATCCTCACTTGCGCGTGTAGCTCAGTTGGTAGAGCACCCGACTGATACTCGGGCGGTCAAAGGTTCGAATCCTTTCGCGCGCACCAAGGTATGAAAAATCCCTCATGAAATGAGGGATTTTTCATAGAAAGCAAATTGTTTTGCTTTCGTACCGCGGTGCGAGGCGCAGCGTTGTCCCGCAAGCTTGCGGGACCGCGAGCCGGGGTCGCGAACACTTACGGATTTTAGAGTCCGAAGGACGAATAAAATCCTTAGTGATTCGTGACCACCAAAACAAAGAAGCTCCGCCATGCGCGGAGCGATTTTTGTTTTGTAGTGCGTCGAGAGGATTCGAAGGGCGGAGGCGGGGCACCCCGCAGAGCGGGGTCGCCGAGCCGGGGTCGAGAGTTCTTGCGACGGAATCCCGCAAAGCGGGATGAGGAAGCTAGAAACTCGTGACCGAATCCTTTCGCGCGCAGTGTTATTTCGAAAGTGATTCGTGACCACCAAACTAAAAAGCCGGACAGGGTGGCGTTCGACGGTACGTAGGATTTTAGTCGCGGAGCGGGTAAAATACTCAGTAACCGTTTTTAATAAGGAAAATTATCAAATAAAATGTAAAAAATGGAAGGAGAAAAAACACAACCTGATACATCGAGAGAGCGCCTTCTTGAGACAGAAAATGGAATGCTCTTGCTGGAATTGGAAGATACTGCCCTAAAGGATCTTGAAGAGTATCTCAGTATTTCTCCTGTTGCTGAAGATAAAAAAGAGAAATGTCGCGAAGCTATCAAAGCATCGCTCAACGATCTCGCACATCCAGAAAGATATGCTCCGCGTACACCCTATGATTATATGTATACTTTAAAAAGTCAGTTATTCAACATTTTGAACGGACAAGATTCCGAAGAGAAAGCCTTGTTTGTAAGTCTTCGCGATCGATTAGATGTTGCTCGCGACTCAGTGATGGGGTGGAAGAAGAAATAGGTGAATGCTCGTAGGAGGGCTTTGACATTTCCGCCTAACTTTCTATCCTTATCTCATGATTCAACCGGAACTCATCGCGCTTGCTGCAAAGGTAGGCCAAGGACTCGCAACGGCATCTGAAACGAAACTCTTTCTCGTGCAGTTTCATGCGAAAATAAATGAGCTACGAGACTTTGTCGCAACACTCCCGAAGCTCGCCTTAGCACCACGCTAAACTATGAACGAAGCATTCCACACACCCGATGTACGCTCGCTGTCTTCTGAAGAGTCAGCAGAATTGAGAGCGCTTATTGCTACATTGACGGAAGAGATCGATGGAGTTGCGAGAGAAAGACTTTCAGATGAAGAGCGCGACACATTAGAGAAAAACGAGTCATACATCCGAGCTTTGCTTGCGGAAGCACGCCTTCTCAATTAGGTCATAGAGATTGCGACATGAAGCGATGCATAGCTAAATTTTTGGGTAAGAAAAAACCCCTTGATGTGATCGCAGGGTCGGGCTCTTGTTGCTGTGCCGTCTAGGTGAGTCTCATGCATCGTCGGATGAAAAAATCGGTGACATAGTACTTCCCGTCGATATCGATGCGGAGATAGTCCTGACCCATTCTCCATGTTCCACTGAAGGATGCTGGGGTAGGACAATCGTCTTTCCATGCCCCCATCAGACCGAAAAACATGTAGTCTGGATTCCATCCTTGTGTGCGATAGAACGCAGTGAGTTCTTCGATCGTGAAGGGAACCCAGTCACCTCGGCGTTGGAAAAAAGCAATGAGCTTGCCCGCAGACTCTTCGACTTCTGCCTTGCCGAAGGTGCTCGGCATGGTGTGGTTACTCGGTGAGAGTGTAATGTCAGAAGGACGGATGGGAGAGTTTCCACCCCAGACAATGCGCGCAGGCGCTTCTCTCGTGTCGTGCATCGTGGCTCCTTATCGTTGGTGATCGATTCCGAAAGCACCATAGCAAGAAGAAACCGCAAGAGCAAGGCGAAGCGATATATCTGTCCTTTGCTACCATTTTGTTGTAGGTTGTTTGTTGTAGGTTTGCATTGGGCACGTGGCGAAATTGGTAGACGCGCTACGTTCAGGTCGTAGTTCCCGCAAGGGATTGGGAGTTCGAGTCTCCCCGTGCCCACAAAATAACGAGTCAGAGGTGTATGTTTTCATCCATGACCCACAACATGGCTTGAGAGAAAGGTGATTGCTACACTACCTGCATGAGAGCTTTTCTTGTCGAGCGGTTTCGCCGTATCACTGCGTCCTCTGCATTCATGCCCGAAATCGACGGTCTGCGCTTCCTTGCGATTGCATGGGTTGTTCTTTTTCATATCAATATTTTTATTCTTGGGAAAGCACAGGCAGGACTCTCAGCACTCGCAGAACGGTACGAACTCCTCTCACTCTTTCTTGGAAACGGTAGCCGTGGCGTCGAACTCTTTTTTGTCATCAGTGGGTTCATCCTTGCGCTCCCATTCGCAAAACGTTTCATCGCTGGCGAACGTGTATTTAATCTCAAAGCATACTTTCTGCGTAGGCTCACGCGCCTTGAACCACCCTACATTTTCAACATGATCGTTGCGTTTATTGCGCTCATTGCAATCGGTCGGTACGCGTTTAACGATATTTTTACGAGTCTTCTCTCATCACTCGTATATCTCCACAACATTCTTCCTGTGGGTCCGGGCGTGAACGGTGTTGCGTGGTCGCTCGAAATTGAGGTGCAATTTTATATTCTTGCACCACTACTCGCGTGTGTCTTTTTCCTAAAACGACCGCTTCGTATCGTGTGCATCATTCTGTCGATAGGTGCGTTACTTCTCGCACAACATTTCTATCTCCCCGCATTTTTGAGTTTGTACAATTATCTACAGTATTTTCTCATTGGTTTTTTGTTGGTTGATATGTATGTCATGAAGACAACGCTGTCACTTTCTCGGCCAGCGAGTTTCATGCTTGGCTTAGGATTGTTCGGCGTCATCTTTTTCGTTGATATGAGCACCGTCATGGGAGATGTGCTCTTTCTCGCGAGCGTATATTTGCTCTACTTGCTCGCTTTGACGAACGACGTGTGGAAGCGCGTGTTTGGAACAACGTGGGTCACACTGATTGGTGGAATGTGCTACAGCATTTATCTCTGGCACTACATTGTTATTTCGTTTGTGGGTGGCAAAACGATTGCATGGGCGACCGACGGATATCTTTCAACGCTTTTGACGCAAGGACTACTGCTTTGTGGCAGTGTGCTTGCGGTTTCGTCCTTCTTCTACCTGCTCATTGAACGACCGTGCATGGATAAGGAGTGGCCGATGAAACTCCGAGAGCGAATTCGAGGCTTGCTACACTAATCACATGCATCGACTACTTCATATCTTTAAACGATCCGTCGGGTACGAACCATTGGTGCGGGTGGTGATATCAAAAAGTGCACTTCTTCACAACATCGAATATTTTGCACGGAAAGTACCGAACGCAAAGCTTGCTCCGGTGTTGAAAAGCAACGCATACGGACACGGACTAATCGAGGTCGCAACGATTCTCAACAATCGACCGGAAATTGAATTCCTTGTCGTTGATTCGCTCTACGAAGCCCGTGTACTTCGTGCGGAAGGTGTTGCAACAAAGATTCTCATTCTTGGGTACGTCCGGCCTGAGGATATTGTTCGTGCATCGAAAGAATTCAAGGATGTTTCTTTTACGGTAATTTCCCTCGAACACGCAAAAGAACTTCTCTCCCGCATCTCGCACCACACATCTCGTATCGTACTTCACCTCAAAGTCGACACCGGCATGCATCGACAAGGTGTCTCACTCGGGGAGCTTCCCGAAGCGCTTACGCTCATCAAAGAAAATAACACTATCTTTCTTGAAGGCCTGTGTACGCATCTCTCTGATGCGGATGGTGATGATCCGACATTCACGAGAGGGCAGATTGCACTGTGGAACAAAGCGAGGAGCATTTCGGACATTGTGTATGGCAACATTCCGTACTATCACGTCGCAGCGACCAAAGGATTTCCGTTTGCAGATGAGATTAACGCAAATGTGTTCCGGTTAGGCATTGGGCAACACGGCGTTTCTCCCTCGAAGGGTGAGAATGATTTCATCCCTGCACTCTTGCTCGAAACAGAAATTGCATCACTACGCACCATCAAACCCGGTGACTCGGTTGGCTACAATAATACTTTTGTTGCAACGAAGCATATGACCATCGCAACGGTGCCTGTTGGTTACTTTGAAGGTGTCGATCGCCGACTCTCGAACAAGGGCTCAATGCGTGTGCGAGGAATTGAGTGTCCAATCATCGGACGGGTTTCGATGAATATGTGTTCGATTGACGTTTCTCATGTTCCCGATGTGAAAGCAGGGGAGCACGTCATCGCTATTTCGAATGATCGACATGCATCAAATTGTGTTGAACGCATCGCTGAACTTTGCGAAACCATCCCCTACGATATTCTCGTGCACATTCCATCGCATTTAAAGCGCGTTGTGGTATAGTCTCTCCGGGTAATACTGAACATAACACACACGGGAACGGAGGAGATGATGCTCGCGCCTGCAATGGTAGGACAGACGGACGCGTCGACTCAGCTCGAGCCGACGCGGAAATTCGAATATGGAGGGGTGCATGTGCACCTCTTCGGGAAGGGAGCCCCGCTTCGTCGGACGATGGACATGGAGACACAGAGGATGCTCGCACTCCATGTTGTCGGAAAGGGAGTAGGGAACATTTTTGCCATCAATGGGCAGGAATTCAACGCAAAGGTGATTCGACCTCTGCCCGTTCACTATCGAAGTGAAAAGGGTTTTGGTGGGCACAGCATCCATCATTCACTGAATTTTTTCTTCGGTGCGCTGGCCGATGGAATCGTCGGACTGACTGACGGTGATGGTTTTTTCTATCGCACCGCTGACTGTCCGACCGTGCTCATCACGAATGGAGACATCTTCAGTGCTCTCCATGCGGGGAAGGACTCTCTCATCGACAAGAACTGGGATTCCAGATCTTGTCGCCCAAGCGTCATTCAAAACGGTATTTGGGTGATGAACGCTGACCCAAGTGAGATGTCAGCTTTCATTCTTTGCGGGATCGGACCGAGTAGTTACCACTGCACGGACGACCATCCGCGGTATGGCCCAAAAAACCGGCAGTTGCGAGAGATGGTCGCGAGGCGGTATGGTTCACGATGTATTCGCGAGACGCGAGAAGGTCCGTCGTTGTCGCTTCCTGACCTCATCTCATCGGAGTTGCTCCGTTGTGGTCTCAGGGAAGATAGGATTTTCTACGACGACATCGACACCGCAAGAGAACTCGCTCCGGACGGCGTGAGTCATCTCTGGGCGAGTGCACACCGAGGCGATCGCGATCGAAACGGTATTCTCGTATTTCGTCCGAGACGAAGTGTTCGGTAGTGTTCTTTTGGCTCCGCCATGCGAATGGTGGAGCTTTTTTATGCAGGAAATTTTTCTTCGCAGAGCTTTGGAATCGATGCGATGAGTCCTCCAAGATTCCCTGATGTGAGGAGTAACACCACATCGTTTGGGGTGAGTATCTGTTGTAATGCGCTCAACCCGCTCTGTTCATCATGTATCGCGTGGGCGGGCACAGAACCTCTATTCGCTTCCGCAAGAATTTCTTCGTGGCTCACCTGCTCGGTCTGGGGGCTTGGTGGGCGCGGTGGGTAGATGAACACGTGCTCTGCACCTTCAAAAACATCGCGATACCAATGCAGTGTCGCTCGGTTTCTCCAGCTGAATGTATATGGTTCAAATACAACCACGAGGCGTCGATTGGGGAAATGTGTTCGTAGTGCAGAAATTGCTGACCGTGCTTTGTCGTATGACGAACCAAACCCTTCATAAACGAGTACCGAAGAATGTGCCGTTTTTTTATCGAGTCGTCGTTCTACTCCTTTGAATGAAAGCACACCATTCGCAAATTCTTCTGGCGTGAGGATGTTTTTACCGATGAGCATCGAAGCAGCGCCGATGATGTTTTGAATGTTGTGGTTGCCTAAGAGTGTTGTTGAAAGCGCACAGACAGGTTCTCCGTCACGCGTGAGCGTAAACGTTGATTGTTCGCTGTGGACGATATCGCGAGCCGACCATCGCGGATTGGTGTGCGTATCGAGTCCATACGTTTCCGCGTGTGATTGATATGGTTCGATGAGTTCTTTCACATGAGGGTTGTCGGTGCACGCTGAAATTGTTCCATCCTGCGGTACACGAGCGAGGAGTTGTGCAAAGGCGTTTTGGAAGTCTTCTGGCGTTTTGAAGATATCGACGTGGTCATGCTCTGCTGATATGAAAACCGCATTCGATGTTTTGAAAAATAAAAACTTTGATCGATGGTCGAGTCCTGAGTTAATGTATTCGTCGCCTTCGATGACAAAATACCTTCCGGTTCCCGCATGTGCTGGCGCACTTTTATCAACGGGTAGTGCACCAATGAAATAGCTCGGGTCTTTGCCTGCAGACATAAGACAGTGTGCAATAAGCGCGGTCATCGTTGATTTTCCATAGCTTCCCGCAACCACAATGGTCTCTGATTCTTTTGAGAGCTCACCGAGCACTTCTGCAAACGTGCGCACCGGAATGCCGAGCTCAATCGCACGAGATATTTCAGGGTTGTCGGCAGGATTCGACTTCGCACTTCCGCCCACAACAACAAACTCGGTGTCAGTAGTTACATTGTCAGCAGAATATGTGTGCCCGACCTGAAACCCTTGTGTGGTGATGTAGTCGGAAATAGGAGGATAGAAGACCGCGTCAGTGCCCGTGACGTTGTATCCGCGTTCCTTGAGAATTGTTGCAACAGCGCTCATGCCCGCACCGCAGATACCGCTCATGTGTACTTTTTTCATCAGAAGGATTGTAGCACGTGTCGTTGATGAATCGTTGTGTGCGTTGTTAAAAGCATTTTTATACTGTATAAACAAGCGGGTTTGTTCAGCACGACACTACATACTCGAAAGGGGAGTCTGCGTGAAGAAAGAAGGGTTTGCGTATCGGATGGCTTGGAGTACAACATCATGGTGGGGGAAAGTATCTCTCCTCATCGTGTCGGTCTTCCACTTTCCGGCCGTACTTTCCTCAGAGGGGAAGACGAGCGCGGTTGCGGGATTGACGAGTACCGCGCACAGCATCGCTGGTACGGCGAAAAAGAAAATCAAACGGTACGCTCGCGAACTGTACCCACTTGTGTACCTTCTCCTGCCGATACTCGCATGGGCGGTGCTCGGGTTTCTGTGCCTTTGTATTTCCTTCGTCGGCGGACGTTTGCTCTATCGATGGCACAAGATGCTGACCGCCGAACAGTGCGACATCGGTCAGAGTTCACTCCATTCGCTCTGGGGCGATGACAAGGCACTCCTCCTGATTTCTCTCGGGATGGATCGTTTGTCGTCGAACGCCCTTCACACCGCAGGACTGCTTGCGATTGCCAAAGCGGAGATCTATCGCACGCGTGGGTACACGTCCTCGGCTCATGAATGGGCGAGTCGTGCGTATTCCTATGCACAAAGTGCAGAGCGCGCGGGACAAAAAAAGCAGGCGATTCGTATTTATCGGAAATGCGCTCCGTTCGTTGGACATGACGCTATTGTTCGCGCCGAGATGCTTGCCTCAGAGCTCGGTGTGCATGACCAACAACTGAAGATGAGTGCGTGATGTAGCGCCCGACCAAAAGGTCGGGCTTTTTGTATGAAAAAGCGCCGTCCCGAAGTGCGGGACGGCGCGGTGGCGTGGACGACGAGGGCTAGAAGCTCAGACTATAGGACGCCCCAAACCAGATCGTTGCCTGAAACTCGTCGCTCATGCCGGTGATTCTGTCGAACCCCGGCATACCAGCAACACCCTGGAATCTGGTCCGGCCGTTGTTCAGGCTCAGGCCAAGGTGGTGTCCAAAGAGCCGTTGCTCGGGCAAGATGTAGGAGTAGCGCAAGTGGACATCCCCGTAGTCGTGGATATCCCGTAGCGAAGCGGTCGCTCCCGCGCAGATTCCCTGGTCGTCCGGACGGAAACAGTAGTCGAAGCTCACACGCTCCGCACAACTGTCGAACAACTTCCCTTCGAAACAACCCTTGGTGTAGATGGCGAGGACGGAACCTCTCTTCGTCACGCGGACCTCCTCACCAAGATGGTACGCCCACCAGGAACCCTCGGTCTGGCCAGTCTTTTCGGCGGGCCCTCCGGCTCCGCCGAAGAACGTCTGGGTTCGCGAAGTGGTGTGTTTTACACCCGCTCCGATTCCGGGAGTGGGCTCGTACCCCGCACCCATCCCGTAGGAGACGGACACGTCGATTCCGAAACCGCGCTGAGCCCAGAATTGCTCCTGCGCCTTGGCCGGCGACGTGCTGCCGATCGACAGGAGTGCGAGGGCAACGAGGATTGCTGCGAGAATCTTGGTTCGAGACATGAGGCGCTCCTTTCAAGAGCTCTGCTGTGTTTGTGTTCTATCCTGTCGAGTACTCTACACATCTTTTGACGCACCGTCAAGCAGATTGCTTTTTAACACTCCGACGCTACACTGCTTCTATGAATAGAGAAGTTGTGTCGTACCGCCAGCTTTTTTGGGCGCTTTTCATCCTCGTTGCTATTGCAGTGGGTTTGTTTTTTTTCATCCACGAACAGAGGCTCAATAGGCTGTATGAAACAGAGGTTTCTTCTCGAACATCAGGGAATAATCCAGTCTGCTACCCGAACGACTCATCACGGGTTTCATCAGAAATAGCAACGTCTACAGCAGAAGGTGTCTATGTAATTGCATATAAACGACCAGCATCGTGGTACGTTGAGGAGAACCCTCACTACATACCGAGCGAAAGCTTTAACTGTGGCGTTTTCTCAGGATTCGTTGAGGTCTCTGGACCATCTGACATGCATGGAAAACTTGAGGAGCGAAAAGATTTTGAGCCGGGAGAGGAAACAATAGAAGTGCTTTCAATAAACGATGTATCTGTTACTAAGCGAACTGTTATTCATGAACAGAGATCAGATGCTCGTTATGTTTCCTATGATTTTTATCTCGAAGATCTTACGGTTCATTTCTCTTTACACGTTTACACCTATCGTGAAGAGGATGCATCACTATTAGACGAGCTTGCGCACAGTGTGGTAATTTCATTCACTCCACATTCAATATAATTTTCTATGCAGAGTGCAACTCTCTACGTCGTCGGAACACCAATCGGCAATCTTGAAGATGTTACGCATCGCGCCGTTCGCATTCTCAAAGAAGTGAACGTTATTTTCTGTGAAGACACCCGTGTCACCAAGCGCCTCTGTGAAAAATATGGCATTGAGACCCGATTGATGTCGTTGAATGCGCGCACCGAGCGTGGTAAGGCAAAATTGGTCGCAGTGATTCTCTCAGAAGGGAAGGATGTTGCGCTGGTCTCTGACGCAGGAACGCCGGGTATCTCAGACCCAGGGAGTTTTGTCGTGCAGTACGTCCGTGAAGAAATGCCGGACTCTCCAATCGTTGCGATTCCCGGACCATCAGCACTCACCGCAGCACTTTCAATCGCGGGCATCACCGAAACAGAATTTTTGTTCCTCGGATTCCTTCCGCACAAGAAAGGTCGGCAGACACTGCATAAAGAAATCGCGGAAACAGAGCGCGCAGTCGTGATGTATGAGTCTCCACACCGCATCATGAAACTTTTGGGAGAGTTACAGGAGTTTGGCTCGGCGGATCGAAAAGTTTCAATTGCACGCGAGCTCACAAAAATTTATGAGGAGATGGTCTCCGGAACGCCCGCAGAGCTTTTGAACTATTTTGAATCGAATACAGAAAAAGAGAGAGGAGAGTTTGTGGTGATTGTGCATCCGAAATAAAGAATACGTTGTTTTGACCTCGACTCGGACGTTGTGAAAACAGGCTTTCACACGCTCCTCGCTCGTCAAAATAAAAAACGGCTCCGTGTGGGACACGGAGCCGTGGTTCTTCGGCGGGACGAGGTCGGTCAGGAGCCTCGCTTGTGGGATACCTATCGGACGGTGCCGAGAGGTAGATACTGGATCACCCCCTCTCCGCCGTGGAGAGGTTAGGTTTGCTGTTTGCGTTCATGGGCGATCCTCCTTCTGTTGTTGGGCGTGGCGGGAGTGCCACGACATCGTGAAAATCGCGCTGAATCTTCCGAAGGACGTCTTCGTCAGAAAGACCCTGTCGTCGATAGTAGTCGACGAAATAGCGTATCAACTCCTCACGACCTCTTTTTTCGGGCGGTTTTCCTAAACGAATTCCGAGACGCACGAAGCCTCCCATGTATGATGAACATCCTGCTTTGCACTGTATCACCACGACAGAGACTAGGCCATACCCACACGTTTTTTCCGTGCACCCCATTGGCATTGTGTACACTCTCTGTATACTGGAGCAACAGCAATCATCGTATGAATACCATCGTTACACACGTTAAAAAACAAAAGCGGTATCTACCGGCAGTCGGAATTCTCATCGTTATTGTTCTTTTGTTTATGGTGGCACCGCATATCTTCTCTTCGAGTTATAGCGTTGGTTCAGAAGGGGAAGTGTTTTCTGTCCTTCCACAGAAACCAAAAATCCCCGAAGTGGCGCACATCAAAACTCCTGAATCGGTCAAAGCAATCTACATGTCGCAGTGTGTGGTTGGTACACCCTCGTTCCGTGACAAATTAGTTGCGCTTGTTGATGAGACCGAATTGAACTCAATTTTGATTGATATCAAAGATTTCACCGGACGCATCGCATTTACAACCGACAACCCAATACTCGCTGATTCGGTGTCGCCTGACTGTGGCGCGCGCGACATGAAAGAATTCATCAAGCTCCTTCATGAAAAAGATATCTATGTGATTGGGCGCATCACGGTGTTCCAAGATCCGTACTACACAAAACTGCACCCTGAATTTGCTGTGAAGAAAGAGTCCGACGGTACCGTGTGGAAAGACCACAAAGGTCTCTCATTCATTGATGTGGGAGCGCACGCGTACTGGGATTACGTGGTTGAACTTTCGAAAGAAAGCTATCGCATTGGGTTCGATGAAATCAACTATGACTATGTTCGCTACCCATCCGACGGCAACATGAAGGACATCGCGTTCACGCTCTCAGGCGGAAAACCGAAAGCAGAAGTGCTCGAAAGTTTCTTTGCGCATCTCTACGACGAACTCTCCGAACCATTTGATGACTTTGATGATGTACCCGCGCTCTCGGTTGATCTCTTTGGATACACAACCACGAACACCGATGACTTGGGCATCGGTCAAGTGATTGAACGCGCGTTGCCATACTTCGACTATGTGATGCCGATGGTGTATCCATCGCATTACAACTCCGGATTCATCGGTATTGCAAAACCTGCAACAGATCCGTATGCGGTTATTAAGTATTCAATGGATTCGGCGGTGCGACGTGCCAATGTGATGCGCGATTCGCTTGCATCAAACAGCACGTCAACCGAAATGGTCTCGGCGCGTGCCCAAGCAAAAAAGGGTCGCGGGAAAATTTCCTCCGATCAACTTCGTCCATGGCTTCAAGATTTTGATTTGGGCGCAACATATACACCCGAGATGGTTCGCGCGCAGATGCAAGCAACGTACGACGCGGGATTGGATTCGTGGGCGCTCTGGGATGCGGGAAACACCTACACACGCGCAGCACTTCACGCAGATATCACGACCGTTCCGGTGAGTGAGTAATACGGCACTCCTTGACGACACAATAATTTTCGGTATAATCTCTTTCTAGGAGAGGTTCATTTCTGTCTAACGACTGTTTTTAGAAAGGAAGGTGTGCATGATAGGTCGTCCGGATATCCTCGAGTATTTTTCGAGTCTCGAGGAGCTCGAGAAAATTCACAACGATCCGCAATTTCATGCGGGGCTGCTCATTGAGCAGATCTCGCTTGAACTTGCGACGACAGGAGTATCGTTGATACGAATCGGTTCTATGCCGATTCGCGCGGAAACGCTCAGTATCGTCATTCGGAAGTTTCGACGCTACGGTATTGTGGTGCATCCGCAAGACGGGCTTTCTGAAATTCGGTTTTCTGTTCCAGCAGGGGTGAAAGAACTTACCCCCGCGAAGGTGAAGGAGATATTGGATGGTGAGTAAGAAGGGTGCTCGCAAAAGAGTTGCCACGCGAGGTGATTCGCTCGCACAAGAGGATGAATTCATCAGAGAGATGAGTCGTCCTCGACGACAGCTTGGAGATGACGACGCGCAGGTCGTCGCCAAGCTCGTGAAGGATCGACGGATCACCAGTGTCCGTCTTCGCTTCACCACCGCCGAAGTCGATATCGTGAGCGATGAGATGTCGGTGTGCGACTGCATCGGTGAGGGACACCTCTGCGATCGGCTTGATCTAGGAGCTCGCCTCCGCGCGCTCGTTGGGGATGGAGAGACAGATTGACATATCACCGCGATTGCCGTACAGGCAGTCGCGTTTTTGTATATACTCTGCTTTTCTTGTATACAGTAGAGAGAATGTATTGGCGCGAGGAGAATGCGTATGGAGCTCGTTGTTCGACCCAGACGCAAACCATTGCGTCTGTGGGTGTTATCGCATGTGTTTGATCGATATATCGACTGGAACTGGGAGTGGGGGAGATATATCGACGAGACCGTAGCGCGGGAAGAAGTCGTCAGGCTCCTTGAGGTGATGCAACCACGACAGATGCCCTGGCAATTGGTGCTTGAACGTACCGTGAAGCATGGTGAGCTTGCTGAGTATTGGCACTCGGCGTCATGGAGATTCGTTGTACTCCACTATGCATCAGTGCGAGTGGTGGTGACCGTTGAGCCCGATGCTGACCACGCAGTGCATCGGGCGCCAGAAATAACAAAATTTTTCCGAGAATTGAAATCGTATGCCGTGACCGCCTAATCTGCGTGCACGGCTTTTCCTTTTGTATGCATGTCGTATACTACACAGTGACAGAGTGTTCTTTTCCTGATGAACTACGACCCACACCGAATCACCTATATCGGCGAAACAGACTATCGCAACAAGCGAGTCAAGTTTGGTATTAAAGCGATTGACCGCACCCGCCACGTCTACATCATCGGTAAAACCGGTACCGGTAAATCGACCTTGCTTGAAAACATGGCGGTGCAGGATATTCAGAATGGCGAAGGATTCGCGTTCATCGATCCGCACGGTAAAACCGCTGACCTTCTTCTCGACTACATTCCCGAGCATCGCATTAACGACGTACTCTATTTTGCGCCGTTTGACCTCGCAAACCCCATCTCATTCAACGTGATGGAAGATATCGGCCCCGACAAGCGTCACCTTGTGGCGGCAGGTTTGATGTCCGCGTTCAAGAAGATCTGGGTTGATGCATGGAGCGCCCGCATGGAATACATGTTGAGCAACACAATTCTTGCACTCCTCGAGTATCCCGGCTCGACACTCCTTGGTATCAGTCGCATGTTCGCCGACAAAGAGTTTCGAAAGGAAGTCGTTGCGCATGTCACCGACCCCGGTGTGAAATCGTTCTGGGAAAATGAATTCGCGAACTACACCGACAAGTTCGCTGCAGAAGCAACACCGGCGATTCAAAATAAGATTGGTCAATTCACCGCGAACCCGGTCATCCGCAATCTCATCGGTCAGCCGAAATCAACGTTCAATATCCGCGAGATGATGGATAACCGAAAAATTTTGATCATTAACCTCTCGAAAGGGCAGGTTGGTGAAGATTCCGCAAACCTTCTCGGTTCGATGCTCATCACTAAGATTTATCTTGCCGCAATGTCGCGTGCTGATATGCGCGAACCCGATCTCGCGAAACTTCCAAACTTTTATCTCTACGTGGACGAGTTCCAGTCATTTGCGAATGAGTCTTTTGCAGATATTCTCTCTGAGGCACGAAAATATAAATTGAACTTAACGATTGCGCACCAATACATTGAGCAAATGTCGGATGAAGTGCGTGCCGCGGTTTTCGGTAACGTTGGTACGATGATTACGTTTCGTGTTGGAGCGACTGACGCTGAGCATCTCGAGAAAGAATTCGCACCGCTCTTTACTGCAGAAGATTTGGTTAACCTTGGGTTTGCTCAGACGTATTTGAAACTCATGATTGATGGTATGTCGTCGGCACCGTTTTCATGTCACACACTTCCGCCGATTGCCGTACCACATATTTCGTACCGGGATATCGCTATTGCACGCTCACGAGAACAATTTGCTCGCCCACGAGAGGTTGTTGAAGAAGAAATTATCGCATGGCATGAAAAATCGTTTGGCTCTGGTGGTGGCAACGGCTCACACGAGCAACGACGAGATGCAGGTGGTTCTCGTACGCAGAACGGCTCTCAGTTCAATGGGAATAATCGAAATGGACCGCCACGCGGTGATATGCGACGCGATGTTCGCCCAGGCGATATGCGTGATACACGAGGTAATTCGCGTCCGCCGGCACAAACACCAACACGCCCGCCTGAACCCATGGCGGAGTCCATTCCTATCTCCACACCAACACCACCTCCGGTGAGCGTTCCTCGCGCACAACACTCAGAACCCGCACGTCCTCCGCAACAGACCAGCGGAACACAAAACCAAAACGGCCCACGGGAGTATGTTCCTCGCCAGCCAAACAATAAAAGTGGTGGTTCTGATGAGCGCGAAGAGCGCCTCCGTCATTCATTCTCACTGAACCGATTGAAGACCGATAGTAATAAGAAAAAAGATAAAGGACCAACGGAAGGTCGTCTTGATGAACTTCGCAATGCGCTCGCAACTGTGTTGCAAAAAACGCAAGAAGTTTCAGACAAGATTGATAGTTCATCTGTGCCGGCACCTCAGAGCGCGCCAGTACTCCCGAAGACTGAGATACGAAATATTCCTCCGAAAGAGACGCCGCGCGCAGAGCGACCAACAACCAACAACCAACAACCAACAACTCGGCAACCAGAAGCGAAGATTCCGGAAGTACCGAAGGAGGTGCTTGAAAAACTCTTCCAAAAGGAGTCGTAGATAAACGCGGACAGAACAGAGAAAAAAGCAGAGTAGTTTTTATAGTTTCTTTAGCAACGCTCTGCTACTGTGCGCGCATGCGTACAATTATTTTTTCTTTCGCACTTATCTGCGCATTCGCTGTTCCGGTCTTTGCGCACGGTGCAGTTGTTATCAATGAAATCGCATGGATGGGTACCGCGGTGTCTGCAAGCGATGAGTGGATAGAGCTCGTGAATACAGGAACAGATGACGTTTCTCTTTCCGGATGGAAAATAGTGTCGGACGACGGAGCGCCATCCATTTCGCTTTCTGGCACGATTCCCGCGGGTGGATATTATTTACTTGAGCGAACCGACGACCAGAGTGTTCCGACTATCCCCGCGGACAAAATCTATAGCGGTGATCTTGGTAATGTAGGCGAAACACTCCGATTGCTAGACGGCGAAGGAGTCGCAGTCGATATTGTTATAGGAGGGTCAAATTGGGAGTCGATTGGTGGAAACAATACAACAAAAGACACCCCACAACGGCAAGCCGATACCACATGGATTACGGGCGTCCCCACGCCAAAAGCCTTGAACACAGCAACACCGAGCGAAATCCCTTCTGATGGAACAGTTGCTGGAACAAGTACATCGCAAACCACAACGCTCAAGAAAAAAGTAACAACCGGTGGCTACAAACAAGTGGTGTTTGCATACGGTGGTGAAGATGTGGTTGGTATCGCTGGTGCATCGATCGCATTTGAAGGGCGCGCTGTCACCGATAAGAATACCCACATAGGATCCGCTGACTACTATTGGTCATTCGGGGATGGATCGCATGCGAAGGGGAGAGAAGTCTCGCATGCATACGCCGAGCCAGGGACGTACACCACGGTGCTTCGCGTGTCCGGCGACTATCAAACATCAAAAGACAAAATCTCGGTTAGGATTTTACCCTCCGATATACGCCTTCGTGAAAAAAATGCTGGCGAGCGGGGTTTTATTGAAGTCTATAACGGCTCTGATGAAGAACTCGACATCTCGGAATGGAAGCTCGGTGTGCTCTATGCACGAGGAACGCTTCGCGATACAACGTTCACCATTCCGACTGATACAATCATTGCTCCACAAACGGGTATCAAATTTTCATCACGCATCACCAACCTCATATTCGATGATCATGACACGGTTGTCTTGCAGTATCCCAATGGTGCTCGTGCGGATGAACTCAGTGATGCTATTTCTGGTGTCGATGAAGAGTTATCAGACGTAGCAGACTCAGAATGAGTACAGGAGGATTCCTCATGATTATTATTCTTTCGGCGGTTGTGTTTTCTATAAAACCGAGGAGAACTTCAGACGTCCGCAACGACACTTCCGATGCTTCACAGTATACGATTATAGACATCACACCGGTCGAATAAGGTATGGTAGGATGGCTCTATTATGGAACTTAGAAAGCCACGCCGAGTCCTCATATTTTCCTTGATGTATTCGCCGTTTATGAGCGGTGGTGAAATGGCTCCAGACGAGATCACAAGGCGTATATCAAAAGAAGATATACAGTTCGATCTCATCGCGCTTCGTGCAGACAAAAATCTTCCAAAAACCGAGCAGGTGGGCAACGTCACGCTTCATCGCATCGGTCCTTCGAAAAGAGGCATTACCTTCACTGAGCTCGGGCGTTTCCCATGGTATCTCATCAAGGTGCTCTATGTTCCGCTCGCAGCTTTGAAAGCGCGTCATCTGTCTCGTAAGGGAAAGTACGACGCATACTGGTGTGTCATGACTAACATGGGATTCGTTCCTGTGGTACTCCGAATGTTCTTCGGCGACAAAACCCCCTTCATTCTCACACTTCAAGACGGCGACACGAAAGAGCATATTGCGGGGCGCCGTCGTATCCGCCTCTTCGCTCCACTTTTTAAGCGCATATTCACCGATGCGACGACCGTGCAAGTAATATCGAAGTATCTCGCAACCTTCGCAAAGGAGATGGGATACCCGCGTGAACCGGTTGTTATTCCTAACGGAGTTGATTACAAACACTTTTCCGACCCTCGTTGGAAACAAGAGCGCCAGAAACTTATTTATCGTTTCAACAAAAAACCAAACGATTTTTTCCTTGTCACCACATCACGACTTGTACCAAAAAATGCGCTTGACGATGTCATTCGTGCGCTCGCGCTACTACCTGATCGCTATAAGTTTTTGGTCTTGGGTGACGGGCCTCAGGGGGCAGAACTATGGGAGCTTGCGCAAAAGCTTGGTGTTGAGAAGCGAGTCATGTTTCTCGGTAAGGTTCCATTCAATGACGTTCCTGCTCATCTTGCAGTGAGTGATATCTTTGTTCGACCATCGCTTTCGGAAGGTATGGGTTCGAGCTTCGTCGAAGCGATGGCAACGGGGCTTCCGGTTATCGCCACACCTGTTGGTGGTATTCCAGATTTTCTACATGATCCCGCAACACCGATCGGCAAAGACGCTCCAACAGGGATTTTTTGTAACGTCCGCGATCCACAAAGTATTGCGGATGCGGTCGAGCGTCTTGTTGCAAGCGAAACATTACGTACTCACATTATCGACAACGCGCGTGCCCTTGTAGAGCATACCTACGATTGGAACACTATTACGCAAGACATGTTCACAAAAGTATTCAAACCTATTTTTGAGCAAGACTCGACGCACTAATGGTTTTCACGTACTCTGGGAACTATGCGGATTCTTATAGCGACAGGCGTTTACCCGCCAGAGGCAGGTGGTCCCGCGTTTTACGCGAAAAGCCTTAAAGATGAGTTTGAGAAACTCGAGCATACGGTAGCAATTCGCACGTTTACTCTAGAGCGTTCGTTGCCAACAGGTGTCCGACATCTCTGGTATTTTCTAAAGACATTTCCATCGTACGTGAGGGCGGATTGTGTTCTTGTGTTTGATACATTTAGTGTTGGTTTTCCAATTGCTCTTATGTATAAAGTGCTACGACGACGGACAATTCTTCGTATCGGCGGGGATTTTGTGTGGGAACAGTATGTTGAACGGACGAAAGAAAAGGTTCTTCTCTCGCAGTTTTACAAAGCAGACAGAATATTCTCTTTCAAGGAGCGACTGATTGTACGCGCGACGAAGTTTGTGCTTCGAACCATTCCCGCAATTGTTTTTAATACAGAATTTCAAAAAAATATTTGGATACCTGCATACCAGATTCCCGCTACCAAAACATCAGTCATCGAGAATCGTTTCGAACCACCGATACACGTCGCCCCTGTGAATGCACATAAAACATTTGTCTACGCTGCGGCTCGCCCATTGGTATGGAAAAACGCCGATATGGCAGAGCGCGCATTTGATAGTGTCCGTAGGTCTATGCCTGATGCCCGACTGGAGTTTCTGTTCGGTGTCTCTCGTGAAGAAGCGATACAAAAAATCAAAGACTCCTATGCTTGTATACTGACATCACTGGGTGACCTCGGTCCAAACTATATTCTTCGAGCACTTTCGTTTGGTAAGCCGGTCATTCTCTCGCGTGAGATCGGCATTCGTGATCGTGTGGGGGACATCGCACTCTATGTTGACCCGTTGGATCCACAGGCGATTGCTGATGCTGTGGTGCGTTTATGCGATCCAAACGTCTATGCTGACTATCAGCGTCGCGTTGCGACAATTCACTATACACACACGTATGCTGATATTGCACAGGAATTCCTCACACTATGTCAGACGCTATAAAACAACCTGTCCTTATACTTTCTATTGACCCATCACTCTTCGATGCCAAGAGCGATACGGTTGCACGTATGAGGGAATACACAAATCTCTACGAGAGTGTTCATGTTGTTGTGTGTACGAAAGGCAGGAAGACCTCACGATTCGAAATCGCTCCTCTGGTGCATGTCCATCCCGCTCGCTATTGGTTACGACCACTCGGTTTTTTTCAGGCACTCTACCAGACATGGCGAGTAGCATCTCAGATACGACCCGCTTCGATTATCGCGCAAGATGCCTCGATGTTCGGTGCCATGGCACTTGTCGTTGGAAAACTCAAAAATATTCCGGTTGTTGTTGGTATTTATGGAACCGATGCATATAACGCATTCATTCGCCGAGAATCAATCAAACACTGGTTTTATTCTGTCATGGCGAAAGTTATTCTACGTTTCGCTGATGTCATTCAAACTGACGGACCAGAAACAGTAGAACGGCTTCGTCAGCGTTTCGGTACTAAAGTGTTTTTCAAGCCCATGTTCGCAGGGAACAGCGACGCGCTTCGTACGATCGTTCGACATGTTCCCAAACAGATTTTCCGCATTCTTTTCGTCGGACGTTTCGTATCGCAAAAGAACATCCCATTGCTTCTCGAGGTAATAACAGAAACAAAACGACTCATGGGGAATAGTGTTTGTTTTACACTGGTTGGTGACGGTCCTGAAAAAAAAGATTTCATGCGAAAAATTACTGACCGTGGACTTTCGGATATCGTTACGGATGCCGGTGTGCTTGCGCGCGACGAAATACTCGATGCATACAGTACGCACCATATCCTTCTTATTACATCCCGCTATGAAGGATTTCCTCGTGTCTTTATGGAGGCAGCGCTTGTTGGGATGCCGATTGTCACGACAGATGTTGGCGGTGTTGCTGGGTTAATTGAAAACGGTGTCAGCGGATACGTCCTTCCGCAGGGGAGCACGGGAGGTGACTTTGTAAAAGTGTTCCAAGGATTGGTACACAACGAACCATTGTATACAAAACTCTCTGCTGGTATCAAAGAGCGTTGGGAGAAGCTCTATGGCGGGAAGACCGTACTCGACTATCAGCGTCCGTTGGTTGAATTTCTCACACGACCACGTCGCCCCAAAATGCTCATCCTCACGCAAAAAGTCGACAAGAACGATGGTAACCTCGGTTTCTTCCATCGATGGATTGAAGAATTTGCCAAACAGAGTGAGTCAGTGACTGTTATTTGCCTCTACGAAGGTGTGCACCATCTGCCGGTGAACGTACGCGTGTTATCACTTGGAAAAGAGTCTGGTGTGTCGCGCATGAAATATCTTCGACGATTCTATTCGTATATTTGGAACGAGCGGAAAAACTATGATTCGGTGTTCGTACACATGAATCAAATCTATGCCATTCTCGGTGGATTGCTGTGGCGGTTGCTGGGGAAGCGAATTGGCTTGTGGTACACACATGGTTCTGTGAGTGTTTCATTGCGAGTGGCAGCATTTTTTGTGCACGACGTATTCACATCAACGGCAGAGAGTTTTCGTATTGGAACACGTAAAAAGCATATTGTTGGGCATGGTATCGATACGAGTGTATTTCTCCCTACTGTTACACCTCCTTCGCGCGATGGTCTACACTGCATTACATTTGGGAGAATGTCTCCGGTCAAAGAATATGAAACAATCATTGACGCACTTAACATTCTCATAAAGAAAGGAATTGCTATTGACCTTATCATCATCGGAAGCGCTGGGACACCTGCGCAGACGGTGTATCAAAAAAAACTTCATGAGCGTGTCACGAGGGTCGACCTTTCACGGTATGTTTCATTTGTTGATGCGGTTCCGCAACAAGAGATGCTTCCGTATTTACACCGAGCACATGTGTTTGTGAGCGCCAGCGCTACAGGAAGTCTTGATAAAGCACCGCTTGAGGCGATGGCTGCGGGGCTTCCTGTTATAACCTGTAACGAGGGGATGGTTGGTATTGCAAACCGGTGTTCTGCTATCACTATGTTTGCTCCACACGATGTACAAGGTCTTGCGGATGCACTTGAACGATTCAATACTTTTTCTCACGAGACACTTACTGCGATGAGTGCAGATGTACAGCGTGTCGCACAAGAGTATGCAGTCGATACACTCGTCGCGCGAATAGTGGATATTCTAAGAGCAACAGCATGAGAATATGTTTTTTTGGGATCTACGATCCGTTGTACAGCAGAAATCGCATACTGAGACGCGCATTCGAACTGGCTGGTCATGAAGTCATTGACTGTCGGACTGAGAAACAGGGAATAGGGAAATATAGTGATCTCATCCGAAAACATGCTCGCCTTCGAGGCGCATACGATTGTATGTTTGTGGCGTTTCCTGGCCAGCAGGCTGTCATTCTTGCACGGTTGATAACATCAAAAAAAATAATCTTCGATCCGTTCGTTTCTTTGCACATGACACTGGTCGATGATCGTCGTAAATATGCGCGTTTCAGTATCCGAGCGTTGTACTACTTTCTGCTCGACTATCTCTCATGCCGTTGCGCTAATGTTTATATTTTTGATACGTTTGCACAGAGGGATTATTTTATAGAACGGTTTGGGTGTGACGCAAAGAAGAGTCATCGAATACTCGTGGGTTCGGATCCGGCGCTTTTTTATCCAGACACATCAACACAGCACAGAGCGCCATTCACAGTTCATTTCCATGGAACACATATACCCCTGCAGGGTGTCCCCACGGTGCTTGAAGCAGGAAAGACGTTGGCTGAGAAAGGTATTCGTGTATCAATTGTTGGTTCAAGCATCAAATCGGTCTACGAACAACAGTATCCGATGATTATTTTTCATGCCGATGTCCCGTATGAACATCTTCGGGAGCATATTGTTGCATCCGATGTGGTCATTGGCATTGTTGGTACGACAAAAAAAGCTAGTTTAGTTATTCCAAATAAGGTGTATGAAGCTTGGGCCTGTGGCCGGCCGGTGGTGACCGCGCGTACACCCGCATTGCAAGAGCTAGCGGTCGATACCGTGCACGCACTATTCTGCGAAGCCGGTAACCCTGATGATCTGGCGCGTGCGGTGCTCGCAGTGCGCGATGATACAGCTCTTCGCGAACGTATGGGGCAGAAAGGATACGAGTTGTTTACAGCATATGCCACGCCTGAGAAAATTGCCCTTGAGCTCGAGAGTGTGATTGCTCGTGTGGTATTGTAGGACGTATGAAAGCAACAGGGGAGCAGGTGGTTCTTGGAGCATCATCACCACGCACACAGGCTGAGCATGAAGCACGATACTCTTTTGCATCAACGTTTGTTGAAGGGAAGCGCGTGCTTGATATCGCATGTGGAACCGGCTACGCAGCACCTCAATTTCTCGGAGCTGGAGCACGATCGTATACCGGTGTTGATATTTCTCACGAAGCAATTAATTTTGCGGTGAAAACGTATGGAAGCGATGCGCGAGCGCGTTTTATACAAGCGTCTGCTGACGATCGCCTTTTCCCTGACGGGTCATTCGATCTCATCTGCTCGTTTGAGACCATTGAGCATCTCGATACTTCGATACGCCATGCATATCTCGAGAATCTACGACGATGGCTTGTTCCTGATGGTGCACTGATTCTTTCAACGCCAAATAAAAAAGTCACCTCTCCATTCACCGAAAAACCCCTCAATCCATTTCATGTTCTTGAATACCGTTTTGATGCCCTCGTTAGAGAGCTCGCACCCTTTTTCTCTGTTGAAGCATCATACGGGCAACGTCTTGTGCCAAAACTTATGACTCTATGGCTTCTTCGTCGCGCTGTCCGATTGTGCGAAATTGTTTTTCGTCGCCATTTTTCTTTGTATGATACGCCGACCGGTCCCGAGGTTGTCTCATACAACCCGAGTCGCCATGAACCGCGATTCTTTGTGCTTGTCTGTCGACCAAAGAAAGATGCTACCGCTGTGGTATAGTCCAGACGTTATGATCGAAATTTCAGGAGATAGACCTCTTTCGAGGGCAAATCAGTTCCGATATATATGGATATTTCTAAAACGTTTTCCTGGGCTTTTTGCCCGTGTGCCAACGAAGCGTTTTTACCCGACCGCATCACTCACAGGATCATCATCGCTCTTTCGACGATATATTGATTTATTTCTTCGTGAATATATTCCTTCGGTACTGACGAAAAAAGAAGTGTCGGTATTTGATATCGGTTGTGGTAGTGGGTACATACGATCGATTCTTAGCGACCTTGGATACCACGGTGTTTACGTTGGTCTTGATATTGTGCGCGAAGATCGTTTTAATACGCACGACGTGCCAGTATTCGCGTCATCATTCGTTCAAGAGCCCATCGAGACTTTTGTATCGGACAAGAAGTATGATGTTGTACTTTCAAATACGTCGCTTGAACACGTCACCGATGACGCTCGTGCAGTGACACGTGCACATGAGCTTTGCCTTCCTGGTGGCATTGAGATCCACATCGTTCCCTCGTGGTGGTCATTTTTTCTCTATCTCTGGCATGGGTATCGACACTACACGTACGGAAGAATCAAAAAGATTTTTAACGGTACGTCATATACCGTCTACCCACTTGGCGGGTTCTTCTCTTTTGTTACACAGTTTTTTCTGGTAACAATTCCTGAGCGTTACGGCAGGATCAATATTCGTACTAGCCGATGGTATCCAACAATCGCCAGACTTGCTATTCGGTTCGATCGATTTATACCGTTTTGTCCCATAGGGTATGCAATTATTGTTCATGACTAACACCGCGCCACAAAAGAAAATTCGCCTTGTATTCGCTCTACCATCCTTTCTCTTTGGTGGCGGTATCGAAAAACAGCTCATTAAAATGCTGGCATTGTTTGATCGGGAGCGTTTTGAACTCTCACTGCTGACGCTATTTGAGTACCCAGGGAGGCCAAATATGTATGATGATCTGCCCTCGGATGTTGCTGTCATTCGTCTTGCATTTAAAAATCCATTTGATGTTGGCTCATGGCTTCGCTTGTATCAGGCGCTCAAAAGGATTCGTCCTGATATTGTCGTATCGAGCATGTTCTCAGCAAGTACACCAATCCGCATTGTCAAACCATTCGTCGGTTACCGTGTTATTGTTCGAGAACACAATACATATACCGACAAGAAACTGTATCATAGAATTTTTGAATATATTCTCTCGTACCTTTCTGATGCGATTATCGCCGTGTCGTCGTCGGTCGCCGACTTTGCTGCAGAACAAGCATGGATACCACGTAAAAAAATAGCAGTGATCCATAACGGTGTTGATTTTGATGTAATACAGAGATTTTGTACGAATGCGCAAGCAGAGATTGAGCGCGTACGTCATGAGTTTAGTATTGCATCGAGTCAAAAAATACTACTCAACGTTGCTCGACTCAAGCCACAAAAGGATCACGAACTACTCATCAAATCATTTACTGAATTTCATACCAACAATCCCGACTATGTTCTCATGATTGCTGGAGATGGGAGTGAACGACGCCACCTTGAGCAAATGATTGATCAATACGACCTTGCCGGTAGCGTGTTTTTACTTGGGCATCGAAGTGATATTTATGCCTTCTACGCCGCAAGCGAATGCTTTATCCTCACCTCACGACATGAGGGATTTCCAAATGTTGGCATTGAAGCAATGGCATTCGGTCTTCCATTCATTTCAACTCTTGTTCCTGGTGTTGATGAGTTTCTTGAAGACGGAATCAATGGGTTTTTGATATCCTCGGACGTTACGAGTGTGGTTGGTGTAATGAATCGTGTGGTAGCACTTTCGTCAGAAGAGCGAAAACAAATTTCTCGGTCTGCTACGGAAACAGCAAGGCGATTTGATATTGTGCGCACTGTGAGTCAATATCAGAATCTTATTGAAACCCTATGCCGTTCATAAGTATCGTTATCACCTCATACAACCGGGCACACACGGTTGTTCGTGCCGTTGAAAGCGCTCTCACACAGACCGATCGTGATATTGAGATTGTCGTTATCGATGACGGATCGACCGATAGAACGGATGAGGTCGTTGGTGTAATACAAGATCCTCGTCTTCGATACATCAAACTTGATATAAATAGTGGCTCATCGTTTGCTCGTAACCGAGGTATTCTTGAGACGCGTGGGGAGTGGGTAATGGTATGGGATAGCGACGACATACTCTATCCTCACGCGGTCGCGACGCTTCGTGCTGTTCTCACGAAACATCCCGAATGTGTTGTTGTATCAGCTCCTGCGCGTATGATTACAAATGGCACATCGATCAATTTTCCTCGGCATCAAAGTGGTTTTATATCACTCGAACAAGTTCTTTCAAAATATATTGGCAATGATGAGAAGATTCGCTTGGCGCGTCGCGATGTGTATCTCAAAGCACCGTATGTTTCGCGCAATATTGACTTTATTGTGGTTGCACGCTTGCGCGCGCAGGGGCCATGGTTCCACATCGACGAGTTTCTTGGTGATGTTATGCTCGACAATCCCGACTCACTCACGCGGAAACGGAAAAAGTTTGATCGAAAGAAATCAGCCGACCGAGCGCCACACCTTGATGCGTTCATGAAGGATTTTGGACAATTGCTCAAAACAACAAGTTCACGTCGCTACGGAGAGCTGGCCTATGGGGCAGCACTTGCCTGTGCATGTGCGGGTATGAACAAAAAAGCTCGAGGCTATGCTCTCGAAGCGATTAAGGTCACGCCACTGTTGTGGCGTTCATATGTTGCTTTGCTATTTTCGATTTTTCTCCCACGTCGTCGTAACTGACCCATTCTTTTTGTTTCCGAGCATACGAATAAGAGTGAGACCATATCCGTAGGGAAGCGTGACGATTTCGTGTCGATAGCCGATGAGGGCAAGGCGTACGGCCATCTTGAGACGGTACGTTGGGATATGTTCAGTATCATGCACTAAAAGGATGCCATTGTGTTTTATGAGAGGGAGTATGGTACGGAGATCTTTATACACAACTCTCCATTCGTGCGAGCCGTCGTGTAAAACCACATCGAAGCGCTCACTCGCAAGAGTTTTTAGAGTTGCACGAGTGTCACCTTGGAGGTAGACCCACGAGTCTTTGAAATCTGTTGTAAGACTCTCTGGGTTCCCCGTGTCCTGTAGATTGCGAACGTCACAGGTAATGAGTTTTCCATCGGTGTGTTTCAGTGCTTCAAGAATTGTCTGTGTTGAGAATCCGGCACCAAGCTCCAAAACATTCTTGGCTTCCATGCCAAGAATAATCGAATAGAGTGTCAGGTAATGACGACTAAAACCGGACTCGGTGCCGTGATGCCGTTCCACTATGCGTGATATGTCCACATTCGTCATATGCACGTTCGAGTGTATCATGAACATGCGTTGCTTTCATATATGAACAGTATGATTTCTTGGTGTCGTGGCAGATTTTGGTTCTGTGGCGCTTTTCTGCTTGCGATTATAGTTGCGACGATTGTTATCATGCCACGAGTTGATGACTTGAGACTTAATCAAGATTTTCCGCTCTATAGCTCTGCAGCACATCGACTCATTGATGGGGATATTCTTATGTCTGAGTTTGGGAGAAACGCTCCAGGATGGCCAGTGTACCTCGGGTTTTTGTATCTCGTATTTGGCTCAAGTGACCTTGTTCTTGCTGTATCGCAGATAGTTTTGCATGTGTGTTTGGTTGTTGTGACGTACCACCTTGCAAAAGAAATTTCAAACGATGAGCGTGTACAGTATCTTGCCATGTGCATATCTGCGGTATGGCCTGCGTTTCTTTTTCAACTTCGACATGGGAGTTCAGCATTGTTATATGCAGTTATTTTTTTGTCAGCAACTTTTTTTCTTGTTCGATCGGTGAGAATGCAGAGTATCTCGAGAGCAATAATTGGTGGACTACTTCTTGGGTTCGGTGCTTTGATTGATGTTGTTGCTCTATTTTTACCATGTCTCTTTTTTCTATGGGCACTTATTGAGGCATTTCGTTCGCGACGAATACCGAGCGCATGTATGAAGCGCGTCGCTATTGCGTTTATTGTCTGCGCCACAGCGATTTTCGTCATCGTGCCATGGACATACCGGAATATTCTTCTCTTCAAGGACTTTTCAGTTGCTCCAATCATTGCGAAAGGTGAGCAAAATTATTTTAAACCTGAAAATATAAAGAAAATAGGTCATGTATTTGTACCGGACGGGGAACCGCTCCTCACAGAAAGTCTTATGAGAACATTTGTTTTTCCTGCAGGGATACATGCGCTCGACAGTACCGCACCTTTTTCGTATAAAGAACGATTCCTCGATATTCTCTATGGCGTTAAAAGTTTTACAGATTTTTCCTCGCGCGAAATAACTATACTGAGTATAAAAATCTTTATAACAATTATTCACCTCGCTGTGCTTATTGGTGCGCTTATAACGATGGCACGTCGATACAGTAACGATATAGCGATACTGACATCCTTGTTAGTCGTGTATATCTTTATTGCTATTACTGCAACGGTTGCACTTTCAAGTTTTGAATCTATAACGCTTGCAAACGGGTTCCTCATTCCTCTAACACCACTTCTCATCATTTTTGCACTCGAAGGGTACCTGTCACGTATTCGCGCAAACGGAAAATTTTCTCTACGCGATATCATCTAATAGTGATCTCCTCCCCGCAGGAACTGCGAGGTCTCCTTTGGGTTCATGGAAATCCAAAGCCGAGCGCTTTGGGCGCACTTCCTGCTTTCCTTTCTATTAGATGTAGCGTTTGATCTACGCTTCGATGATTATGGAGAGGGCTATATGTTTATCGTTTTTTCCAAGCGTAGATCATGATGTGCTGAAAGTTGCTCTTGGATTTTGCACTTGGATTGTAACGGGCATCGAGCTTATAGTCGAAACCAGCGTTCTCAAGCGGTCCGAGCAATTGGGCGAGTCCCGACGCTGCACCACCGAGGTGATGGTGATATTCGATGCCGATCTCGTTCACGTGTTCGAGTGCACCACTTGTGTACAATTCGTTGATCATATCCGTCTCAGCACCCTCGGTGTCAATCTTGAGATAGTCGATGTGTTCTGTGATGTATGCAGACAAGCGTTTCATTGGGACACTGATTGTTCTGTTCTTATCTGTTTCTTCAAGCGGACGGGTGCTCATCTTCGGCGATCCTGCGATCGAGTTGTCTATATAGAAAGGTACTGAGCCGTCTATCGCACCAAGCGCCACGTTGTGTGTCGTGACGTTGATGAGGTCATTCGCCTCGATATTCTTCACGAGTGTCTGATACGTTTCGGGATCTGGTTCGAATGTCGTGATGACCGCATTAGGGTAGAGCCATTTGAAGAAGAGTGTCGCGGTGCCGATATTCCCCCCGCAGTCGATAATGCGCGGTGTAGTTTTCGTCGATGAGAAGAAGTAGACACCACGAAGGAAGACCTCACGGAACAGGACAAGAAGTGTGCTGTGGTTGAAGCTCGTAACTTTCATGTTACAGATCTTGCGCGTCACCGGTCCCGCATGTCCACCACCAAAAAGACTCACTGTGGCAAGTCGTAGATATGAACCAAAAATATTCCTTTTTTGTGCAGGTAAAAAGCGACTTTTGATAAGTGCTCCGGTCTCGTTGACGAACGTGCGCAGTCGGATGAGGAATGTCCGCATAAATCCGTGTATTATAGGGAATCAGTATAGCACGTGATATTCTTGTTCCCATGTCGAACTCAGGGGAGACCACACCATTACGCTTCGTCACATCCGTCTATGGAAAGAAATACGGTGGGATGCTTCTAACGCTTCTCTACTCGATTCATCGCTCTAACCCCGATGCAACGGTGACCATTTTCTGGCAGGATGTCTCTCCCGCAGTACGCTCTCTCGAACGCGTCTTCCCGCGCTATACATTCATCGATACCGACTATGTTGTGAAAGGTGATATCGTCAAGCGGATCTCGCACAAGATGCTCTTGTGGTTCGAAGCCGTATCGCGCTATCCGAACGAACATCTTGTATTTTTAGATGTCGACATGCTCGTTCGCAAAAACATTGGTTTCGTCTTCGACGGTTCATTCGATATTGCATTCACCCACAAGGTGGGTGAGGTCTATCCGCTCAATACCGGTGCGTTTTTTGCGGTCGCCTCACCGGCTACGGAAGCATTTTTCAAACGATGGTATGAGCGCACCGAAACTATTGTGAATGATCCTGTACTCAAACGTATTTCGAGTATGCGGGAACATCACTATGGCGGGCCCGATCAGATGGCACTCTGTGAACTCATTAAATACGTCACTGGGGTTGAATCGTATCGATTCGCTATCAATGATCATGAGTTACGCGCAATCGCATTACCGTGCGCACGCTTCAACGAAACGAACTCCTGTCCGCTCCGCGATGAGACGCATATTATCCACTACAAGGGTGGTTGGCACTCCATCTTGCTCGATGGAACTGACTTTACTTCACGACGACCGAAAATCGCTTCATGGGAACTTTTTATATTTTATCTTTCGACATACAAAGAAGCTGTGGCGTTCGTCGTTGCTACACTTGGCACAAAGGCGTCTGAGGACACGCTTGGCATTCGCATACCGTTCTATCTCGATGCTGGGCTTAATGAATCAGTTTTTTCGTATCGAATTTTTAAACTCTATCACAAACTCATGAATCCTATCCGAGATCTCTGGGCACGCCTTAGCAGATTCGTTGGCGCATGGTAATATCTTTCCATGTTCGCGACATTCAAACGTCTCAAGCTTTGGTATGACTACAAGAACAATCGCGAGCGAGCTCGGATGATTAATCGCGCGCTCGACTTTTGTAAATATACTCGCGTTGCCGGCGATTACTTTGAATTCGGTGTCTATCGTGGTGCCACGTGTGCGTATGCATTCCGTTCGTCGCGGCTTCGTGGGCTCTCCGACATGCGCATTTACGCATTTGATTCATTTGAAGGCCTCTCGGAACCAAAAGCACAAGACGATGCCACGCTGGTCAAAAAAGGAGATCGGACCTGCACGCAAGAAGACTTCCGTCGTAATCTCAAGAATGCAGGTGTTGATGACAACACACTCATCATCGTTCCGGGATTCTTCGAGGACACGCTCGAAGGTGTAGGCAAGGCTCGAACGAAAGAGATGATCGGCAAGCGACACGCGGGTATCGTATATATCGACTGTGATCTCTTCGAGCCAACATACGCTGTTCTCAATTTCATAAAAGACTTTATCGTCGACGGTTCAGTTATCATCTTCGACAATTGGTTCCTTTTCAGAGGGGATCCTGAGCTTGGTGAACGTAAAGCGTTCGAGGTGTTCGCTCGCGAGAACCCACAACTCTCGTTCACACAATTCCACAAATTCGGTTGGCACGGAGAGTCGTTCATTGTCCATGTCAAATCTTCCTAAAACGGCTCAGCAACTTCTTGGTGATATCCCTACGAGTGTCGGCGAGAAGATACGGACTCTTTCTGTGCATCATGTCGAGCGCGGTATCTTTCCGAGCGAAATGGTCGCTGTAACTGGCATTGCAGAACTTCTCGGCGTTGAGCGTATTATTGAGAGTGGTCGTTGGCTCGGGTACTCGACGGAAGTGCTCTCACGTTACTTCAGTACGTTACCGGTGCACATTGACTCGATCGAGCTGTGGCGGACCAATATCGCGATTGAATGCGAGCGACGCCTCGCGACCTGCTCGAATGTGCATCTCTACTATGGTGACACACTCAAAATGCTTCCCGGTATGCTTGATGGGGATGTTCGCAAAACGCTCGTGTTGATTGATGGTCCCAAAGGAGCAATCGCTGTTGCGCTGATTGAAAAGATCATCCGACAGTATCCACAAATCGTCGCGGTCTTCCTGCATGATTCATATAAAGGCTCCGAAGCACGCGCAAGCGTCGAGCGCGCCTTTCCTGATGCAGGATTCACCGATGACCCTAATTTCGTTAAACGATTCTCTTCGCTCGACGGCGAAGTACCATTCGAACAGCATATCGAAAAGTGCTCAGGAGTGGTCTCAAACGAAGCATCTTCTCAGAGTTACGGTGCTACGTTTGCCGTCATCGTGCCAGATCCTGCTCGTGTGGATTCAACATCACGTCTAGTATCGATCTATAACCGATTTCTCTTCGTCTACGCACAAGCAGAAGCGTACGCTAAAGAAGTGGCTTCTCATCTATTGAGACTGTTCCGTCACCATCGGTGAGGAAATCATCTTGTTCCTCGACCCACGCCTTTTTTGAATGGATAAAGTAAACGACGAAGATCATACGCACAATCTCGTTGATGAATGTCGAGAGGAGAATTCCCCAGATACCAAAAAGTGGAATGAACAAAAAGAGCGAGCCGATTCGTATCGGCGCTCCCACGGTTTGGATTACGTAGAGTGCTTTTTTATTTTGCTGTGCGGTGAGTACTTGTTGATAAAGTGCGCCAGGTGCAAACAATAAGACTAATGAAAACACTTGAGAGTAGGGGACTGCTTCAAGATAATTTGGGAAGAGTAAAGTAAAAATTGTTGGTGCTAATGGAATATAGACAACAACGATTGCAAGCATACCAAGAAACAAAATAAGACTTTTTCTTGGTAATGCGGTGCGTAAGTCATCATGGTTTCGTGTTGCGAATCGTGGGAATGCGAGTGATCCAATTATTTTTTGCGTCTGACGAAGCTGTTGGGGGATACCGATCGCAAATGAATACAGTGCCAATTGTACTGAACCAAGATAGTGAAATGTGAGTATTTTATCGAGCTGGAATGATGCAGTGCCGACAATATTCATGACACTTAAGTGTTTTGAGTATGTGCCAACGTTTTCATCTATAGGCCCTTCAGGTCGGTAGACACGCTTGGTCAAAATATATAACACAGATGTGACAAGCGTGTACGAGATAAAGTATGTTGCGACAATCACAATTGCATTATCGGTGTAGGTGAGTGCTAGCGCTATTGTGGCAGCGGGGAGAATGTCGTAGAACATTCCGTAGCGTGTTCGTCGCCCAAAATCTTTTTTACCGAGCAAAAAGGCACTATATAAATTGAAACTTTTTAGGAGCGGTGTTGCAATGGCAGCAATGATGAGCGCCCATCCAAGAGTGCTGTTGTGATTACTGAAATAGTACGCTGAAACTATACAGAGACCAGCGGATGCTATGAGCGACCACAGGAAAGCCATTCGGACACTACGTGAAAGTGTGCCGTCGAAGCCACGCGCAATAGACTGAGAAAGTGCCATATCCATGCCGGTGAGCGAGAAGGCGCTGACAACACCGACGATTGAGAAGATGTAACGATACTCACCGTATGCTTCACGAGGGAAAAGGTTCGCAAATGCAATCGATAAGAGAAAAGCTGCAAAAGACGTAACAGCTTGGCCAAGGCCAAGCCAGCTACCACCCTTTGCAAGGTACACCATATCGGTTTTTGTGAAGCGTTCACTCCAGCGGAGGATTCCAACCAGTCGAGATTTTATATTTCCCATGTGTGTCCAATAGTAGCGTAATTGAAGGCTCATGCGCTAGGTGCTATAGTCCTGTGCATATGATTCAAAAAACAGCGATGTGGGCGATTATCGGAGGGTTTTTTGCCACACTTCTCATCCCGTTTATCGTATCCGAATCGATGTTCTTTCCGTTCATAACAGGAAAAGGTTTTGCATTCCGTATTATTACGGAAATTATGCTTGCAGGATGGTTGATTCTTCTCCTCTACAATACGTCATACCGCCCGAAGCGCTCTCTCATTCTCATTGCTGCATCGGTATTTACACTCGTGGTTGGTATAGCGGACGTCTTTGGTGTGAACATGGCGCGTAGCTTCTGGAGCAACTTCGAGCGTATGGAGGGGTATGTGCTCATCCTCCACCTCATCGCATATGTAGTAGTTGTTGGGAGTGTCATAAAGACAGAAAAGATATGGAAGATCTTTTTGAACACATCAATCGTCGCGTCGCTCATTGTTTGTTTCAATGCATTTGGTGAACTTTCTTCTGGCATCGCTCGTGTTGATGCGACACTTGGCAATGCGACATATCTTGCGGTGTATCTTCTCTTCAATATCTTTATTGCTTTATTTCTTGCATATCGCGGAAGAGGGAACAAGGTGCTCTCGATTGCATATCTTGTTGCGATTGCAATTCAAACGATTGCCCTCTACCACACTGGTACGCGTGGTACGCTCCTTGGTCTTGCTGGTGGTCTGGGAATCGCAGCATTGATTGTTTTGGTTCGCGGTCACGCGCATCCAACACTTCGTAAGTTTTCAGGAATTGCTATCGGTGTCGCTCTTGCACTGTCGATTGGGTTCTTCATGCTCCGCGATGCACCGTTTGTAAAAGAAAGTACAACACTTTCTCGTATCGCAAATATTTCTTTGCAAGAAGCGACAGTGCAATCACGTTTTGTATTGTGGACACGTATTGGGTGGGATGGATTCAAAGAACGACCACTGCTCGGATGGGGTCAGGATAATTTCATCGTCGCATTTGGGAAATACTATGATCCAATCATGTATAAACAAGAACCATGGTTTGATCGCGCACACAATGTGTTTATGGATTGGCTGATTGCGGGCGGTATTGTGGGTCTCTTGAGCTACCTCTTTCTTTTTGGCGCTGGAGTGTATCTGTTATGGAAGACATCATGGTCGCTTCCTGAAAAGGCTTTGCTGACTGGGCTTTTCACAGCGTACGCTATCCATAATTTCTTTGTGTTCGACAACCTCATCAGCTACTTCTACTTCTTCACTATTCTCGCGTATCTTCATGTTCATTCGACAACGCGTATCGGCGACGAGAATGTGCCATCTATTACGAACGTTCAGATTCGTGGAGCCTTCAGTGTTGGCATCATCATCGCTCTTGTATGTGGTATCGCATTTTTGAACAGTCCCTACATTGCCCGATCACACGATCTCATCGAGAGCATTACACTTGATTATCAAAAAGCTGATACACAAACAGTACTCACGGCGTTTACGGGAGCACTCGGAAATGGAACTGGACTCGGTGCGGATGAAGTACGTGAGCAACTGATGCAAAGTGCAATTCGTGCATTCAGTGCGTCATCGACAGCAGAAGGAACGCGAGCATTGGTTGAGCGTGCCGAGCATGAGTGGGGAAAGAGAGTGACCGAGGAGCCAGCAAATACGCGCTCACTCTATTTCCTCGGCCGACTTCTCACACAAACCGATCAAGAAGACGAAGGTGTCGCCGTCTTTGAACAAGCGCTCGCTATCAACAGGGGACGACAAATTTTCTGGTATGAAATTGGTCAGTCGTATCTTGATCAAAAGAAATACACGGAAGCAACGGATGCCTTTAAGTCTGCATACGATGCCGAACAAGAGAATGGAAAAGCGTTCGCATACTATGCGGCAACAATTATGCACAGCGGTAAGTTTGCAGAAGGAGAGCGACTCTTGATGGAAAAGTTCGGAACAACAACTGTTGATAATGAATTATTGTTTCAGGCATACGAGCGATTTGGACGTAATGATAAGATTGCTGAGATTTTCGAGCTCCGTCTCCATGAACTCGAACCAAACGATGACGCATCTCTCCGTGTTTCATTGGCGCTTGTCTACAATACACTCGGACGTACCGCTGATGCGATTGCGCAACTTGAACGCGCCGGTGTCCTTCGCCCAGACTTTAAAGCACAAGCTGATGACATGATACGAGCAATACAAGCAGGTAAGAAAATCATCATAAAATAAGCCCTCAAATCTAGGATACGTATCAGACTTGCATTACTGATTAAAGTATGATAGTATACCCATGTGAGTGCGGAATACGTGCAAACGTTTCTGCTATATAGATGTTCTACGAAAGTTCCCCTTCGGGGGAATTTTCGTTTCTCCTACTTCGCAAACGTTTTCCCCAAAACTCTTGTAAAAATGTGGTGCAAATGAAAATGCGCGTTATACTGAAGTGTTGAACTATATGCCGTACTTCATGCGTTCGAAACGGGTATTTTTTGTGGTATTCCTATGTCTTACGGGCTTCTTTTCAGTGTCGCATAGTGCCGAAGCAACATCATATGGTTTGCCACAATCTGTCAATAGCACCCTCTCCGAACTTCGATCCGTTACGTATGATTTTGTCGACACTATTGGCCTCGCCATTGTGGTTCTTCATGATGGTGCACGAGCATCAAATCCAATACCATTTTTTCTTAGCATCGGTAACAGTACGAGCAATATACTCGCTCACTCATTCGTTGCTATTAACGTTGGTGTAATACATGCGGGCACAAACTTTTTTAACGAAGCAGAATCCGTTGCAGAGAAACTCGAAGAAGGACTCGCAGTACTCGCGGATGCGTTCATCACCACAAGCACACTAACGAATACAGTTGCGTACGACTTCGGGCGCTCTCTTGGTGCAGGATTTACTCACATCGGTCGAGTGCCACACTTTATTTTTGATACAGGTCTTGCTACATACACCCGAAGCGTTGTGTTTCTTGAGACAATGCACGTGCCACCACTGTATGCGGGGTCAAAAACATATATTACTCATGCGCGCATATGGTTGCGGGACTACGGAGCATCATTCAAACTTCGCCCTACGAGCGATATAGCAATAACGAAACGTGCGTCCGCACCTGTCGTAGACATCGATCTCTCAGCACAGCTCGCTGCGGTGAATTCTGTAGATGGTATTACGTTGTTTGTTGATCGTGCGATTGTGTCCGTACAGTCATGGTTTCGAAAACTTTTTCCTGAGGAGAGCAATACTCCCGTTTTCGAAGAGAATAGTACGCCATCACAATCTCCAATAGTGGAGGAGATCAAGAGTCCTCTCCAGCCACAAATTGTAGGCGCAACTCCTACGTATGTTGATCGCTCTCAAATAATTTACACAGGGGGAGGAATCTCCGCATTTGAACTTGCAGTAGCAATCAACGGTTTGCGTTCTGAATTGCAACCACGTATTGAGCTCGCGATGCAACGTCCCCGAAGTAACTCAAACAGTCCTCGTAGTAGCGATGACGATGATGTTGATCTTTCTGGATATCTTGCACTTACGGGCGGTACGTTGACGGGTGCTCTTGGTGGTACCGATGCAACATTTTCCGATGATCTCACGGCGGCAACGCTTGTAATCACGGGTTCAACAACCCTCAACGGCGTCGAATATCTCTTCCCATCAACCGACGGTACTGACAACTACGTTTTGACAACCGATGGTAATGGGGCACTCACCTGGGAAGCAGCTGCGGCTGGCGGTATCACATCACTCGGTGGTCTCTCGGGTGCATCACAGACGTTCGCGTCATCATCCGACACAAATATCGGAATCACGATTGTCTCATCGGGCACAACACACACCCTCACGCCATCATGGATTGGCACGCTTGCTGCGGGACGTGGTGGTACGGGTACAAGCACGGTGAATGCCAATGAGCTTTTGATCGGAAACGCAGGCGGAACCGCGTGGACCACGATTGCAACGTCATCGTTGGGCATCGTCTCTGACCACGGTGGTCTCACAGGACTCTCCGATGACGATCACACGCAGTATGCGCTCCTTGCGGGACGCTCTGGTGGGCAGACGCTCGTTGGTGGCACAGGTGCAAGCGAGAGTCTTACGTTCAATTCAACATCACACGGAACAAAAGGACGTTTCAAGTTCGTTGGTAGTGGTGTTAATGGATCCCTATCCATCACGGACTCAAGTGGTGCCGCACAATTTAACTTTTTTTCTGATGACTCTGGTAATAATGGAGCAAAGATACGCGCAAACCAATTTGTGGCGACAAACGGTACATTTTTCCTTGCTGAAGATTTCGCAACATTTCGAATGTCGTCGGCCGGATCCATCACGTTTGCAAGTGGGGTAAGTGCTACTGATAACGCGGCTGATATCGGTCTTGCACGTTCGGCTGCTGGAATTCTTCGTGTGAGTGATGGAGGCACGGGAGGAGGAGCGCTTCTTGCGAATTATTTTAGTGCAACCTCAACAACAGCAACGTCGACATTTGCGGGGGTTCTCCACCCAACAGGAATATTTGCGGATACTTCAGGAAGTGGTGGTGTCTCCGGCCAGCTTCTTCAATCAACCGGTACCGGGCTCTCATGGGTTGCGACAACATCATTAGGATTCGGAAATGTGGTGGGCCCCGCTTCAGCAACGGACAACGCAATCGCACGTTTTGATCTCACGACAGGGAAGATTATTCAGAACAGCGGTATAACAATCGAAGACACTAACCGTGTCGGTCTTGCGTCGAACGTCTTTATCTCAGGAGAAGGAAACAACTTTCAGACATTTAGTGATAGTAGCGCAACGGGATATGCCAGCATGCGTACCGGAGATTCGCGTTTCCATTTGTATAGCACCACGGGGACGGTCCGTTTTGCGCTTCTCCCAAGCACAGACCAGTTTCAGATAGGAAACAATTCGGCCATCACTTGGAGCGCCAACGCAACCGATCCCGGAACCGGAATCGACGTTGGACTGGTCCGCGACTCTGCGGGCGTCCTTCGTATCAGTGATGGCGCTACGGGTGGTGGCGCACTTCTCGCAAACTATTTCACTGCAACCTCAACGACGGCAACATCAACGTTTGCTGGAGGACTCTCTGTGGCTGGCTCAGGCGGCCTCAATGTGCTCCAAAACGGAAGAGTGGGAATTGGTAATGCTGCTCCGATTGCTTCTTTGAGTGTTGGATCATCGAATGCGTTTATAAGTCTTGCTAACAGTGACGTCTCTTCTGGCTCATGGATTCGCAATGATGGAAGCAACACAGTATTTTCGGCTAATAATGGAAGTATGTTTATTGGGTTTAGTGGAGACACAGGAAAAACGATTCACATTGGTAACGCTAATCCAGGTGTTCTTCAGGTTGTTGGAAGTGCGCCTGTCAGCTCACTTGTCGTTGCTTCGTCAGGGAAAGTCGGTATGAGCACCACAACACCAGGATATACTCTCACTGTTGCAGGAGACGCGATGCTCACGGGGGCTCTTTATGACAACACGTATTCCGCAGGTTCTTCTGGCATGGTTCTTCAATCAACCGGTACAGGACTCTCATGGGTTGCGACATCGTCGTTAGGTATCAGTGGGGGTTCGTCCGAATGGACCGATGGCGGAGTCTTTGATTATGATCTCGAGGAGGTGTACGTGGGCACCTCGACGCAGGTCGCCGAGAGGCCACTTTTCTTTGTCGGCACATCAACAGCGGCATTCTCTATCGCAAGTACGACCGGAAATACTATTCTTGGTAGCGATCGCCAATTGTGGATGGAAAAGACAGGAGACGTTACATGGAAAGTCAGGAATGCCGGTTCGACACGTCTTATTTTTAACGGTGTCTTCGACCGATTCCTGATTGATGGAAACACGGGCGGTTCAACGGTTGCCTCCGGAGGATTTTATTCATGGTCGGACAATGGGTTCGATCTCACAACACCGGATACGTTCCTGTTTCGTGACGGTACCGCGGGTGTTCTTGGTGTGCGGTCGGGGGGTACCAACCACGGACTCCGACTCTATGGGACGGGCAATACCAGTGACTATGAACGTCTTGGTTTGAATACAAGCGCGACGAATAATTATGTACAGCTTGCTGCAGAGACAGCGGGTACGGGCGATGACAATTTGAGTATCCTTCTCACGCCTGCAGGAACAGGCAATGTTGGTATTGCTACGACGACGCCTGGCTACAAGCTCACGGTTACAGGAACTGTTGCTTTTGATGGTTTGACCACAGGATCGGGCGACGCAGTGTGTATTGATACCGTCACAAAAGAAATTCAGTACAACTCCGGTGCCGACACCTGTTTGGCATCATCGATCCGCTTTAAGCATGACGTGAAGAATTTGGCTCTCGGACTCTCGGATCTCCGTGAACTCCGCGCGGTCTCTTATAAAGAAAATGCAACTGGTGAAGAACGCATTGGTTTCATTGCTGAAGAAGTCGAAGACGTCGATAATCGTTTGATGTTCTATGAACAAGACGGAGACACGCCGCGCGGTGTGCGGTACGAAGATATCGTTGCGTTGGTAGTGAAGAGTGTCCAAGAGCTTGCTGATCGCCTCGATGCAATTGAGGCGCAACTTGCAGCGGCGGGTCAGGGTGTCGGGAATTTCATTGATCTGATTGTTGAAAAGATCACAGCGGACGAAGTACAAACAGAGAAGCTCTGTATCGGTGAGACGTGTGTAACGGAAACCCAACTGAAAGACCTTCTGGATGATGCTGACGTCGAAACGTCAGTCGACGAACCAGAAGATCCGCCGGTAGAGGAAGAAGAACCACCCGTCGAATCGGAAGAACCATCGGTTGAGCCAGAAGACCCGCCAGCTGAAGATTCGGAGGAGGAAGAGTCGCCAGTCGTTGATGAACCGATACCAGAGTCACCAGAAGAAACACCTATCGAATAAAATGTAATACCATCATCACTATGATTCAAAAACTTGCAGGAACCATATTCATTATCATCTGTCTCTTCGTTATCGGTGTTGTGGGTAAAATCGGATACGATCTGTTTGGTCCCGACAGTGGATATTCAGCAGTGCTTCTTACGACAGGAGATGTATACTTCGCCAAGATTTCTCCGTCGTTCGGGCACTATGTGACTCTTCGTGATGTCTACTATCCTCAAATTGCAGAAGAGAGTCCTCAGACAGATATTCGTCTTGCAAAACTTGGTTCAGAGATTCATGGTCCGAAAACTCGAATGAAGATCAATCGTGACCATATTATTATGGTTCAGCCACTTCGCGTTGATTCTGAAGTCATTAAGACAATTGAGGCATCTAAACTTGAAATACAGGAGTAGATTGCAGGGTAGAAAAGTTTGTATACAATTGAGATGCACAGTATGAATCCTTTCTGTGCACGACCGGCGGCTGCACTCACATAGAACATATAGTTTGGAGCCTTGCACCTGCCGGTCATGCATGGATGGGAATCAAAACAAGAAGATTGTGCCCTCTGTGTTACTCAGCAATCTCACAACACTACGCGTCGGAGGCTCGGCGCGTTTTGTGTATCGAGTGGAATCAGAGGAAGATTTACGAGACTGTGCAACATTCATTCGTACGCAAGAGCTTCCATGGAGAGTAATAGGCGGAGGCTCAAATCTACTCATTCCCGATGAAGGGTTTGATGGGTGTATCGTCCGTATGAAAATTATGGGAAAAGAAATCATATACGAAGATACTCTCAGTATTCTTATAAAAGTTTCTGCAGGCGAATCGTGGGATGCATTTGTTGCGTACGCGGTCACACAGGGATGGTGGGGGATAGAAAACCTTTCTGGTATTCCTGGCAGTGTTGGCGCAACGCCAATACAAAATGTCGGTGCGTACGGTGTAGAAGCAGGGGATGTTATTGAGTCGATTGAAACATTTCACATTGAGACAGGTAAAACGAGAGTGTTCTCTAACGAAGAGTGTGCGTTTGGGTATCGCAATAGCTTTTTTAAATCGAAAGAAGGAAAGAATTATATTGTGACATCGGTTCTCTTTCGTCTTATAAAAAATGGTACACCAAAAATCGACTATAAAGATCTTGCAAACATATTTGTCGTCCAGACAAAAACACCAATGCTTACAGAAATCCGCGATACTATACTTTCAATTCGAAAAGAAAAGTTTCCTGATATATCGATGGTTGGAACTGCGGGTTCTTTTTTCAAGAATCTTATTGTCGACGAAGAGAAGTACAAGGAGCTGGAAACGTTATTCCCAGGCGTTCCTTCCTATCCCATGAGCGATCATCGGCGAAAAATTCCTCTCGCATGGATTTTAGACAATATACTGCATCTTAATGGATATTCTTTGGGGAAGGTGAGCCTTTTTGAGCGCCAGCCATTGGTGTTAGTAGCAAAATCTGGCGCAACAGCAAAAGAAATTGATGCGTTCGCGCGCTCTATTGAAACGATGGTGTTTGAGAAAACAGGAATCATGTGTGAACGTGAAGTCCAAACACTTATATAGTTCTTTTCTCACTTCACTTTATTTCTGCATCTGGTATTCATCGTAAAAGTGAGCGCTTGTTTTTGAAATGACTGGTGTTTTGTATTTTCACAGGAGTGAGTCGAATGTTTTCAAAAAACCTCTGTAGGGTATTTTATTTCTAGTTTTTCTACGCCCCCTGTATTTACCTTAAAAGCGAACATTTATTTTTGAAATGACTTGCGAGCGCGACTGGCGCGAGTACGAGGAAAAACACAACAGTGTTTTATCCGTGTATTTCAAAAATAATGTGAGTGGCACTTATCCACACATTCGTGTTTTTTATGTTGTGTTCGCGTGCGCAGTGCACGATAATTTTAGATGTACACATGTGGCCATGCGTTCATGCAATTGTATGACGCGCATGCGACCGGTCGAAATTACAAAAACAATTCGTGCATGATGTGAAAACATCATCTACCATCACTACTATGGCAGCAAAGAAGAAAGCAGCTCGCAAGCCAGCAAAGCGTCGAACTGCAAAGAAGGCAACGAAGAAGACTGCGAAGAAGAGCAAGCGCTCACGACGCTAGTCAACTTTGTCCCACTTTTAAAAAATCCCGCTTCGGCGGGGTTTTTTAATTCCTCAATTTTAAAATCCGTCGTCAAGTACTTTATATGATAGAATATGGTCTCTATGGGCTTTCTGCGCTCACTATTTGGCGACGATACATCACGCTTTTTGGCAGAAGCGCGCACTATTGTTGATGCGGTAAATAAAAAAGAAGCAATATACCAGGCGTACACCGACAGTGAACTGCGCGAAAGTACCGTGCGTTTTAAGGAACGGCTTGGTGCCGGCGAAACACTCGATGATATTCTTCCTGATGCGTTCGCTGCTGTTCGCGAAGCATCTCGACGTACGCTGGGACAGCGTCATTACGATGTTCAGCTGATTGGTGGTCTCGCATTACATCGAAACAAGATTGCTGAAATGCGCACCGGAGAAGGAAAGACGTTGGTTGCGACACTCCCTGCATATTTGAACGCGCTCACAGAAAAAGGTGTACATATCATCACGGTGAACGATTACCTCGCTCGGCGTGACGCAACATGGATGGGACAAATTTACGCTTTTCTCGGATTGTCGGTTGCCGTGATTAACAGTCAGAGTCAATCGTATGTCTACGATCCTGCGCACCTTCCTTCATCAGAGACCGAATCGGCAGATCGAGAACGCGATGCACTAGGTTCATTCCGTGTTGTGTACGAATTTTTGCGACCATGTAGCAAGCATGACGCATATCGAGCCGATATTACCTACGGAACCAACAGTGAGTTCGGATTTGACTATTTGCGAGATAATACCGTCTATCGTGAAAGTGATCTTGCTCAACGAACCGACAATGAAGGAGGGCACACCTACGCACTTGTGGACGAAATCGACTCGATTCTTATCGATGAAGCCCGTACTCCACTCATTATATCGATGGCGACACGTGATGCAGAGAATCTCTACGAAACGTTCGCCACGATAGCCACAAATCTTCGAGAAGGAGAACACTATGAGGTTGATGAGAAGAAAAAGGCGGTACTCTTGACTGAAGCAGGTATTGAACAGGCCGAACAAAAACTTGGTCTCGATAATATCTACACCGATGCGGGTATCCGGTATGTCCATCACCTTGAAACAGCGGTAAAAGCTAAAGCGCTCTACAAGCGTGATCAGCAATATGTTGTCCGCGACAACAAAATCGTTATCGTTGACGAATTTACCGGTCGTATGCAACCATCGCGCCGATGGTCTGAAGGGTTGCATCAGGCTATCGAAGCAAAAGAAGGTGTCTTAATTCAAGAAGAATCAAGAACATTTGCCTCAATCACATACCAAAACTACTTCAGACTCTACAGCAAACTCGCTGGTATGACCGGAACCGCGCGCACAAGCGCAGAAGAATTCTATAAAGTGTATGGTCTTGAGGTTATCGAAATACCAACGCACCGAAGTATTGCTCGAAAAGACTCTAATGACCTTATCTATCAAACAGAAAAAGGAAAATTTGCTGCGGTTGCAAAAAAAGTGAAGGAGCTTCACGAGAAAGGTCAGCCAGTGTTGCTTGGTACGGTCTCCATTGATAAAAATGAATTATTGTCACTCCATCTTCGTAGCGAAGGGATACCGCACACGGTGTTGAATGCTAAAAATCACGAGCAAGAAGGAGAAATCATTGCAGAGGCAGGAAAGCGCGGTGCGGTGACGGTTGCGACCAACATGGCGGGGCGCGGTGTCGACATTAAACTCGGGGGTGTGTCTGCCACACCAGAAGAGTACGAAGCCATTAAATCCTTGGGCGGGCTCTTTGTGATTGGTACCGAACGTCATGAAGCGCGCCGTATCGACGAACAGCTCCGCGGGCGTTCAGGACGTCAGGGTGATCCCGGAGAAACACAGTTCTTCGTTTCACTTGAAGACTCATTGATGCGAGTATTCGCATCTGACACAGTAAAATCGATGATGGGTCGATTGGGGATACCGGAAGATATGCCAATTGAGAACCGTTTGATTAATCGCTCGCTCGAGTCAGCTCAAAAGAAGATTGAAGGTCTCCATTTTGACGCGCGAAAACACGTTCTTGAGTTTGACGACGTATTGAATACACAACGTGGGAGTGTATATAGTCAGCGTCGTCAATTGCTCTCTGGGAAACACGAAGATGTCATGCGTGTTTTTAAAGAAATGACTGAAGATAATGTAGATATGGCTGACCTTATAGAAAAGAAGCGTCTTGAAATGGGAGATGAAGCATTTTTTGAGAGCGTGCGACGTTTGATATTACAAACAATCGATATGTTTTGGGTCGAGCACCTTGAGCTTATGGACTATACGCGCTCAAGCGTGTCACTGCGCGCCTATGGACAGCGTGATCCGTTGGTTGAATACAGACGAGAAGGGCTTCGTTTGTTCCGTGATATGCAATCTGCGATTCGTGCACATGTACAATCATTAATTCCAAACATAAATCCCACTGCTCTGTCACGAGATGAAGAACGTCTTCGTAAAGAACACGAACGGTTGAAGGCGATTAGCTCTGGTGAGTCAGAAAAGGTGACGCCGGTTGTGCGTCTTGGTAGTACGTTTGGTCGGAATGATATGGTCACTATTACCAACGGCACTGACACACAGGTCGTGAAGTACAAGAAAGCAGAACACTTGCTTGAAAGTGGTGAGTGGAAAATTGTTTCCTAACGCATCCATGATTGAACACCTCATAACCTCGATCCAGGTTTTTGCACTGTCATGGGGTGCGTGGGGTGTTTTTGGCCTCGCGTTTCTTCAAGAAATCATTCCACCAATACCCTCAACCTTAGTGACGGTCGCAAGCGGTTTTCTGTTTCTTGAGAACGCACCAATCACAGGTGCATCAATACTTAATCTCTTTTTGATGGTAGGCCTTCCGATTGCAGGAGGACTGACCATCGGTGCAATGATTGTGTACGGGATTGTGTATGTCGGGGGAAGACCGCTCGTGCGACGATACGGCCATTTGATTGGAACGTCAGAAGAAGATATTGAGCGGCTTCACACGCGCATGAAAGGTACAACGAATGACGAGGTGATTCTCTTCGCACTTCGCGCGTTTCCGTTGACCCCGAGCATTCTTTTAAACGTTTTTGCTGGTATCGTTCGATGGAATCCACTTTCATTCCTTATTTCAACCTTTTTTGGAACGATTATCCGAGCGATGTGGTCTGGCTTTATCGGATGGCAACTCGGTGCCGTATATGTCCACTATGCGGATTTTATAGAACAAGGTCAGACACTTGTCTTGTTTATTGCACTCGGCCTCCTTGTTTTATTCTTCTACCGTCGTCGGCAGAAGATGCGCTACAATAAAGGTATTGTTCAGCCCTAATAATTTTATATGAAACTCATCTTTCGACTTCTCGTGAACGCCCTTGCGATTCTTGCGGTCGCATATTTCGTACCAGGCGTTATGGTCGCCTCGTTTACCACCGCGCTCATCGTTGCATTGGTACTCGGACTCCTCAACGTTATCATCAAACCAATTCTTTTGATTTTGACTCTTCCAATCACCATTTTGACACTCGGACTCTTCACGTTGGTCATCAATGCGCTCCTCTTTTGGTTTGCATCAACATTCATCAGTGGGTTTAGCGTTTCAGGATTCGGCCCAGCATTCTTCGGTGCGTTGATCGTCTCTGCGGTCAACTTCTTCGCGCACCGACTCATTGCAGATAAAGACTAAAAGAATGAGCAAAAAACGGATTGTCACCCATAGCGATGGATTCCACGCCGATGATGTATTCGGTGTCGCGGCGCTCACACTTCTTCTTGGAAAAGAAAATATTGAAGTCATTCGTAGCCGTGACCAAGAAATTATTGACTCGGGTGACTACGTCCTTGATACAGGCTATGTGTATGATGCTGACAAGAATAAATTCGATCATCATCAAAAAGGAGGTGCAGGTTCACGTGACAACGGTATTCCATATGCAGCGTTTGGTTTGATTTGGAAGAAATTCGGTATAGAGATTGCCGGTTCATCAAAAATAGCTGACCAGATTGAACGAGATCTCGTGGAACCTATTGATGCCTTCGACAATGGGGTAGTGTTGTATCAATCAACTCACCCATCGGGGGTTCAGCCATTGCTTCTTCAGTATGTTCTTTTTGCCTTTGAACCAGCGCGTGGGGAATCCAAAGATCAAGATGAATCGTTTTTTGAAGCTGTTGCGTTCGCTCAACATCTTCTTAAACGAAAAATCATTCACGCAAAGGCAGAAGATGAAGCGGAAAGTATTGTTAGATCATCCTATGAAACTGCTTCTGATAAGCGAATTATTCTCGTTGAAGCAACTCCGACTGTTGACCGTGTACCCACAACGTTTGTTCTCATTGAATATCCTGAGCCTCTATTCTTCATTCGTCAGCACGAAAATGCTAATTGGCAGGTCGTTGCGATACCTGTGAGCAAAGAGAATTTCTTTACTCAGAGAAAACCTTTTCCAGAAGCATGGGGTGGTTTAGGTAATGAGGAGCTTGCACGTGTCACTGGTGTCCCAGATTCGATTTTTTGTCATAAAGGGCGCTTCATGGCTGTTGCACAGTCGAAAGAAGGCGCGCTCGCGCTCGCGAGACTGGCACTCGAAGCGTAGTGATGGTATAGTTTCCCCGGACAGTTCTTCTGGACAACAGAGAGGACGGCGCTTGAGGATTGGCAACCTCGCTTCGGTGTAGGTGTCGCACCTACGACCAACGTCTCTGACACATACTCACGCCCCCAGCTTCGCATGGCGATGCTCCTGGGTTTGTGGCCGAAACTAACCCCGTCGGTTCCCGACGGGAATCGGTCTGTTGTTGAGTAGTTGAGTATGCGCGTTGTCAGGATCCTGAGCCACCGGGCCAAGGATTTCTTCCAAGTCTAGAGGAGCTGTCCAACTCCTCAAATTTTACGCCCGCGCGAAATCTGCGCGGCGTTTTCTTTTTCTTCATTCGCTTCTTCGCGCTCAATGCTATAAGCTACATGCTATACGACTATGACCTCATTCGTTGATGAACTAAAACTCCATGCATCTGCTGGTAAGGGTGGCGACGGCGTCGTTCGCTGGCTTCACGTGAAAGGCAAAGATCTCTCTGGCCCTGCTGGTGGCGACGGTGGTCGCGGTGGCAACGTTGTTGCGAAAGCGGTACGCGAGTTGACCGCACTCTCAGCATATGTCCATCACCCAAGCTATAAAGCCGAAGACGGTGGTTCGGGCGGTAGCAAAACCAAAGAAGGGAAAAACGGTGACGATTTTGTATTTGAAGTTCCTATTGGAACCGTTATCACGAACGATGACACCGGTGAAGATTTTGAGTTACTCGAAGAAGGTCAAACAGCAATGCTTCTTGCGGGAGGTGTTCCAGGGCGGGGCAATGTGCATTTCAAAGGTTCAAAGAATACGAGCCCAACACAATTCACGCTCGGAAAGGAAGGTGAGTCAGGTAATTTCCGTTTTGAATTAAAACTCGTCGTTGATGTGGGACTTGTCGGTCTTCCAAACGCGGGGAAGTCGAGCCTCTTGAATGCGCTTACAGGGGCGCATGCGAAAGTTGCGAACTATGCATTCACAACCTTAAACCCGATGCTTGGTGTTCTGTATGGGTATGTTCTTGCTGACATCCCTGGGCTGATCGAAGGTGCAGCGGACGGAAAGGGTCTCGGGCATACATTTCTTCGTCATGTGACACGCACAAAAACGATTGCACACTGCGTGTCGTTCGAAGAACTCGACATGGTAAAAGCGTACGAGACAGTTCGGGAAGAGCTTACGGCATACAGCAACGTGCTTGCCGAAAAACCAGAGATTGTTATTTGCACAAAATCGGATGTCACCACACCAGCGGAAGTCCAAGAAAGGATGAAAGAATTGTCAGAGAAATGTGCGATTGACCCTGCGGATATGATTGCGGTCTCCGTTTATGATGACGCATCTATAAAGTCGTTGAGCGATTTTTTGACCGGACGACTAAAAAGTGTTTAGAATTTTCTCACTGTTGTCTTTTTAAGGGAGAGCATTTACTATTTTCGATGGGTGTTCTTCGGCGAGAAAGCAAAAGCGATCCCGTCTTGAAAGAGGCGGATGAGCCCAAACTCAGGTGGTTGCTAAGGCGGTAAGGCCTATCCACTACGAGGGTTGAGGGAATGGTGCGTTTGTTGTACTTACCGTACACAAGGGAAGTTACAAAACGCCGGGCGCAAGGAGCCTGACGACTTCCCAGTGCCAACTTGATTCCCGAGTATCTTCATTGTCGCTTCGGCGTATAGTGGAGAGAATCAGGGTGCGGAAGATCGAATTCTTTTCCAAGAGGAAACCACCAAAGTTCCTTGTTCTTACTTTGGTGCTGTCTACGACAGAAAAGAGATCGACTTCATCCAAGGCTAAAGCAACGGAGAACGCCCACCTGGCCGGTAACCATCCCGGCCTTTTTCTTATCTACGAATTTCTTTCTGTGGCATAATGACAGAATCATGAGTGAGTACAAGCCAACAATCGGCCTTGAAATACACGTCGAACTGAAGACGCAGACGAAGATGTTCTGCGATTCGAAGAACGACCCAGACGAAAAGGAACCGAACGTGAATATCTGTCCGGTGTGCATGGCGCATCCGGGAACGTTGCCAACCATCAACCGAAAAGCGGTTGAACACGTACTTCGTGTCGGTGTTGCGGTCGGTGGGACGCTCGCAGACTACTCTGAATTCGACCGCAAGAACTATTTCTATCCCGATATTCCGAAAGGCTACCAAATCAGCCAATACGCATATCCATTGGTGAAAGGTGGCTCGCTTCTCGCGAATGGAAATGAGGTTGCGATAACACGTATCCATCTTGAGGAAGATACCGCCCGTTCACAACACGAGGGTAATCACTCGCTGATTGATTTTAACCGCGCGGGAGTGCCGTTGATGGAATTGGTAACCGAACCGGTGATTCATGATGCAAAAACCGCAGGCGACTTCGGCCGAGAACTTCAGCTTCTTCTCCGTACACTCGGTGTATCGGACGCAGATATGGAAAAAGGACACTTGCGCGTCGAAGTAAACATTTCAGTATCAAAAGACGGAACACTCGGAACAAAAACCGAAATTAAGAACATCAACTCATTCCGCGCTGCGGAGAAGGCAATTGAATACGAAATTGTTCGCCAGACCGCAGCGCTTGAAGCGGGTGAGGAAATCGTTCAAGAAACACGCGGATGGGATGACGCAAAAGGTGAAACATTTTCGCAACGAAAAAAGGAATCCTCGCACGATTACCGCTACTTCCCAGATCCTGACCTGCCAAAGATGAAGATTTCTGACATTCCTGAATGGAGCGTCGAACGTTTGCGCGATACGCTTCCCGAACTTCCTGCACAAAAGCGTGAACGACTTTCTGCTCTTGGTTTGAACAAAGATCAAGTCGAGCTTTTTGTCTCTGACTTTTCAGTCGGAACATACTTTGACGCGGTGTCACAAGAGCTCAAAGATGAAGCTCTCATCAAATCAGCCGGCAATTACATCGCTGCCGACTTGGTTGGGCTTTTGTCCGATTTTTCAACAAATAAAATAGCTCCAGAAATCTTTGCGAAGCTGATCCGTATGACAGCAGATGGAACACTTTCCTCACGTGGTGCAAAAGATGTGCTCGCGGTTTTGGTCACAGAAGGCGGAGAGCCAGAAGAAATCGCAAAGCGTTTGGGCGTAATCCAAGAAAATGATATCGAAGCAATTCGAGCAATCGTAAAACAAATCATCAATGAAAACCCGAAAGTTGTTGCTGACATCAAGGGTGGTAAAGAAAACCTCCTCCAGTTTTTGGTAGGGCAGGGAATGAAGATCTCAAAAGGCTCTGCGAATCCAAAGGTCTTGGGCGACTTGATTCGAGAAGAATTGACAAAATAGATATTTCCTGATATTATTCACGTAGCTTTGTAGAGGGCGTTCGTCATGAGATCTCGGGAACGGGCACTATTAACCCCTAAACCCAAGGAGGTCGCCATGTCGTGGCTCAAGCCGGTCGCTTCTCGGAGCGACAACAACCCTCACGCGTCGGTCGTCGCATTTCTTGAGCAGGAAGGATTTATCGGACGGGTGGTGCTCGAGACCCTGAACGGTCTCGACTTCTGCCACTGTCTGTATGACGACTTCGCTCTCGAGGAAGATGAACCACTTCTCGCCTTCATGAATCCCGACGAGTATCTTGGCTACGCCAAGCGAATCGTTGCGGAGCTCAAGCAGGTAGAGGAACGGTGGTGGACCGACATCCAAGTCTTGGAAGCTGCGGTACGTGCCGGGTTCCACTCCGAACAGCTTGCACGGGGATTCATCCGCGAGGAGGATCTTGTGCAGATTGCTCGGCAAGTGATCCAGCAGTACACGGGTGGCCAAGGCTGATCCGTTTGAGCTCCGCGCACAGCGGAGCTCTTTTTATACAATCTATTGTCACTTTCCTATTCGTGCGAATTGGAAAGTGATTGACAAAGTTGTATTTTATGATATTGTGAACAGCGGACGTTCAAGACAGCGATTGACGCTGTCTTTTGAAATCTTTTGGAAGGAGCAGTCATGAAGAACCGGAGTCTACGCATCTTGCTCATCCTCCTCGGCCTCACCTTCGCTGTTTCGATCGCCATGGCTGACGAGGTGCAGAAGTGCTCCATCAAGGAGCCACGGCTCGTCGTCAGTTTCGTCAGTGACGATGCCGAGTCGCCCGTGAACGGAAACGAAGCACAGGGCAACTTCAGCATCATCTTCACGGCGGAGGCCGAGGGAGGACGGCGGTACATCCCGAGAAGGATGCGCCGGGAGGAGGATTTCCTCATCATGAGGAATCAAGATCCCGTCAATCCCTATCGGTTTCTCGTGTCAGCGTCGTCTACTTTCGACGCGACTCCGCCCTCAGCATGTGACACGCCGTGGCACTTTTGTGTCGCCGATGGTCAAACACGGTTATTCGCCGTCGGAGTGACACTCGATTATCCCCAGGAGTCCTCGTATTTCTCGATTCACCTGCGGCGGCTCGACGTCACCGGCAAGGTGAAGTACGAGCCGAACATTCGCGCCTTTGGCACGGATTCGGTTTTCATCAGCCGTTTCGATTACGACTAGCCACGCATATCACCGCCGACCCTTCACGGGTCGGCGGTTTTCACATGGTATAATTTCTGCATTACCCTAGTGTTCAACCCTACACCCTAATTTTCTATTCTCATGTCCCGCATCGCTATCAATGGTTTTGGACGCATCGGTCGCGCATTCTTCAAACTCGCACTTAAATATCCTGAACTCGACATCGTCGCGGTGAATGACCTCGGCGACCTGCACAATCTTGCATACCTTTTGAAATACGACAGCGCATATGGCAAGAGCGATTTGGATGTTGAAGCTGGGGATGGGAAGCTCACCGTGAACGGCAAAGATATCGCAGTCTTCCAGGAAAAAGACCCAAGCGCGCTCCCATGGAAGAAATTGGATGTTGATGTTGTTGTTGAATCTTCCGGTTTCTTCACCGATGTTGCTGACGCAAAGAAGCATATTGATGCGGGTGCAAAGAAAGTCGTTATCACCGCTCCTATGAAAGGCGAGGCAGAAGGAATTGAAAGCGCGACGGTTTTGATGGGTGTGAATGAAGAGAAGCTGAAGACGTGCGACATCACGTCAAACGCATCGTGCACCACGAACGCGGCTTCTCCGGTGATTCAAGTACTCCATGAAGCAATCGGTATCGAAAAAGCACTCTTAAATACCACACACGGATACACGCAATCACAAAGTTTGCAGGACGGTCCGAAGAAAGACTGGCGCGAAGGACGCGCAGCGGCAGCGAACATTGTTCCCACATCAACCGGTGCTGCGATTGCAGTAACGAAAGCGATTACGGATCTTGAAGGAAAGTTCGACGGAATTTCTTTGCGCGTGCCGGTGATTGTGGGCTCGATTGCGGACGTTACCTTTATTGCAAAACGAAATACCACAGCGGATGAAGTGAACGACATACTCCGTCGCGCAGCAAAAGACTCTCGCTGGCAGGGAATTCTCAAAGTCACCGAGGAGCCGTTGGTGTCGTCTGACATCGTTGGAGAACTCTATGGATCGATTGTTGATACGTCGATGACGCGCGTTGTTGATGGCAACCTTGTGAAGGTGCTTGCGTGGTACGACAACGAGATGGGGTATACCGCGACACTTGTCGATCATGTCCGCAAGCTCGCGCAGAATATTTAATTTCTCATAGTATGGAATTTCAAAAGAGCTTAGCGCAGCGGTTCCTTGAGGGTGTAAGTATTCTCTATGTTGGTCTCGGAGTGGTCGGAGGTTCTCTATTGGGTTCGGCGTTTGGCCTATTGATATCAAGAGTGGTTGTTATCATCCCTTCCCACACCATACTATTTCTAGCCAATTATGATCAGGATGAATATTTGTTTGTTTCTATCATTCTTTTCGCTTTTCTCGCTGTTCTCTTCGGTGTCTTAGCGTGGAGATCTGTGAGAAATATAGGCGCCGGCAAAGAAAAGCTGAGCGACTCTTTCTGGCTATTTCTTTTACCACTCGGTTTTGTTATGGCTGTTGGGAATATACTCGCTCCTATTACATGGGTGGCACGAGAGGCGTCTCTGAACCCATCAGCAATACTGAGCGGGTTTTCCTTAAGTTGGTATTCTTCGGAAGGGATATTTCTTCCACTCGTGTCTTTTTTGTGGGCAATTGTCTACTATTTTGTATTCTCTCGCTTCTCAAAGGAAATAAACGTGCGGTATGGAACGGAACCAAAAAGAACAGTGCCGATGCTCTACGTGAGAGGTGTTGTACACGGGCTACTCCTCGGTGTATCGATTGTATCTTTCCTTCCAGCTTCTTTACTGCTCGGTGGCGATGGATGGGTTGCAGTAGTCGCGAATGTTTTCTCTCTGATTCCGTTAGAGACTTCTCAGGGTGCATTATCCGTAGTTGTTGTAACTCTTGTGCAATACGGTGTGGTTGGCGGAGTGCTACTCGGTACATATTTTTCGATTTCTCAAAAATATCCCGAAAAGACGTATATCAGAGCATGCCCTTGGATTTTCGGTGTCCTCCTTTTTCTTCTGTTCCTTCCAAGAATAGCGCTTACTATGTATGATCAGACATACGAGTATCTTACTTCAGAAAAGGCCAATTATTTTTTGGAAGAGTGTCATGCACGTGAAATCCTGAGACCAACACAGGAGTGTGCACCTTCTGGTTTTTTCCCATTAGTTGACCCACAATGTCTTGCTAGTATGGAAGTTGTGGGTGCCTGCGTCGACACCCATCACGAATTACTGAAATTAAAGTAACTATGAAAATCGCACTCGCTGCAGATCACGCAGGGTTCGCTCTGAAGGAAGACTTGAAGAAATTCCTCGAAGCGGAAGGCCACAGTGTTTTTGATTATGGCGCAGAGAGCTACAGTGAGCTCGATGACTACCCTGATTTTATTGTTCCTGCTGTTCGTGCGGTTGCAAACGACGAAGTTGAACGCGCAATCGTGATGGGCGCTTCTGGTCAAGGAGAAGCAATGGTCGCGAATCGCATCAATGGGGTTCGGGCAGCGGTTTTTTATGGAGGGGATGAGGACATCGTCCGGCTTTCCCGTGAACACAATGACGCAAATACGCTTTCGCTAGGAGCCCGGTTTATCGACTTCGAAGAGGCAAAAGATATCGTCACGCTCTGGCTCGCGACTGAATTTTCGGGTGACGAGCGTCATATTCGCCGTATCAAAAAACTCGATAGTCATTAGTGATAAGTCATTAGTCATCAGAAATGAACGGAGGATACCAAAACCTTATTGTCTGGGAAAAATCAATGGAGCTTGCACAACAGGTGTATCGTTTGACTGAAACATTTCCTACAGCAGAACAATATGGCATTACGTCACAAATGCGTCGAGCAGCAGTATCAATTCCTTCAAATATTGCAGAAGGTAGTAAGCGAGGCACTATCAAAGATTTTAAAAATTTTCTCCGAACCGCTCTTGGTTCACTTGCTGAACTCGAAACACAGATCGCTCTCTCCCGTTCATTTGGTTTCGGTAAATCAAGTGCCTATCAGGCTATCGATGGACTTTGTGTTGAAGTTTCAAAAATGCTTACCGCAATGATTATTAAAGGTCACCTTTCTTGTGACTAAAGACTCTAGACTTATGACTATCGAAATTGTTCCCGCGATACTTCCTGATTCGTTTGAAGATCTTGAAGCAAAGGCTACGAGAGTGAAAGGTCTTGTGCCGCGAATGCAGATAGATATCGCGAACGGTTCATATGCTCCGACACAGACATGGCCGTATACAAATGAAGGTCATTTGGCGCGTCTTCTCTCGCAGGATGAGGGGTTGCCGTTCTGGGAAGACCTTTCCTATGAGGTCGACATGTTGATTGCGAATCCAGAAGATGTGCTTGACCAGTGGATCGACATCGGTGTTGACGCGGTGATTGTACATATCGAAAGCACCAATGAGTATTCTCTAATTCTGCAGAAAGCCAGAACACGCGGGGTAGAGGTGGGGTGGGCACTAAAACCCTCAACACCAAATCAGAAACTTTTCGATGTCATTGAGTCTACTGGCGAAATGCCGGACTTCATACAAGTCATGGGTAATGACACTATTGGTCACTCCGGAGTCGAGCTCGATGAGTCCGTATACCAAAAAATTGGTGGCATTCGCGCAAAATATCCGGAGATTCCTATCGCTGTTGATATCGGTGTGAATGAAGACACGGCGGAGGCGCTTGTTGATGCTGGGGCGACAAAACTTGTTGCAGGCTCGGCGATCTTCGACGCCCCAGATGTAACCGAGGCAATTCAGGCTTTCAGCAACCTGTGAGGTGCTACAATAATTGAATGAATCTTAGTGACGAACAGCTCAAAGCGCTCGAGCTCAAAGCGAACGACATTCGCATCTCCTTGATTGATATGCTTGAGGACGCAGGGAGCGGGCACACCGCAGGCCCCTTGGACATGGCGGATATCTTCACCGCGTTTTATTTTCATATCCTGAAGCACGATCCGAAGAATCCGGCATGGGAAGAACGCGATCGTTTGATTCTCTCAAATGGTCACATTGTTCCTATCCGCTACGCCACAATGGCGCACGCGGGGTACTTTCCGCTCGAAGAATTGAAAACACTCCGAAAGTTCGGTAGTCGCCTCCAAGGACATCCCGAGCGAGAACGATTACCCGGTCTTGAAACAACGTCGGGTCCTCTTGGGTCCGGTCTCTCGCAGGCAGCGGGGTATGCCTATGGCGCTCGGATGGACGGAAAGAAATTTCGCGTTTACTGCGCAATGTCTGACGGCGAGCTTCAAGCGGGGAACACGTGGGAAGGCGCGATGTTTGCGGGCAATAACAAACTCTCAAACCTGACCGCGGTGATTGACCGCAACAATATTCAAATTGACGGTATGACGGAAAATGTGATGCCACTTGAACCCCTGGCCGACAAATGGTGCGCATTCAATTGGCACGTGATTGAAGTAGATGGTCACAACATCCGCGCATTCATCGATGCGGTCGAGGAAGCAAAAGCGATTGTTGAGAAGCCAACGGTGATCATCGCACACACAATCGCGGGAAAGGGAATTAAAGAGATTGAATATGACTACCACTGGCACGGTAAACCACCGACCAAAGAGGAAGAAGGTAAATTCCTTAAAGAGTTGCGAACACTCAAGGGTACGATAGAAGCAAGCCATAATGATTAACAAAAACGCACAACTAAATCCGAAGCTCTTCGACAAGGATGTCGAACAAAAACCGACCCGTGACGGCTTTGGTACAGGGCTCGTGGAGGCAGGAAAAGCGGATTCGCGTGTTGTTGCGCTCTGCGCTGACCTCACCGAATCAACCCGCGTCGAATGGTTTCAAAAAGAATTTCCTGACCGATACATCGAAATTGGTGTCGCAGAACAAAACCTCGCAACCGTTGCATCAGGGCTCGCGAACTACGGCAAAATTCCATTCATCACAAGTTACTCAACGTTCTCTCCGGGACGAAACAACGAACAGATCAGAACAACGATCGCGATTAACAATGTGCCGGTGAAAATCGTCGGATGTCACGCAGGTATTTCCGTTGGCCCCGACGGCGCGACGCACCAGGCGCTTGAGGATATCGGATTGATGCGTATGCTTCCACGAATGGTGGTGATTGTCCCTGCGGACAGTGTGGAAGCCCACAAAGCAACTCTTGCGGCCGCAAAAACCAATACGCCAGTCTATATTCGTCTCGGCCGTTCGAACACACCGGTAATGACAACAAAAGAAACACCCTTTGAAATCGGCAAAGCATATCGTGTGTGGGAATCCGCAGAACCAAAAGTCGCCTTGATCGCAACCGGCGCATTACTCCATGAAGCGCTCAAAGCCGCCAAAGTGCTCGACGAAGAAGGGATTGGAAGTGTTGTCGTGAATCTTCACACTGTGAAGCCGCTTGATCAAGAAACGATTCTTGCCGTTGCGAAGCAGTGTGGTCGTGTCGTGACAATCGAAGAACATCAAGTCGCAGGTGGAGTGGGAAGTGCTGTTGCAGAGGTTCTTTCAGCGCATCATCCCGTTCCGATGGCGTTTATCGGGGTTCACGATCAGTTTGGTCAATCAGGAACACCTGCGGAGCTTATCAAGCATTACAAAATGGATGCGGACTCGATTGCTGCAGCGGTAAGGAAGGTAATCAATCGACAATAATATATGAAACTTTTTAAATTTCTTCTCGTTGGTGTGATTGTCGCCGGAGTCTGGGGAATATATGCCTGGTCTATAAGAAAGCATGAAGACGGCGTAAATCCTTCTTCGCAAATTTCGCAAGAGGAAACACAAGAACTAAAAAACTTGGTTTTTACAAACGTCAAAGCATGGCTAAAGATCGAAAACCCAACAGTTGACAATATTGTAACTATTGAAGAAATAAATGCGTCAACTACAGCGGCAAAAGGCAAGTGGATTGATACTAAAGGATATCCTGGAAATGATGACTACGGAGTAATTCATTCAGACTGGATTGCTTGGAGAATGGAGGGAGGTGCTTGGGAGGTGGTGCCCGGAGGTTATTATCATTTTGATTGTTCTGACTTAGACAGAATACCTCCTCGTTTTGACGATTTTTTTCGCGCAGTGATCTATGGACCAACAGGAGAACGAACGTGTACTTATTCTGGAATATAATATTCCTCACACACACGAGTTATGAATTTTAAAATTGCCTTCTATAAGCACTACAAAATGGATGCGGAGTCGATTGTTGAGGCAAGCAAAAAATTGATCGGATAATATTCTGATATGAAAAAGTACATGGGTACAATTGATATACTTCTCCTCTTTCTTCTGCCAGCTCTTGCCGTCTTTTTATCTTTAAAATTCAATCTCAATTTGTTGCTGGGAACACTTCTGTTTTTTGGAGTCCCAGCGGTATATCTAGGCGTTCGGCGTTCCTACGGATTCAAGAAGGCGCTACTATTCACAAGCCTCTTTTTTGTGCCATTTACGCTCATCGTGGATCACATCGGAGTTCTTGATGGGAGTTGGCTTGTTCCACAGACAATCTTCCCATTTCGTTTGTTAGGGACGGTGCCATTGGAAGATTTTTTCATTTCCTTCACGACAATGATGTTTGTCGTGCTGTTCTATCAGCATTTTCTAGATAGGGAAAGACGTCGTCTCTTCTACCCAAGACTTCACACTCTCGTCGTTATTCTCCTTTCGTGTCTGGCCCTTTTTTTCACTGTTTTCCTTTTGTCACCGTCTTCCCTCAGCATTCCCTACGCCTATGTGTATATCGGTTTCCTGGGCATTGTCCCAACCGCCTGCTTCTTGTATAAGCACCCAAACTTTTTCAAAAAGTTTGCGATAGTGGGTCTATATTTTTTTCTCGTCCTCCTTTTCTTTGAGCTTGTTGGCATTGAACTCGGGTGGTGGGTATTTCCAGGAACCAACTTTCTTGGGTGGGTGCATATTCTCCAATACAAATTTCCCCTCGAAGAATTTATTCTATGGATCGGGTTATTCCCTGTCGGTATAGTGACGTATTACGAGTTCTTTGATGATGATGAAAAATAGTTGAGGTGAAAATAAAAAACAAAAAGACCCTGCAACTGCAGGGTCTTACTCCAACTTCTTCTTGAGCTTCTCGGCATACGCGAACACAATCGCGACATACTTTGGGTCAGGATTGTATCTGAATACTGCTCGGCGGGGATTCTTTGCCCAACCTGTTGCATCAAGGTAGTGTGCGATGCTCGCGGTTGCGTCCGCGAGATTCCACATGAGGTCAACCTTGCCATCTCCGTCGCCATCAACTGCAAGTCGGAGCGACGCGGGAATGAAATGGGGATAGCCGAATGCTGCAGCACGCGTGCCGAGCACGTTGCACACATCCCACCCGCTCGTATGCGCCATCTGCATGAACGGCATAATCTCTTCGTTGAAGATCTTCGCCCTCCGTGCGTTGCCGGACTTGCCGTCGACGACCTTCTGATACCTCTCGAAAAGAGTCCGGATGACGGGTACTCCCGCCCGATTCTCTCCGAAATCCGACTCAATCCGCAGAATCCCAAGGATGATGAAGGGGAGAAGCGGATCATCACTGGAGCGCTTCGCTGATGCGCGGATAGTGCTCTCGTTGTAGCGAAAGAACATTTCTCCACGCGCGACAGAGACATCGCTCATCACGTTCGCAGAGAGTTCTCCCCATGTCCGCAAGACCGGCTGGGCGACTTCTCGGCCTGCGCACATGTCTTGGTGGTTGAAGACATTCGTCACCCAGACCGGATCGAAATGCTTTGCGAGTTCGGCCGACAAATCCTTCTGTCGCTCCGTCGGCGTATGTGCGCTCAAAGAGTTGGTAAAGAACACGCAAACGATGACTGCGCTCAAAAGCGTTCGCATCGATGACTCCTTATGGAAAAGGGTTCAAATCTAGCTCTAAGTATACTCTCTATGAGACGATGTCCACCTTGTAATCGGTAGGAGCATCTTTGAGATATGTTTCAAGTTTTTCGTGCGAGAGAAGACCTTTTTGTGCACCGATTCCTTGCACTACCGACATTGAGTTCACCGGTCCCCAGGAAAGGGCGGTTTCAAGGGATTCGCCAAGCGCTAGTGCAACAACAACTGTTGAGGCAAATGCGTCGCCGGCGCCAGTCCGGTCAAGCGGTTTTGCAGGGTCTGGGTACATCGGTGTTTTCAAAAGTGTGCCATTTTCTCGTTCATACATATATGCGCCGTTTGGTCCATCGGTGAGACAGACAATTTTGGGACCAAGTTCTGAGAGGCCTTTTGCAAGTTCTTGTACATCGTGCGACTCGCTACCAAGAATGTGCTTCGCCTCGTCTTTGTTGCAGAAAAAGATTTCTGCGCGCGCATAAATGCGCGCGAGCTTCTCCTTGCCGAGTTTTATCTGAAATGTTCCTGGCTGAAAGGCGAGCTTCACGCTCGGATTTGCTTCGAGGTAGTCTGCAATCAGTTCGTGGAAGGGCTCGGTGTGATCTCCTAGTGATGAAAGATATATCCAATCGGGAGCGTCGAATGTCGGGAGCTTGTAATCGTATGCCTGGTGATTGATGAGAATAGTTCGTTCGCCTTCGTAGAGGAGTACAAAGTGGTGGTTGCTGAGTTTGTCTTCGTGTACGCGAATTAGTGACGTGTGAACATTTTCTGCAGAAAGGTGTTCGAGCATTTTTTCACCGAGATAGTCGTCCCCGATATTTGAGACCAAATAACTCTCAAGTCCTAAACGCTTTGCAGCAACCGCAGCATTTGCAGCATTTCCAACCGCAAACACTGTCTCAAGAGATTTGTAGGGTACCTTATCGCCAAAACGCATGGAAATCTCACAGGCCTCAGTATCAATCCTACAGTTCACGTGTGCGTCTTGAAGCGTAATGAAATCGTCTGTCACGGTATCGCCGATAGCGATAAAGGTCGGTGTTTTCATGATGTTCATTCTACCAGACGCAAAGCGAGACCCCGAAGGGTCTCGTACTGAAGAGGGAACGAGTGGCTCTAGAAGACCAAAGCAAAGAGGTCAGAAGAAAAATGGAAGACTCCCTTGATCTCGACACGCCTGCCATTTTCGTCCACGAGAGTGAGAGACTGCAACCCCTGCTTCTCGACTTGGTCGGGTGGGTTGTCCGTTACTCTATGGACAACAAGTGTGCCGGGATAGTGACTCCATAGATTATTCGGGGCACTATCCCTGAAACGAACCCGATCCCCCACATTGAAGGATTTCTCGCCGTGTTGAACGGCGCCATGACATAGTAGGCACATGGTCGTTCTCCTTGTCCGTTGTCCGCATGGATTTAATCATTGTAATCCACACAAGTCAATGAAATCGAGGTGTTACACTACAAATATGAAAACACTCATGGAATCAGTCGTGGAAGCACGATCGCGTGGCGTTGCGGTCGGACACTTTAACGTTGCGAATGTGGACATGTTGAACGCAATTGTCTCGGCTGCACAAGAAGCGGGTGAGCCGGTCATCATCGGCGCATCGGAGGGGGAGCGCGATGCAATTGGTATCAAAACACTCGTATCACTCATTGCGGAAATCAACAAAACAAGTTCCGTACCGATTTACCTAAATGCCGATCACACCTACTCGGTTGAGCGCGTGAAAGAAGCGATTGACGCTGGGTTTGATGCAGTGATTTTTGATGGCGCAAAACTTTCATTCGATGAGAACCTTACGCAAACCAAAGAATGTGTCGCGTATGCACGTGCCTCTGGTCGAAATGTGATTGTCGAAGCAGAACTCGGATTCATTGGCGCGGGGTCGCAACTCCTCGACGCCATTCCTGAAGGCGCTGCGATTACGGAAGACATGATGACCTCAATTCCTGACGCCGTGAAGTTTGTCACTGAAACCGGCATTGATATGTTTGCGCCTGCGGTTGGAAATATTCATGGAATGCTTAAGAATGCTGCAAACCCACGTCTCTCGGTTACTCGTGTTAAAGAGATCGCGGATGCAACCGGTGTGCCGCTGGTGCTTCATGGCGGCTCGGGTACAACAGATGATGACTTTGTGAATGCTATCAAAGCGGGTATCGGCATTGTTCACGTCTCAACAGAGCTTCGCCGAGCGTATCGCCAAGGATTGATGCAGGGACTTACCGAAAACCCAGACGAGATGGCGCCATACAAATATATGAAGCAGGCGAATCAAGCGGTTCGCGCGACAACCATCGCACGCATCAAGCTCTTTGCGGGGAAAGCATAGGAAACTAAGAGAACCTCAAAATGGCTTGATTCTAGGGCGACTTTGTGCCATTATGGCGCTATCGCTCAATCACTTGAGCTTTTTCTATGACAAATCTCACTATCGAACAACGAGACGCCAAGGCATCGCTTGATGCGCTCCGCAAGGCAGGGAAAATCCCGGCTGTTTTTTACGGTCCGAAAGAAGAGGCAACGCCGATTGCTGTTGATGCAAAAGAGTTCGGTAAGGTGCTCAAAGAAGCTGGTGAATCAACCGTCGTTACACTTGAGGGCGTTGGCGAGTCAAAAGACGTGATGATTCACGATATTGATCACAACCCAGTGTCCGGTGCAGTCGTGCACGTTGACTTTTATGTTATCGAGAAGGGTAAGAAAGTTCGCACACACGTTCCTCTTGAATTCATCGGCGAAGCGCCAGCAGTCAAGTCACTTGGTGGTACGCTTATGAAAGTGCTTCACGAAGTTGAAATCGAAGCGATGCCAAAAAATCTCCCACACGGCATTGATGTTGATATTTCAGTTCTTGCAACATTCGCCGATCATATCGCTATCAAAGACTTGCGTGTACCAGAAGGTGTTGAAATCTTGAATGCACCGGACGATACCATTGCATCGGTCGCACAGCCGAAAGAGGAAGTTGAAGAGCCAGTCGCAGCAATCGACATGGAATCGATTGAAGTTGAGAAGAAGGGCAAGCAGGAAGAAGGGGGCGCGGAGGCTACTCCCGAAGAGACGAAAGAATAACAAACGCGGACAGAACGCAGAACAACGCGGAACACTCCCAGAGATGGGAGTGTTTTCATTTCATACAAAACACACGGTCTTATTCGCGCGAATAAGACCGTGTATATGAGGGCTTGCGTTATTTCTTTTCGAGTAACATGACAGGACGTCCGTCGGGGTCAGCGACATAGACGAACTTCATATCTCCACGTTGCACTACGTCTTTCCGCCAATCTCCATAGGACTCGATGTTTCGGAGCGTCTCCTCGATTGAAGACACTTCAACCATCAACGCATCACGCCTGAACGTTGGTGAAGCGGTGTAGATTTCGACCACAATGTCGGAAGACATGGGATGTACTTCGAAGTGAAGCGGTCCACCATGTTGGTGTTCGTTTAAAGTGAATCCGAGTGCCTCGTAGAATGTGGCGGTGTCTTGTCGGCTTGATGCTCGTAGAACGATTCCGGCAAATTGTGTAGTCACGACTCCTCCATGCGCATGCGTGCTGTTCCGGAGCAATCTTACCATTTCTTGGCACCAAAGAAACAGTTACATATGCTACGCAAAGAGATGCTTTTAATGTGCTACGATTAAGGTTCTATGTTTGGGAGAGTTCATTTTTATGTCAGAGGTTTTTTCGTGCTTCTCCTGCTCGGAGTAGTGTTTGTGACGACGTTTGCCGTTGCTCTGCCGTCTGACGCCTATGCAGCACGTTCCAAGGAAGAGCAGGATGCACGCGATGAGCGGGAGGCGATTGAGGAGCATGAGCGTGAACTTCAAGCGCAACTTGAAGCGAAGATGAAAGAAATCGCACAACTCTCTGTGTATGCCGACCAGAAGAGTCAGGAGCGCGTGTCTTTGGAGCGGGATGTTGCACTCCTTGAAGCGGATATCAAAAAGGCACAGCTTGAGATTCAAGCAAGCACCATCAAAATCAATCAGCTCTCAGGCGAGATTCATGAACGCACCAACACCATCGTGGCGCTTTCAGAAAAGTATGACCGCCAGAAAGCACAACTCGCGAACCTGATTCGCACCACCAACGAAATTGATGACTATTCGTTGGTTGAAGTGGCACTTTCCAAAGAAAATATCTCCGAGTTTTTTGAAGACCTCGATTCGTTCGATGCCATCTCTGTATCGCTTCAAGAATCGTTCCGCGATATCGAAGTGACGAAGGCGGACACTGAAGTTGAGAAAAAGTCACTTGAAGGCGCAAAGAAGAAGGAAGTTGATCTTAAATATGTGCAGGAGGTCGAGCGATCAAAAATCGAACAGCAGGAAGCGGAGAAAGAAAGTATTTTGACGGTCACGAAAGGGCAAGAAGCGGTGTATCAGCAGATTCTCCAACAGAAACGCGCAGAAGCGGCACGCATCAGCGCACAACTCTTCGCACTTCGCGACACCGAAGGCATCAAATTCGGTGACGCGCTCGAGTATGCGCGCGAAGCGTCAAGACTGACCGGCGTGCGCACAGCATTTCTCCTTGGAATTCTTAAACAAGAGACCGACATCGGTAACAATCTTGGCTCGTGCGTGATTTCGGATTTGAAGTCGGGCGAGACTCGAAGCGTTACAAGCGGAACGGTGTACGCAAATGGTATCCACCCGACCCGCGATCTTCCGATTTTCCAAACACTGATGGATACACTCGGTCGCGAACCACTTTCCACTCGTGTGTCATGTCCGTGGGGGGGAGGATATGGTGGTGCGATGGGTCCTGCACAGTTTATTCCTTCAACATGGAACGGATACATCGCTCGACTCGAAGGTATCCTTGACGAATATCCTGACCCATGGAATCCACGCCATGCATTCATTGCATCAGCGGTGTTCTTGGCTGACTTGGGTGCGGGAGCAGGTGGGTACAGTGCAGAACATGAAGCAGCAGCACGCTACTACGCAGGAGGAAACTGGCAGACCGCAGGGCAGGGCTATGCGAACAGTGTGCTGAACCATGCACAAACCATCCAAACAACAATGATTGATCCGATTGAAGATGCAGAGGACTAGACCATTTCGTTTTTTTTACGCGCGACTATCAGAGAAAACAGGGTGGTTGTGTGTATAATAGATGTATTGTTCGTTCAGCTAGGTATCACTCCATGAAGAAATTATTTTCATTTTTCACCATTTTTGCTCTCGTCGTTTCTGTGATGCCATCAGTGACACTTGCAGCGGCACACTCATGGAGTGAGATACATCCAGTAGAAGTTGCTCCCAACAACTGGGTGGCCATTGATTCTGACGATGATGGTTCAAATCTTATTGCTATCGCCAACAACAGTCGCCTCTACACCTCATCAAATGCTGGGGTAACGTGGGTTGAGCGACAGCCGGCAGGAGATAATAATTATCAATGGCAGGGAGTTGCTTCCGACGCCGACGGCTCGAACCTAATTGCTGTACGAAGTACGGTGATTTATACATCAGATGACAGTGGTGCAACATGGACGGTGCGCGATCCAGGTGCTGTGGAACCACTGTGGCGTCCGGTCGCTTCCGACGCCGACGGTTCGACGCTCCTTGTTGCTGATATCTCGAACGGTGATCTATACCTGTCGACTGATAGTGGGGAGAACTGGACCGAAACAGAGCCGGTAGCGGCGACGATGGTTTCTTTTCTTGGTCTCGCTTCCGACGCCGACGGCTCGAATCTGATTGTTGTTTCGAATGAATATGGGGTATTTACATCAAGTAACGGTGGCACGAACTGGACCGAACGTGCACCAACTGGTAACGCGGTTGATGGTGGATGGCGATCAGCAGCATCAGATGCTGATGGTTCATCCCTTGTTGTGTCTGGTGATAGTGGGTATCTTTATACTTCGAGTAACAGTGGTGCAAACTGGACACTCCGTGAGCCAGAAGGCCCCTCAAACACTAATTGGGTATGGGTTGATATGGGCTCCGATGGTTCTGCAATAATCGCTGGACCTGGCAATGGAAACACAGGCTCTCCATATACCTCAGCGGATGGGGGAGCAACGTGGTTCGAAGAGGAGCCCAACAACGAACTTGAGACGGGTTGGATTGTTACTTCTGATGCAGATGGATCACATCTGTTGGTTGTTGCCTTAAATGACTCACCAGACTCGATCTACAGGGCGCCAGACAGTATTGCGCCCGCGATGACTTCTCGTGATCCGGTGGATGATTCTACGGAGGTAGTACTAAGTCCGCAGTTCACCCTTTCGTTTAACGAGGACGTTGCGACATCAACCGGTGATATAACACTCCACCTTGCTTCTGATGACAGCACGGCTGAGACGTTGAGTATTGCCTCCACGTCGGTTTCTATTGATGGGAATGCTCTTAGTTTTACCTTTGCTACAAGGCTTGAGCGCGAGACGGACTACTACATCCTTATTGACGAAGGAGCAATCGAGGATATGTATGGGAATTCATTTGCAGGGATTGATGATGAAACCACATGGAATTTCACTACGATTCCGCCATTTGCTATTACTTCTTTCGATCCTGAGGACGATGAGGATAATGTATCTGCAAACAAAACTGATTACACTGTCCACTTCAACGAAAGCGTTTTTTTAGGAAGCGGTTTCTTTACGCTCAAGAAAGCAAGCGATGACAGCACGGTGCAAACATTCGATGTTTCTGATGAAGAACAGGTTTCTCTCTCTGATACAGCTCTGTATCTTGACCTTACTCCCCCGCTCGAATACGGCACAGACTACTATATTCTTTTGGATGCGGGTGCAATCGAAGATGAAGGGGGGAACCCGTTTACCGGCATCAACGATGAGACAACATGGAACTTTACAACCGAAGATGAGCCACTACCGCTCGCATTCGAGTTTGAGCGTGTGAGCCTCAACGAAATCGGGGAACAGGTCTTCGACCCTAACCGAAATCCAAGCATATCTGCAGACGGCCGGTATGTTGCATTTGAATCAGGATCCGACGGGATTGTTTCTGACGATACCAATGGGGCCGCTGATATCTTCGTGTACGACCGGACACTCGATACTGTTGAGATAGTAAGTGTTAGTGATGAAGGAGAGGAAGGAAATGAAAACTCTCAAAACCCCACCATTGCTCCGGACGGCCATTATGTGGCATTTCAGTCAGCTTCAGACAACCTCGTCCCTGATGATACCAATGACAAAATCGATGTCTTCGTTTTTGACCTTGATACTGACACGATAGAGCGTGTCAGTATCGGCGATCTTGGAGAAGAGGGAAACAATGTCTCTCAACGACCGTCACTTTCTGGAGACGGTCGCTATGTTGCTTTTTCTTCAACCGCGACCAACATTGTTGATGATGATACGAACGGCGCGAGCGATATTTTCGTCTATGATCGTGATACGGACACCGTACAACGTCTCAGTGTGAACAGTGAAGGGGAAGAGGGAGATGCTACCTCCCTCCAGCCGTTCATTTCTTCCGACGGTCGTTACGTGACTTTCCGATCAAATTCAACCAATCTTGTTGATGATGACACCAATGATGTAACCGATACGTTTGTCTTTGACCTTGATACTGACACGATAGAGCGTGTCAGTATCGGCGATCTTGGAGAAGAGGGAGATGGCGATTCATTTAGTGATGGCATCTCAGATGATGGGCGGTATGTCCTTTTTGCTTCGGAAGCATCGAATCTTGATGAGGATTGTACAAACGGCATAGGCGACCTCTTTGTCTATGATCGAACTGACGATTTCATCGAGTGTCTCACGGGTGTTCATGGTGTAGAAAATTCATTTGTGAACGGTGGCGACATATCAAGTGACGGCTCGCTGGTCGTCTATGGGTTGTATGACGAAAACGAAACATACGCGCATATATACCTCTATGATAGAAACGCTGACACAGAAATATTGATTACCGAGGGACAAGATATATCGGAGGATGAGGGACCGTATTCAGTAAACCCAAAAATCTCCGGAGATGGCAGTATCCTTGTTTTCCAATCGGACGCGATTAACCTTGTTGACGATGATACCAACGGAGAAGTCGACGTTTTTATCTGGGATGCCGCAGTTCAGGATTTCGGAGATGATGAGGAACCTGAACCCGAAGAGGAGGAAGAAAGCGGTGGAAGCGGTAGCTCGCATCGCCGTAGTGGTGGGGGAGGTTCAAGCATGGATGCTCTTCTCAAGTCTCTCACACAGCGCATTGAGGAACTCAAGAGCATTCTTGCAGGTCTCCTTGGAGGCTCATCATCGGTGGGCGACTTTGTCTTTACCCGCGATCTCGATTTGAACGCAGTAGGTGAAGACGTGCGTCAACTCCAACTCTTCCTGATTGCACAAAACAAAGGTCCTGCAGCTCAGGCGCTTGCAGCAAACGGTACGACAACATTTTTTGGCCCGCTCACCCAAGCTGCACTTGCAGAATTCCAAGCGGCGGTTGGCATCACTCCTGCGGTTGGATTCTTTGGGCCAGTGACGAGGGCGTACGTGAACGCGCTGTAAATTCTATTGTCCACGGCTATCCCAGAACAAAGAGGTGGTTTTTGGTATACTCTTGGTATTCTGTATTTGTCATACGAAACTTCATGAATCTCTTCAAACGCTTTCCGCTCATCACGTCAATCGCTATTCTCATCCTTATCCCGAGCGCGCTTTTTGCTGCGACAGCGTTCCTTGAGACGCCGAATCCAGATAAAAATATACTCGTATTTGATGATCATCCGCTAGCGTTTGTTGCAGATGACGATACGATTTATCTCGGTGGGACATTCACCGCGGTATCGCGGTTTATTGGTGAAGGAGTTCCATTGTCGACAACAACAGGTCTACCGGTCGATGATTTTGCTATTTTTGAAACAGAGGGCGGTGGCGGAGACGATTCAACTGTCTACGCGTCGGTTTCTGACGGGAGCGGTGGATGGTATGTCGGCGGTTCGTTCACGACCGTCAACAACACCGCATGGCCGAATCTTGCGCACGTCACCGCCGACGGTGAGCTCGACACCAACTTTAATCCAGAGGTGAACGGTACAGTTTTTGCGCTTGCAATCTCTTCTGACAATCAAACACTGTACGCAGGCGGAGACTTTGTTCAGGTGAATGGAGACGTGGTACGGAGCAAGATTGCTGCGCTTGACGCGTCAGACGGTACGGTGATTCCAGGATTTGATCCTAATGCGAATTCAACTGTTTCTGCGCTTGCGCTCTCACCTGACGAAAGCACGCTTTACGCCGGCGGGGTATTCACTGATGTGAATGATGGTACAACACGGAATGGGCTTGCAGCATTTAACACCACAACAGGGACGGTAACCGCTTTTGACCCTGAGATTACAAACAACGTAGCAGCAGTCAGTATTAATGCGCTCGATATTGCAGAGAGTGGCGACGTATTGTATGTGGGCGGTGCCTTTACCCACGTGAACGATGGGGCAGAGCAACGGAACGACTTTGCTGCCTTCTTGCTTTCCGACGGTTCGGTCACAGCTCTCGACCCCGGTGTTGTAGGGCCTCCTGAAACCATTTATGCACTTGCTGAATCGTCTGATGGTGACAGGTTGTATCTCGGGGGGAGCTATCGATTCAGTCCAGACGAGATAGAAGCGGTGAATACAGCACTCAAAGTCATTGATGTGTCCGACGGGGCATTTCTTGAGACTGATTTTGGTTTTCCTGACAGTAGCGTACCAAAGGTATATGCTCTTGCACTTTCGGAAGACGGTCAGACCGTTTATGCCGGAGGATCTTTTGATACCGACGATATCGGACGAAATAACATGGCCGCGTTCGATACAACGACCGGAGCAGTGACTGATTTTAATCCGAATATAAATGCTGAAGTGTTTACGGTTGTACACGACGGTACCAATCTCTTCGTTGGGGGAGCGTTTACCACCATGGACCAGAAGAGTCGTGGTGGTATTGCAGCAATTGACCGCTCAACTTATGAGCTCACCGATTTCAATCCGGACGTAAACTCAACGGTGTATACCCTCGCGCTCTCATCAGACAGCGAGACACTCTACGCCGGAGGAACGTTCAGCAACGTCAACAATGGGACATCACGAAGTCGTCTCGCCGCCTTTTCGACCGTAGACGGCGTTGCGACAGCATTTAATCCTAATATTAACGGCACGGCTTTATCGATAGAGCTTTCATCAGACGATAGTACGCTCTACGTTGGAGGAACGTTCAGCCAGGTTAACAATGAGACGGTGGATCGTGCGCGTCTTGCATCATTTAACACAAGTGATGGTTCGGCTACTGATTTTGACGTGACACCGGTTTTGACAGGTACGGTGTATTCAATCGACCTTACTGACGACGAATCCGAGATTTATGTCGGTGGCGCGTTCAGCCAGATTGGTGTTTCGACATACAAAGGCGGTGTTGCGTCGTATCTCACGAGCTCGGGCGAAATAACAGATTTCAATGTCGGTGCGTATGGTGGTGTGAAAGATGTGTTGCTCTCGAACGACGGTGCGATGCTCTACGTTGCGGGGAGCATAACAAAAGGGGTCGGTGAGTTTTCGGGAGAGGGTATTGCATTCGATCTCGCTGGTGATCCTATCGAACCAAATGCTCACGTATTTACCGCCGCTGGTGATGGAACGATTACCGCATCGATTTCCGATGGTGCTGGCGGGTGGTATATCGGCGGCGACTTCACTCACGTAAACCAAACAGAATGGCCGTGGCTTGCACATATTACTGCAGATGGTGAGCTTGATACTGCTTTCGATACTGATCTCAATAGCTCTGTAACCTCACTCGCGCTTTCTGATGATGGAGAGACGCTCTATGCCGGAGGATCATTTACCTTGGTGAATGGGGGCACAACGCGTGAATACGTTGCAGCCTTTGATACCACTGATGGTAGTGCAACAGTATTTGACCCTGATCTCGACGGCACGGCTCGAAGCATTGTTCTCTCTCCCAATGAAGCCACACTCTATGTGGGAGGTGATTTTGATACCGTAAATAACGGCGCTCTTGATCGCACACGACTTGCGGCGTTTAGCACTTCAGCGACCGGCACAGCAACCGCATTTGACCCACAGATTTCTGCACCTGCTGGTGGCGTCACCACAATCGATATTTCGTCGGACGGGTCCATTCTCTACGTTGGCGGAACATTCATCGGTGGAGCTCTCGGAGGGCCAAATGCTGGTGTTGCACGTAATAACGCTCTCGGTGTGACTGTCGCAGATAGTGTATTCACCGCCTTCGATCCCAACCTCGATGGGCCTGCACAAGCAATCAAAGTTGTTGATGACAACACCGTCCACATCGGTGGAAGCTTTGCCGAGGTGAACGGAGGCACCGTGAGGAGTGGGCTCGCTGCATTTGATGCCGACGACGGTGTTGTGACCGCGTTCAGTCCGAATCTTCAGAATGGGGAAGGTTCTGTAATCGTCTACACACTCGCGCTTTCAGTCGATGGTGAAACACTCTATGCTGGCGGAGACATTGCTTCAGCTGGAGGAGAAGCGCGTAGCAATTTTGCCGCGTTTGATGTTGGTACAGGGAATCTCACTGCGTTCCACCCTGACTTCAACAGGACTGTCTATACCATTTCGACGTCTATTGATGAGAGTACCTATGTCGGGGGGTCATTCCAAGGCTTCGGCGCGCTTGCTCGTAACGGAATTTTTGCGGTTGATCTCTCTGACGATTCAATTACCGATTTTGATCCAGATATGGGAGAGACTACTGTCAACGACATCAAACTGTCGTCCGATGACACGGTGCTCTATGCTGCGGGAACGTTTACGACAATTGGTGGCACTGCACAGAGCGGTATCGGCAGCATCAATACCGATGACGGCACTGTGGGTACATTT
>CAYZIR010000005.1:0-64589 GCA_964478705.1 uncultured Candidatus Saccharibacteria bacterium
GTTGAAGTCACTCGAGGTTGCAGTGCCACCAAAGTTGTTTTCAACCAACTTCACAACGGTGAGCGTTGATTCATCTTGTGGATCTGGTTGATCACACTCGTCTTTCTCTTCGCCGTTGACGACGAGTTTGTAAAGCGCACCTGCTGGGTTGTCATGTGGGTTGTCTTCACCTGCAATACCGACGTTTGAAACCTCAAATTCAATTGTGTTCCAACCAGAAACTACTTCGCCCGAAACATCGAATGGGGCAACGGCGGTGCCGTAGTTGAATTCGCCACTGTTAAACGCGACCTGTGTGCCGTTGATTGACACATCATAGGTGTTGTCTGCGGCAAGCGTGAGGGTTGCGGTGTTTACAGGACCATCAACATAGAAGTCCTTTGTGAAAGTCTCAGTAGTTGTTGCAGAAGGGTTTGATACTTCGTATTCATCCCAAATCCATGTTGCGCCAGTGATGGTTGCCCACAATTCGTGAACCCATGTTGCGATAGCACTACCACCACCAACAACATCGTTTGATGTGTCGCTCACGACTTCTACACGACACGATTCCTGAATCTGTGTGTTTGTGAACGTACAGGTCACCTCTTCTCCTTCTGAGAGCTCAACAGTAACTTCACCGTCATCACCAACCGACTGGTCCGTACAGCTGATTTGTGGGTATTCCCATCCTTCAGGAACGATTTCCGAAATCGTGTGTGAACCTACGCCAAGCGCCTGAGTCGTTGACGCTCCGTCACCAAGAGATCCTGCTGATTCTTGGTTAACGAAAAATTCAAAGGTAGCTTCTTGGTTGCTTCCTTCTGCAATCTCCTTAACGATTGTGATTGAACCGCCCTGTGCGACCTCTTCACATTCGTTAGCGTGGATTGCCTGGCCCTCTGCGTCCCAGTTCTTACCAGGGAAATAGAATGGGATGATAACGATCTTGTACCAGAATGGAGGAATGATGTCCCCGCTGTGGCCGTTGTGACCGTTGTTCAACTTGAGGATGGAGTTGATCGAAGGGCTTTGTGAGACCCATCCGTTACCGTTGTTTGCGTGACAGATATCAACATTTGAAGGAAACGATGGAAGATTGATAAATGCAGCAAAACCTTCTGTTGAAGGTCCTTCTGTAAGCTCTTCACAAGCGTCACCGACGCCGTTTTCATCTGCATCTGTCTGATCTTCGTTTGGTGTGATCGGACAGTTGTCGTCCTCATCTCCAACACCATCATCGTCGAGATCTCCGTTGCCATTGTCGTCGCCTTCAGGAGCCTTTTTGTTGTTTGAAGGACCTGAAATTGATGCGCCCTGAACTTCAGGAGCAGGCTGTGAGTCGTCTACCGAATCGCACGCGTCTCCGACATCATCGCCGTCAACGTCCGACTGGTCGGTGTTCGCATCTGCTGGGCAGTTGTCTGTGTCATCGTTCACACCATCGTCGTCCGCGTCGAGATCGACGGGTTCAACCGGTTCGGTTGATTCGTCGACAACCGGAGCATCTTCTGCTTTTACAGAATTAGGTGATGAATAAAAAAGACCCGCCATCAAAACGAGTGCGAGCACGAGAAGACCCGTTGTCCAGGCAAAGCCGGCATTGGATCGAAGTTTCATTGTAAGTTGTGTATACGACATATTGATAATCAAGGTCTTTAAGACCTCTAATAAAATTCCTATAAAGGTTTAGACAAGACGACGTAGCAACCTTCCCTAGTTCGGGAAAGTTTTAGCAAAGAACCCTCTTCTGAGAAGACCTCAAAAGCTTGAACTTGATAATAGCAAGATACAAGCTCATGTCAATGATTACGGACATGCTATTCGTTGAAAATAAAGGACGATTTTGGCATTCTAGGACATAAAATGGTTTTAAAGGACATTCTGAATCAGCTCGTTTTATAGGATACAAATCTAAAGGACATTTATAGAAATTTTATGTCCTTTATAAAAGACACCCCAAAGACATTTTGTGAGACATTACTATCCACACCTTATACACAATGACTTTTTGAATGCAAAAAGTTTTTGTTCCCGAAAAAAATAGCGCCTGCCGTGGTATTATGATTTTTATGATTCCCGATAAATTCCTGAAACCGTACAATCCGAAAGAAACCGAACCGGCTATATACAAAATCTGGGAGGAAAGTGACTATTTCAATCCCGACAATCTTCCCTCAGAAAACAAGGAGACGTTCACGATTATCATGCCTCCACCAAACGCCAACGGCTCGCTCCACGCGGGTCATGCGGTGTTTGTGACCATTGAAGACTTGATTATTCGTTTTGAGCGTATGCGTGGAAAACGTGCGTTGTGGCTTCCTGGTGCGGATCATGCGGGATTTGAGACACAGGTGGTATACGAGAAGAAACTTGAAAAAGAAGGGCGAACCCGTTTTGGCATGGATCCGAAACAATTGCGTGAGGAAATCATGGAATTTACGCTCGCAAACAAATCATTCATGGAAGGCCAGCTACGCCAGCTCGGTGCATCGTGCGATTGGGGTCGCGAGAAATTCACGCTTGATCCCGACATCATCAATATTGTCTACGATACGTTTGAAACTCTCCATAAGGACGGGCTGGTTTACCGTGGCAAAAAAAGCATCAACTGGTGCACAAAGCACCAAACCTCTCTCTCTGAACTTGAAACGAAGAGTGAGGAACGTGTCGATCCGCTCTACTACATGAAGTACGGACCGTTTGTCCTTGCAACCGTTCGCCCGGAAACAAAATTCGGTGACACCGCACTTGCAGTGCATCCCGATGATGCTCGGTACAAAGAATGGATTGGAAAAGAAATTGAGTTTGAGGGATTGATTGGCCCTGTGAAGCTTAAAGTGATTGCTGATGAGTACGTCGATCCTGCATTCGGTACCGGTGTCGTTAAGATCACGCCTGCTCACGACCCCAACGACTTTGCAATGGCACAACGCCACGATCTTCCTATTGTTGAAGTAATCGACCAGTATGGAAAGCTCAACGAGAAATGTGGAAAATATGCGGGGCTCAAAGTCGAAGAGGCGCGGGCAATCATCGCGCAAGATCTCGAAGCTGCGGGCATGCTTGAAAAAGTAGATGCTGAATACAGACACAGTGTGAAGAAGTGCTACAAATGTGAACGTATTCTTGAACCGCGCGTCCTCCCACAGTGGTTTGTGAATATGAAGCCACTCGCCGAGCCAGTCATTAAGGCGATTGAGCGCGATGAAATCACCTTCTATCCTGACCACTATAAAAAGATCATGCTCCACTGGCTGACAAATATTGAAGATTGGAATGTTTCTCGCCAGATTGCATGGGGAATCCCGATTCCTGCATGGTACAAGGGAGACGAAGTGTGTATCAGCAAAGAAAGACCAAACGGAGATGGTTGGGTCGCTGAAACAGACACTTTCGATACCTGGTTCTCCTCGGGCCAGTGGCCGTTCGCAGTCCTCGGCTATCCAGAGAATGCGGATTATAAGAACTTCTACCCAACCCAGGTGATGGAGACCGCAGGAGAGATTATCTTTTTCTGGGTCGCACGTATGCTTATGTTCGGTCTCTATCGCACCGGCAAACTCCCCTTCTCAACCGTGTACCTCCACGGTATCGTCACCGCAAAAGACGGTCAAAAGATGAGCAAGAGTAAAGGTAATGTCATTAGCCCGCTTGAGCTCTCTGACAAATATGGCACTGACGCCCTTCGCATGGGACTCACCATCGGCAACACACCTGGGACAACCACTGCGCTCTACGAAGACAAAATCAAGGCGTATAAGCTTTTCTCGAATAAACTCTGGAACATTACCCGTTTCGTGCTTGAAAACACTGACAGCATGCCCGACACAACGTCAGTCGATACACCAAGCGATACCGCGCGTCGAAATGAACTCGCGACACTCGTACAGGAAGTGACGACAGACATTGAAAACTATCGCTTCTACATGGCGGGAGAAAAACTCTATCATTACGTCTGGCACACATTTGCGGACGATATCATCGAAGAGAGTAAATCGATTCTGAAGGGAGAAGATATCCCCGCACGCGATTCCCGAAAGGCGCTCCTTATTGATATCCTGAAGACATCGCTGGCACTGTTGCATCCGTTTATGCCCTTCATTACCGAAGAGATTTGGGGACACATGCCGGGAACAAATGGAAATCTCTTGATGATTTCGCCGTGGCCTCGCGCATAACATTTCTCTTATCGTATGATCTCTCCACTGGCAGTTGCGTTCGCTCTCATCGGTGGCATCCTTCCTACATTCGTCTGGTTGTGGTTTTGGCTCCGTGAGGACGCAATGCACCCTGAGCCACGGAAAATGCTCGCTCTGTCATTTGTGTTCGGAGCATGTGGTGTTGCAGTCGCAATACCGTTTGAACAGGCTGTCGCAACATTTGTGGGAAATCCTCTCTATGTGTTTGCCCTCTGGGCACTCATTGAGGAAGGTTTGAAATATCTTGCCGCATATTTCGGCGGTATGCATACACGCGCAGAAGATGAGCCTATTGATGCAATGATCTACCTCATCACCGCGGCGCTCGGTTTTGCGGCCGCTGAAAATACGCTCTTCATCCTGCAACCACTCCTTACAGGAGATATCTTTACAGGATTCGTGACACTGAACATACGCTTCATCGGAACAACATTACTCCACATTCTTTCATCCGCCTTCATTGGTGCGGCAGTTGCCTTTTCGTTCTACAAGAACGCGCGAATACGACATGAACACCTGCTCTGGGGATTTCTCGGAGCATCTGCATTGCATGCGCTCTTTAATTTCCTTATACTTCATACAGGCTCACGTGGTATATTTTTTGTATTCCTCTCAATTTGGGTCTCTATTGTTGGGCTTCTCTTGATATTCGAACGCGTCAAACGCATCCGAAAATAAATTTATTGGCTGATTACTGTATTTGTTCATTCGAAAAAAGCGTGACTGGAACGAATACACTAATCAACTAACAAACGAATCAACACATATGAAACGTTCTTTCTTCCAACGCCTCACTGGAGCAATCAATACGGATGACGAATTTTTTATTGACGACTCTGAACCGGTCGTGAAGCGTTCAGGTGAGCGTCTCCTCTCGCTCGCAGAAGACAAAGAGCAAGAAGCGGAGCTCGCGGTTGATGTGAGTCAAACACCAAACGAAATCATCATCAAAACCATGGTTGCTGGCGTAAGTCCTGATGAACTTGAAGTTTCAATAAGCCAAGAGATGGTCATCATTAAGGGATCACGACGACAAGCATACGAAGTTGATGACAATGACTACTTCCACAAAGAACTCTACTGGGGTGCATTTGCCCGAACCATTCTTCTCCCTGCGGAAGTAAAATCTGAAGATGCGGTTGCTGAAATCAAACACGGTCTTCTCACTATCCGCCTTCCAAAGATCGACAAGCAAAAGCAGACGAAGCTTCGTATCAAGACGATATAACAAAAACTCCCCTTTCGGGGAGTTTTTGTTATGTGTGCTTGGGGGCGGTTCGGTCACGAATCACTAAGTATTTTGCTCGCTTTGCTCACAAAATCCTAAGTGTTCTCGACCCCGCCTCGCCCCGCTCTGCGGGGCTCCGGCCTTCGAATCCTTCCCGAAGCTAAAACAAAAGTCGCCGAATGCTGACGCATCCGGCTCCTTTGTTTTTGTGCTTGGGGGCGGATTCGAACCGCCGACCCTCTGCTCTTCAGGCAGATGCTCTAACCAACTGAGCTACCCAAGCATAATTCTTCTCTAACCAATCCCGACGCTTCGGTCGGGACCCCGACCTCCGCCTTGCGGAGCGTCGGGGCTGAGCTACCCAAGCAAATGAGGATGACACGCAGCGTTTAGGACGAAGGTTTCGAGGCGAGAGAAAAAGGAAGCTCGCTTACTTTTTCTTGAGACCGAGGAACCGGGAGTCCGAAGCTATGTGGTCCGAACGCCGCTTGGGTATGGTACTCCATATCCAAGTCTTGCGTATTCGCCATTTTACCACAATTTTCTAGCCTCTCAATGTACGCTAAAAACTGAAGAGATTTTTCACATTTGTTTGTGTTTCCTGGAAACCACCATACACGCCCTGAAGCGTCTCGAGATATGGCTTGAGGAAAAACAAAGCGCCGAACGACACACCGAGAATAACGACCCAATAGACAATTTTTATTGCTCTACCCCACAGTGCTCCTCGGTAGAGTTTTTTTAAAAGCTCATTATTTTCTTTTCCAAGCGCAAGCGATTCTCTGAGCATTCGCTGTTCTTCGGGATTCATGACTGAATTATATCATGCATCATTATGATATAGTCGTTTTACGCCCTCATATGAGTACATATGAGATCGGCGTTCGGACAGAATAAAAGCAAGCTTTCATTCTGCATCCTCACTTGCCCTCATAGTTCAAAGCCGACGCTACGAAGTAGGTCTACTCCCCGATTCACGCCTCGCGTGGCGTCGGGGCTGATAAGAAGGTGTACGCGCCCTCATAGTTCAACGGATAGAACAACTCCGTCCTAAGGAGTGGATCTAGGTTCAATTCCTGGTGAGGGCACAAAACAAAGGAGTCGGATGCGTCAGCATTCGGCGAGTTTTGTTTTGTAGCTTCACAACAGGGATTGAAAGTGAGTGCGGGGCACCCCGCCAGTAGGCGGGGTCGCACGAACAGGGCCGAGCGGAACGAGGAGCGACGGCGACGAGTGAGCGCTTGGCCAATTCCTGGTGAGGGCACAAAACAAAGGAGTCGGATGCGAATTGCTATCCTCTTACTACCCTTTTGCAAGAAATCGTCCCAAGCCCCACACACGTCCAGCGTCAAAAGCATGCACAATAAGGAGACCTATTGCGTACACCACGTGCTCATCAACAATGTAGGCGTGCTCGTTCGGATATGGAAACTGTAAAATCGGAAGATAGTAGAGAGCCATCAAAATAATACCGAGCACCGAGGACAGTCGCGTGAACACGCCGATGATGAGAGAAACCCCAATCAAGGTGAGTCCCCATTCATTCAAGAAATCAACGAACGGTAATACGTTCGGTTGCGCAAAAAACTGAAAGAGCTCGGGAAACGTTTTCGCGCCGGCAAGATACCCCGCCGATGTCCACGAAGCATCGAGTACTTTTGTAATACCGGCATAAAAGAAAAGCCAACCGAGCGAGATGCGGAGCAAAAAGAGGGAGATTCTCTGAAGCATAGATTCTTGATTAGTGGGTAAGATCACTATCCACTAAAGTATATCAAAAACGTATCTATCTGTGTGGGATTCTCGCGCCTCAACCTTGGCTCAAGACAATTTTACGAACCGGTGCGAGTAGCGAGAATCGAACTCGCGTCTGATGCTTGGGAAGCATCCATTCTGCCACTGAACTATACTCGCAAAATTCAACGGGGTCGCGTTGTACCACTAAACTAATCCCGCGTATTAGCGTTGCTTCACATAATCCCCACTCCCCCACGAAAACCAACCTTTCATACGCGACCAGATACTTTGTGATTCATTGGAGAGCGGTGTATCTTTCTCGTCCGAAAGTATCACAATCACCTCTTCATCTACTTTTGCAACACCGAACCGATCTCGAATCTCTGCCTCAACGCCAACATCGGTCGATAAAGATTCTATTTTCGAATCAAGAAACGCCTCACGGTTTTCAAGGTCGCTATACGCCTCTTTGGTTTTCTCAAGTAACACAGCAGTCTTATGGGACTTCTGGTACATGTCCCATGTGTTCCATGCGCTCATAATAATGAACCCCGCAAAGACAATGAACGTGAGCGGAGAATACATAAATCGTCGCGCTCGCTGTTTATCGTGAAAATCAATGTTTTTAGCTTTACGAAGAAGCATATTTGGAAAAAAACGAGAGACGTACTACTATATCCAGCACCAGTGGTTTCTCAAAACCGCACTGATACACTAACCTAACGATATGCTATTCGACAAAAAAACTCAAAAAGCAGCAAAGGGGGTCTGGATGGTGATTTGTATTCTTGTCATCATCAGCATGATTCTCCTCTACACTCCGATTTTCGGCTAATTTCCGGAGCCTCCTTTCACCATCTGCAGAAACACATCGTGCGGAATGTTGACTTTCCCGCGCTCGAGCATTTTTTTCTTTCCTTTCTTCTGTTTTTCAAGAAGCTTCATTTTACGCGTAATATCTCCTCCATACAGATACCCCGTAACGTCTTTTCGCATCGCAGAAAGACTCTCAGATGCAATGATACGCCCCTTTGCTTTTGCCTGAATTTTTGTAACAAACAATTGACGCGGAAGGACATCGTGTAACTTTGTCACCGCTTTCTTTGCCTCTTCTTCAACGATACGATTCGCTACAACGCGCGCAAAGGCCGGAACAGGCTCATCAGCGACAAGAATATCGAGACGAACAACATCGGCATCACGAAGCCCTGTGAGTTCATACGAAATCGAGGCATATCCTGAGGTAACGCTCTTCAAGCGATCAAAAAACCCACGCATCAGCTCTCGGAGTGGCATCGAGATGGAGAATGAGATGCGACCATCACGAAATGTTTTTGAGTCATCAACACTCGCCTCAAAATCATAGAACGCTTGCATGAGCTGACTCATGTACTCAGGTGGAGCAATCAGATGCGCCGAGACCCACGGCTCACGGATTTTGACTGTTTGCCCGTCGTCAGGAAAAAGTGCCGGCGAGTAAATCATCTCTGTTCTTCCGTCGCGATAGGTCACTTCATAGGTAATTGAGGGGGATGTCACAACCAACGAAAGGTCGGACTCTCGCCTCAACCGTTCCGTCACAATTTCAAGGTGAAGCATTCCAAGGAACCCACAACGAAAACCGCGACCAAGTGTTCCTGATGATTCTTCTTCGTACGAGAGTGATGAGTCAGAAAGGCGAAGCTTCTCAAGTGCAAGACGCAAGAAATGCAAATCATCTTGCCCTTCTGGAAACACGCTCGCCCACACTACCGGCTTGGGTTGTTGATACCCAGGCAATGCCGGAGCAGGATCTTTGACGAGCGTAAGTGTATCACCGACGGAAACGATACCTGGCTTTTTGATACCGGTCACGATGTAGCCGATCTCTCCTGCGGTCAGAGAATCCATCTCTTTTTCTTGCGGAACGAGTACACCAACATCACCAACAATAAAATCTTCATGCGCCGCGAGAAAACGAACTTTTTCTTTTGCCGATATTGATCCACTTTCCATACGAGCATGAACGATGATGCCTCGATGGTTCGAGTACGTGAAGTCAAACACAAGCGCCTGCGTCTTTCCTGCTTCTCCAACGTGTGGTGCAGGAATTCGTTCGATGATTGCAGAGAGAAGTTCCTCAACCCCCTCCCCCGTTCTCCCAGAAACTTTGAGCACCGACTCCGGAGGACAATCCAACAGATCAACGATTTCAAGCAAAATATCATCCGCACGAGCGAGCGGAGAGTCGATTTTTGACAGCACGGGGATAATCACAAGCCCCTGCTCGCGAGCCATACCAAGCGTGGTAAGCGTTTGCGCCTGCACACCCTGAGTAGCGTCCACCAAGAGAATCGTGCCTTCTACAGCCTTCAGCGCCCGCGAGACCTCATATGAGAAGTCGATGTGCCCCGGAGTGTCAATAAGGTTCAGAACGTAGCTTGTAGCGTGTAGCGTGTAGTCCATTCGGACAGGGGCCATCTTAATAGTGATACCGCGCTCACGCTCCAAATCCATCGAGTCGAGGACCTGGTCCTTCATTTGGCGTCTATCAATCGTCTTGGTGTGCTCCAAAAGACGGTCGGCCAAGGTGGATTTACCGTGGTCAATGTGGGCGATTATGGAAAAGTTTCGGATGTTTTTGACGTCCATAGGGTCGTTCAGTGACCCATCTTAACAGAAATAGGCTTATTTTTCAGCTTCTTACATCTCCCCTGTCTCCGGAGCGATAGGAGTAGCAGTCTTCCAGAAGCGTGCTTTGATGGTTGTCGAAAATTCAACAAGCTCCTGATTGCGAAGAAGCTGTAAGGTTGCAACCCAGAAGAGAATGCCACAGACACCGGCGATGAGGCCTTCTACAAACACATGAAGCGCTTGTGACAGGTCGAAATACGGTGTGAGGAGATTGAGAGCGACGTACGATGCTCCAGCGCCGATAATCGATGCTGAGGCGCTCTGCCAAAATGTTGTATGAACCGAACGTGGTATGTGCCCGCCGAAGTCACGTCTGAATAAAATCCAAAATATCATTGCACTCGCAATCAAGCCCAGTGAATACACGAAAGCGATAACCAATATTGTTGTCCCACCAACATCGCTGATGCGAAGAAGAGATTCAAAGAAATATCGAATCATCGGTACCTGCTCAAAAATATTCCGAGCACCAAATGCCATCACGACCGTTGCAATCGATGTCGTCATAGTGATGATGAGCGGTCGAGCGGTCATACCAGCAGCGTAGTATGCTCGTACGAATAAAAGGATGATGCCGTGCGCAATCAATGACACCAGAAAGAGTGCCAGCGCCGCTGCGGTCAAGCGCGTGTCAGCCCAATCGAATGCCCCTGACCCAAGAAGCGTGCGAACGATATGTGCACGAAGCACCACCATGAGTGTGAGTGCTGGGAATGACCAGAATATGATGTGACGAAGTGCACTCACCAGCTGATCGATAAATGCTTCACGTTCTCCGTTTACAAACAATTTTGAGAGTGTTGGGAATGCTGCGACTGAATATGCAACGCCAATTAACGTGAGCGGTGCCATATAGAGATTCGATGCGAAGGTGAAAATGGTCACTGAACCCGGAGCAAGGGTTGATGCGATACCAACGAGCACGAGAAGCACAACCTGGTTGAGAGCAAGTGTGAGCGTTCGAGGAAGTGACACGGAAACCACGTTCCATATACGACGCAAATTGAAAGTGATAACGGGGCGCGGGAGAAGTCGCTCATGCACCACAACGGGAATCTGAATGAGCGCGTGGAGCAAAGCACCACAAACGACACCCCATCCGATACCCGAGAGGCCATAGCGCGGATACAGGAAGATAATGCCAGCGATAATGCCGATGTTGTAGACAATCGGTGAAAGGGCGTAGACGATAAACCGCCCCGAGAGCTGTGTGACACCCGCAAGAATGTTTGAGAAACCGAGAAATATCGGCGACAGCAGGAGAATCCTCGTGAGATGTGTAAACTGCTCTATCTCTGCCGAGCCGAACCCAGGATAGAGATACCGACCGAGTTGTGGTGCAAAGAAAAAGAGGAGTGCGCTCGCGAGGGTAATAAAAAATATGAAAAACGACGTAATCTCAGAAAGAAAATGGCGCGCACGCTCCTTCCCTTCGCTCGCGATAATACTCTCAAGAAATGGAATCAGAACAAAGAGCGATACGATTGACGCAATGGAAGCAAAAATGAAATCAGGAATACGAAAGGCGGCATAGTAGACGTCGAGTGTTGAGCCAGCACCGAAGAGATGTGCCAGCATACGATCCCGCACCAACCCGAGGACTTGCGAAACAAGGGAGAAAATAGCAATAACATACGCGGCTGCATGCATACCGCCGATTGTCTGTGATAGAAGGGATACGATTCGACGGACCATACGTGTCTGTGAACGTAATAATAGCAAATACAAGGCTTTCTGTAAGTACACAAAAGCCCCCGTGTATGCGAGGGCTTCTATGACTATGGTTGTGCACCTGTAAGCCGAATTCTGTTATCGACAAGCATGTGTCTAGGACAAAGATTACTCAATGCCTCAAGCGGCTCTTCCCGCGAACGGGACACGGCCTTGCACGTAGGTAAGGATTTTGCCGTTTCACCTCATTGTTGCCAATGAGACACCCCATGAGATAGTGATGCCCGACTTCTTACTTATTTGGACTCTTATCAAAGTCCGATTACCAAGTAGTTCAGACACCTTTATCTCACGGGGTCCCTATCCTTTCGGAATCGGGCGTTTCTGCTCGCACCTCTATGCTCACGCACGACGGGCGTTACCCGCTACCGTCCTCTCGGCATCGCAGAGCGATGACGGACGTGTTCGGACTTTCCTCATCCTCCATAGCTTTAGCGACGGAGGATGCGCTTGCCCGATGACAACCGTATAGAGTATACAATATTTCCTTGTCTCTGGGAAGAGAGTTGTGTATTTAAACATACAGAGCGAGCTTCTCTTTTTGAAAGCCTTTGGAGGAGCGACGGCGACGGAAAGAACAAAAGCCCTGCAGGGCTTTTGTGTGCTTTCAAAAAGATGAAGTGAGCGACGCTCTACCACTCCAACTGTCCTCCGGTCTTGTATTCGGTTACGCGCGTTTCGAAAAAGTTCTTCTCTTTGCGCGCATCCATAATTTCCGACATCCATGGAAACGGATTTTTCGTCCCATAGACAGTCTTCAATCCAATGCGTTCAAGGCGACGGTCAGCAATGTGTTCAAGATATTCTGCGATTGACTGTGGCGTGAGCCCGATGATGCCCTTTGGAAGCGCTTCATACGCGTACTGTTTCTCAAGCTCAACGGATTTTTTAATTTTCTCGGTGATGTCTTGCCTAAACGACTCGGTCCAGATTTCCGGATTTTCAGCGACAATCGCATTGATGAGCTCTGAACCGAATGCGAGGTGAATCGTCTCGTCGCGAAGGATGAATTGGAATTGTTCACCAATACCAATCATCTTGTGTCGGCGAAGCATTGAGAGCATCATCGCAAATCCTGCGTAGAAGAAGATACCCTCCATGATGACGTAGAAACCAACCAAGTCGTGCACGAAACGCTGGATATTCTCCGTGCTGTCTGTTTTGAATGTGTCATCGAGCACCGATTTGGTGAATCCGAGCACAAAGTCATCTTTTTCTTTAATTGAAGGAATCGTTTGATACATGTTGTACACCTCGTCGGGATTCAATCCCAATGTGTCACAACAGTAGATGAACGTGTCAGTGTGAATCGCCTCTTCATATGCCTGACGCAGGAGGTACTGACGGCATTCTGGGTTTGTGATGTGCTTGTAGATGGCGAGTACGATGTTGTTTGCGGTCAATGACTCGGCGGTGGAGAAAAAGCCGAGGTTGTACATAATCATATGACGTTCATCGTCGGTGATTCCCTTCTCTCCGACCGCCTTCCACATCTCAACGTCCTGTTGCATGGACACCTCTTCAGGAACCCAGTTGTTCGCAACGCCGGTTTTATAGTATTTACGTGCCCACTGATACTTCATCGGAAGAATCTTGTTTGGGTCGATACCTGATGCGTTGATGATTTGTTTTTGGGCCATATGTACAGGTGGTTAGTCGAATAGAGATTATTGGCACGATTCACACGTTGGGTCATCCAATTTACAGAGCTTCAGTGTCTGTGTTTGCTGTTGGACGCTCGTTGTGCGCATCACAGGCACGGTGACGGGTTCGGATGCAGAAATTTCTGCTTTTATGCTTGCAACCGCCTCTTCGGCAACGATACGTTCATGCACCGTCGACGAAAGATTTTGTTTTTCAAGTGCCACCGTGCTCTTTTCGATAGCAGACGCACCAAGAGAACGGAGATAGTAGGTTGTTTTGACTCCCATTTGCCATGCAAGCTGGTAGACGTCAGACAGTTTTGCTCCCGATGTGCCTGAGAAGAAAATATTGAACGACTGGCTTTGGTCAATCCACTTGCCTCGATATGCCGTCGCTTTGACAAGAAATGCCGGGTCAATTGCAAAAACTTCTTTATGCTTTTCCTTAATCCACGCTGGAATCGATGAGATAGCATCGAGACTTCCTTCTGCTCCTTTAATCATTTCAAGCATTTCGCTATTCCAGAGCCCCTCTTTTTTAAGATCGTCGACAAGATAGTTATTGAAAACAATGAAGTCACCACTGATATTTGCTTTCACATAAATATTCTTGTAAATCGGCTCAATGGTTGGGAAACAACCAGCGATATTTGCAATCGTTGCTGTCGGTGCCATTGCCATACAGTTGCTGTTGCGCATACCATATTTTTTCACCGCATCACGCACAACGCTCCAATTGAGTTTTGCTGTTCGCGATACGAGTATTTCCTCCCCACGATCGCGGGCGAGCAAATCGAGTGTGTCGACAGGGAAAATCCCGCGATCCCATTTTGAGCCCGCGTAGGTCTCGTAGGTGCCACGCTCGCGTGCAAGCTCGGATGAAGCAAGAATCGCATAGTACGAAATCATTTCCATACTTTCATCAGCAAAGCGAATACACTCTTCCGATTCAAATTTCAAATCTTGGAGGTACAGCGCATCTTGGAAGCCCATGATACCCAAGCCCACAGGTCGGTGGCGCATATTCGATTTTCTGGTTTCCGGAATCGGATAGTAGTTCAAATCGATCACGTTATCGAGCATGCGCATCGCAAGTGTTGCCGATTCTTTAATGCGTGCTTCATCGAGTTTACCGTTGACGATGTGCTCAGCAAGATTGATTGAACCCAAGTTACAGACGGCAACTTCATCGTCAGGTGCGTTGTTCAATGTAATCTCGGTGCAGAGGTTTGAGTTGTGTACAACGCCAATATGGTCTTGCGGGCTACGAATGTTGGATGTGTCTTTGAATGTAATCCATGGGTGTCCTGTCTCAAAAAGTTGTGTGAGTACTTTTTTCCAAAGATCGCGTGCCTTAATTTGCACGAATGTTGTGAGTTTCCCTTCGGCACCAAGCGCTTCATATTCTGCGTATCGAGCGCTGAATGCAGAACCATACAAATCAGGAAGCTCCGGTGTTTCATCTGGAGAAAAGAGCGACCACATTTCATCGTCGCGAACACGCTTCATGAATTCATCTGGAATCCAAAGTGCCGTGTTCAAATCTGGTGTGCGTCGTCGTTCGTCACCAGTGTTCTTGCGAAGTTCAAGAAAATCTTCAACGTCGGCGTGCCACGGTTCAAGATACACCGCACATGCACCGCGCCTGCGACCACTTCGGTTGATACACACAACAGTTGAGTCAAGAATTTTCAAAAATGGAATGAGGCCGTTACTGTCGATACCGGTTGATTTGATGCGAGATCCAGTTGCACGAAGCTTTGTCCAGCTGTAGCCAACACCACCGTCAAATTTTGCCATGTGCGAATAATCTTCATATGCCTTGAAGATGCTGTGGAGATCGTCTCCTGTAACACCGAGGTAGCAGGATGAGAGCTGAGAGTGTGGCGTACCTGCGTTAAAGAGCGTTGGCGTCGACGGCACATAGCGAAGCGCTGACATAAGGTTATAAAACTCAATCGCACGAGCTTCTTTATCGCTTTCAAGGAGTGAAAGTCCCATCGCAACACGCATCCACATCATTTGAGGCGCTTCAAGATAGATATGGCGCTTGCGGTCACGCTTGTCGCGAAGCAAATAGCGGTCTGCGAGCGTCTGTGTACCGAGGTAGCGGAGCATATCATCTCGCGACGGCTCAAGCGCCTGCGCAAGACGCACAAGATCAAACTCGCCCATTCGAGTATCGGTGATACCAAGATCGATTCCTTTTTTAATTGATGCAATAAATCCCTGACGATATGCATCAGCGAACGCGCCATTTGATGGATCGGTCACGTCCATCGTGTCCGGATAGACAGACAGTTCAAGTGCCGTGCGCGATGCGAGAAGTGAGTACGCTGGGTCACGCTCGATAAATGAACGCGCAACAAGTGCAACGGTGTGAGAAAGATCGCGCATCGACATGCCTTCATACATTTCTCGCTCTGCTTGCGCGACCAACTCATCAATATCAATATCGCGTTCGATGCCACGAGAAGATTTTGTGAACAGTCCGCGCAGGAAATCTCGCGTCACTGAAATACGTTCTCCACCGGCGATCGTCACGAAAAATTCGCGACGTTCAATTTTTTCAACAACAACTTCCTGTTTCTCTTCACGAATTTTTGCGTGCTCGTATCGATAGACGATGTACGATTTCGCAACCTCAAAAAACCCTTTCTGCATGAGGGCACGCTCAACCATGTCCTGCACTTCTTCAACCGCAGGAATGTAGGTCTCGCCAACCGCATTTGCACGTTCAACAAGGTCGGCAACAACAATATCAGAAACCATCTCTGCATCTTTCTCTCTCTTTTCATTGAGCACATCAAGGAATGCTCGCTCAATCGCATGCGTGATCTTCTCTTGCTCAAACGGTACAATCTTGCCTCGTCGCTTGCGAACTTCCTTGATGATTGGATGCATACTAAAAGTTACATAAAACTACCCCGACCTGATAAAAATAAAATAAAGAAAATCGGACGGCGTACCGGTCACATCAGCGATTCGGGCATCTTCAAACTCGTGGAGACATTGTAGCTAAAAAATGCCTCTCCCGTCGCGTGGATAAGCCACTCTTTTACTGCTTCAAAACGTATTCGGAGGCACGTCCAGACTTTACAGACTCACGTTTTATTTTGTCACACCGTCCACCCCAAAAACCTCGAAACATGAGCCTTCAGTGACCTCTGCGGAGTCAAACACGCCAGCATTGACCTCAAGTACATAGCGCACCGGCAATGGTGGAGAAAAAATCTCTGGATAGGTCTCTGGAGAGACATTTCGAACGTCATAAACCAAGCAAAAAGCGTCATCTAACCATCCAATGTCGATTGGGAAGCGCATATCTCTCATCCAAAAACCATACGTGCTTGGTTTTTCAAATATAAAAAGCATTCCGGTTGAGGTAGCAAGGTTTTCTCTGCCCCCAAGACCTTTCCCATGCTCATCAGGAGTGTCCGCAATCTCTAGGGAATATACAACCCCACCAATATGGATGATGTTTTGAGTAAGTTGAGGAGTATTCTCTCCTATTTCTCTCTGAACTACGAAAAACCAAGCGCTTGCACAAAGCAGAGCTATACTAAGAAATATTAAGAGCGGTTTCATACCAAGCGTTATGCGGGCCCACGAGGAATCGAACCTCGACCTTCTCTTTTGGAGAGAGAAATTCTACCTTTAAACTATAGGCCCTTGGTTTCGTATCCGAAACGCCAGTGTTTTCCTACACGTGCGGTTTTACGACGATGACAATTTGCACACCTCACATCACATTTTCCTATCTCATTCATTATCTCAGCTACAGAATAACTGTGCCGGAACATTTGAGAGATAGGGAGTCGTTTATCGGAGCGATGGTCGAAGTCTAGCACAACAATATCGTCTTCTCCACAGTCAATACAAGGATTCGCTTGAAGGTGTCGGAATATCACTTCCCTCAATACCTGCCTTTGTTTCTTGTTCCATTTCTTCGCTTTTTTAATATATTTTGTACGGTTTGCTTTATAATGGTCTTTTCTGTAGAGAGCATGACAGCTTTTACAAACATAGTGTCGTAAACCTTTATCTGCATCCTTCCAATTGAAATCATTCTCTTTCTTTCCTTCTTTGCATGTAGCACAAATCTTTGATTTCATCTTTTTATTGTAAATAAAAATACTCCAAATGGAATTCCATTTGGAGTATTTTTATGAAATCTTTATCTTATTTCTTCACCTGCTTATAGGTAACACGCTGTCGAAGCGTTGGGTCGAATTTTTTAAGTTCAAGACGGTCTTTGTTTTGCGCGCCTTGGCTTTTCTTTCCACGACGGCTGTAATAGACGTGGTCTGATTTGCTTGATTTAAGTCTGATGAGTGCGTCTTGTGACATGGAGGTATTTTAACAGATTTTTGACAGATAGCAATCAGTTATGAACCACTCTCGAGAAGCTCGATGGTTCTTTTTAAAAGACTATTTGCCGTATCGATTTCAGCATGAGTCGTTTTTACAAAGCTTGTCGTTTGTTCCCCTTGAAGCATGGTGTCTAATCCAGCCTGTCTGCGCGCCCGGAACTCAGCCATAAAACTTTCTACATCATGCTGTAATGCTTGATCTTGAATATGTCCAACAGCGAGAGCATATAAAATATTGCTTTGCACACTCTGAAACCAATTTCCTCCAACCTTATGAGTTCTTTTGCCGGTCAGATCTTCTTCGGGTATCTCATCGGAATAATTTTCCAAGAGATTCCTTAATTGTTCAACAATCTCCCTTCTCTCACCTGCTTCGGATTTGGGAATTTCAGGATTCATAAAGATACCTCCTACAAACTGTGCGCCGGGGAGGATTCGAACCTCCGTAGGCAAAAGCCAGCAGATTTACAGTCTGCCCTCGTTGACCACTTGAGTACCGACGCAAAATAACAAACAACCTACAACAAACAACCTACAACAAACAACCCGAAAAAGCAAAATTATACGTGCGTTTTTTCTTTACTCATTCGCGTATGACCAGCGGTTTTTGCACGAGACGCTTTCCCTTTTTTCGTCAGCGTAAAGGTAATGTCATCCTCGCCGTTTTCGAGCTTCTGCACATCAATTGAAACACTGCCTCCTTCAAGAATTCCACGTGAGACCATCAATTGCGCAACTTTGGTGAGAATTTTGTCCTGAATAAGACGCTTCAACGGTCGTGCACCATAGGTCGGATTATATCCGGCTTTCGCCAGATAATCGATTGCGCCGTCCGATACAACAAGGTCGATTTCTTTTTCGGTAAGACGCTTGGTGACGTTCGCAAGCTGGATTTCAACGATTTTACGAATCGCGTCGTGAGGAAGAATGTTGAAGAAAACAATTTCATCCAGACGATTGAGAAATTCTGGTCGGAATTGATCACGAAGCGCTTCCATGACTTTATCGCGAACATTGCCATATGACTGCTCGCTCGTATCACTCGAGCCAAAGCCAATGCCATGCATACGGTCGATATATTGAGCACCAACGTTTGATGTCATGACGATGATTGCATTCTTGAAGTTCACCGTGCGACCTTTTGCATCGGTCAAACGACCATCATCAAGCACCTGCAACAGGACGTTGAACACATCAGGGTGCGCTTTTTCGATTTCATCAAAGAGGATGACTGAATATGGGCGGTGGCGAACAAGCTCAGCAATCGTGCCACCTTCTTCATGCCCGACATAACCCGGAGGCGCACCGATAACTTTCGATACCGAATGCTTCTCCATGAATTCAGACATATCGACGCGAACGAGTGCTTTCTCGTCATCAAACATGAACTCCGCGAGTGCTTTTGCGAGCTCGGTTTTTCCAACACCGGTTGAGCCAAGGAACATGAATGAACCGATCGGTCGGTTTGGATCTGAAATGCCAGCGCGCGAACGCTTGACCGCATTGGCAATTTTTTCAATCGCTTCATCCTGTCCAACAACACGCTTCTTCAACTCTTCTTCCATACGAGAAAGTTTTTCTGCCTCCCCTTCCAGCATGCGTGAGACAGGAATACCCGTCCAGCGTGCGACGATGTCAGCAATATCTTCTTCACCGACTTCCTCTTTCAAAATTCGACGAGATTTTTGCAAACGTTTCAATCGTGTATTTTTTGTTTCAAGATCACGTTCAAGCGTCGGAATCTTTCCATATCGGATTTCCGCTGCACGAGCGAGGTCGGCCGTCACTTCAGCGGCTTCAGCATCGAGTCGTGCACGCTCGAGCTGTTTCTTAATGTCTTTAATTTCACTGATTGTCTCTTTTTCGTTCTTCCACTTCAATTCGATTTCTGAGACAGCCTCTTTCAAATCAGCAATTTCTTTTTCAATCGTCTTCGTGCGAGTTTTTGCCTTTGTTGATTTGTCATCTTTTCCTCCCGCTTCATGCTTGAGTGCCTCTCGCTCAATCTCGAGCATCATAATTTTTCGATGCGTTTCTTCGAGAATTGGAGGCTTATTCTCAAGCGAGATGCGGAGCGCTGATGACGCTTCATCAATCAAGTCAACAGCTTTGTCTGGTAGAAAACGATCTGTGATGTATCGGGCTGAGAGGTTCACCGCGGAGATAATCGCATCGTCAGTTATCTTTACCCCATGGTAGAGCTCGTATTTTTCTTTGAGCCCACGGAGAATAGCAACCGCATCATCAATGGTCGGTTCATTCACATACACGGGCTGGAACCGGCGTGTCAGTGCTGGATCTTTTTCAATATGACGTTGATATTCTTTAAGAGTTGTTGCACCGATCGCGCGAAGCTCTCCACGAGCAAGCGCGGGCTTGAGCATATTCGAAGCATCCATCGCACCTTCTGCAGCTCCAGCGCCAACAATCGTGTGAATTTCGTCGATAAAGAGAATAATTGATCCGTTTGATTTCTCGACTTCTTTCACGATTGCTTTCAAGCGCTCTTCAAACTCACCGCGGTATTTTGTGCCCGCAATAAGCGAGCCGAGATCGAGCGATACAAGGTCTTTGTCTTTGAGCGACTCGGGTATGTCCCCACTGGCGATACGCTGTGCGAGTCCTTCGACCACAGCGGTTTTTCCAACGCCAGCCTCTCCGATAAGAATCGGATTGTTTTTGGTGCGACGAGAGAGAATTTGGATGATGCGCTGAATTTCCTTACTTCGTCCAATCACCGGATCGAGTTTATTCTCTTTCGCCATCTGCGTGAGACTGCGTGTGTATCGTGCGATTGCTCGAGGTTTTTTACCAACGCCTCCATGATCAGTTGTGGTGCGCTCGCGAAGCTCGCGCAATACTTCAAGCACGTGCTCTTTCTCAATCTTGAATTGCGAAAGAATTTCTTTTGAGTCACCTGGAATATCGAGCGATGCAATGAACAAGTGTTCTGTTGAAACAATCTTATCTGAAAGCATCGATGCGACATGCGTTGAATACTCGAGTGCTTTTGCTAGCTCAGGAGTAAGAAACATTTGGTATGACGGAGACACCGTTGCGCCCTGATCAGGGTCTTCGAGTGCGTCGACAAAAGCATCGGTGAGAGCAATGGTATCGACTTCAAGTTTGTCGAGAATTGAAGCAACCATGCTCTCTTCCTGCAAAATGAGCGCTGTGAGCAAATGGATGATATTGACGTGACTCTGCCCACGCTCAAGAGCAAGCTCGTGCGCCTTTTTAATCGCTTCCTTCGCTTTGGTTGTGAAATTCTTGAATGGAGACATAGTAGTGTGCTATCGCCGATAACAAAATATCACATATATTATGCGTTCGTCAAGCTCTACTCCCCTGCGCTTTCGCGGAGCGTCAGGAATACATCACTCCCGACATCTTCAGGCATCCCAACGATAGCCCCGGCAAGGTCAATCAATGGCGTTCCAAGGGGGATAGCAACACCGTTGATACTTGCACGAAGTCGTGAAGACACTGTGTTGATGCCAGACGGTATGAGCTCTGCGATGACGCCAGGCGCTATTTTTGTTGAAGCATCACCATAGAGCGCGATGACGCTTTGACCAAGAACGAGATTGTCGAACGGAGAAAATGCCGCGGGAGAGAGTGCTGGGAGAGGTTCGTTTGTTTTGCTTTCAAGACGGAAGAAACCTTGCTCTGTATCTGTTTCCGATGGATTCGCTTCGAGTTCTGTGCCATCAGAGAGTATTGCAACGTATCGTTCTCGGGAATCAACAATACGACGATCAGCAACAACAACGCCTTCTGCAGAAACAATCACGCCCATTCCCCGAAACTCAAGATTATTCTTGCCTTCAATCGTATAGATTCGAACGATAGATTTTTTTGCGATATCAACAGCCTTTGCGACTTGTTCGCCCTCGGAGACAATCACTGTGCGTTCCTCAACAACTGTTTGTCCGCCAGTAATGTTTTCGATTGGTTGTTCGATGATTCTGCTAATGACACGCGTCACATCGGTCGGTGCTTTTTCCATCAACGATACCGTTGCGATACCGGTCGCAATCGAAGTGACGAATGACACAAGGAGTGTCAGGAGAATGATCTGTGTTTTGTTCAAGCGTTCCAGATCCATAGTGGGGTCATTATATCATGTAGCGCGAAACATGTAACATGTAGCGTGCAACACAGAATACGGAGTACAGAGTACGGAACATAGAGTACGGAGTACAGAGTACGGAACATAGAGTACGGAGTACAGAGTACGGAACATAGAGTACGGAACACGGAGTACGGAGTATGGAAACTCCAAACTCATGTACGCGTTACATGTTACATGTTTCGCGCTACACGCTCTGTGCTCTGTCTTCTACGATTTCACAATATCTGAAAGTGCACTTGCGAGTATATCGATCTCTTCGGTTGTCGTCTCACGACCAAATGAAATACGGAGAGCATTTCGTGCCCGCTCGGGAGCAATCGCCTGCACGACATATGATCCTTCACCATCAGCTGAAAGACATGCACTTTTTGCAGACACAGCAATTCCTACTGCGTCGAGACGGGCTGAAATATACTCACCGTCATGACCTGGGAATGCAATGTTGATGATGTTCGGTGCTGATGCTTCAAGAGAACCGTTGATAACAACCTCCGGAAAGCGCTCTTGCAGTCGTGCAACGCAATACTCTTTCAAATCTTTCCAACGCTGAGAATCGTCAGCACGACACTCTGCAACACGGTCAATCGCGCATCGTAAACCAATTGCACGAGAAACGTCTGGCGTTCCTTCATGCGAACGAATCCCTTGTGTCCCGCACGGCGATATATACGAAATTCCGCTTCGCACAAACAAGAGCCCCGTCCGTTTTGGTCCGTATATCTTCTGTGCGTCAATGACAAGCAAGTCTGCACCTATGTCATGTGGCAGGACATGCTCCGTGGCGACCGCCTGACTCGCATCAACAAGCAAGTTCGGTCGAAATGTTGCTGACGCGTACCGTTCTGTAATGATGTGCGCAATATCACGCAACGGCTGTCGTGTACCTAGCTCATTGTTCACAAGCATCACGCTCACGAGTATCGTCGTATCACGAAGTGACTCGCGCAATCGATTACAATCAATGATTCCCTCTGCTGTCACAGGCACAACAGAGAGCGCTACACCTCGACGGGTGAGTGCCTCAACACATGATCGAACGGCCGAGTGTTCTATCGCACTGATCACGATGTGCATATCGGTATAGCTCGCGCCTCGATCGAGCCGTGCAGTGACACTTCCAAGAATCGCGCGCGACAATGCATCCGTTGCACCGTTCGTCATGTGACACTCATGTGCTTTGACACCAAGGTGTCCTGCGATTGCAAAGCGTGCATCTTCAAGCGCCTGTTTTGCTTCTCGCCCACCAGCATGCGCTGAATGTGCATTTTCAAAGTGCACGTCGTCCCACGCGCGCATTGATTCCTTTACCAACGGATCAAGTGGTGTCGCTGCTGCATAGTCAAGATAGATTCGTGATGACATGTGCTTCATTCTAGTGAGAAAGCGAATGCGGTCAATGAAACATTCCGAATAAAGAAAAAACGTGGTATAGTAGTACTCGTTCTCATAAAACTATGCCAGACAAAGGAACTATACAACGGCCTCCCGTTGTTGTCGTTCTTGGACACGTTGACCACGGTAAATCGAGTCTCCTCGACTTCATCAGGAAAACGAATATCGTTGCGCGAGAAGCTGGTGGTATCACCCAACACACTGCTGCATACGAAGTTGTCCATACGACAACCACGGGCGTAGAGAAACGAATTACCTTCATTGACACTCCTGGTCATGAGGCTTTTTCAGCACAACGAGAGCGTGGCGCGGGTATCGCTGATATCGCAATTCTCGTGGTCTCTGCAGAAGACGGCGTCAAAGCACAGACAAAAGAAGCCTACAAAGCAATTGTTGCTTCTGCTATCCCCTTCATTGTCGCAATCAACAAAATTGATGCACCAAACGCAAATATCGAACGAACAATCGCTTCCCTTGTAGAAAACGAGATTTATCTCGAAGGACAAGGTGGTAACGCACCGTATGTATCAATCAGCGCAAAACGCGGAGATGGTATTCCAGAACTCCTTGAGTTGATTACCTTGCTCGCCGACATAGCAGAACTCACCGGCACACCGAGCGCGTTGGCACACGCAATTGTTGTTGAGGCACACCGTGATCCAAAGAAAGGAATTTCTGCGACGTTCATCATCAAAGACGGAACACTGTCAAAAGGCATGTTCATCGCAAGCGAGGGAGCGTTCGCGCCTGTGCGCGCCATGATTGATTCATATGGTGCAGTGGTGGATACCGCAACGTTCTCATCCCCGATTACCGTCGTCGGTTGGAGCGCCCTTCCACAAGTTGGTGCGTCGGTATCTTGTTTCTTAACGAAGAAGGAAGCTGAGGCACATGCTCTCATACACACAGCGGTTGTTTCTACAAAAACTACTGTAGATACAGAAGAATCTACCGACGATGAAACAGCGCTTATCCCACTTATCATCAAGGCAGACGTGCTTGGCTCGATTGACGCACTCAAACACCAAATTAATAAACTCGCTCTCGATCGTGTGAAATGGAAAATCCTCCACACCGATGTTGGTAATATTTCAGAAAACGACATCAAGCGTGCCGGCGGTGACACACGAACGGTGATTATCGGATTCAATGTACGCGTTGAGAATGGCGTAGCAGAAATAGCAGAACGAGCGGGCATCACGATTGATACCGACACTATCATTTACAAACTGACTGAACGACTCGAAGCCCTTATGACATCTCGTCGACCAAAACGAATGGTCGAAGAGCAACATGGTATTGCAAAAATATTGAAAACATTTAGTCAGACAAAGAGTAAACAAATCATCGGTGCGCGTGTTGAAGAAGGCGCTCTCAAGAAAGGTGATGTAGTGACTGTACTCCGCCGTGGTGAAATTATTGGCAAAGGGAAAATTCTTGAACTCCAGCAAGGCAAGCGTGATGTGCATGAAGTCAGTGAAGGCTCCGAGTTCGGCACAAAGATTGACGCGACAGTCGAAATTGCTCACGGTGACTCTATTGTTGGCTTTACATCGGTTGAGCGCTAGATAGATGATACTTCATGTATCAGTGCCTCGATTCACTCGTTAGGAACACACAACACCCCCATGCGACATCATGCACAAAAAGAAGAAGCTCTTGCACACCTCGCTGCTGAATTTATTAACAGCACGTCTAATCGTAGATCGCTCATTACGGTTACACGTGCATATCTCACCCCCGACGAGCGCCGTGCAGATATTTTCTTTACGGTATTCCCTGACGAACGCGAAGCAGAGGTTATGGAGTTCATGACACGGAAACGTGCGGAGTTTCGTGGTTTTGTAAAAACACACACGAAATTTCGAATCTTACCAACAATGGATTTTTTGATTGATCGCGGAGAAAAAAATCGTCAGGCGCTCGAAGAGTTGTCAAAAGAGGATTCCCCCTTAGAATAAGAGCAAGAGATGGCCTGGTAGACAAGTGGTAAGTCGAGGGACTGCAAATCCCTTATGCGGGAGTTCGATTCTCCCCCAGGCCTCATGGAGATAGTCATGGGTCATTAGTTTTGTTGATATGCCCGGGTGATGGAATTGGTAGACATACAGGACTTAAAATCCTGGGGCCGTGAATTCGGTCGTGTGGGTTCGATTCCCACCCTGGGCACTCGGAGGAAATTTAAACATTTTGATCGACGGTGGGAATCGAAGGCCGGAGGCGCGCCATTGGTCTGAGCGCCGACCTGCCTGCCGGCAGGCAGGGGCGGGGTCGAGAGTACTTAGAATTTTAGGCGCATAGCGACTAAAATACTTGAGTTGCTCGTGACCGATTCCCACCCTGGGCACTTACAGAATATTTTCAAAATAGGGCACTTTGTTGTAGAGTTGTTTGTACCACCCATATAGACAACCTATATGGGTGGGGCGTGCGGACCACATGGCGTAGATAGCTCGGGCTCCCATTTTCTCGTGCTCAAGCAAAAATAAGAACAAGCTCTTATTTTTGCTCTCCACTCGAAAACACGCCCTCGCTTGAGAGACACACCGCGTGTCATCCTTACTAAACCACCCATAGCTCAGCTGGTAGAGCAGCTCCCTCTTAAGGAGACGGTCGTAGGTTCGATCCCTACTGGGTGGACAGCGTTTAGAAAAAGCTTGGCAACTTGTAATGATATGCGATTCGCCTTTTGTCTGTCTTTGTTGTAGGTTGTCTGTTGTAGGTTGTTGGTTATTTCGGGCGAGTGGCGAAATTGGTAGACGCGCTAGCCTTAGGAGCTAGTGTCGCAAGACATGGAGGTTCGAGTCCTCTCTCGCCCACAAAACAGAGAGCCGAGTGCGTCAGCATTCGGCAATTTTGTTTTGCGCGATTGAGAGAGGGCTCGAAGGGCGGAACCCCGCAGAGCGAGGTGAGCCGGGTCGAGAAATTTTTACGAGCGACGGCGAGTAAAAAAATGTTCTTGGCCGAATTCTCTCGGCCAAAGCTTAGCTTCGGGTAAACCGAAGCTAAGCTTTGCTATTTATTGATGGCTATTTTAGGCCTCAACCAAGGGTTCAAAACCGTATCTATTACTTGACTTTTCATATAAAAATGATACAATAGTCCCAGAAGCACCTTTACAACCTGTACGAAAATTAACTCTTCCCTCTTGTGGGAAAGGAGCGGTTCATGACTAAATTTACCAAGTGGTTGACTGGCGCATTCGCGGAACACGCGGTTGTCGCCGGAGGAATCGCCGCAGGAGGCAAACTTCTTCAAAGCTTAGCGGACGTAGGTGTGGAGAAGGCCGGGGAGGCAATCATGCGAAAGTTCACAACAGAAGACAGGATGGAAGCAAACCAGCTTCTGACAAAGGCTCTCTACGATACGAGGCTGATACCACAAGAGCGCGAAGGCGCCAAGGTGGTCAACTTCTACTATGCCAACCTCGACCCTGATGGACGCGATCGATTCGAGCGTCTCGTGGGATATTCGTGGGCCGTCATGAAAGACGGCATTGGCGCGCTCGACCTCAAACAGGTCGAGAAGACCGAAGAGAGACCCCAGCAGAAGAAGGGTGAAGAACCGAAGCCGCTGAAGACGAAGACGGTCTTGATCCCCAACAACCCCCCTGATCTTGCGTTCATGAAACACTGGACGCAAGTTGGGATGATGGGAGAAAAATTCATCATCCTTGAGCTCGACAAGCTCGACAAGTCATCGCCGTGGACCCGAGTAGTTTCCAGCGGAGAGGCAGTCATTGACTTCATCGATGGATTCACGAATGGAGAAAAGCGATGAGCACCACAAGCACAACTGCGCACCAGCGTGGGCAACAGGCGCGACAGATCGTCAACAAGGGTGTTGGCGGTCTCGGTAAGCTCGGCGCTTTTGGGGGATGTCTCTTGGTTATTCTCTTCCTGCTTGTTTGCATCTTCATGATGTTCGCAACCGGAGGGATCGTGGGACTCTTCACTACCGCTGGTGGATCATATGCGGGCAGTGAAATCACTCAGCGCATGAGCATGAGTGCTGTCTTTGCTGTGCTCCTTCTCATGAGCGCTCCACTCGCCGCGCTCGCATTGAAATCACTTTTCGGAGTGAAGAATGCGAGACAGAGCTGGTTGGGATTCGTTGTTTCCATCCTCATGGCAGGACTCATGACATGGGGAGTCAGCCTGATTCCGATGTCTAGCCCACGTTGGGGTCAAATCGCAATGATTGGATTGTTCGTCTTGATGATTGGGGGGCTTCTCCAAATCTTCCTTGACGAAAAATTCCTACCACGACTACGAACATTTACACAGTTGGGATGGGTACTCCTTGCTGGCGCTCTCATCGTGAGTGTCGCCACATGGTGGGACTCCCGTCCAAGTGGACCAACGGGGGGAAACACACCGATTCAGCATCAATTCTCATCAAGTGCGAACTTCGCGTTCGTCTTGGAAAACGGCAAGACCATTGTGCTTGATGTCGAGGATCCGAGGTACAACCTCGACCCCGACAACAAATACGATGTGGTGTGGGACAACCCAGCATTCGGGTGCATGGAGGTGCTCTTTGCAGGGCGCCTCGTCTGCACCGACTGCGCTGAGAAGCGCGGAGAATGCAAGTATCGGCAAGACTCAGCAAAAACGGTCTTATTCCGGCCACTGCACCGCGGGGACGTGGTGCACGTGAGCGGAATAATCACCGCACGACGTTGATTCGTACAGGTAACACAAAGGCCCGCGTGCACGCACGCGGGCCTTTTTTCTTTTGAAAGAAACCACCTATCAGAGTCCTTCTTCGATTTTCAATTCTTGCGTCCCCTGAAATTTGTTTTTTACATCGTCGTAGTTCGCTGGCTTGTCAGCACCAATCGTACCGATAATGATATTGATGATACCGAATACGGACACCATGATCACCATGCCAACCATTCCCCAGATGATGTTATTTCTCCCCTTCTCTCGACCGTCGTCGCTATCGCTGTTTCTAATGAATTCGATAACGCCCCATATGAAGATGATGACTGCAACTCCGAAGAGCGCGAACAGTAAGGGCTCGAGAATCGAATCGTAGATACGAGCAAGAAGCTGATCAACGGTCATGGACGTTGATTATCGCTGAACGCCTGGAACAGGAAGTGAACCTCCTGTCTGAACATCAAACGCATTTGCAATGAATTTGACGAGACCAACAACGGCAACCATCACGAAGAGTGCGATGATACCGTAAATCATCAATTGCTTTCCTTCTGAACTCTTGTCCTCGTCGCCCTGTGCGAAGATGAACTTCACCAAACCCCAGAAGAATGCGAGAAGTGCCAAACCAACAACGATAGGTGTTGCAAGGTTTACCAATCGTCCGATTGCTTGCACAAGGTTCTCGATATTACCGAGTGACTGTGCGCTCGCAAGCGACGGAAGAAATGCGAATGCCGCAAGAGCGAGTACTGAATACTTTTTCATAGTGTTACTGTTTTTGAATCTAATTGCCTTTTATGGCCTTGTAATACGTATAAGTAAACCACGCTATCCCTAAACTATCAATCAGCGGTTGTTGAAAGCTGGAATGGTCGGTGGAGGTAGCCCTTGGTTGTTCCCTTGATTGGTCTCATTAATGCCAACCGCACGCTGAAGGAAGCGAACGATACCGAAGACTGAAAACATGACGAAAAGCGCAATAACACCGTACGTCATAAGCGTTCTTCCGGCCTCCTTCTCTTTTGGATCCCCTGCTTTGATGATGAATTTGACCAATCCAAAGAAAAATACGAGGAGTGCGAGGGATGCGAGAATGCCAATAGCGATATTGATAATCGAAGTAATACCATCAAGTAAATTACAGAGCGTTGGATTGAGTGCTCCGGTACAATTTACGATTGCTGCGTCCACCGCAAACGGTGTGAGCATGAGTGCAAGAATACCGAGCCCGAAAGAAATTTTGATATATCGTTTCATACAATAATGATACTAAGCGCTTAATTAGGTAATAGTGCGTTCTTAAGGAATTGTACGATGCCCCAGAACGAAAACAAGACAAACAACCCGAGAATACCGTAGCCCATCGTGCTTTTTGCACTCAGCTTCTTCTTCTCATCGCCTGCATACAAGATGTATTGCACAACCCCCCACATAAAGAAGAGCACCGCGAGCGACGAGAGGAGACCAATCAACGGGTTGACGAGCCCTGTAAACATTTCAATCAGTTGTTTGAGATTTTGTGGGGCACCCGCTGCCACCGCACTTATCGGCAGTACTGCGCCAAGCACCATACCTATTCGAGGGAAAAATTGTTTCATATGATTATTTGAGCACTTCTGTCTTTGGCGTCGGTTCTTTTTTTAGGTCGTCGACGGTTCCTTTAATGACATTGGCAAGTACTGTTGCACCAAGTAAAATCGCCGCCCCAATGACGGTGTAAAGAAATGATTCCTTCGCTTTCTTAAGCTCATCTTTATTACCCCGCGCCTTCACGAAGAGAAATCCTGAGTAAATGATGAAAATTGCAACAACATAGAATCCAATTTCTGCCACTTTTTCTGAAATCGCAATGATTGCGCCTCCAAGGTCGTCACAGTTTTCACATGCAAGCGGGTTCTCTATACCTTTTACCTCACCTGTTCCAACACCTCCCTGAGCAAAGACTGCAACAGGAATCATAATAAAAAGTGCAAGAACCAAGCCAAAAATATGTCGTTTATATGATTTCATGAATACTATCTATTCTACCTTGTTTCTGAAAAACCTCATCCACATCGGTATCCAAAAAGAAGTTCGTGAAGAGATTCACAATCAGCCACGCTGAAAATGTTATGGTAAGACCCCAAAATACATTCTGAAAGATCTTTTGTGCCTTACCTCGGTCTCCTGGGTTAGCGCTCGATGTTAGGTAGAGAAACCCTGCCCACGAGAAGAGAATTGCTGAGAGTGGAATCGCGATTGTCATCAAAAAATCAATGACGTTCTCGATGAGTGTTATAAAGTCAAGAAAATTACAATCCGGCCCTGCACATGGCACAAGGCCACCCGCACCAGGTATAGGATCCGCTGCCAAGACCGCCATCGGAACGAATATAAGACATATAAGCGCTATTGAGACCGCAATGCCACGGCAACGCATGTTCATATGCTCTTTCATATATCCTTGCATTGTATCGTAGAACATACGGTAACCACGCACGATAGAATCAAAAGAAGTGGACAACTGCCCTCTATCGGATCTCTGCACCCAAACGTGCTGACACATCCGCTACGGCGCGAGAAATCGAGAGACGCCCCGATGTGATATTGGCGACCATGTCAGAGAACGCCTTGTCTGTTTCAGACGAATTTGGGTCGAGAAATGCCGATGCAATCAATGCTTCGTCGTAAAAAAGTGCTTGATAGGGGTCTTGAGGTTCACCAGCGAGCAAATCACGACGCACTGGAGGAAGATTCATCTTTTCGCTCCACAACGCCCCGGCGTCTGAGCCAGAGAGCAACGTCATGACACGAAAGGCACCCGCGACATTATCTGTCTGTTTTACGATAGCAATGCCATATATTCTTCCGAACGTTGTCACAAAGGAACTTTCACGAATCTGTGGAATGGCCGTCACATCGAAGTCGAGATTCGGATTTTTGTCACGGATTGCGAAGAGTTCGCTTGCAAAACCGAGGTACAGAGCAAGATCGCCTCGAATAAAGAAATCTTGGGAACGCGGAAGCGCTCTATTCCATGAGTAGAGTGGCTTAACGGGATTTGCAAATTCCGTATAAAAACGAAGTGCAGAATCTGCTGGTGCCTCAGGAAGACCTAAGTCATCCGCGATGATGACACCTAAACGATTTCCTGCATCACGAAGCGTGATAGGATTGCCCGCTTGCATGATTAAGGTTGCGATGATTTCTCGCGCATGATCAACGTTGCCGTATTCACCGAGTGCAATGACACTTTGGAGCACATTGAACGAATCATCCACCTTAGTGAGTTTTGGATGGAAGTCGACAAGTTCATCCCAGAAGCGCGGTGGCTCAGGCAATCTCGCTGTATTCAATAACGTTCTGTTCCAGTACATCATCAGAGGATCGACGAGGATTGGAAGGCCGAGAATCCCATTCCGAGAGACAAAAATCTCTGATCCTTGTGTGTAGGTGTCACGAAAGAGGCGTTCGGTGATTGATTCAAACGGCACGGTGTAGAGCTTGTCTTCATACTCTGCAAGATGATCCCCTTGTACGATAATCGCATCGGGTCCGGTTCCTGATGCAAGGGCGTCAATCAACTCTTGCTTAAATTCGGCCTCCGAAAATGCCTCGTAGGTCACTTGTAGAGCACCACTCTGTGCTTCGTTGTATTTACTGACCACTGAATTCACGATATCCGCTGGCAGGGTTCCCCAGACAATCGCTTCAGCAGGAACATCCTCACCACTACCGCCTGATTTACCGAACGTCGCAATAACAATAACGCCGGCAACAATAAAAAAACCAAAAATACCGAGGAGTACTGACTGAAATGTACGCATATATATCTTAATAATACCCCATAGGTGTGCTCGACACGAGAGGTCTGTGGAAGACTAGTGATGGGCAGATTTCCGCAACAGAAGACCGTAGTGGTGTTCTCCCGCATCAATCTTTTTTTCAAAAGTAAATCCAGCTTTTTCTGCAAGCATGCGTGCGGTCTCTTCTGAGACAACCTGATCCGGATGCGGACCCATCATCCCAAACGATTCCTTCCAGTCGACAATGAGCATTCGACCGAGCGGACGCAAAATACGGTATGCTTCAACAAGCAATTGTGCCTTATGTTCTATCTGAAATAATGTGTTGCTCAAGAGCACGAGATCAACAATTCCATCGGCAAGCGTTGTGCCCTTGGGTTCCTCAAGATCCGCCCAGATAGGGTGAAGATTTGAAATGTTTTCTTCTCGAGCTTCTTTGGCCAGTCGTGTAACTAAATCTTTTTGCACATCAAGTGCATATATCGTGCTTTGCGCTCCTGCATGTTTCACTAATTCCCGCGCATGCACACCGCTTCCGGTTCCCAAGTCGGCGATGACCATACCATCACTCACACCTATCTGCCGAAGAATATCGTTTGGATGAGAAATCATACAAAAATAATAACGCCTCTTCACCAATTGTCTACCTGCCGTTGGTTGTCAGCTATTGGTTTTTAGAGACACACAAAGGAAGCAATAGAATCCCCTTCGCGCATTTTCATGATGCGAACACCTTGTGTTGCGCGACCGAGTTCAGGAATCTCTGCAATTGATGTGCGGATGACTTGGCCTTTCTGCGACATGACGACTAACTCTTCAATATCTGGAGTTACAACGTGCCCTGCAATCACCGGACCTGTTTTTTCAGTGACGTGTGATGTTTTGATACCGGAGCCACCACGATTCTGTGTTTTATAGTCGCTCTCAGGAGTACGCTTACCATACCCATTTTTCGACAAAATAAGAATCGATGCGTCGGTGCGCCCCTTCTCAATAACGCCTGCAGAAACGATAATATCTTTTGCTTCAAGCTTCATGGCACGCACACCACCAGCGGTGCGACCCATTTGGCGAATATCGCCCTCGTCAAACCTGATTGATTGCCCTTTTGATGTAATCAATGAAACCTCGTCTCCTTCCTTAACAAAGACGGTCGCCATGAGTTCATCGCCACTATCGAGCTTGATGGCGATAATGCCACTTCGACGTACATCGTGGAAACTTTCTGCTGCAACTTTCTTTGCTGTACCTCCCTTGGTGACCATCATAATACTTCCCTTCTGTGCTTTCATATCTTTCGAAACAGGAAGAATTGAGGTGATGCGCTCGCCCTCAGATAATGAGAGGAAGTTCATGATCGACTTACCTTTTGTCGCACGTTTTCCTTCCGGCAATTCATACATTTTCAACTGATACGCCTTTCCTTTATCAGTGAAAAAGAGCAAGTCACTATGTGTTGACGCAGTTAAGAATGTTGTCACGAAGTCCTCTTCCTTTGTATTCAAATCAACGACACCCACACCGCCTCGTTTCTGTGCTTTGTATTCAGATGGATTGGTTCGTTTGATATACCCGCCTGCGGTGTAGACGAGCACGTTTTCTTCGTCGGCAACAAGGTCTTCGACAGAAAATGCTTTGATACCACCTTTGACGAGTTTCGTGCGACGATCGTTGCCATATTTTTCTTTGATATCATTCAACTCGCCAACAATCACCTCGCGCATTTTTTTCTCACTCTTCAACAGCGCTGTAAGTTCTGCAATGAGCTTCTGGATCTCTGCCAACTCGTCTTCAATTTTCTGTCGCTCGAGACCTGCAAGCTTTTGCAGACGCATTTCAAGAATTGCATTCGCCTGTATCTCAGAGAATTTAAACTTCTTGATGAGATTTGCCCGCGCTTCACCGGTATCTTTTGATTTTTTGATAAGTGCTACAACTTCGTCGATATGGTCGAGAGCTTTCGTAAGCCCCACAAGGATATGTTCACGTGCTGCCGCTTCTCGCAAATCAAACTCCGTACGACGACGGACAACAACCAAACGATGTTTGATGAATTCCTCGAGAATACTCTTCAGTGAAAGTGTGTGAGGAACACCGTCGACCAAACACACCGTGTTCATGTGGAAGGTGTCTTCAAGCGATGTGTGCTTATAGAGATAATTAAGAACTTTTTCTGGGTATGCTCCGGTCTTTAGTTCAATAACAATACGGATGTCTTTTGCCGATTCGTCACGAACATCACGAATACCCTCGAGTTTCTTCTCGTGGTGCAGGCTCGCGATTTTCTGGATAAGCTCAGCTTTGTTAACGCGGTATGGTAGCGATGTAATAACAATTTGGAATTGTCCTTTCTTCCCTTCAACAACCTCCGCTTCACCACGAACAACGATACCACCTTTCCCCGTGGCATACGCATGCGCAATATCTTTTGCGTTGTACATAATACCGCCGGTCGGAAAATCTGGTCCTTTCACGAATTCAAGTAAATCTTCTCCCGTCGCATCTGGATCATTAATGAGCGTAACAGTCGCATCGATGATTTCACGGAGGTTATGCGGTGCAATGTTTGTTGCCATACCAACCGCGATACCCAACGTTCCGTTCAACAAAAGGTTCGGAACAGCAGAAGGAAACACTACTGGCTCTCTGTAGCGACCGTCATAGTTTGGTCGCCATTCAACCGTTTCTTTTTCAATATCACGAATGAGCTCAGCAGAAAGTCTCGACATTCGCGCCTCGGTATATCGCATCGCTGCCGGTGGATCACCGTCGATCGATCCGAAGTTACCTTGACCGAGCACCAATGGGTATCGGTAGGAGAAGTCTTGCGCCATACCAACCATCGCGTCATACACAGAGGCATCACCGTGCGGGTGATATTTACCGAGCACTTCACCGACAACCGCAGCTGACTTACGTGGTTTTGACGACGCCGTGAGTTTCATGCCATGCATTGCGTAGAGAATACGACGAAGCACCGGCTTCAAGCCGTCACGGACGTCTGGTAGTGCACGCATCGTAATCACCGACATCGCGTAGTCGAGGTACGATTCTTTCATTTCCGTCGTCACACTTCGGCCTATAACCCCGTCGACCGCGATTTCAGGCTCCTTGTCGTTGTTATGCACTGCCATAGAATACGCTCAGTATACAGTAAAAAAGACCGTTTTTAAAGGAATATCGCACTAAAAATTCTTTCGAAATGAGTCAAAAGCACCTCGTATTTGCGTCATCACACTCTGTGTTGGAGAAGGCGCTGTGGTCGTTTTAACCTCACTATCGGTGCTCCCAAAGCGTACAAAAAGCGACACAACCCACAAAATGGCAATAATGCCTGTAATCGTGAGGGCGGTCAGAAATGAGATACGACGACGCTCGTGTGGCGGTCGCTGTCGTAACCGTGCGATGAGCTCAAACATACAATAGAGTTACGCTTGTGGTGCCAGAACAACAATTTCACCCTCTTTCTCACTGATATCCTTTTTCTTGATGGTGAGCTTATCAATCGGAGCAACAGTTGAACCTTCTTCTTTCAAGAAAGCTGCGAGTGTGTCTTTTTCGTAATGAACAGGTATTACAATACGAGGCTCAAGCGAGACAACAAGTTTATGCGCCTCCGCTGGTGTCAGCACACCGTCACCCCCAACCGGGACAAAGAGGATATCGATATCACCCAATGACTCAAGTGTTTCGGGAGTCAGTGTGGTTGTGCCGAGTGGACCAAGAAAACAGAGTCGTGCATCTTCAAGGGTCAGCGTGTAGATCGTGGCAATTTTTTCAGCACCTCCATACGTTGATACCGAATTCCATCCTTTAATAAAAATACCGCCGACTTCGTACTCACCCGCTCCCGAAATAACGAATGGCTCTTTCTCACCACGAGACACGCTCTCAACGCCATTCATATCGTCGTGATTGAGAGAGATGAGTGCAATATCAGCACCAAAACTTGATGCGGAGTATTTTTTTGAACGTTTCGAAACAGGATTAACCGCAACAATGGTTTCGCCAAATTGGATCTTCAGAGATTCGAGGGTGTTGTAGGTGATGATCATAACCCGTACAGTATAGCGAAAAAAACGTCTCAAGAACATATATGTGAGAACGTAAAAAGCGCCCAACCCTGAACGGGTTGGGCGCGACAGTTTATTATCCAGAGGCAACTTCTAGGGGCTTTTCCAACTCCGTCAGAAGTGAGCTCAGTATCACTGCTCTGCTTTGCACTGTCCTGATTTCCCTCGCAAGGGACTCGAGAATAGCCTTCTTGAAACGATCAACTTGTCTCGAGACATCAAGACGTTGCACCTTATCCTCTGTTCTATCTTCCAACGGTGCATAACTAATTTCAAATGAATGCGACACGCTCGGGATTTTCAAGATGTCACCCAGTGGGTGAAATGTTGGCTCAACACCCTTGAGCTCAAACGTGACTTTGAGACAAGAGTAGTGAAACGTACGCGAATCAGTAATAACAATCTTGAGATGTTCGAAGGAAAACCTAGACGATGCTGGATCTTCCAACCCTTCGAGAGCGACCTGGACGATGCCGAGGACACAGTCCGGTTTGAGATTCGGCCCGATTGGCAAAACCTCAACGCTGAATCTGTTGCCCATCATGATAAAGAACTCCTCTCTGGGGTGCTCTGCACCCCTTTCCTGTCGGCTCCTTCCCTGGAACCTGACATACAAGCTATATCACGCTTTTGAATTACTGTAAATAGAGCCGTTTATTTTCTTTGTGCTCTTCAAATGTCGTCGCGTAATGCATGATTCCGTCGTTTCCGGTGAGATAAAACCAATAAGGCGTTTCGGTTGGTTTGAGTGACGCTTCAAGCGATTCGATTCCTGGGTTACTGATTGGCGTTGGCGGAAGACCTCGGTAGAGATAGGTATTATACGGAGAATCAAACTCGAGCTCTCCCGCATCGAGCTCATGGGATGCTTTACCGAACAGATAGTAAAACGGTGCATCCACCTGCAGTGCATGTTCTTCACGAATCCGTTTCCAGAGAATGCCTGAAACTATCTGTTTATCTTTTTCACCACGAGCTTCTTCTTCGATGATTGATGCCATCGTCACCACATCACTCCACGATGTGGCGCCATCGGGAAGTTGGCTCTCTGCCAAGAGTGCCGTCTTTTCAATAAAGGTATTTCTCATTACCTCAATGACCTCAGAGGACGTCACCGTCGGCAGAAAAAAATAGGTGTCGGGGAAAAGGTATCCTTCAAACGGACGTGCCTCTGCTTCAAACTCAGTTGGGTTAATGCGAGGGAGCACCCGTGCAAGTATGTCACCCATTTCAAATGATGTTGTCCCTTCAGGGATCAATACACGTACTGTCATTAGACGATAATCGCCCTTCGCGAGCCTCCATGCGATACGTACAATATTTTCCTGCTCTCGAAAGAGATAGTCTCCTGCTTTCACAGAGTCCGCTCCGCCCATAAACGAGATGGCGACACGTAACATCGTGGAGGACACAATGATGTTATTCTTTTTTAGAATTTCGCCGGCGTCGTGCAATGAGCTTCCCGAAGGGATCGAAATCAGTGTATTCGGTGTAAACGTTTTTGGTGTTTGTAAAATGAGCACGAGAAACAATACGCTACACGCCACAGCACACCACGCGTACGTTCGCCGACACCACATATCTATACAGGAAGGTTAACTGGCGGTTCAGCCTTACGTGATTCGATACGACCAAATGTTGGTGTTTGGGCAACACCTCCTGGGAAGTGATAAATTGTTGCGAGCTCTTCAGTGTTCAACACAAACGTCTTGCTCTTGTGCGGTGGATGAAAATATCCGCGAGCGCGATAGGCGTCGAACATTTCTTTTTTCATACTCGCGAGCTTTTTGCCGAATGGATCTTGGAACCAATAGTCAAATCCCGTACCACGAAACTTCTTGAACCCGTTCAAATGCTGACTACTATACTGCGCAAGCACACCATTCAAGGCGCCCTTGTTCGCTGAATTGAATTTGTCTTTCTCAGCAAGATACAGTGCACGAATTCCAACATCGAAGCCAAGCTTTGAAATACTACGCTCGAGTGCATTCACAATATCTTTCTCAAAGGTTGTGAGGTTAATCGGCCCACCTTCTTCTCCGTCCTTACCTTGGATGCGTCGTTTCTTGATGATTGATTCAATTTCTTTTTTCACGTCATCTTTCCACTTATCAGTCGGTTTCATTTGATCACCCACTTTCTTACCAATATCAAAAATATCTTCTATCTTCTTAATGCCTGAAAAGAGACCTCCCTCTTTTTTATCTTCTGCTTTGTGTGCACGAACAACAATCTGAATCCATGCTTGTTCTCCCTGCCCCAATCCACCGAGGTATTCAATCACCGGCGTTATTGGGTCAATCTTAAATTCTTCTTTAGGATCACGATCCATACCGTAGTCGACATATGTTTTGATAGGATATGGATCACCTTTTGTGAGTTGAAATTCGGCAGCAGAAATGTCTGCCGTGTCTTTGTCGTAAAGAAACGCGAGTGTATAGTCAGGTACTTCAACAACCTCCGTTGTCGGATACTGTGCATAAATATTGTTTTGGATGCTCTTAACGCCACCCTTCCATGTCCAAATAAAAAACTTCACGCGTCCTTCAAGCGAGACCAATTCAAGTGACGACCATCCCCGAACACCTCCCTTCCAGTACTTATCTTTCCATGTACCTTCACCACCGGTGTTATAGAGCGAATTGAGCACAATCTCCATGGCAACCGGTGATTTGTTTACTTCTTTTGGCACCCGGATTTCGAGGAGCACTGGCTCTTGCGACAAAATATACATCGTTCGTCGCCATCGCATCCATGCAATGCAAAAACCATAAACAAGAACAATCGGTAGCCACACGGGTGACGCGAGAAGAATAAAGCGAACCGCTGGCCAGAGTGCCACACCTGCATCTACGAAATACGAAATCATATGCCTATGATAGCGCATAGAGCGCGAACGTCGAGATACAAAAATCCTCCGCGATGTGCAGAGGGTTTTTGTATGGTTTATCGAGAGATACTGTAGCGTCCTTGGTCGTCTTTATCGAAGTAGTCGTCGTCTTGGAGGTTTACCACAATGGTGTTCGGTTTGACATATCGTTCTTTGAGCACTTTCTCGATGATATCGTCTTTTGTCATTGGACCGTGTTCATTGAGTACTTTTTTGATGACGTCGCGGACAACTCCTTCGACATAGCCCCATTCTGAGAGCGCGTAGAGACCTCGACCAACGAGCACAAAGCGAGAATCTTTGATGAGTTCGTTGTGGGTGGTTGCAATATGTGCCTTCTTGCCGAAGAGTTCAGCGATACGCTTTGCAACTTCAGTGAAGTGAAGCGGGCTTCCGTGGTTACGGATAGCAAGATATGCGTAGTCGCGGATACCTTTCGGTGTAATTGATGTTGATTCAGATGGACCCCATTCACCGAGTGCGTTGCTACCGATCTTTTTTGAAATCGAAAGCCAACGACGAATCATTTCTTCGGTTTTGTAGTGGTCAGAAAGATCTTTGACGTGGCTGAGGAACCCAGCGATGATATCTGCCTCTGATACAAGCTCTTCGTCAGAAAGACCTGAGTAGAGTTTCTGGATAGCTTCTTCAATTGTTTCAGCAACTGACGAGTCAACGTGCCAGCGGTGTGTAAAGTGCTCATCTTCTTTTCGTTTCTCGAACGCTTCGCCAACAACCAAGAGGAAGTGATAGTGGTTGCGTGTTGATGGATCTTTTGAGAGGTGATTCAAAAATTCTTCTTCAGAAACAATTGCACCGAAGAAGAGCATTTCTTCTTTCAACTGATCGAATACGGCGCTTTCCTTTCCGTAGACGTCAGATTTACGAATAGTTGCAAGAGCGTAGTTCTCAATCTGACGAACGCGCTCACGTGTGATGTCGTATTGTTCACCAATCGCCTCAAGCGTCATGCGCTTCACTTTGTCACCCAAACCGTATCGTTTGATGATGACGTCGCGAGCACGGTCAGAAAGAGCGCCGAGGAGACGCTTGGTGACCTGTTTTGGGTTGCCTGAAACCGCAATTGGCTTCGAAGCTACCTTAGTTTTTGGAGCTGGTTTTGACATACACGTTTTTTTAATATCTTTTGATTACTGTGAGATTCCCCAGTGTATCATGTGAATAACTATGCGTCAAGCGCTGTTACCCCTCCCTCACCACGAGGTTAAGGACCTTGTTCTTAATATAGACAATTTTGGCTATATCCTTGCCGTTAAGCCATTTTTCGATGTTTTCCTCGCCCCGAGCCAAGGCAAGAACGGTCGCTTCCTCGGTATCTCGAGAGCAGGTTATCGTTCCCCTGACCTTTCCATTGACCTGAATGGCTATAACGACCTCAGCCTCAACAAGCTTGTCCGAATCGAAGGTAGGCCACAAAGCCTCGTGAACTGATGACGTATTGCCCATGCTCTCCCAGAGCTCTTCCGTGAGGAACGGTGCGAATGGTGCCAAAAGGAGTAGGAGCGTAGTATATGCCGTGCGAGAAACAGCCGTCTCTTTTTCGATTGCATTCGTTAGAATCATGAGTTGCGAGACTGCTGTGTTCATACGAAGTGCTTCGATATCCTCCCCCACTTTCTTGATGGTTTGATTGAGGACCGTTTCAAGCTCAGGCGACAACACGACGTCCTCGACTCTTTCCTGCAGACGCGCAACGCGTTCAAGAAAGCGTCGTACACCAACGAGTCCATCGGTTGACCACGCGATCGCTTGATCGAACGGTCCCATGAACATCTCATACGTGCGGAGCGCATCTGCACCAAAGCGTTCAATAATGTCATCCGGGTTTACCACGTTCCCTTTCGACTTACTCATTTTCTCCCCGCCTTCGGCGAGAATGAGTCCGTGGCTCGTACGCCGTTGGTATGGCTCAGATGTTGGAACAACGCCAATGTCGTAGAGAAACTTATGCCAAAAGCGCGAATAGAGAAGGTGAAGCGTTGTGTGCTCCATACCACCGTTGTACCAATCAACCGGAAGCCAGTGCTCAAGTTTTTTCTTGTCGGCGAGTACTTCCGCATTCTTCGGATCGCAGTAGCGAAGGTAATACCATGATGAACCTGCCCAGTTTGGCATAACATCGGTTTCTCGTTTCGCATTACCACCGCACGACGGACATGTCGTATTGACCCACTCATCCATGTTCGCGAGAGGTGAATCCCCTGTGTCAGTTGGTTCGTAGCGCTCAACGTGTGGTAGTTCTACCGGAAGGTCGGATTCGGAGACCGGCACCCATCCGCACGATTCGCAGTTGACCATTGGAATCGGTTCGCCCCAGTAGCGTTGACGTGAGAAGACCCAATCACGGAGTTTATATTTCGTCGTCCATGTGCCACCAACTGCTTCAGTTATTTTTTTCCTTGCATCTTCACTGGCTAGACCATCAAATTGTTCAGAGTTGAGAAGTATTCCTTCACCAGTGTAAGATTGCTGACCGCCCACATAAAACTCCGCATATTTTTTGTGGTGTGGCCACGTAATCGTTGAAATAAGTTTGTCCTTTGAAACAACGATGAGTTCGTGTCTCCCCTCTTCTACTTCTGACTGTGAACGTTCTGTGGAGTTTAGAATAATTTCAATGGCAGGGCCGAGTGTTCGCTGATTTTTATTTTTTGTGTGTCGATATCCATGACAAGAAATCATTGAGGTCATTGAATGCATGTTCACTTCAAAATCTGTGAATCCTGTTTCTTCAATAACCTCTCTGCGAACTGCGGTCAGAAGATCCTCGCCATCTTCAACTCCTCCACCCACCAAGTGGACATGATCTCCATCTTTAAGAAGGTAGAAGTTCCCCATGGTATCGTGAATGATTGCATCAACAGTTCGTCGGTTTAACGTTTCGAGACCGGCACGCTCTTGGTGTATTCCCGCCCCTATTTCTTGATATGCGACTACCTGTCGCATAGGCAAATTAAATTTCTGTGCAAACGCGAAATCACGTTCATCGTGTGCAGGGACCGCCATCACCGCACCGGTGCCGTACGAACCAAGCACGTAATCCGCAACATACACAGGAATCTCTTCATTGTTCGCAGGATTGATTGCTGTAATACCTTCGAGCCGAACACCAGTCTTTTCTTTCCCTTCCGCGGTACGTTCCATTTCTTCCTTATTCTTTGCCTCTTCGATATATCGCAGAATCTCTTCTCTGTTCTTTATCGACTCATGACTAGCGACTAATGACTGCACCAAGGGGTGCTCAGGTGCTAAAACGATGTAGGTAGCGCCGAAGATGGTATCTGGTCTGGTTGTAAAAACAGTGATTTCTTTTTTCTCGCCCCCAGTAGCTAGAACCTGGAATCTGATCTCAGCTCCTTCGCTCTTGCCAATCCAATTACGTTGTCCTGCTTTAGCCCGCTCAATATAGTCAACGGTGTCGAGGTCATCGTAGAGGCGTTCGGCGTATTTTGTGATCGCAAGCATCCATTGCTCTCGTTCGCGTTTCTCAACCTCCGTCCCACATCGCTCACACTTACCATCAACAACCTCTTCGTTTGCGAGACCGATTTTATCTTTCGGACACCAATTAATGGGAACTTTTGATTTGTATGCAAGATCGTGTTTGAAGAGTTGCAAGAAAATCCATTGCGTAAAGCGGTAGTATGCGGGGTCAGTTGTGTTTACCTCACGCTCCCAATCAAAGGAGAGTGCTAAGCGCTTCATCTGTGCGCGGTAATTGTCGGTATTTTCTTTTGTTACCTCACGTGGATCGCGTCCGACCTTGATTGCATAGTTCTCTGTAGGAAGACCGAAGGCGTCCCAACCAATTGGATAGAGCACATTCTCCCCTTGTCTGCGACGCTTACGAGCAACGACGTCGAGTGCAGTGTAGCCACGAACATGACCGACATGGAGCCCTTCTCCTGACGGAAAGGGAAATTCGACGAGTAAGTATGTTTTCTTTTTATCCGCGCTATCGGACGCTTTGGGGGCACTCTTCTCAAAGATTTCGCGCCATTTCTCTTCAATCTGTTTGGAATCGTATTCGCGCATGAATAGCTTATAGCTTCTAGGTACGAGCGTGTAGGTAGGGACATCATACAACAGAAAAACCCGAACATCGAGATGTCCGGGTTTTTCTAGAAGCTAGCACCTACAACCGAGCCCCTACTTCTGATACGGCGGATATTTGACCGGATCAATCGTTCGCGTAAAGCAGGTTCGCCCCGCTTCATGCGTAAAGCGTGGGTCGAGACCTCCTCCCCATGAATCAATTGGCATTGCAACAGGGTCTTTGCCTGCGAGCGTACTTTCACGCGCAAACGTCGCGCATATCTCAAATGAAAGTGGGCCTGTGAGCGAGTATTCGTATGCGGTTTTTGTCTCTGGATCTACTGGAGCAACGTAACCGGTGAAGTTGTCGCCGAGGTCAGCGAGTGTCTTTGGAAGCTTCTCTTGCGTCTGCCAGTAGTTCAAGACCTGCCATTGAATATCCGAGAGGTGCATTTCACGCTGGCTATCGAGTCGCATCTCACGCTGTGCGCTTGGTGAACCAAACGTCATGAATCCACAGATAATCGCGAGAAGAATGAAAAGTCCTGCGATACCAACGAAGAGTTTATTCGGCTTCGATGAAGCGTCGCGACGAAGATCGTAAAAGTAGTATGCGAAGATGCCACCAGCGACAACTAATACCGCAAACACCTTGAGAATGAATCGAACCGTAACCTCACCTTGGAGGAATGTGTGGAGAAGCGCAACAAGATCACCCGCAACAGCGATACCTGCAGCGAAAATAGTTAACCACACAAACCACTTACGAATCGGAAAATTACGCTTCTCACCATCCGCCAGGATGCTTTTACGAATGTGGTACGAGAGGAACAAATAGATTGGCACCACAATAATGAGCGTTGCGATTGCGAACATCGCACCGCCACCCACGTAGGTTCCATAGGCGTAATAGCCGTAGGATGTGTCGAGTGCATCAGCGAAGCGCTGGTTGATAATCGAAAACAAGAGCGCGAGCAAGCTCCCGGCCGATACATAGAGCGAAATCGCTGTACCAAGGTAGATAAAGAAATCTTTCGGCGTTGCTTTTACTTGATTTGTCTGTGAATCCATAAATGGCTTTATTTTAAGGGCTAAAATACCCCTTCAGGATAGCATATCTGTTTTGCTGTCGGGGTACTTGACAAATAAATCTAGGGGTGTATAATGGTCTTGTTGAGGTCGGCTTCGGTGAGCTTAGAAAGAAAGCTCTACGCCTTCCTTGGCATCACAGGTCGCCCCCCGGCCAGATTGTCTGCCGAGGGTCTACGCCTGCCACCGCGCCAACGGAAAAACACGGCGCCTGTTCTTTCAAAAAGGAGTCACACATTGAAGAAACGTTAGCAGTACGTTAGCCACGGAATCGTTCCGTGCTAAGGTTCCGTTCGCCTTAATCCCCTTTTAGGGAGAGAAAAGGAACGGAAACTAAACGTCGGACCAACGATACACCTAAAATGGGTGACGGAGCTAACGATGCCAGGTGTGACTCGGCGCCGGAGATGAAAAGGGTGGCGCTGTATAAATAAATAACCCTGACTGTGACGGTAGTAGTGTTGTGTCGAATGCCGACAGAGGTTAAGACCCATCGGCAAACAGCCACGAGTGTGGCAAGACCAACAACATGAAACCGCAAAATCCTAGATCGTGCCTTACCGGTACGGCGACGGGTCGCAATATCTCCCCCCCCCACTAAATCTTACCGAAAGGAAGTGCCCCCGGCTCAACGAGTCCGGGGGTTTTCACATATCTAAATTCTAAACTCAATCACATCCCCATCTTTAACGATATACTCCTTCCCTTCTGTTCGAACGAGACCTTTCGCACGTGCTTCAGCGTATGAACCAGAATCAATCAAGTCTTTCCAAAACACCACTTCTGCACGGATGAATTTATCTTTGAAGTCCGTGTGAATCGCCGTGCCAGCGATTGGTGCAGTCGAACCACGAGCAATCGTCCATGCGCGGGTTTCGTCTTCCCCTGTTGTCAGGAATGTAATCAAGTCGAGGAGCGCGTAGCCCGAAACAATCAAATCCTCAATACCACCGCGAACTGAGAGACTCTTTCGCATTTCTCCACGCTCGCTATCATCAACCGCATTCAACTCCGATTCGTTGCTCGCATCAACAATAACGTACGACGCTTTTTCCTGCTCAAAGAACGCAAGAAGATTCTGCCAACGTGGATCGTTACCTTCATCCAGGTTCGTCCCACCAGATTGCACGTTCAAGACGTAGAGCATCTTCTTCATCGTGAGAAGCGTGAGCTTTTTCACTTCTTTCTCTTCATCCTCGGTCAATGCAACGGTTCGTGCGAACTTCTCCGCCAACAATGCTTCTTTTACCTTTGCGAGACCATTTCGTTCATGGAGTGCTTCCTTGAGCCCCGCACGTACCTCCTTTTCAACGGAGGAAAGACGCTTTTCAACAACCGCAAGATCCGCGAGAATCAGCTCCAAGTTAATCACCTTGATGTCTTCGAGCGGTTCAATCTTTCCTGCAACGTGGATAATGTCGCCGTGCTCGAAGATGCGCACCACGTGCGCAATCGCATCAACCTCTTTGATGTGCGAAAGGAATTTGTTGCCGAGTCCCTGCCCTTCCGACGCACCCTTCACCAACCCCGCGATATCAACGAATTGAATTGCTGCAGGGATTGTTTTCTTCGACTTTGAAAAGTCAGTGAGTGCTTTCAAACGTGCGTCAGGTACTTCGACAATACCGACTGACGGGTCAATCGTACAAAACGGATAGTTTGCAGCATCAACCGATTGTTTCGTAAGCGCATTAAAAAGGGTCGATTTGCCGACATTCGGTAATCCAACAATTCCGATTGATAAATTCATATTAAATGCGATATACATTACCCTCTGAAACCACTACCTGCCCCGCGAGATGCGATGCTATCTCTGCGGGGCCGACGTTCGGTAATCCAACAATTCCGATTGATAAGTTCATATTATTGTCCGAGCAGTTGCTTAAGTTCGTCTGCGTGCTTCGCAAAGACCTGCTGTGCTGCGGTCATTCTATCCATACCACTTTTTGTCTTTACTTCCGCCTCTTGTGCTATCTTCATGAAGAAATCAGGGTTCTTCTCAAAGGCCGAAATAATCATCTGTTTCTGGTCGTCAGGAACGCCCGCGAGCTGGCGCTCCATGAGTTTTTTCAATAAAAGTTCTTTAAACATGTGGGCATCCTACCACAAAAAGAAAACCGCGTCCTGTAGTACAGAACGCGGTCTCTTTCGTCGAGTCAGCTTACTGAAGCTCGATTGTTGTGGTTGCGTTCAACGTGGTCGTTGATGTGCTTCCAGATTCATCTGTCGTAACGACTGTCGTGTTTGACGTCGTTGTAGCAGGAGTCGTTGTAGCACCATCCATGATAACTGCATCGTCTCCGCGGTTTACGAAGAAGAGGATACCAGCGATGATGAGGATAACGACAATCACCAAGATGGTGACACCTGCGTTACCGCTTTTGAAGTTGCGTGACATACCAATGTTTGACATTTAATTACTAATCACCAATTGACCCTATCGGCGTATTACGCTTACAAACGCCGTTCAAAAGCGTCCGAAAGGAGCATCGCGACAGGAAGCCACATTCTAACAGAAAAGGGGTGAAAAAGCTATACCCAGCTTGGTTCAAACCAGGCTGGGTAGAGCACCGAAAAGGGTTATGGCCTCCTCTGTAGTTGTCTTACGAGCGGGTATTTTCGACTGTTTCTGGAGCAAATGCGTACGCACCACCAATTGATCGAAGAGAGCGTTCTTTCAGCATGTCGAGAACTCGCACAAGTGAAAGGCGAACTGACGTATAGGCTGAGTCATAACGTTCGTCAACACCATGAAGGAGCTCTGCGACGATTGATTCAAGTTCTTTATTCGAGAGATGGTAGGTCACTTCAGCGATGTGCGTATTCACACGGGTTCGCTCTTCTGCGCCCTCAAGTCGTGCACGATGTGCACTGTCGAGTTCAGAAACCACCTTGCGCATGAAGTCGGCGACCGGCTGTTCTTGATGCTTCAACATTCGAAGGAAGGTAAAGACCTTTTTGTCTTCGCCTCGGACAATCCATTCAACAAAGATTGGAATCATCGAGAGTGTTGAGATGAAGAGTGATTCACGAACACGCTCTTTATCAAGAACCAACCAACCATCTTCACGAGGGAAACGACCCTTTGCGATTTCGATTACCTGCGAGAGGCGCTCGAGGGCTTTCTTTTCATCGTTCTCAACTGAATTGCCGATGAGTTCTGCTCCATCATCAGAAACCAAGACTCGTGATACTCGTGCTTCGTTCTGAATGCGAGAATAATCGCGTCGAGCAGGTTGTTCGGTCATTCGGGTATCAACAAACGCTGGTGTAGAGGTTTTCTCAACAACTGGTGTTGATACTGACGCAAGTGCATCTGGAGCTTGTGCTACCGGTCGTGAGAATGATTCATGCATGCGTGATTCTTGTACAATTTCACGAATAGACTGAACACGGGCTGGCGCACTTGCTGTGACCGTATGTGCGAACTCTTCGTATGAGGCGAGAGGTTCATGAGCAGACGATTCGTACTCAGCGTCCATAGATGGCGCTACGTTTGTGAATCGCTGTCCTGACTTGCGGAGAAACGCGTATACAACACCTGCTGAGATTGCCACGAGACCAAGAATAAAGAGAATGATTTGGACAATACTTGAGCCAAGACCAGTGTATGGAACTTGTGTGAGCGAAATCGATGCTCCCAAGACTTCTGGTTCAGAGAAGAGCACAACGCTCGGTCGGCGACGGTGTCCGCCACCCCCACCACCTCCATCATCATCGTCATCGTCATCATCATCATCGTCGTCATCTCCAGGAGTTTTGACAACAACACTACCCTTACATGCAATGCCACCACTTGGTCCAGTGAACGAAGCAATGTAAACAGTGTCTACCGTTGGCTTTGTTGTTGTTGAACCATTCAGTGGAACTGGTCCGATACCCTGATCAATCGTCGCTGATGTGACATTCTTTGATGTCCACGTGAGTGTTACTGTCTCGCCACTCTGAATAGAGTTTGGACTTACATCGAGCGTACACTCAGGAACCGGCTCGCTTGAAGGAATAGTGAATTTCACACCTGCATTACAGTAGTTGCGCCCAGGGGTGAAGTTTGGATCAACCCAAAATGAGTACGTGCGACCTGGCTTGACCGGAACGTTCGTAACAGTTGCTCCGGTGATTCCGTCTTCACAATAGTAGTGAGGGCTTGCACCATCAAGACAGGTTTTGAAGCGTGGGTCATCGTAGCGGTCGGTCGTACCGTCATCAAGGCGAATATTGTATGAGACCGCACCTGGAACTGGATTCCACGAGAGCGTGACGGTGTTTGTATCTGCAGGAAGTGTTCCTGACGGGAAGAGATTTGTTGGGGGAATACAGATGGGGCTGTCAGTCACCGTAATCGTGAGGGTCTGAGTAATCGCACATTCAGCACCGCTATTCGCAGATGTTGCCTTAACGAGGTATGTGTATGTACCAACCGCAGTAACTGTTCCCGAAATCGTTGCGCCATTGATCGAGAGACCTGGAGCAGCATTCACCGCTGTGATAACGATTGAGACAGGAGCGATACCACCCGACGTCGTCACCGTGTGTGAGAACGGAAGATTAAGACCGGCAACCGCTGTGTTTGAACTTGTGATGGCTGGTTTTGCAGGACACTGGTTGGTCTGGCCAACAGTGATTGTAAAGACCTGACGTGTCGCACATGAAAGTGTGCTGTTACCACCGCTCATCGCAGTGACCTCGTAGGTGTACACACCAGGGGTCGTTGGCGTACCCGACACTGTCGAAGCACTCGTGTCGATCACCAAGCCCGGTGCAGCAGGACCAATAGGATTAATGCTGATTGAAATCGGATTCACACCGCCTGTGGTTGTCACTTTGTAGAAGTACGGAACACCAAGCATCGCTGTTGCTGAAGGAGTGCTTGTGATCGTCGGTTGAACAGGACACTCATTGACTCCGTCGCCAATGATGATTGTCAGAGTTTGTGTTGGACCACACGCAGAGTCACCATCAGCATTTTGTGCCTTGATCGAATAGGTGTATGTGCCGGTTTGTGTTGGCGTACCTGAGATTGTCTTACCGTTGATTGAGAGACCAGGAGCAGGATTGACCGGTGTGATTGTTACAACAGTGCCAAGACCGCCCGCGGTTGTTACGGTGTGTGAGAAAAGCTGACCAACCTGACCCGATGCTGACGCAGGACTTGTGATGGTCGGCTGACCTACCGGACACTGTGGAGGAGGCACGATCGTAACTGAACACTGTACGGTCTTTGTCTGACTCTTAAACGTTACTGCAACCGTCGCAGTTTTAGTTCCAACAGTTGTGTATGTGTGAACGACTGGGTTTGTCGTCGAACCATCAGGGAACGTATCATTACCGTTCCAAAGATATGAGAATGCACCCGTAACACCCGTAATTGTCGCAGTCCATGTTACTGGTTCGCCAATTTTTGCAGGGTTCGGGAGACCGACACACACAAGATCCCAATCAGGATCCTGCGAACAGAGTGGGAGCTGCTGGTAGACCTGACCTTTGATGAGCTTTGCAGACGATGAATAGTTTGAGTTTCCTGGGAATGAGACGACATCGAGCTGATAGCGACATGACGGAAGGTCGACGCGGAAGCTCTTGGTCTGACCAGGGCCAATTGTTTTTTCGTCAGAATCAAAAAGTGTCTGAGGAATCTGGTGAATCGGATCTGAATAGACTTGGAAAACTTTCAATGCAAATGGGAACGAACATGTTGGGTGTTCGTTGGTAATTGAGACAGTACCACCTGCAAGATCAAAAGTGTTGTAGATCTTGAAGTACTGGTCACGAAGCTGACGCAACTCAAAGTCGCTTGCTGGAATACAATCGTCGACTGTCGTTTCTTGACCACCGTCGCCAGGGGCAGGATCGACGGGTTCGTCTTCTTTTGGTGCGGGTTCAACAGGTGTAGGCTCTGGTGCTGGGTCAGCCTTCTCTTCTTTTGTTTCTTCGGCAGTCGTGCCACTCGTGTCTCCACTTTCTTCAGCGGTTACGGCGAACGGAATTTGCCAAGCAACAAAAACCACAAACGCGAGAATTGCGAGTGTTTTGAGGACTGAAATACGTGTCATATATGCGTTACTCATAGTCTGTAGAAATAAAACCCACACCAGTAATCGTAGAATCAATTATACACCTAATAATATTATCCGTCAAGTGCTTCATCTGCTATCGGATACGCACCAACAAATTCTGCTGAAACAACATATCGCTCTTCTTTTGCACCAAATACGTTACACGTCGCAAGCGTCAGCATCTTCACCGAGCTACGGAGATTGATTTCGGCCTCTTCGGCATTGACCAATCCGACACTTTTGACGCGATAGAGGTATTCTTTCCCTTCTGACTGCACGCGAATCACATCATTCTCTTTGAGATTTTTCAAACCATTGAATACCTTATACGCTTGATTGTTGACGACACGAAATCCTGTTGAGTGGCCAAGGAGAAACATATTGCTCGTATCTTCAAGATCACCCGACCCTGGGTAATGTACAACGCCCTCCATGAGTGCTGCATCAAGCGCTTCAATCGAGCGTGACACCGGATTCATAATCTTTGCGTCAACATCGATAGCATCAATAATGATCCGAACTGGCGCATCATCATATGCCAACGGAGCTGTGGTGTCTGTCGTCGTACTCAATGATACTGAAGAGTTTTCCTGTGCAATATCGAGTTTCGGCATAATGCCCAATGACCATGAGAGTGCAAGGAGAATTGAGAATAGAAAGAACCACGTGACACCAACCGTCACAGGTCGTTGCTGTGCAAGCATAATGAAACCCTCCACAGCGTAGAGTGGAGAGTTTTTCGAGATGTTTGTTGGTCGAAATACCTTCTGCATATGGGTCGTATCTAGAGAATCAATGATATCATAATTTATATAAAAGTCAAGTATCCCCTGTATCTACCGCCACGGTACTTTTTTGAGTCATAGAGCAAACCTTGACATTGTTTTAAAATCGTATATAATGCTCGCACCTATCGGTTTTTCGAAGCCGAGGCCATTGTTAGAGGGTTTTAGAAAATTATATGACATATCTCAATATTCAGACGTCTCAGACCAGCAAAGATACTGCAAAACAGGTTCTCCGAGGAGTCGGGGCACTTGTCTTTGTTGTTGCGATTGTATGGGTTGGCATGCAGAGCTTCCGTGTACTTCCAGGCGTTCGTCACCTCTTCGCAAATGCACTCGTCTCAGTACAGTCGTTCTTCTCACCTGAAGAGCGCATCGTTGTATCGGTTATCGACAGCCAAGTTGTTGTCGATAAACCATTCAACATTACATGGGAACACCGAGGTAAGGAGGATCGAGGTTCATACACCATGATGTATGAGTGTCGTGACTCAGTGCACCTTGCACGTGTTTCATCAACAGGAGGAGAATCAACAATCTTCTGTAACACTGAAGTCCCTATCCTTGGAGACGAAACGAACCTTTCCCTCATTGCGCGTGGCAACGTCATCGGCGCTGTTGATGTTCCCTTCTATGTTCGCTTCACGCGAAATAATACATCGGTCATCAGTGAAGAAGGTTCTACTGCTATCCGTGTTCAAGAAATGTACTTCGATACCGGCATCGCAACATCAACCGATAGCACTGCAACAACACCCTCAACTCCATCAACACCAGTGACACCAGTTCCTGGAACCCCAACAACGGTCACAATTCCTATCGTGACATCACCGACCTCAGATCCAAACGGTGAAGCCGACCTCTCAATTCGCATCATCGCAGTTGGTCTTGTCGATAAAAACAGTGGTTCGTTCAGCGAACGCAATGAAATTCCAAAAGACCTCCCATCAAACAAGCGTGGTGCAATCAAATTTGAGATTGAAAACAAGGGCACAAAAAAGACTGGTGACGATTGGAACTTCTCTGCGAAACTCCCAACATCACCGTCGTACACGTACACATCGCAATCACAGCAGGACCTCTACCCTGGCGACAAGATCGAATTCATCATTGGTTTCGACAAGCTCGTGAATAAAGATGAGGCAAGCTATACCATCACGGTTGATCCGAAAGATGAGATTGACGAATCAAACGAAAAGAATAACTCAATCACACGCACGATCGAAATTGATCGATAAAAATCGCTCGTCAGTTACTTTCTCTAAGCACACAAAAGCCCCGGGTGGGGCTTTTGTTCTGTCCGGCGCCGTCGCGCCTCCCAAGGCTTAGAGAAAGAACAGACTCGCTCTCGTGTTGGAATACAGAATACAACACCAACCCGAGTCTCTGCTGCTGAGCACTCGCTATAATTTAGATATCGAGGTTCGCAAGTTTTGCGTTGCTTTGGATGAATGATTTGCGGGATGGAACGTCGGTGCCCATAAGGATGTCGAAGATTCGGTCGGCTTCTTCTGCATCATCAATACGAACTTGTTTCAGGATGCGTCGCGCAGGATCCATGGTTGTCTCCCACAGCTCGTCTGAGTTCATTTCACCAAGACCTTTGTATCGCTGGACCGAGAGTTTTGGTGTTTTAGCTACCTGTTTTTTTACTGTTTCTTCCTCTTCGCTTTCCTGCTCGCTTGACTCGCCTTCTGCACCCTCACTCTCATCGGTTTCTTCGATATCGTCAGCTGACACACCTTCTGACTTCAAAAATGTTGCTTTCTCTTCTTCTGTGTAGAAATAAAAGAGTTCTTTTCCTTTTTTGATTTTGTAGAGTGGTGGCTGGGCGATGTAGAGGAATCCACCATCAATCACAGGGCGGAAGTAACGGAAGAAAAGTGTAAGGAGAAGCGTGCGGATGTGTGCACCGTCAACATCGGCGTCGGTTGCAATAACAATTTTGTGATAACGCAATTTTGAGATATCAAATGTATCCGCGATTGCGGTCCCCATCGCAATGACGAGATTTTTAATCTGTTCAGAGCCGAGCATGCGATCAAGACGGGTGCGCTCAACATTGAGGATTTTACCGCGGAGCGGGAGAATCGCTTGTGTGCGACGATCTCGACCGCTTTTTGCGGTACCACCAGCGGATTCTCCCTCCACAATGAATATTTCAGACTCTTCGGCACTCTTCGATTGACAATCGGCAAGCTTACCTGGAAGGGTCATCCCGTCGAGTGCCCCTTTGCGAAGAATCGAATCTTTTGCCGCTTTTGCTGCCTTACGCGCACGAAGCGCAAGAATTACTTTCTGAACAATCGCTTTTCCATCGTCAGGGTGTTCTTCGAGGAATGTAGAAAATGCTTCACCGAAAACGGTTTCAGTTGCTCCACGAGCTTCAGTTGATCCGAGCTTTGCCTTTGTTTGACCTTCAAACTGGATCTCAGGAAGCTTCACCGATACAACTGCGGTCAATCCTTCGAGCACATCCTCGCCGGAGAATGCACCGTCCGCTTCTTTGAGTGCACTACCCTTCTTTGCAAAATTGTTGAGCGTTCGCGTGAGTGCGGTTTTGAAGCCAGTGATATGTGTTCCCCCTTCGCTGTTGTAGGTGTTGTTTGCAAACGCCGTAATGCGCTCAGAGATGTCATCAACATATTGAAGTGCGACCTCCACATATACGCCGTCCATTTCTTTCTCAACATAAAAAATATTCTTGTGGAGCGTCGCTTGGTGTTCGTTGTAGTGGCGAACGAGCGACATCAAACCTCCTTCGAAATAGAAGGACATTGATGGATTGTCGGTGAGAAGTGTACGAACGTAGAGCTCACCTTCGTCTTTAAAATCACCTTTCATCTCGCGTGCATCAACAACGCTGATGCGAAGCCCGCGCACGAGGTATGCCTGCTGACGCAAATGACCAACAATCTTGTCCCATGAGAACGCAATTTCTTTAAAGATCTCTGGATCTGGTTCAAACGTAATAGCGGTACCGCGTGCATCGGAACTCCCAAGTTTTTTTACAGCGGCCTTCGTCTTCCCCTGTTTGTACTCCTGCATGTAGTGGCCACCATCGCGGTGAACATCGGCACGCATGTAAATAGAGAGTGCATTCACCACTGATGCACCGACACCGTGCAAACCTCCCGAGACTTTGTATCCACTATCATCACCACCGAACTTACCTCCGGCGTGAAGCGTTGTCATGATCGTTTCAAGCGCGGAGACACCACTTTGTTTGTGTTTATCGACAGGAATACCACGGCCGTTGTCGGCAACCCGAATGCGATTGCCTGGAAGCAAGACGACTTCGATATCGTTGGCATGTCCACCCATCGCTTCGTCACGCGAGTTGTCGAAGATTTCCCAAATGAGATGGTGAAGACCGTCGAGACCTGTCGTACCAATGTACATACCCGGTCGCTTGCGCACCGGTTCCAATCCTTCGAGGACTTGAATGGAATCAGCACCATATGATGCCGATACTTTCTTTTCTTTATCCTTGCCGGCTGAAGCTTCAGCGGAGGTGGGTTTTTTGGATGCCATGAAATGAAAAAGCGCCTTTCACCGCCTCTGGCGGGATTCCGCTAAAAGCGGTGATGCGTTGTGGGTCTAGTATAGCAAAAAAGAGGTCACATTTGAAGCAAATATGACCAATTTATATGAGGTTTTTGATACTTGACATTTATATTGTAATATAGTACAATATTCTCCGTAGAGGTGGGATACGCCATCTCACACTTTCAGAACCCGGACGGGTTCAAAGGGTCGGACGACCCAGAAAGGCAGCCATGTTCCTTCATAAGAAGCAGGTACGACCGGTGTTCGAAGCTGTCCTCAAGGACTTCCCGTGGCTGTGGTCAGTGATCCACGGCGACTGGAGTAGGAAAGACTTCAACGTGCACCGAATCCTTCAGCTGGACGACATCGAAGGGCGCGTGTCCTTCAACGAGTTGGTCCCAACGACGATCGTGGCCTACTTCGAAACTGGAGGGGTTCCACACGTTGGGGTGATCACGCCAGAGAGGCTGGTGGAACTCACATCCTGGAATCCGCCCGCGGGAGAATTCGATCGCGGAGGAATCCGGATCGCAAACATCCTCCGCGAAACATTCGCGGTCGCAAACAACATCGTCATCGATCTCAAGGCGGTGGCGGTCACGACCCCGAACTTCTGCATCATCTGGGTTCTTGCGCCGAACAGCTGACAACATCGCTCCCGAAGCTCTCGTAGCTTCGGGAGCTTTTATATCTACAATCCAATAAACATTGCCAATCCGCGCCATGAAGACATAAAATCTTCTTTTGGCATACAAAGGTTCGGTCCAACTTCTGGGTCATGGTACAAAAAACCGCGCTCATCGCTCCCGACGACAAGAACCGTGTGGTATGAACCATTGTTTTTCTTAAGAGACACGATCGGAAGTCCGTTGCGTTCATGAGATTTTCGTATTTTTTCGTATCCTTCGTTTCGCAAACGCGTTTCTTCTTCGGGATCCTTGTTTCGAAATTCTTCTCGATGCGCGGGCACGCCATACTTTTTTGCGAGCTCGATGATTACATCGTGCTTCCATCCTCGCTCACAAAACCCGCCCACTGCAGAAGCTTCATCAAGAAGTTCGTTAATCGTTCGCCCCTCAAGTTTCCCGTAGTACGAGAGAGCCATAAAAAGATTCACGATTGTGCACGCGCGAGGACGCCATATCTCTGGGAGAGAGAAATCGTATTGAGAAAGATATGGGACGGGCAGATTTTGCATACTAAGAAATCATTGTACTAAAAAGCCCGTCACAATGTGACGGGCAGGAACATCAGTCTTCTTGTACCCCGCATCGCGCAACAACTTGGATATAACTCTCGGTTCTGAACAGCTCGGACGGCTCACATACGATTCCAGGCAAATTCATCCCATCAAGACAAAGCACGTAGTGCATGTTTTCACCAGGAATGGACAGTGGTTTGTGCGGGAAAATGAGCTTACGCCCCTCCATTGTCTTGCGGTTATGCGGTTGGAAAAATGCCACTGCATCTTCCCACGTCGGGCGCTCAAGACCTTCATCCTTGATAGCCTTTAGTATTTGTGGGAAAGAAAGTCCGTTAGGAAGTTCGAGAATTCGAACCTCTACACGACGTCTCTTTTGAGTTGGCACAAGTTTATTCGAGCTGAGCATGAGGTCAGCACGCGGACTGAACGAAAGTTTCAACACTTCAGCAAGCGACCGATACCGCCCGAGTGTAAGCATGAAGGTCGGCCACGGATTTTCCCGACGCATAAACCTTTGAAGCGCTTCTGCCCACTCGTGAGCAACCTTTTTGTTACTAGACCCCAAGCGATCGAACAGATCCTTAAGGCTACCGCTGACTTCCCATACCTCTAACGCACGGTTCATACAACCTCCTTTAAGGTTGTGCCATAGGGCCACCAAAATGGCAGTCATAGCACGTAACGCTCCATGGAGTGAAGAGCTATGTGCTATGACCACCGTACACAACAACAAAGAACACTGAGAGCGTTATACTCCTCTCCCATCTTCGGGTCAAGGCTAACGAACCTCCCCCGCTCAGCGGGGGTTGGGTGCGCTTAGCGCACCTCCCATCCCTTTCCGCGAATCTCATCCTCAATCTTACCCATGATCTCACTCACCTCAACATCAGAGAGCGTTTTTTCGTTCGATTGAAAGACGATGTGATATGCGTATGATGTTCTTCCCTCTTTGGTGAATGTATCGAAAAGATCCAACCGAGCAAGAAGTTTGCCAGCATGACTTTTGATGACGCCTTCGAGATCTTCTGAGCTGTTGGTTGTTGGTTGTTGGTTGTTGGTTCCCCCGACCCATACTGCAATGTCACGAAGGATAAAAGGATAGACCGAGATCGGCGCGAATGTCATGTTTGGCAAACGTGGCAAGTCGCCGTACGAGTCAGGAGTTGGAAGCGATTTGATCGTTTTTGAAAGGGATGCGGTGGCAATGTTTGCTCGCTTCATCCATACAAGCGGAGAAGTGGAGGTCGTCGTCACTGCTGCAATTGCAGCATCAAGATCTCTGCCCTTTTCTGTCGCAATCCCAATTTGTTGTTCCTCACCAGTCTTACTAAATATGGTGCCAATTTCGAAAATTCGTACAGCATCGACGCCAATGAGCGGCCTATTTTTTTGGTTGAGCTCAAGGGCAGCCTTTAAACCTTCTACGAGTGACGAACGAAGATATTTTTTATCATTAGCAATCGGGTTCGCTACTTCAATTTCACCATCGTCTTGAAATGAGTATGTCGACACCTCGGAAAAGCCGGCATCAACAAGCGCTCGGCGGACGAGCGCTTTGTAGTATTCGTTCTTGTTGACCGCAGGTGTGAATCCGTCGAAAGGCAACGGTGTTGATGGAATCGATTCAAGACCTTTGAGCCGGCCGATTTCTTCGATCAAATCTTCTTTGATACGGATGTCGATGCGCGGCGCGGGAACTGTCACCACAAAGCGTGGTTCGTTGTTCGTGATGATGCGACGATAGCCGACGATATTTTCAAATGCCTTGGAACCAGAAAGATCTTCAATGACGACTTCGCCCTTATCCCATTTTCCTGATGCATGAAGGATTTTCCCTTCACCAAGATAGATGCCGTTGTGATCGATACCTGCCGAGAGCTTTGTCCCTGCCATGAATTCATGCGAGACACTTGTCTGACGAACTTGGTCGATACCAAGACTTTCAATATGTTCTGTCGATCCATCACCCTTTCGATCTGAGAATACGATGTCTCCCGCACGAAGATCATTTGCCTCAACCGGCGCACTAAAAACAAACTGATCAACAGCCATACGCGGAATTGCGATTCCAGCTTGTGCGTAGAGATATGCGACCAAAGATGAGCAGTCGAAAGCTCTTGGCGCATCACTCAAAACACTTGCACCGTATTTGTATGGAGCGCCAACCAAGGTTGGAGCAAGTTTCAAAATCTGTTCAAGCGGCTGTATGTAGGTGTATTCAAAACCAAGACGCTTGAAGTAGTCTTCGACCTCACTTTGAGAACACGTCGTGCCGAGCGCTGTGTTAATTTCCGAAAGTGAGACGCCAACAACGTAGAGATTCTTTTTGTTTGGATACGACTCAACAATGTCTTGTGCGACTTTTCCATTCGCGAGCTCTTCAATGAGTGCCGAAAGACGCTCCATAGCAATCGCAGTAAGTTCAGGACTGATTCCCTGCTCGAATCGGATTGACGCATCGGTGCGAAGTCCGAGCTTCTTTGATGTCTTGCGAATGTTTACGGGATCAAAATTGCAGACCGAAAGAACGATGCGTGTCGTGTTCGCATCAATACCCGATGTCGAACCGCCTTTTACGCCAGCAATATCGAGTGCTTTCTCGCTGTCGCTGATAACAAGAACGTCTGGGTTCAGTACGAATTCCTTACCATCAAGGGTGGTGATTGTTTCATCTTCTTTTGCTGAACGTATTGAAAGAGCTGTTGGTTGTGAGTTGTTGGTTGTGAGTTTGTCATAGTCGAATGCGTGAACCGGCTGACCTGTTTCGAGCATCGTGAGGTTCGTTGCATCAACAACGTTGTTGATCGAACGCTGTCCGTGTGCAGCAAGTTTTATTTTGAGCCATTCGGGAGATTCGCCGATTGTGACACCTTCGACATAGCGCTTCATTGCGCGTGGAACGAGCTTTGAGTTTTCGATGGTAAGCGAAAGATGATCGCTTGTTGAAATACCTGAGTCGGTTTTTGGATGAGCCTCAGGAATGTTTGCTGTGACATTGAGAAGCGCGGCGACTTCACGAGCGATACCGTGGTATGAAAAACCATCGTGGGAACGGTTTGGAAGCACTTTGATATCGAGAATCGTATCGCTGCCGTGTGACTCGGTTCCGTCGATTTCAAATGCATGCATCGTAATCGTGCGCGACAAATCAGCAACCGATGGAAGCGGTTTGTCGAAATATTCCTGAAGCCATGCGTAGGAGAATTTCATAATTTATTTGAGAGTATATGAATGTTCAACCGTATCGGTCTGGCTTGTCGAAACGTTCCAGATGCTTTCTCTCATCGTGAGAAGTGCTGACTGATTCTTGAGATCAATCTTGAGAACATAATCTGACTCCGGACCATCACCCCCACCAGCTGCTTCAAGTGAAGATCCTGACCATGCGGTGATACCAAAATGATATGGACGAACCATTGGGTAATACTGTCCGTTATCCTGCAACTGAAGTACGACGGCTCTGTATTCATCGCATGTCATGTCAATCTGATGACAGTAGATCTGAGTCGAGTGGGCAGCCTTGGCCGGCACCGGACCATTCTCGTCAACCGTCCACGAACCGCTGATACTGATCCACTGATCTCCCGGAGTGCCACCACTATCGAATTCCATCGGAATAGACCCGACAAGGTCGCTAATGCCGACCGACGTACGACCGCACATCCAAATGACTACGGCAACAATAACGACAATGAGACCGATGATGATTTTTTTCATAGTTAGAACTGATCAGTTACACGAAGATCGCCCGAGTAGAGCAGTCGAACGTCGGGAAGTCCGTGACGAAGCACAAGCAAGCGATCGATACCGGCGCCAAACGCGAACCCACTCCACTCGCGCGGGTCGATACCCGCGCTCTCGAGCACTTTGGGGTGCACGAGTCCTGCGCCCATGATCTCAATCCATCCAGTGCCTTTGCAGACACTACACTCCCTCCCCGCCTCACCACCACAGCGGAAACACGACACATCAACTTCAACGCCCGGTTCGACGAACGGGAAGTAACTTGGACGAAGTCGCACGATACTTTCGGCCGCGAAGAACTTTGAGAAGAATGTCTCGAGCGTTCCCTTGAGGTGCGCGAGGCTAATGTTCTTACCAACAACAAGTCCTTCGAGTTGATAGAACTGCGCTTCGTGTGTCGCGTCAGTTGCTTCGTAACGATAGACCTTACCCGGCGCGATGATACGGAACGGCGGTTTGTGCGATTCCATGTAGCGCACCTGCACCGGTGAGGTGTGTGTGCGCAGAAGAGACGCGGAATCACGCGAATTTTTATTTGCGTTTATTTGCGTGGGCTCTTCATTCGCGTTTTTTGGCGTCTTCAACCAGAAGGTATCCCACATATCCCTAGCAGGGTGATGTTCCGGGATATTCAACGTATCAAAGTTGTAGTGTTCGGATTCAGCTTCAGGTCCTTCAGCGACCTCGAACCCCATCGAACCAAAAATGCCGATAATATCGGAAATAGCCAACGATATAGGGTGTTGATGGCCTTTTGGGTCGGTCATAGAGAAGCCCATTGTACGTTTACAAGTAGCTTTTTCCAAGTCGTCGCACGTAATCCACTTGGTCAATACGAGTCAAGAGGTATATACCTTGCTATGGATGTTACGAATTATATAACCCACATACACGGAGGAAATATCGATGCCCGAAACTCAAGGGTTGATTCGACCTGATCCGAGCGTAGTCATGCCCAGTACCCACGTCGCCCGTCAACGAAAACTGCCTGATGTGCGCAATGCAATCACGCACAAAGGTACGGTTGGTGAGCACGAAATCTACATCACCGCGGGGACGTACGACGACGGGACACTCGGTGAAGTGTTCATCATCATCTCGAAACAAGGTTCGACAATTTCAGGACTCCTTGATGGTTTCGCGATTCTCTTCTCGGTTGCACTTCAATATGGTGTACCACTCGAGGTCATCGTCGAAAAACTCTGTCACACACGGTTCGAACCATCAGGGTTTACCAAGAACCCAAGGATTCCTATCGCAAAATCGATTTATGACTACATCGTACGCTGGCTTGCATCCAAGTTCTGTTCACCGGATGTACAACAGGCTTTTGGTGTCATCAGGAACGATGCGACAGAACCTGAAACCTCAGTGACGGTGCAACATGCACCTACAAGCTCTCCGACCATTCGTCATGGCGGTGACGGCATCAGTTGTCGTGTATGTGGCGGAATCACTGTTCGTAACGGTTCTTGTCACGTCTGCCCCAACTGTGGCAGCACAACCGGATGCAGTTAGATTACAACGATCGCTGTACCAACATGGCCCACCGTCCAATTAGGACGATGGGCCTTCGTTTTTCTGGAGCCGCTTCCCAGACTCGAACTGGGGACCTTCTCTTTACAAAAGAGTTGCTCTACCAACTGAGCTAAAGCGGCAATATATTTATTCTACCAAAGCCGACGCTTCGGTCGGCTCCCCGACCCTCGCCCTGCGAGGCGTCGGGGCTGAGCTAAAGCGGCAGTAAAAGCGAGTATACACTAATCTCTCCTATTCTTCATTCATTTTTCCATGCTCCTTAATACGCTTAAGGTACAATGACGGAGCACCTTTTGAGACCAACAACTTTTCTCCTTTCACCGCTTTTATCATTTTTTCGGCAAGAAGTACGATAACGAAACGTACTGTCCACACCACATATTCTTCCCCCCTCTGGATACTCTTCATAAGAAGAGTACTCAAAGAACCGAAAGCGCGCTGTAATGAAGCAGACATCTGTTCCCACCACGCTTGAGCTCGCGGAGACCATCGGACGAGAAAGCGAGTTAAAAAAGTTTGTGTACCTCCGTACACTTCGCGTTCTTTTACAGCAAGAAAAAGTGCTGTGAGAAAAAGACTTCCAAGAAATATCGGTATTGCAAGTGGCATACTGTGTGCGGAGTACTTCCGCTACGGTTAGATTGAATATTTCACAAACTTCCCAAGCTCTGTACGCTCGCCAAACTTTTGCACTGCACTCTTGATGAGATCGCCGATTGTTTGATCAGGGTTTTTGATGGCAGGCTGTGCAAGAAGCATGTCTGCTCCACCAGCAAGAATTTCATCGTCGGTTGCAGCAATTTGCATTGCAATATCTTTTGCAAGCTGTTGAAATTCTTCATTGCGTGCAACGAAATCCGTCTCACAAAGGAGCTCTACCAACGAACCAACCGCACCGTGCCCATGAATGTACGCCTGGACGGTCCCTGAACCGAGATCACGATCAGATTTCTTAGAGGCAATCGATGCGCTTTTCTCACGAAGGTGTGCAAGTGCTTTCTCCATATCACCGCCAGCTTCTATGAGCGCCTCCCGGCATTGCATCATCGAAACGCCCGTTGCATCGCGAAGCTGTTTAATGTCTTGTGCTGATACTGTCATATAAAAATATAATAGCGCGAGAGCGCAACATGCGCCATCGTAAAAACTCTCTAGCCACGTGCCGGACGTCGCGCAGGGCGTTCTTCACGATCTACGACAGGAGCTTTCGTAGGCTGTGCTTCAACAACACGAGCAGGGGCACGCTTCGCACCTTCACGGTAGGCTTCGGCAAGTTGGCTGAGGACGTAGGTGATCGAAGAGCGATTAGAATCATTTGCAGGAATCGGATACTTAATCGCTCGCACATCACAATCTGAGTTTGCAATAGCGACAACCGGAATCTTTAAAAGTTTTGCTTCCGCAATGGCGTTTTTTTCGTGTCTTGGATCAACAACAATCAATGCCGAAGGGAGGCTTCGCATTCCACGAAGACCACCAAATGTCTCATCGAGACGCTTGATTTTTCGATCAATCATCAGACGTTCAAGTTTTGTGTATTTTGTGAGTGTTCCCTTCTCTCGATCATCTGAAAGCGTTTCAAGACTATCGACGCGCTTCTTGATGAGTGCAAAGTTTGAAAATGTTCCTCCAACCCAACGTCCTGCGACGTACGGTGCATTGATAGACTCTGCGATGCTCTTCACAGCACCGCGTGCTTCAAGCTTGCTACCGGCAAAAAGGATCTGTTTGCCTGATGCACCGAGGGCTTCAATAAATTCAGTCGCACGTGCGATTGCTTGTGCGGTTTTTTCAAGATCAAAGAGTTCAACACCACCTTTTGCACCAAAAAGATTCTGCTTGTGCGATGGGTGACGACGCGCCTTTGGATATGCGTAATGAGCACCTGCCTTGAAGAGTGCGTCGACTGCTTTTGTATCGGATACTTTCATGTGTTTTTCGAAAAAAAGAGACCCTGTTCGAATGTCTAGGGCGTGGACGCAGTGTACCAAAATAAGGCTCTTTCTGCAAGATACCCGTCTGTATGTTTATTCTGTGTCTTCTTCGGACAAAGAACCGCCCCCTGCCTGTGAAAGTGCCGTTACTATTTTATCGATACCTCCTCCGAGAATTCCAGGAATATTCGACCAGCTCTCTTTGATGCGGTGGTCAGTGACACGGTCTTGCGGGAAGTTATACGTGCGAATCTTTTCCGAACGATCCCCTGTTTTGATGAGGGTTTTTTGCTCGGTCGAGTCTTTCTTCATCTGTTCTTCCTCGTGCAGTGCCTCGAGTTTTGCTTGAAGGATTTCAAACGCCTTATCACGATTTCGCCCCTGACTTCGCTCTGACTGCGATTTCACGATGATGCCGGTTGGCTTGTGTACCAGTCGAACCGCAGTCTCCACTTTGTTCACGTTTTGCCCACCAGCACCACCCGAGCGCGTGAATTCCATTTCCACATCAGTCATGTTGATGGTAACGGTTTTTTTCTTGCGAATCGGGAGCACCACTACCGCAGCGGTTGATGTGTGAATACGACCAGATTTCTCGGTTGCTGGAATTCGCTGTACGCGATGTACCCCAGTTTCGAATTTAAGCTCAGCGTACACGCCTTTGCCACTGATTTCGAATGATGCGTCCTTGTAGCCACCCATAGTTGCACGTGACTCATCGAGCACAGTCACTCGCCAGCCTTTTATTTCTGCGTATTTTCGGTACATCATCGAGAGCTCCTCGGCAAACAGTGCTGCCTCTTCCCCGCCAGCACCCGCACGCACTTCGAGGATAATTTCGTTTGGCGACTCTTCATCAGCTTCATCTTCCTTCATAATCATCTCAATCTGTTCGGTCAACGCTTTTTCTTGGAGCTCAATGTTTTTGATATCGTCTTCCGCCAGTTCCGCAAGCGACGGATCATCCATGGCAGTCTTCTTGAGTGCCTCTTTTTCGCGCGAAAGACGCTCCAACTCTCCGGCGAAGTAGGCGGTTTTCTGATTCTTTTTTAGAGCATCAAGATCCATATGTTTTTCATTATCATAGCAGGAATCCCGCCCCGCCCTCATATGAGGGCGGGGCGGGATAGAAACTGTATTTATTTTTCCTCCGATTCAGTCTTCTTAGGAGACTTTTTGGCGGCGCGCTTGGTTGCGGTTGCTTTAACAGCTTCGCGCTTGCCAGCTGCGGTTGCCTGAAGGTTCTTGAATTTCTCAAGGCGTCCCGCGAGAATCTTTTTACTGTCGTCACCGACGTAAAATGGATGACACGATGAACACACCTCGATATCGAGTTTCTCCATCGTCGAGCCGACAGTAAAGGTGTTACCACAGGCACACTTTACGGCCGCTTGATAGTATTTCGGGTGGATATCTACTTTCATAAGGAGCCCATGATACAACAGGAAAACCTTATCTGCAAGACTTTTAGAGAGCTTGAATATAGGCTCGTGTGATCGGCCCAAAGAATCCGACCGCAGGAGTGATGCCGACCGCTGTTTGGAATTCTGCCAATGCAGCTTGGGTGAGCGGGCCAAAGTATCCTGTAGCTCCATTTGACGCCAGAGTTTGTGCCTTTGGTCCTTTATTTTGAGCAATAAGGAAAAGCTGGAGCGTTCGGACATCATCACCGATATCACCAAGGGTGAGGTTGCGGGTGTAGGTGAAGTCGGAGGATGAATCTGATGTATCTTCGAGATATTTTTCTGCGCCCGCCGGGACTGTGCCACCAGCAAGAACGAGCTCAAGGAGAAGCTGTTTCAGTTTTGCGATCAGTGCAAAGAGATTGAATCCTCCCGAGCTTCCTCGTATAGGTTTGTTGTGCGAACCACTGCTTCCCCCTCCATCATTATCTTCTTCCGGCGCTGGTTCCTCATCATCTCCACCAATTGCGCTTCCGTCGTCAAAAAGAATGAAGTATCCAAGACCATAGGCGCTCTCCTCACTGGCGAAGTTGCCGCTGAAGTACAATTCAGTCTCGTTGGCAGGAAGACCGATTGCGCTCCCAGTGATATCCCCCGCAGCTGGAGAAAATGTACCCACAGTGCCGTCATCGGTATTGATGCTGCCGATACCGCTCTGTGCA
>CAYZIR010000006.1:0-26626 GCA_964478705.1 uncultured Candidatus Saccharibacteria bacterium
CCCGCCCGACGATTTCGTCGAGGCGGGATTTCTTTTTAAGACGTTGACGTATTCATCTCTCACGATTACAGTCTCATCAGAACAGTATCGACCGAAGAGGAGAGTTCGATGAACGTGAAAGTAAAAAAGTACCTCTGGCAGTCCTTAATCGGGATATCGCATGTCATCTGCCAGCTGTTTCTGCTGTTCCTCTGGTTTCTTTTGATTTTTCTTGCGAATATCCTCTTGCAGACAGGGGATATCCAGCTCGATAACAGCAAGCTACCGGTCAACCCGAATGAGTACTCGCGATTCTTTTCTTTCGTCGCCATTTTCCTCGGCTCGATTTTTTTCGCTGGTCGAACTTCGGAGAGCCTGTCGAGATTCTTTTCTGAGATCAGAAAGAGCTTCGATGCGCTCTATAAGAAATAGAGACCGTCCCGCCCTCGAGCTACTCGACGGCGGGGTTCTTGCATCCTCGCAATTGCCGGCGTACCATCGCACGCAGAGTTGTTTTATTCACGCAGTTCAACGCTTGAAAGGAGCTCGAAATGAAGAGCGGGATCCGGTTGATCACGAAGATTCGTCTTTCGATGGTGGGAATCGCTCTCTGTTTGTTGGCTTTTTTGCTGGGTGGCATCTTGTTCACACAGAGCGACGACCCATTCGTCTACCAGATCGGCCTCGGGGTGCTTGTTTTCTTTTTCATCAGAGCTTTTGTCGAGATCATATTCTTCTTGTCCTCGTATATCAACCGACGGACTGAAGCATGGCGCGAAGAGTTTAGAGCGAGACGTATTTCGGATGAAGAACTCCTGAAGAAGATGCAAGGTTCTGCCTCGCATCGGGAGCACTACATACTTCGCCATGCCATTCTTTTGGCACGCCTCTGTACCTCAAGGATTTTCTTTGTGATGGAGCTTCCAGAGAACGAACTTCGAATACTCTCATTTCTCGAAGAAGAGGGATGGATTCGACTGACGCTCGACACAAAAACATTCGGTAGACCCGTACCAGTTTTTGAACCGACTGACCGAACGTGGTCGGTAGTTGACGATCTCCGCCCGCACGATTGGTCACCGGAGGATAGTGAACATCGAGCGGTTCCGGCCCCGTCACCTGCGTGAACATTCCGCCCCGCCATGGACACATGGCGGGGCTCATTCGTTGACACCTAATGGCATCAGATGTACTGTCGGCGTCAGACAGGGCCTCAGCCCAGAAAGGATACTGCATGACTGCAGGGACGTTGAAACGCATATTCAAAGTGTGCGGACTCGTCTTCATTGCAATTGTGGCACTGATGTTGACTGCAGGGTTGCTCGAATGGAAGATGTCTATCAAACTTCCCGACGTCTTTCTTGGCATCGTTGTTCTTCCGTTGTTTTTTGGGAGCATCATCGGGATGGTGTGTGTGGGGATCATGTATCTTCGGTACGAGGATAGGTGGGCAAGATACATTGTGGACGCCGACCCTGCACTCCAAACTCTTTTGGAAGAGCGTATTGCGCAAATTCCATTACACAATGCGCGAGCATTCGCTCTCTCGGGACGTTTTTGGCTCTGGGTTCTTACTGAAAGGCCAATGCCCGATTGGTGGAGCCCGCCGAAGAAACCTTCGAAAGGAAGCAGTGTGAGCAGAGATCTTCTCGACGGTACAGCAGGACAGCCGTAGCGCTTGCTGTGAATCAAGAGCCCCGCCATGGACACATGGCGGGGCGATTTCGTTTTCTGTATCGCATGTCTTCTTCCCTAGAAGCTATCACCTACCACCTAGCACCTGTATTTTTGTCCCCAGCATATGCACAGATACAAGTGATGACGCATAACGCATAACAGATGAGGAACACATAACGAATACCTTCTTTATTCACGATATATGCCTGGTTGTTGCACTTTAGTCGTTTCCTTTTTATATGTCATGCGTTATGTTTTATTTTCATCAGGTGGCATTTTGACTTACCGTCACCTGATGTGTATACTGTTTTCACTTGTGAGAATGTCAGCCAGGTGGCTGATATTTTAATGTAAGTAGCGGCTGGTTTCCTTTGGTTTTATAAGGAAAAGGCCACAAATATAAATAAATTTACACATATGGCAGATCAAGCATTCGATCGTTCAAAGCCACACGTCAACGTCGGAACCATCGGTCACGTTGACCACGGCAAGACCACGCTCACCGCGTCAATCTTGAACGTTCTCGACCTTAATAAGGACAAGGGCTACGGTGCACGCGTCGAAGGTATCGACAACATCGACAAAGCTCCTGAAGAAAAGGCACGTGGTATCACGATTTCACTCCACCACTCAGAATACTGGACACCAACGCGTCACTACGCGCACATCGACGCTCCAGGTCACGCCGACTACATCAAGAACATGATTACCGGTGCCGCTCAGATGGACGGCGCAGTGCTCGTTGTTGCTGCAACCGACGGTGTGATGCCACAGACTCGCGAACACATTCTCCTTGCAAAGCAGGTTGGTGTTCCGAAAGTGATCGTCTTCTTGAACAAGTGTGACATGGTTCCGGATAAGGACCTCATCGACCTCGTTGAAGAGGAAGTCCGCGAGCTCCTCACGAAGCAGGGATTTGACGGTGCAAACGTACCAGTCATCCGTGGTTCAGGTTTGAAAGCACTCGAAGCAAAGTCAGCAGATGATGAATGGGCACAGAAAGTGTTCGAGCTCATCACTGCCCTCGACACATACATCCCAACACCAGTTCGTGAGACGGACAAGCCGTTCCTCATGCCGGTTGAAGACATCTTCTCAATCGAAGGACGTGGAACCGTGGTCACCGGTCGCATCGAGCGCGGTATGATCAAGGTTGGTCAGGACGTTGAAGTTGTCGGTCTTACTGCAACACAGAAGACAACCGTCACTGGTATTGAAATGTTCAACAAACAGCTCACCGAAGGAATGGCAGGTGACAACGCAGGTATTCTTATCCGCGGTTTGAAGAAAGAAGACGTTACCCGCGGACAGGTGCTTGCAGCACCAGGTTCGGTGACACCACACACCGACTTCGAAGCAGAAGTCTACATTCTTTCTAAAGAAGAAGGTGGTCGCCACACGCCGTTCATCTCAGGATACAAGCCACAATTCTACGTTCGCACGACGGACGTGACAGGAGAAGTGACGCTTGCAGAGGGAACACAAATGGTCATGCCAGGAGACACGGTCACCTTCAAGGTGAAGCTCGTTGCTCCGGTTGCCCTTGAAGATCAGACACGCTTCGCAATCCGCGAAGGTGGCAAGACGGTCGGCGCAGGAGTTGTGACGAAGGTCATCGCATAAGCAACTGATATCTAGAATGCATGACGGGATCGAACATCTCTGTCATGCATTCCATGATGTTCGTTTCAGCAGTACTTTATTTACGGGTGCACTCACCCGCCTACTGAGAGGTAGGTCTGCAACGGACATTACGTATGGGATACACAGCCCTTCGTTGTAGGGTATAATCCAATCATCTATGGCACCAAAAAAAACAAAGACTGCAAAAGACGACGCTCCACACAAACTGCGCATTCGCGTTCGTGCCTACGAACACAAGCTTCTTGATGCATCAGTAAAACAAATCATGGACACCGCACTCCGTTTTGAAGCACAGGTGATTGGCCCGATTCCAATGCCGACCGAGCGCACGACCTACACGGTCAACCGCGGTGCCTTCATCGACAAGAACGCGCGCGAACAATTTGAAATGCGTGTGCACAAACGAGTGCTCGATATCATGAACCCTACGCCGAAGGTTGTTGAAGCACTTACCTCACTCTCGCTTCCATCGGGTGTTTCGATTGAGGTCAAAATGAATTAAATTCGCTAAAGCGAATCGCGAATGTGCGCGAATAAAAACCAACGCAAATAAAACCTGCCGGCAGGCAGGCGCGGATAGAAAAACCACCCGAGCGGTGGTTTTTTCGTTGAGGGCATATTATTGACAGTAATATTTTTCGAGGTATAATCACCTCCAGAAGAAGTTCAACCATTTCGTGGTCACAAGAAAGGAAGGTCTCACATGAGTATCGAACAGAAGATTCTTGTCTGTACAGTGAGCTGTATTAGTTTCTCCATCTCTGGACTGGTGACACTTGCGCTGGGGAAGATGGGTAATCATCAGCAATTCATTCTGATGGGTTTGGTCGCCTTGGCGATCGCTCTAATCGCCTTTGTTATCAATCTCTCTATCCTGATCCCCAAGAAGTTTCGACAGGACGGCGAGCGCGCCGAACTCTGGCGAGAGCATGTCCGCAAGCTGATTGACAGCAGGGAGATCGTAGAAACGCGTGAGCTCTTCCTCGACTTCCTTGTGCGAGAGTACAAGATCAATGAGTGGGAGCGGAAGACCCTCAACGGACTCTTCACCGCCTCCCTACTGACGCACGGGACTCCGACGTACGCATTCCCGCACTACGTCTGCATGATTGACTCTGATGGGCGCAAGAGAGAGCCGGATTACGAGAGAATCATGCAAGCTCTCAGTTCTGGTTTTCGTGGCATTCTCACTCGCTACGAGGACGACAGATACAAGGACGTGCGGTGGAATGTCGACGAAGACATCTTCGAACGCTTCGTCGACACACTCGAGATTCCAGAGAGGTTCGTAGAGGAGCACCTCAAGTTCTACGGATGGGAGGACGAGATGTTCCGGCCGAAGCTGAAGCAAGCGCAAGCGACGATATGAACCTGCCTGCCGGCAGGCAGGCGTGCACAGCCGCGTCCCGCAATTCGGGACGCGGTTTTTTCTTTTTGTTGACGACCGCCGAGTCAAAGCGTATAGTCGCGACAGGTTTGATCATGAACAGTTCCGACAAGGAGAGTTCGCATGAAAGCATTTCGCGAAGCATGGATGCAGGCACGTCGTCGCAAACTGATCCTTGGCATCGTTCTTGCGGGCATGTTGCTCATCATCTTTCTGTTTCTGCCGGAAGAAGGGTCGGGCTTCGAAAAGAACTTCTTCTCGGTGCTTATAGTTGGTGTGCTCGGATTCTGGCTCGGGCTGGAGATCGGCGATCGGTTTCTCCTCTATCCGCTCGAAGGTGAGCGAGACCAGCGATGGAGAGAAGCAGTGCGAGAGTGCCTGACTTCCGACCTGACCTACGAGCACTCTGCCAACGAAGCGACTCTTTTTCTCACCGAATATCCAATGCATCAAGAGGAGGCACTCTTCATCCTTCATTGGCTTCGCTTTGACGGCGGGGCTCCGGTTGATGATGACATTCTCTATCAGAGGGTAAAGCCGTTTACGTTCGGTGGAGATTTCACCACCGCGTTGAAGTGTCTGGAGCTTGTGAAGGACGATGTCATCTGTTTCGACAAGGAGAAGCGATGTTGGAGACTTTCGCCTCGACTCGAAAAATTTCTCTACGGGAGAATCTTCCTCCGAAAGCGATCCTGGCTTCCGGGCGATCCGTTGGTTCTGAAATCACAGTAGCGTCGATATGGTAACCGTCCGAGTTCTTCGGGCGGTTTTTTCTTTTACCTCCAACGTACATATAAAAAGCTCGGCCATGGCCGAGCGTAAAACCTTCTTGTCATTCGAATGCTTGTGTTGGGAGCGCTGGGAGCTCTTCATCCTCATCGTCCTGTTGCGGGACGAGTGATGCGATGAGTTCCGGTTTCGAACGCACTTCTGCGAGCACTTTTTCGGGCGTGACACCCTTTTCTTCCTGGATGATCGCTCGCGCTCGTGCTCGTGCGATATCGCTTTTCAGAGTCACCGCAGTGATCGCAGTGTCAAAGGATGATTCTTCTTCGGTGCCGAAGAAGAACACCACCGCGGACAGAAAGAGTGGGCCAACTTGCCTCAGATCCTCAAATGCCTCGGCGAGTACTTTTGCCCACAGCCGAGCCTCAGTGATGCCTTTGAGGTAGCCGATTTGCTCAGGGATTGTTGCTATCCCTTGCACAACTCCCGACTGGGCCATCACTGACCTCCCGGTATCACGGCGTAATTCATGAGATAGAACAGGAGAATCATGAGTGCAAGTCCAGCAATGATCGAAGCGAGTGGATACAAAAATCCCCACCACTTCTTCTTCTCTCGACCACTCCAGTCGCCACCTTCGATTGTCGTCATACGCCTCCCTTTGTTGAACGGGTCTGTAAGCAGACTACACCCGCACACTCTCTTCGGTCAAGAAAAAGCGCCATCTGCGTTTGCAGATGGCGCGGGCGGTATCAGTCAGAACGTCTGTCCTTCTGGGCAATCCGCGAGTCTGTCGATACACGCAGGCTTGAGCGGTGGCATGTAGCGTGGAGGATTGAGTGGCTCGCATGCCTCAACAAAGTATCCGCCGTATCCAACAAATAATTCTGAATCAGCGGGTCCTTCAGTAACCATGTGCACACGACGAGCTCGACCCCTCTTTTCGATGAGTGTATTGAAACGATCAACGATGCTACGAATGACCATATCCTTCACACGCGGATCGACTGTCTCGGGAAAGTATCCGACATCAAATGATGGACAGAATTTCATCCGAATCACTTTCCGTCCCGCGGACTGATGATGGAACACCGACTCCGCCGCTCTCCTCTCTGACGGTCTGTACATGAAGGCAATTGCAAACATCATGAGAACGAAATTCAGCGCCACACATGCAGGAACGATGAACCAGAGTCTCCTCACGGGTACCTCCTTGGGCGATGCCCATACATCTTTTTGCACGATACTCTCTCGGGTTTCGATGGTCAAGAAATAGAAACGGCGCCGAGCATGCTCGGCGCCGAAGAAGCGATCAACGAAAGACTAGGGGAGTCTGAGGTGGACTTGAAACATATCCATCCCCAGTTGTACGAATGTTTCTCGGTAATCCTTGAACTCCTCTTCCGTGATGAGGCCGGATTTCACGGCGCTCTCGAGAAGCTCATGAACACGGAGGGGAACCTGGTGAGGGCGTATCGCCAAGACGATATCGCCCGTCTTCATGTGCAGACGGACTTCCTGTTCATTTGCTCCAAACTCGAATCGCTGGTCACCATAAGTCTCTTGAACGAAGAGACCATGTTGCCAGATTTTTTCGATGGCCATGGGTTTCTCCCAAGTAGTTCTCCAAATATAATACTAAAATATACTCACTATGTCAAGTATTGTGAATGCTAAAAAGGCGCTCGTCTGAGAGCGCCAAAAAAAGAACTTACTGCGTCGAAGTGGATTGCTTGGCCAATTCATCGTACTCAAGGCAGAGGAGCATTCCTATCCCAATGCATGCTCCAAGAATGAAACCGATCGGTACCCCGTAGTTGGGCACCGGCCACTTCCAATGACTGCTCCACATACTCCAGATGAAGGCACCAGCAATCCATCCGAAAAAACTGCCGAGCAACCCTCCTCCTACTCCTATGAGAGAGGGAAGAGAAAGAATGCGAAGTGCCCACAGCACACCTTTCCAGAACGTCTTACGGTCACTACTCATGGGTTCTCCTCGAGGCAGGATGCCTCGTTGTTTTGAGAAGAGTGCGCCACACCGTCGCTACGGGCGATGTTCGAGCGGTTCTCTGCATGCATCAACCGTTTTTCCACCCTCACCCAGCAGAATAAGAGTGTCATATGGTCCTTGGGTCACATAGAGAACCACGCGAGCTCCTCCAGCTTTTCTGACGAGATCGTTCAAGTACATGGCCAAGTAGTCAGCCGACATGAACGCCGGAGGTCCTTCGAAAACGTTCGGGTATTCGTCGATTTCTCGCTGGTGTTCGGGACACGCAACGAGCTTTGCTACTTCACGTCGGCCGTGATAACCATGTGGACCACCATCTTTCAGGGCAGACCACATGAGCATGATTCCCACGAGTGGTAGCAGATAGAACAGGGGCGTTTTGTAGAGAGGGCGGTAAGCACCGTTTGACACGCGGTTCTCCTTTGTAAAAGGTTTGCCTTACATTTCTGGTTAGACCATACACCCGCACACTCTCTTCGGTCAAGAAAAAGCGCCATCTGCGTTTGCAGATGGCGCGTCGCATAGTTACGCAGGCATCAACCCCTCGAGTTTCACAATCAAGCCGGTGAGTTTGGCATTTGTCACAGAAAACTGTGCGTGAAGTTTCTCGAGTTGCTCTTTGAGTTCCTCGATCTGACGTTCCAATGTACGACGTTCTTCCGTTCTCGTTGAGTTCGTGTACTGTGCTTCGAGACGCAACAACTCCACATTTCCCTGTTGTATGAGGTTGAGGGTCATCAACTGCAACCCCATCAGGTGCGCTACCTGGAAGAGTTCGGCGGTCGTAATTTTACGCATCGGGCGTCTCCTTTGTGTTTTCTTCTGCACGCACCATACACCTTCTTTTCAGAAAAACAAACAGCGCCGACCGCGAGATGCGGTGGCGCCGAGGGAGAGCTAGGGGAGACAGAGAGGATAGCGTGTTTTCTTCGGGAGGAGGGCGATAATCAGCCCGAGCACTCCCCCATAGATCGTGCCCACCAGGTTTCCCAGGTTCTCAGCGTACGTCTGAGCAGGCCATAGATCGAGGAAAACATCAGCTATACCGAACACCACTGTTCCCAAAAGATAGCCCATGACGGCGGCAAGAACCGGGTAGGTTGCTAGCCGAATCAGTAGGATAGCCAACTTGGCGACGAGTGCGGTGAACCCAGTCCCTTCAGATGCTTCGTTTCCCATCGTTATACTCCCCGGGTCAAAACCCGATTGAACTTCACTGAAATTTATAATACTTCATTATAGTACTATTGTCAATTATTCCACAGTATATCCTTGCGCAATTTTTTCACTCGTGTATACTCCCTATGTTCATATAGAAAGCGCCATGTCCCAGAGAGATAGCTTCGGCATCTCACGGGACCACTGGACATTCTCCTTCGGCCTCGGCTGGACAGATGTCCTGCCGAGGCATTCGCGTTCATTCGCGGATTATTTGCGAACATTTGCGGTATCTATGAAACTCATCGTCGGCACAAAAAAAGAGATGACACAGGTCTTCACTGATGATGGCCGTGTTCACCCTGCAACGGTGATTGAAGTGTCTCCTATGACCGTGACACAAGTGAAGACGAAAGAAAAAGATGGCTACACCGCTCTTCAATTTGGTTTTACCGACGGCAAAGAAAAGCATGTTAACAAGGCACAGCGTCCAAAAGGACTTTTCCGTAATTTTATCGAGCTTCGCACAAGCGAAGCCCCAACACTTGAGGTTGGCGCACCAATTTCACTCGACACATTTGCAGTCGGCGATGTTGTCACGGTTTCGGGCATCACAAAAGCAAAAGGATTCCAAGGTGTTGTGAAGCGTCACGGATTTGCCGGTGGTCGTCGCACCCACGGTCAAAAACACTCAGAGCGCGAGCCGGGTTCTATCGGTGGAGGAGGACGCGCAGGTGGACGTGTGGTTCCTGGTATGCGCATGGCAGGCAGAATGGGTGGCGATCGCGTAACAGTGCAGAACTTGAAGGTTCTTCAGATCGACAACGCGAATGGATTCATCGTCGTTTCAGGAGCTATTCCAGGTCGTCGCGGTACACAGATTGAGATCAAAGGAAACTAGACACCATAGAAAAACCTTATGACACCAGAAAAAGCACAAAAGAAAACAGCAACAAAGAAATCGGTCGCACGAAAGGCGCCTGCGAAGCGTGCTGTCGCAAAAAAAGTTACTGCTAAAAAAGAAGCCGGTGCTCTTCGTGAAGGTTCTCTTACTGCGCCGGTCTACAACATTTCTGGAAAAGAGGTAAGCACCATCGCACTTCCTGAAAGCATTTTTGGAACGGCATGGAACAACAACCTCGTCTATCAAGTTGCGATGTCGATGCAGGCAAACGCACGTGCTGGTCGCGGGCTCGCGCACACCAAAGATCGCGGTGAAGTGCGCGGAGGTGGTAAGAAGCCATGGAAACAAAAGGGAACTGGTCGCGCTCGTCACGGATCATCTCGCTCACCACTCTGGGTAGGTGGAGGTATCACGCACGGCCCTCGTTCAGATAAAGACTACAGCAAGACGATTCCTCGAACGATGCGTATTTCTGCATTGAAGAGTGTACTTGCGAAGAAATTGAAGGACGGTGAAATTCTCTTCATCGACTCTCTTGTAATGACGACACCAAAAACGAAAGACGCAAAAGCGGTTATCGACGCATTGACGAGCATCAAGGGCTTCGAGCGTTTGGGCAAGAAAAAGAACGCAGGATTCATTGCACTCTCAGAGAACAATAGCAACACCAAGAAAAGCTTTGCGAACTTTGGAAATATTGAAGTTGATGAACTTCGCAACGTGAACGTCGTCGACGTACTCTCGTCAGCGTATCTTGTCATCGAGAATCCAGAGCGTGCACTCGAAATGCTTCTCGCAAAAACACAGTAATCAAACGCGTATGTTGTTCAAGAAAAAAGATTCAAACGAAAGCTCAAAAGCAAAAACATCACTCTTTGCATCAAAAGCAAAGAAGGATGAAGCGCTTGCGGTGCATGATGATGCGAAGACACTTGCACGTGACGGTTCAGCAAACGATGTCGCTGAGCAGAAAACATTGAAGCAAACGGTTGCACAAGGGCGTGTAAACGCAGGCATTTTGCTTCGCCCACGCATCACTGAGAAAGCGACCAACGAAGCAGCGAAGAACGTGTACACATTCGATGTTGCGACAACGGCGAACAAAAAACTCATTGCGGAAGCGATGAAAGACGTCTACGGCGTTACACCAAAAGATGTGAAGGTCGTCACGATTCCTAAAAAGCATGTGGTGAGCCGTCGCGGTATACACGGTTACACAAAGGGAGGAAAGAAAGCATACGTCTACTTGAAGAAAGGAGACACGATTGAGCTTGTGTAAACTCGCATCACGCATCTCGTATCACGAAACAATTTCACTATGAAAAAGTACAAACCAACATCAAACGGACGTCGCGGTATGGCAGTTGTATCGTACCGAAAGACATTGACTGCCGGAGCACGTCCACACAAGCCTCTGACAAAGGGTTTTTCTCCTGCGGTCGGACGCAACTCATTCGGTCGTCTCACCACCCGTTCAACAGGTGGTGGACACAAGCGTAGTTTCCGCGCGGTTGATTTTATGTACAACAAGATTGATATTCCTGCTCGTGTTGAGTCGATCGAATACGATCCAAACCGCACAGGATTCATCGCACTCCTCTGTTACGCAGACGGTGAGCGTCGCTACGTTCTTGCACCACAGTCGATTGCTGTTGGTGACACACTCCTCACCTCGGCAACCGCACCGGTCAAAGTTGGTAATCGACTTCCACTCGCAAAAATTCCGGTTGGTACGTTCGTCTACAATATCGAGTTAAAACCACGCGGTGGAGCAAAACTTTCTCGTTCAGCGGGTAACTTTGCTGAAGTTGTTGCGCACGATGCTCCGTACACACTTTTGAAAATGCCATCAACAGAAGTCCGTCGCGTTCTTGAAGGTGCATGGGCATCGGTTGGTGAAGTATCAAACCCAGAATATCGTCTCCAGAACTGGGGCAAGGCAGGTAAATCGCGCTGGATGGGAATCCGTCCAAAAGTTCGTGGTACTGCCATGAACCCTGTTGACCACCCACACGGTGGTGGTGAAGGTGTGCAGGGTCGCGGTCACCGTCGTGCTCGTACGCGTCACGGTAAGAACACCGGAAAGGGACACAAGACACGCAACGCGAAAAAATACTCAAACCACCTTATTGCGCTTCGCCGAAAAGTTGGCAAGCAGAGAAAAGGTTAGAAAAAAGCCCGTTTCGCTCTCAGCGAAACGGGCTTTTGTGTTCAGCCAGCGATGGGGGAAATGCCGAAACACTGCTCGGTGGGGAGATCGAGAATCCCACCACAGGACTTCTGGATCCTGTAGTACCCAGGGGCTCCTGGGAGGAACGTGCCCACCTCCCAGGTGGTTTCTTGCCGGTTGGTCATCACGCAGACCTTCCGGCCCATCAGGGATTGCTTCTGACTCATCGTACCCTCTGTTGTATAACGACCGATCTCCATGATCGGAAGTATGTTCGTAAAAACTATAAATCAGGAACACCCATACGCACACTAACATACTTTCACAATAAATCAACTAACGTGTATATCGTTATACACAGTAATGTAAGAAAGGACCGTCGCTCTCGGCGTGCGGTCCTTTGTGGGAGTGATCGTTCAGTTCTGGGGAAGAAGTTCGACGTTGCTGTTGACGTCGCGCTTCTGGTAGAAGCAGTCACCAGCAAGTATGCCGATGACCCTCTTGCCCGCGAGAACGCGCACGGTGACGATACCCGTGATGCGTACCCCTCCGTTGCGGAGGAAGGCTCTCACGCCCTTTCCTAGGTTCTCCCTGTTCATTGCAATCTCCTGCGTATACCAGACTGGCCCAATGCCAGTATAGTCCCCGGTAAGAACTCCCTAGAAAGAAATTCTACGCCGATTCTCACCTTGTGCAAGTAGTACACAGGAGAAAAATGGGATATTCCGTTTTAGAAGTTCAACTCCCAATTGGGGGTTGAATTTCTACATACCTCATGTTCGAGTCGAGGAGCCAGAAACCCCTACAAGGAAATCCTCGCAGGGGTTTACAACCCATGTATTTTTGCTATGATACGTCATCGAGCCGTGGGGCTCTTTTTCTTCGCTGAAACGCGAAGCATCCCGAAACATTTCACTAGAATGACACGATCACTCAAAAAAGGTCCATATCTGAACGTTAAACTCATGAAGAAGGTCGCAGCGCAGAAAGCGGGCGGTCCTGCTATCAAGACATGGGCACGTTCGAGTGTTATTGCACCTGAAATGGTGGGATATACGTTTGCGGTTCACAACGGCAATAAATTCATTGATGTTTTTGTGGTTGAGGAAATGGTCGGACACAAGCTTGGCGAATTTTCACCAACACGCACCTTCCGCCGTCACGGTGGTCAGATGCAGAAGGCTCTTGATACCGCAAAGAAGGAGGCAGAAATTGCAGCAGCAAAATCAGCAAAAGGCGCAGCAACTGAAGCCGGAGCTAAGAAATAATCTATGAAGGCGTATCTTAAGAACTATCGTCAGTCACCGCGTAAGGTTCGTATTGTTGCGAACCTCATCAAAGGCAAGCAGATTGCGCGCGCTTTTTTGGTTCTTGATACGACTCCAAAGCGTGCAACACGTCAGTTGAAAAATCTTGTACAATCAGCTGTCGCAAACGCAAAACAGCAAGGTGTCTCGATGGACGGACTTTTCATTAAGGAAATCCGCGTCGATAAGGGCCTCACGATGCGTCGCTACATGCCAAAAGCGCACGGTCGTGCTACTGCATTTGATAAACACTCAAGTAATGTGATTTTGGTGCTCGGAAGTTCCGCCCCTGCTGTTGCAAAGAAAGAAAAAGGTACAAAGAAAGCCGTAGCAACAAAGAAGAAAACAGCCCCTACATCCTAACCCCTAAACCCCAGACCCTACACCCTGTATTTATATGACACACCACGTACATCCATTTGCACATCGACTCGGTATCCTTCGTGACTGGCAGTCACGCTGGTTTGCTCGTTCTGGTGACTATCAAGCATTTTTGAAAACCGACGTACTGATCAGGAAACATCTCATGAAGGCGCTTCGTGATATGTACATCGGCGGAATCGAGATTGAACGACAGGGTGCAAAGCTCAAGGTTGTCTTGAAAACATCACGCCCTGGTCTCATCATCGGACGCTCAGGTGAAGGTATCGCTAAAATCAAAAAGGATCTCGACACACTCATCAAGTCAAAAGGTCTTGTGGGCGCTGAGTCAGTCAAGCTCGAAGTTGAAGAAATCAAATCTCCAGAATCACACGCAGCGATTGTTGCGATTATGGTTCGTGAGGGAATTGAAAAGCGAATGACGTTCCGTCGCGTCTTGAAACAGACCGCCGAGAAAGTTATGGCGAACCGCGACGTGCAAGGTGTTCGCATCAACCTCTCAGGACGTCTTGGTGGTGCTGACATGGCACGCCGTGAAGCAATCAAGAAAGGACGAATCCCACTTCAGACATTCCGCGCAGACATTGACTACGCGCACGATGAAGCACACATCCCACAGGGTCAGATCGGTATCCGTGTCTGGATCTACCGTGGTGATATCTTTGAAGACAAATAAAAAACGAGTATGTTGTTTCCTAAAAAAGTTAAATTCCGAAAGTGGCACACTGACCGACGCAACCCAAAGCGTGCGGCTGTTGCAACACGTGGTATCACTCTTGCTTTCGGTGCGTTTGGTTTGAAAGCGATGGCATCTGCTCGCATCACCAGCAATCAAATCGAAGCATCACGTCGTGTGATGCGTCGTCACTTGGGCAAGAACGGTAACATTTGGACACGTATTTTCCCCGACCGTCCTTTTACAGCAAAGCCAGCCGAAGTCGGTATGGGTAAGGGTAAGGGTGACCCACAAGGGTTTGTTGCTCCGGTTTCAGCAGGACGCTTTCTCTTTGAAATCGATGGTGTTGATCCTGCGATTGCAAAGGAAGCGCTTCGTAAAGGCGCAGCAAAGATGCCGGTAAAAACAAAAATTGTTGAACGAACATAACACCCGAGCCGGCGAGTAGAGCTTGCATACCAGCGATACCTCCCGTATAGTCAAAAAACTTCTATGACAAAAATGGTCGACCTACAAAAGAAAAATGACACTGACCTCACGTCATTCGTGAAGGAGAAACGTGAGGCACTTCGCCAAGAGCGTTTTGCTGTTGCAGGGAGCAAGAGCCGTAACGTGAAGCACATTCGTGAATCACGCAAAGACATTGCACGTGCACTGACTGCTCTTTCATCACGTTCCTAAATCTTTATATGACCACTACAGCATCAAAAAAGACAAAGACCCTCAAGGGAACCGTCGTCTCAGATAAGATGAAAGATACGATTGTCGTTGTCGTTGAGCGTTATGTGAAGCACCCAAAGTACGGTAAGTTCATCACAAAGCGCAAGCGCTACAAAGTGCACGATGCAGGCAATACCACAAAGATTGGAGACATCGTTATGATTAAAGAAACCCGTCCGATTTCGAAAGATAAGTATTTTACACTCGCACGTTAGCAACTAAGGTCTAGTCACTAGAAACTCCGAAACAAATTCACCTAGACCCTACACCCGATACCCTAAACCCTGAACTAACCCCATTACCATGATTCAACCACGCTCAATTGTTGTTATCGCCGATAACTCAGGTGCCACCATTGGCCGTGTGTTCAAGGTGCTTGGTGGTTCGAAGCGTCGCACTGCGTCAATCGGTGACAAGGTCGTTATCTCTATTCAAGTCGCAGAACCGCGCAAGGCAATTAAAAAGAAAGACGTTGTGCACGCGGTTGTTGTTCGCCAGACAAAGGCCTTTCGTCGCAAAGACGGTTCATATGTACGTTTTGACGAGAACGCAGTTGTTATCGTTGATAAAGTAAAGCCAGAACCAAAGGCAAACCGAATTTTCGGACCAATTCCACGTGAACTCGGAGAGCGCGGTTATCAAAAAATCGTTTCGCTTGCACCGGAAGTCGTCTAGAACGTGTCCGCAGATGAGTCCACAAGAATTTGTTGATTCATCTGCGGGTACAGGTTCTTGACCCCGTGAGATAGCGAGCAAAACAAGCTCTATCTCACGGGGTGGAGATTTTCAAAATCTCGTATACACTCATTAAGAAAATCAACCATGCACGTCAAAAAAGGAGACAAAGTAATAGTGCTTTCTGGAAAGGATAAAGGTTCAAAAGGAACGATTCTTGAAGCGTTCCCAAAGACAGGTCTCGTGCTTGTTGAGGGTGTGAACATGGTGAAGCGTCACCAGAAGGCTCGTGGTCGTGGAAAATCAAAAGGCGAAATCATCGACAAGCCAATGCCGATTAACGCTTCAAACGTCAAAAAAGCGTAACCTACCATTATGATTCCCGTAAAAGAAAAACAGAATAAAGCATTCGCAGAGCTCAAAGATGTGTTGGGTGTCACCAACAAGGTTGCACTACCGCACCTCGTGAAGGTTGTTATCTCTGTTGGAACAGGCTCACTCAAAGACAAAAAGAAATTCGAAATCATCGAAGATCGATTGATGAAAATCACTGGTCAAAAAGCAGCTCCCCGAACAGCGAAGAAATCAATTGCGTCATTCAAACTCCGTGAAGGTACAGCGATCGGTTACCAAGTCACACTTCGCGGTACACGAATGTATGATTTCCTCGACCGTCTTTTCAACATCGCCCTCGCACGTACGCGTGACTTCCGTGGTATCAACCGTGAATCGGTTGACCCGATGGGCAACCTCACGATTGGTCTCAAGGAACACTCAATTTTCCCTGAAACAGCGGATGAAGAAGTGAAGGATGTGTTCGGTCTTGCGGTTACGATTGTTACGACAGCAAAGGATCGTGAATCAGCAACAAAATATTTCGAATACATCGGTGTACCGTTCAAGAAAGAGGGAGAAGGGAAGAAAAAGAAGCGATAAGCAATTCACCACTGACAGCGCACAGCTCCGAAAGGGGCTGTTTTCGTTCTCGGAGGCCAAGCTATTGAATCATTACGAGCACTTGACATGGGTGATATTTCCTGCAAAATCACATCAGACTGATCATCCCCTCCGAACTGCGGAGAGAAAAGGAGAAGGGAAATGAAGAAGTTGTTGGGATGGACTATTGCGCTGACGGCAATCGAGTCAGTGGTGTATTTGACAGCAATGAATTTCGGCGCTTTGGCTGAACATGCCTTCGTCGCCGCTTTCATTGCCGCCGCCTTCATCGCCGTCGCCGCCTTTAGCATCACAGCCTACTCCTTCATCACCTCCACCCCTATTACCGTCGATGTCCCCGAAGACGCCCTCTTCCCGGCCGGCGTCGCCTTCGCCGCTGTTGGTGCCGCTTTTGGTTCCTTCGTTGATATTGTTCCCGTCGCCCTCCTCGCCCTCCTCATGACTGCCCTTACCTCCAGAGAAATGAAGGTAAAGTTCAGGTATGTTTCTCTGGTTTATCTGGGCGAAGGTGCCGGCGTCTACGGTACCCTCACATTGAACGCATGGTGGCCAGCGGCAATTGCAGTCGCCGTTCTCGGGGTCTGGTGGCTGGCTTTCCGGACGTTCGAGAGGCCAATTCCCGCCACTTCTATTTGAGCGCCCTCTCGTTCTTTCTTCGGCCCGGCACGCAGTGTGTGTGTCCGGGCCGTTTGTATTTCTGTACAAACCATACAGGCGCGAATCCAATCAATTGACTGGCCGCGAATGTACGCGGATAACCAAAGACCCTGAGGAGGGTCTTTGTTGTTAGTAAAAGAATTCTGAGGTATGCTCCGCCATAGACCACAGACGAGAGGAGCGTGTATGCCACGAATGAAGACGGTTTCTGTTTCACCAAGAGAGTTGAGAGAGTGTGCGGTTATCTTAGAAGCCTTGGGAGGTTTTGAACCAGGGTCTCTACAAACCACCAAGGGTCTCCGACGAGTGAGGGCTGCTATCCGTACGGAGAATACAAAAAACGGTAGAAAAACCATCTTCCTTCGTCGCGATACGAAAAAGAAGACGGCAAAGAGTTCAAGAGTCTTAGCTCCCGTGAGAAGGGGGACGGTACACTTTCAAAGCTATTTTCAGAAGATTACAGAGTTGGAGGGGCCGAAGGATCGGCGCGGACGCCCCCTCGACCGCCATGCGAGACTTCGTCATGACCTTGGCCTCTCTCCTAGGTCGCTTACGTGGAGTTGATCGTTTAGAACCGAATCGTAGTGATTCGGTTTTTCTTATAAAAAAAGAGGTCACGGGCGTGACCTCTCGATAGCGACTCGTCTCACACAATGAGACTTTCCCTGTAGTTTTCGAGTTGGAAATTCCAAGCTCTGAAAATTAACGGCTGTGCTCGCTCGGGGACGAATTCGAGCGAACCACCATTACGCAACAGTGCATAAGGATTGGGCTCGAAGACACCAACCTTTCGTGCGAGCGTTTCGATGTTCTCGTTTCCGCCCTTGAACTCGTTGAAGAGCATGGAAAGTGTTCGAAGACCTCCAAGGCCAAGATCGCTCCATGTTACGACAACGCCACCCTCGTTCGCGGCGATTCTTTTAGCAACACGGAGGGGCTTCGGATCTGCCTCGGTGAGAGCTCGAAACATCCTGAAATTCGGGAGTGGGTCAACGGGGGAGACACCTCCTCCCTGTGCTCGTGGCAACAAAACGATACCACGTTCCTTGAAGTTCATAAGGAGTTCCACACAAAGATCGATGCGAAGTTCAGGTGCAACCCCATTCTCTCCGTCAGGTCGCTTGAAGTTCCAGTAGTTGCTCGGGTGATACCCAGGAGTCTCATTTTGAGGATTCTCGTCCGCCAAGGTGATGGTGTCATCCGTCCGAGGATGCTGTCGAATTCCTTGCTTCGCGAGTGCTGCCATGAGCGTGTGATCCAGCGTGTATGACCTGAGGGGTCGGGAGATCACACGACTCGTCTCCGCATCTCGAAGCTTCAGCCCCATGAGCTTGGCAACGCTCTTAAAGAGATCGGATAATGTGTAAAAACCGACCTCAACCTGAATAGTTTTCTGCTCGGTCACAATAACACCCCTTTCGTGGTTATGAACCTTGTCTGAAGGGAGCGTATCAGAAATGGAACTGCAATACAATAAATTCTACGATTGAGGCTCTTTTGACACGCGGTGCATTTTCGTATGTTGACTCTCACAGTATTGAGGCGTATAAACCACAGCGGAGACATGTTCTCCACAACCGCCCTAAATGACTGGGCATAGATGAAGGAGCAGGAAATGAGCGAACAACAGGCGACGCAGGTATCCATCCATCCTCTTCTCGCACGGCCGGTAATTCCGATCGTCACGACTCGGCAGAATTGGAGGGAGCGATTCGACGATCCGACGAAAAGCGTCGAAGAACTCGAAGGACTTCTCCATCGAGGATTGAAACTCAATTCCAACAACGAGCTGAACCCACTTGGGTCATTGATTGACATGGTGGTCTTCTACTTCGACGTCGCGAATGGCTATTCAGGACAGACTGCGACTCTTGTGTTGCAAGACGAAGCTGAGAGAAGGGCTCATTGTCCAGAATCCGTATATCAAACATATCCTCAAGAGCTTCGAAAGCGGGTCGCCAAGAAAGCGATGGAAGCGCTCGTCGGGGATTTGTTCACGGATACTGGCAACAACAGAGACCTTCCTTCGTGGGGGTGGATTCCTGACCAAGAAGAGGTGATGTCACGATTGATTCTCTTCTTCGATCCGAATGGTCAAGGAAAGGATAACTTGCCGAGTCCCTACTACGACCCACTCTCGAAAGCGAAGAGAGAAACAATCTTCGCTTTTCTCGAGAGACTCTGTGTTCAGATGCTCAGGCAAGGGACTTTCTCCCAAGATCGACTTGGCTACAGGCTGTACGAAGGGCATTGGTTCACAATCGAGAGAAGGAAAGAGTTTTTCCCAAAACTCGTGCGAATCCTTGCCAGCATCAAGAAGAGCGAGGCGTTGTTGTCATTGCACCTTTCGGACGATGAAATTCTCCTTTTGAAAGAGGTTGCGATGACATACGGTGCACCTTTCGAGTCTCCAGGAAATCGCTTCGTTTCGCTTGATCAGGCGGTTCATTCTGGCTCGGGTCTTGCTCAAGTTTATCTCGTGATCGAATCCAAACGTCGCGAGCAGAAGAGGCTTGATAAAATCCGCGAAGCGGAGAGACTCGCGGAGCGAGCGAACGACCAGCTCAAGCGTCTCAAGAATGCCTAGTTTCGGTTGTCACTGAATCTCCAGCCCGGCACGCACTGCGTGCCGGGCCTTTCTTTTGACACGCGGTGCATTTTTTGCTACTATGGCCGAGCTTTCAGTACGAGAGCTTGCTCCGCTGTGCGGAGGACTAAACCGCCTTCAGGTGCCAGCCGACCCCGCAAAACGGGGCCCATGGGTACCAAGAAAGGCAGGCAATTTTTTATTTTTGCGAAGCAAAAATAAAGGTGTTAGTCACTAGAGTCTAGCTACTAGGAAATTCCTATACCCAAGACCCTAACCCCTAGAAAACCTATCCCCTAAAACCTACATTTATTCATGGCACGAACAGCAATCATTGCGCGAGACCGAAAGCGAGCAAAGCTCATTGCCGGAAACAAGGCAAAGCGATCAGCGCTCAAGGAGACACACGCCTACGAAGCGCTCCAAGGTCTTAAAAAGAATGCATCACCGGTTCGCACAAAGAATCGCTGTTTTAAATGCGGTCGTCCTCGCGGATTTATGCGTGATTTTGGACTCTGCCGTATTTGTTTTCGTGAACTTGCCAACAAGGGAATGATTCCAGGCGTTAAAAAAGCAAGCTGGTAAACGAACGAACCAACTAGTATGAACATCGATCCTATTTCAAACTTCATCATCGCCCTTCAGAACGCATCACGCGTCGGCAAAGAGAGCGTTCGTGTTCCGTATTCTCAAATGAAGCACGCGATTGCAGATGTGCTCGAGAAAGAAGGATACATCAGTGGTCTTACGAAAAAAGGTAAGAAGGGCGGTCGCCCATCACTTGAAGTATCACTTGTGTACGATGACATGGGTCCTCGTGTACACGGTGTGAAGCGTGTTTCAAAACCATCAAAGCGCGTGTACAAGGGCGTAAAAGAACTCACATCAATTCGTCACGGCTATGGTCGCGTTATTCTCTCGACACCATCAGGCATCATGACCGGTGACTCAGCACGAAAAGCAAAAATTGGTGGCGAGGTATTGTTCGAAATTTGGTAATACTCATATGTCACGCGTCGGCAAACAAATCATCACTATTCCCGAGAAGACAGACGTTGTATTAAACGACGGTGTGTTGACCGTGAAAGGACCGCTCGGCGAGCTTCGTCGCTCATTTAAATCCGATATTGCTATCTCGATTGAGAATGGACAGGTCACATTGAAGCCGGTACGTGCGTCATCAGAATTGAATCCATTGTGGGGAACATACGCATCACACATCGTGAACATGATTGCAGGTGTGAACAAACCATACGAAAAGAAACTTATTCTCGAAGGAGTTGGATACCGTGTTGAGGTCAAGGGCAAACAGCTTGCGATGCAACTCGGCTTCTCGCACCCTGTCACCATGGACATTCCTGAAGGCCTCACGGTTACAGCAGAGAAAGGCAATGTAACTATCACGGGAAGTGATAAGGAACTTGTCGGACAATTTTCAGCAGCACTTCGTGATCAGAAGAAGCCTGAACCATATAAAGGTAAGGGTTTCCGCTATGCCGATGAAGTTATCCGTCGTAAGGAAGGTAAGCGAGCAGCATAGCAACGCAACCTACGACCAACAACCGACAACTAAAAACTATGGCAACTCTCTCTAAAAAAGAACAGCGCACACGACGACACGGACGCATCCGTGCCAAGATTTCTGGTACCGCAGAGCGCCCTCGTCTCGCTGTATTTCGTTCAAACCGTTACATCACGGTGCAGGTGATTGATGATACGAATGGCATCACGCTTACTGCAGCATCATCAAAGGGCATGAAGGGAGGACAGCGTGAGGTCGCGGTAAACGTCGGCGAAGCAATTGCAAAATCTGCACAAGCAAAAGGCATTACGACCGTCGTGTTTGATCGAGGCGGATTTACCTACAGTGGCACCATCGCTGCACTTGCTGACGGCGCACGAAAAGGCGGTCTTTCATTCTAACCGTACGACAAGATTTTTATGACAAACGACATCACTACAAACGAAGAGACAGTTATCGACACAGAACTTCCGGTGGAAGCAGTGTCTGGTGACACACCAGCTACACCTGTTGCACCAGCTTCAGGAGCAGATGCTCGCGGACCTCGTCGATTCGAAAAAAATCCACGCCGTGGTGGCAAGGGTCGTCCTCGCGCAGAGCGTCCAAAGTCTGAATACGATCAGCGTATCATCGGTATCCGCCGTGTGACTCGCGTGGTTGCCGGAGGTCGTCGTTTTAGCTTCAGTGTTGTTGTCGTTGCAGGAAACCACAAAGGTGCTGTTGGTGTCGGCACCGGAAAAGCGGGAGACACCGCACTCGCAGTTGAGAAAGCATACCGTTCTGCGGTTAAGCACAAAATCCAAGTCCCTCTTACTGAATCAGGTTCGATTGCCCACGATGTTGAGGCAAAATACTCGAGTGGTCGCGTGATGCTCTACCCAGCACCAGGTCGCGGAGTTGTTGCCGGAGGTTCAGTACGTGACGTACTTGAACTCGGTGGCATTAAAGATATCGGTGCAAAAATTCTTTCTCCATCAAAGAACAAATTGAACAATGCACAGGCTGCAATCAAGGCGCTCGGCAATCTCATGCACGAATCACGTCGCACTAAGAAAGCATCAAAATAATTTTCGTATATGCAATTACACGATCTTAAACGAGTAGCGAGCAACAAGACAAAAAAGCGCGTCGGCCGTGGAGGCAAACGCGGTAAAACATCTGGCCGTGGTACCAAGGGTCAGAAAGCGCGCGCGGGTCATCGTATGCGCCCTGAGGCACGTGATATCATCAAGAAGCTCCCGAAGCGTCGCGGATACGGTAAACACCGTGCATCGAGCGTCAATCAAAACCGTCCCCTCATTACAGTTGTGAATCTCTCGCTCATCGAGAAATACTACACAGCAGGGGAGACGGTATCTCCACAGACACTCGTTGCAAAGAAGATTGTTCGTGCGCGTGGTGGCAAACTTCCTCAGGTTAAAATACTTGGGGCAGGTGCACTCACGAAGAAAATCGCATTCGAGGGCGTTGAGTTGTCAGGAGCAGTGAAAACCAAGCTCGGACTCTAGACGATACGAATCTATGTTCACGGCATTCATACAAAAAATAAACACACTCGTCGCTGACCGTCAGCTTCGGGGGAAAATTCTCTTCGTCCTTGGTGCGCTTATCATAACGCGCCTCCTTTCTGCGATTCCAATTCCCTCAATCAACACAGAGGCGCTTGCACAGTTTTTCGGTGATAACCAGTTTTTCGGTTTGTTGAACATTTTCTCAGGAGGTGGTCTCTCAAGCCTCTCGATTGTGATGCTTGGTGTTGGTCCGTTCATCACGGCATCAATCATCATGCAGTTGCTCTCGATTCTTTCTCCGAAGATTAAGTCGATGTATCAGGAAGAAGGTGAAGCGGGTCGCCGAAAAATGGCACAGTACTCGCGCCTTTTGACCGTACCGCTCGCAGCACTGCAAGCATTTGCGTTCATCACACTCTTTCAGCGAAACGGCATCATTCCGCCACTGTCATCGATGGAGTTGATTACATCAATTTCAGTCATCACCGCCGGCTCACTCTTGCTGACGTGGATTGGTGAGCTCTTAAATGAATTCGGTATTGGCAATGGTGTTTCAATCATTATCTTCTCAGGTATCGTATCCGGTATTCCAGGCGCATTGAAACAGCTCTCACTTATTTTCACACCAGAGCAGATTCCGCTTTATATAGCATTTGCACTGCTCTCATTGCTTGTGATTGTTGGAGTTGTGACAATTACCGAAGCTGAGCGTCCGATTCCAATCACTTATGCACGTCGCGTCCGTGGCAACAAAGTATACGGCGGTGTTTCAACATACCTTCCACTCCGTATCAATCAAGCCGGTGTGATGCCGATTGTGTTTGCTCTCTCGATTCTGCTCTTCCCGCAGATGATTGGTAATTTCCTTGCCGCATCAACAAATGCCATTGCTCTCAAAGTATCAGGGTTCTTGTTGTCAGTTTTTGCAAACAACACACTCTACACTATCGTGTACTTCTTCTTGGTATTCCTCTTCACGTACTTCTACACTGCGGTCACCTTTGATCCGAACGCGATTGCAGAAAACCTTCAGCGAAGCGGTGCATTCATTCCCGGCGTACGCCCAGGTCAATCAACATCAAACTACATCGCAGGTATCCTGACGCGCCTCACGATGTTCGGCGCGCTCTTCCTCGGTATCATCGCAATCTTGCCACTCATCCTTCGCTCGATGACGGGTATTTCATCGCTCGCAATCGGCGGAACCGGTATTCTCATCGTTGTCTCAGTCATCATCGACATCATCAAGAAGACCGACGCACAGTTGTCACTTCGCGAATACTAGCCAACCGCAGATAATCGCTGATGCGCCTCCCGGCGCTACGCAGATGAACCTGCCGGCAGGCAGGCGCGGATAAAACACAGGCCAGAGATGGTCTGTATTTTGTTTTGGTAGGGGAGATGCAAAGAAGCTCCGACACACTGAAGTGACGGAGCCGTTGAACAGCGCTTGAAGGTGGCTGTTGAACCTTGTACTACAGGCGGTGCCGACTAGGCCAGGCGAACTCCCTGGGCGAAGGCGTGATAGGCACCACGCAACTGTCCTTTCCAAAGAAGAATGAAGTGATTGGATGGGCTGGCTTCTGTGAAGTTGATGCAGAGTGCCTTGATCCGATCGTTTTTCACGAAACAGAGCAAGGCGTGCTCAACCTCAACAGACTTGCACCCAACCGTCACCCACTCTTCCTTTGCCGGGAGTGTATGCCAGTTCTGTGTTCCCATCCCGTAGGCGAAATATCGCCCGAAGTTTGGGTCGTGCTGAAGTGTCAGGGCGCCGAAAGTGATCTTCGGGCAATCCGTCACCGCACGCTTGCCGGCGGCCATGGCGAACAGAAAGTTCAACACCGCATCCCGCCACTTGTGCTGAGGGAACCAAGAGCCCCGTCCCACCTGAACGTGGTTTTTCCACACGTGGGTGCGGATCTCTTGAACACGGGCGTCTTCCTGTAGGAGGGCCTGCTGGTCGATGCTCAACATACATTACCTTTCTTCCCGGTATCACGTTGCTGGTTAACTCCAGCAGGTGTAGCGGGATTTTCTGAATACATTATACACCCATTATTTGTATGTGTCAAGTACTATTTCCGAAAACGACTGAGCACCGCTATACTCTCCCTATGGATCTGAAAACTATCGTTTTTATTGGCCGTTCAGGCTGTGGAAAGGGGACACAGGCGGATTTGCTTATAGAAGAGCTCAAACGAAGGGATTCCGAGCACCCTGTTGTTTATATCGAGACAGGAGAGGGGTTCAGGGCTTTTCTCACGAAGGACACGCATTCAAGTGCTCTCGCACGCGAGGTATATGCTTCAGGAGCGCTCCAGCCGGAGTTTCTCGCGGTCTACATGTGGTCGGATGCGCTCACGAAATCGATGGTAGGGAATGAGCATCTCATTCTTGACGGTACCCCACGAAAGGCACGCGAGGCGCTTGTGCTTGACTCCGCATTTTCATTCTACAAACGAGTTCGTCCGACGATTATTCACGTGAATGTATCTTCTGCGTGGTCTCGGGAGAGACTCCATGAACGACATCGTGCTGATGATATTGATCCTGCAGAAGTCGAAAAGCGTCTCGCATGGTTTGATGCCGACGTTGTGCCTGCAATCGAATGGTACAAAACAGCGCCAGGGTATCAGTATAGTGAAATCAACGGCGAACAGCCGATTGAGGCGGTGCACGCGGATATTATGAGTGCTGTCTTTGGAAAGTAATATGGCTCGTATCAAAAGTGCAGACGAGATACATATTCTTCGCGCAGGAGGAAAGCGCCTTGCTCGTATTCTTGCCACTGTTGCTGATGCTGTTGCACCCGGCGTTCCGGTTCGTGAACTCGACATTCTGACTGAACGCTTGATGCGTGAAGAAGGGGACACTCCCGCATTTCTCGACTACAAACCCGCTGGTGCGAAACGCGGATTTCCTGCGTCACTCTGTGTCTCGGTGAACGATCAGGCGGTGCACGGGATTCCCACCGAGAGCGACTATGTGCTTGCGGACGGCGACATCGTGAGTCTCGATGCAGGGTTGATTCATCGTGGGTTGATAACCGACATGTGTCTTACGGTCGGTGTTGGAACGATTGATGAGAAAGCGGTGCACCTGATTGAAGAAAGTAAAAAAGCACTGATGGCTGGTATCGCTGTTTGCAAAGCGGGCGCACATTTGGGGGATATCGGTTCTGCAATTGAAGAATCCCTCGCGGGCACAGGCTTCTCAGTCGTTGAGGATCTCGGCGGGCATGGGGTTGGCCACAAGGTGCACGAAGCTCCGCATATCTTCCACATCGGCGAGCACGGGACAGGCGAAAAACTTGAAGCAGGTATGGTCATTACAATCGAGCCGACTGTTTCAGAGGGGGGCACGGATATCGTCCAAGATGCTGATGGATACACCTATCGCACCGCCGATGGCTCGCGAACAGCACAATTCGAACACACGATTGTCATAACCGAGACTGGGTATGAAATCCTAACTGAGCTATAATATCGGGTATCTAACATCTACTATAATTTTATGACACGCGAAGGTGCACCAGATATACAAGGTGAGTTGAATGACCTATTAAAAGGGTCTGATGCACGTCCGCGCTCCTTAGAAGGCGGAAAAGCTTCTCGAAACAAGAAATCGGTGGATAATGCAGAATCCAAACCAGACAAGCCATCGTCGGAGTTACAGCCGGAAGTAGCACAAGCTCCTGACTCACCGCTCAAACGTGTATTCAGAAAGGCACTCAATACTAACCTCGAAGACGGTATACAAAAAGATATTGAGCAATCAAAAACTCTTGATGAGTTTGCGAGTGCTCTCGAATCTCGAGTCACTGCGTCAAAAGAGAGGCGAAGGGCTGAAGTAGGGGAAATCGCAACAACACCAATACTCAAATATTCTGCACCGGAAAAACCTGCGGAAGCGGTCAGGGAGGGCAAACCAAAAAATCGTACGCGGAGAAAAGATATGCCCGGCATTGAGGG
>CAYZIR010000006.1:26726-59504 GCA_964478705.1 uncultured Candidatus Saccharibacteria bacterium
GGGAGGGCAAACCAAAAAATCGTACGCGGAGAAAAGATATGCCCGGCATTGAGGGCATACCCGATGAATCACTTAAAGGACCAATCAAAACAAGATTAGGCGATCCAGAGGATATACAAAAGATTACAGAGGCGTTTTCTGCTAAACTTTCGCACGAAGCGACAGGTCTCGATTATGTGATGGAAAATCTCGATTCGTATATTGGTGCAAAAGAAAAATCTATCGATGCGGATACCCGTTTGAATGAAAAACAGAGGGCTGATCTCAAGGGCGCGCTCGATGCACTACGTAAAAAACAAGATAGAGAAAAATTTAAAGCGCTCGTGAATAAGCTCGACGCTTCGCGTCTTTTTGATGGAGCAAAAAATAAAGGAGAAAAGAAAGAACAACCAGTAACTCCGGTTGCGCCTGCGGTCGTCCCAGAAGCAAAACGACCTCGCGTCGACGTGGTCACTGCTCCAACTCCTGAGACACCGTCAACCGTGTCATCTCCTTCCGCTCCGAAAAAAGAAACTACCCCAGCATCGACGCCTGTATCAGCGGAATCATCTGGTACACCAGTGGTAGAAGCGCCCGCAAAGAAGGCGCGTGCTCGTCGTGGCAAGGCAACTCCAGTTATTACGTCTGACACTGAGACCCATGACGAACTCCGTGCGTTACACGAAACGGGTGAAGCGCTTGAGAAGAAAAGACGACGAAAGAAAACGGCTGAAACAGCACCGCAGACAGTTGAAGGAGAACCTACGCCCGGAGCTATCGCAGAGGCAGCAGCAGTTATTGAAAGCCTTCCAGAACAAGAAAAGAAATCGGTCTTCCGTGGTCTTCTCGGAAGCGGGTATGCGATCCGTGAGATGAAATCAAACGTCATCGCATCGCTCTTTGAAAAGCTCGGACCGGATGTCAAAAAAATTGCAAAGAAATTGGAGAATGAGAAGGGTTTTGAGACAGAAGACGCGCGCCGTGGAGTGATTGCTGAAATGCAAGATACATTTCGTGCTCGCTTTTCACGCGGGTTTTCGAAAGACTATCGAAAGGAGGCAAAATCAGCTGAAATACAGAAAAATAAGGTGTATGAGAAGGGGGGTCTTGCAAATGGACTGTGGGGTGCGCGCCATCTCGCGCAGTTTGGCCTCTTAGTATCACGTCCTTTTATGAAGGGTATCGAAGCGTTCAATCCATTTCGAACAGCGGGTCTTGGAGCGATGTTCCTCGGGCGTTCATTCAAAGGTTTGAAAGAAGCTCAGCTCGACTCGTATTCGCGCATCGAAAAGAATCGTCTCGATGAGGAGCAGGCACTCGACGAGGTAGAAAAAATATACGCAGATCTGAAAGCAAAAGGGGTTGATACAACAGACGATACAGCGGTGACCAAAGAAGCACTTGAGACAGTACGCCTTGAACGCCTTACCAAAGAGCTTGCCGAACGACTCAACCCCGAGAACCTCTCTGCGCTCAAAGGAGCGGAGCGTTTTGTCGGTAAGAGCCTTTCAAAGACTCTTACATTTCTCTCTAAGCAACTCGAAGGGGAAAATGTAATGAACATTAAAAATATTTCGGAAGATAAAAAGAACACAGACAATGCAAAACTCATGAAGAAATGGGCGGAGTACCTGAACGATGTTGAGCGAATCGTGGAGAAGGGGGGAAGGGTAGATGTGTTGGCATACGCCCTGCGAAAAGGAGAAAAAACCGCACAATTCGCTGCTGGTGCATTAAGTATCGAGGCGCTCGCAAGTCTTTGTATTGATACTGATACCGCTACTGAAAAAATGACTGATTGGGTGGCAGACAAAATGCAATCAGACGTTCCTGCTCTTGCTGGAACACTTGATGAAGCTAGCGACTTGGAAGCTGTTGCAGGGAAGCTTGCTGAATCAAAAACGCTTTCTTCCGAGCACGTCGTTGCGAAAGGTGAGACAACATGGGGGATCATCAAGGGCGAACTTGAGCGCCGTGGTGTGCTCGCCACCCTCGAGAAAGGAGGACAAAAAGATTATCTCCTTGATGCACTGAAAGATAGACTTGAACACATCCAGCAGGCATCCCCTGAAGAGCTTAAAGCGATGGGTATCTCGAGCCTCGATATCGATACACTTAAGGTTGGCGACACGCTCAATGTGAATTTGCTTATTGACGAAGAGACGCTGAATCAGGCACTTGAGAAGGCAGAGCATCTTTCTCCAAAAGATATTGAAGCCATTGAATCATACGAACACCTTCGCACTGAGACGGTAGAAATTCCTCCTATCGACGCGTCTGATCTCGATGAACCGCTCGCACGACAGGAATTCATCGACGCGCACAGAACGATAGGGCCTGATCCAGAAGCAGAATACTTCATGAAGGATGTACCTCTTGCGGAACACGATGCACATCCTGAGACACCAGCAGATTCCGAGCAGGTTATTGTGTTGAATGATAGTCAATCGCGTGAGTATTGGCATAAGGATATAACATCAGGGGACACCAAAGGAACGCTCGAGCGTATCTTCAAAACCAACTCTCTTGAACAGTCGGAATATGAACAATGGAAAGAGTATGGTGCTCGTCGTTTTATAAATACTCTCAAACTACCGGGCGACACAGGGGGATGGCGTTTACAGAGTTTTCTCAAAGCGCTTGAACAAGAAAGTGGTGAGCATCCGCGTGGAGGGTTTTGGCGTCGGAATGAGACGGTGGAGGGCTATATCGCACGAGCGACCGCTGTCATTAAGGAGATGCAGAAGAAATCAAAATAAACTCTTCTTTCAGATATCAATATGCGTCGCCTCGAAGAGGCGACGCTCTGCTGTAGGGCCATGTATGCTTTGTCATACGGGTCAGTGGTGGCTATACTGTTAAGACATGGAACGATTTGGTATTACACCTGAAAACAAGCTTCGCTCGCCCGAAGAAGAACTCTCGTTTCTTCGTGATCGCCTCAAAGAGCTTGAAGGACGAATGTCTGATGGAAAAGCACAAGAAGCCACACACGAAGAACGTGTTGGCCATGTTCTTGAGTCATATCGAAAAACAAAACCAGAAACGATTCTTGAAAAAGGTCATGCAATGCTGAAGCCAGAGATTGACGCAATTGTACTCGATCTTGCGCCAGAGGAGCATGACACACAAATAAGCGAATTACTTGCACTGTTAACGGAACGAGGAGTAAAGAACACCCTATCGGTCGTTGAGGCACTTGGCGACCCTCATGTGGAAGATGACTTTCATCGCTTTCTCGCTGAATACCTAAAGACGGGCTACCCAGCAAAAGGTATTGACGAGCGTGGTCCTCTCTGGAGGGCGCTCCACATGACGCTCTTTTCTATTTCGCTTCCATTCTCTGATACCGACGTTCGAGAAAAACCGCTTAAAGAACTCATTTCTTCGATGGAGCAACTCTATGCCGGACTTTCGTCTGTTGCGAGAAATGAAAGTAAAGAAGGCTATTTCGCATTTGAAGTTGCTGTTGAGAACAACGCTGAACACGCAACAATGTACGCCTCGGTGCCTGCAGATGCGAAGGAGCTGTTTGAAAAACAACTTCTATCGATATTTCCTCATGCACACCTCACGGAGTGCAAGAACGATTACAATATTTTTAAAGAAGGCGGAGCGTTTGCTGGATCGGTTGCCACGTTCGAGCGTTTCAATGCATATCCAATTAAGACCTACGATACCTTTGATTATGATCCGCTCAATGTAACCCTCTCTGCGTTTGCAAAATTGGCTGCACAAGGAGAAGGGGCAGCGTTCCAGCTTATTGTACGTCCCGTAGGAGACACATATGCGAAACGATACGGCACAGCACTTGAAAAACTACGCGATGGCGGAAAAGCGAAAGAAATTCTTGAAGAAAAAACACTCGCGAAGGAAATAAGTAAGACCCTTAAAGACATCTTCGGTTCAAAGAAGAAGAAAGATGATACAAAAAAAGAAGAAAAAAAGATGCCCGATGAACGGGCAGTTGAACAGGTGTCTCTCAAAATCGCATACCCTGTGGTCTCAGCAAATCTCCGTTTGATTGTTTCAGCTGAAACATCTGCTCGCGCAGAGAATGTCCTCCATGATCTTGAGGCGGCGTTCAATCAGTTTGAATCGGCCCCGGGCAATGCATTTGATTTTGTCCGTATCAAAAAGAACGCGACGAAAAAATTCCTGAGGGATTTTACGTTCCGTCTTTTTTCAGATGACAATGCTCTGCCGATGAATCTTCGTGAGCTTGCGACGATATTTCACCTTCCATCGGCGAATGTCGATTCATCGCGTGAGCTCAAACGAGCCTCATCGACGCGTGCGCCTGCACCAGTTGGACTCCCTACGGAAGGAATTGTGCTCGGGGTGAATCGATTCCGTGGTATTGAAACAAAAATCCACTACGCGCCAGACGACCGTCTTCGCCACTTGTATGTTATCGGTCAGACAGGAACCGGTAAGACAACGATGCTGAAGAACATGATTATTCAAGACATCAAGAACGGCGAGGGAGTGTGTATGATTGACCCGCACGGTTCAGATATTGTTGAAGTACTTGCATCGGTACCAGAAGAACGTCGTGGTGATGTGATTTATTTTGATCCATCACACACAGACAGGCCTATGGCATTGAATATGCTTGAATATGACGTCACTCGTCCTGAACAAAAAACATTTGTCGTTAACGAACTTTTCTCAATTTTCCAGAAGCTCTACGGTAAAGTGCCTGAGAGTATGGGTCCAATGTTCGAGCAGTATTTCCGCAATGCGACAATGCTTGTCATCGAAGATCCAGAGACAGGCAATACGCTTTTTGATGTTTCTCGGGTGCTCTCAGACCGCGAGTATCGTCAATTGAAACTCTCGCACTGTAAAAATCCTGTCGTTGTGCAATTTTGGCGCGAGGTTGCTGAAAAAGCCGGTGGGGAAGGCGCACTTGCGAACATCGTCCCGTATATCACGAGTAAATTTGACGTCTTCTTGGCGAACGACATCATGCGTCCGATTATCGTTCAAAAAACATCCACGTTCGACTTCAGACAGATCATGGATGAACGAAAGATTCTCTTGGTTAATCTCGCAAAGGGTCGCTTAGGTGATATCAATGCGAATTTGCTTGGACTCATTATTGTCGGGAAAATACTCATGGCAGCTCTTTCTCGTGTGGACAGAGTTGGAGTCGAGGATATAGCTCCGTTCTATCTCTACATTGATGAGTTCCAAAACGTCACGACAGACTCTATCGCAACAATTTTGTCGGAAGCACGTAAATATAAACTCTCACTTACTGTTGCTCACCAGTTCATCAAGCAACTTGACGAGCGTATCAAAGATGCGGTGTTCGGCAACGTTGGTTCTCTTGCGTCATTCCGTATTGGATCGGACGATGCGGAGTATCTCGAGAAACAATTCGCGCCAGTGTTCTCATCAGCAGATTTGATGAATATGGATAATCGCATTGCATCACTTAAAATGCTCAATCATGGTCGTCCTGAGCGTGCATTCTCGCTCGAAACACTCGCACCTGAGCGCTTCGACCGTGACCGCGCATCACTTCTCATGGAAGAATCGTTCAAACGCTACGGTCGTCCTCGCGAAGATGTGGAAGCTGAATTGCAAGCAATATATGGCGAATCGCTTGCTCCCTAAGCACTCTCTCTGGTAGGATACGAGTCTATGAAAAATCCAAAAGAAGAAAAGACATTTGTCATGATTAAGCCTGATGGTGTTCGAAAAGGCCTTGTCGGAGAGATTATTCGACGTTTTGAACAACGCGACCTGAAGATTGTTGCACTTGAGATGTTTGAACCGACACATAAGCAGATAGACAACCACTACCCGAAGTCAAAGGAGTGGATTACACGGGTGGGGGAGAAGACGGCCAAGACCTTTGAGAAATACGGACGTAGTTTGAAGAAAGAATATGGTACTGACGACCTTTTTAAGGTGGGCACCATGGTACGCGGATGGCTCATTGAGTACATGATATCGGCACCGCTTGTCCGAATGGTTGTGCAAGGTGTCCATGCGGTTGATATGGTTCGAAAAATTGTTGGTCCGACCATGCCGTACCTCGCTGAAATGGGCACAATTCGGGGTGATTTTTCTGCTGACTCGCCTTTGATCGCGAATGCTGAAAAACGCCCAGTTATGAACCTTGTTCATGCCTCAGAAACACCAGAAGAAGCAACGCATGAGATACAACATTGGTTCGGTAAGAGTCCAATTCACTCATATAAACGTTTCGGTATTGATAAATAGTCACAAAAAATGCGCAAAAGCGCATTTTTTGTATGAGAGTATCGAATCACATTATCCGACACGTAGAAATGTGAAGCGACGGCGATTTTTTGCGCATGGGTTTACATTTTTTTCGAGCGTATCGCGATGCGCTATTCACTTGAAGCTCTTTGGTAAGAGGACTACGATATCGGTAGGGGTTATTTTGGATATTATCTAGATCAAATAGTTTTTTCAGGGACGCTCGAATCGTTTTAAACCGTCTGCCTTGGCTGACGTACTGAGGGCACCCACCTAGCATACGCTAGGTAACTAGTCTGAGATAACCCCAACAAAAAAACTCTCCATGTAGGAGGGCTTTTTTGTTTCTCGTCTCACCAACGGGTATACTTAAGGTGATGCAACACAAATATCTACGGATACTCATCGGTATTGCCGCTCTCGCTGCGGTTGTTTTTGTGTTGAACTATATCGCTGGACTTTACTATCTCTACTGGGTCTTCTGGTGGTATGACATTATGATGCACTTTGTCACGGGAGCAGTGGTCGGTGCGTTTGTCGCATGGGGTGTTTTACGTTTTCGAGCAGATGTATCTCTTTCAGCGCTGTTTGGGATTGTGTTCATATCAATTATGGTGATTGGCATCGGATGGGAGATCTTTGAATATGTAACAGGAGCGTTCATCGGTGAGTCTGATATTCTCTTTGACACACTTCACGATATTGTTATGGATACGCTCGGTGCATTTTTTTCAACAGCAATTCTGACTCTTATGTTCGATACATCTCACACATCTCTATCATGAATGAACCTGCACGTATAACATTTTGTGGAGGAGTTGGCTCGGTAACGGGTGCAAATTTTTTATTGACGAGTGGTGCAACGAACATGCTTGTTGATTGTGGTATGTTCCAAGGGCGTCGTATGTGTGATGACGGGAACTATGAAAAGTTTCCATACGAACCGTCATCAATCGATGCGCTTGTTGTGACCCATTCGCATATGGACCACATTGGTCGTATTCCAAAACTTGTGAAAGAGGGTTTTACCGGCACAATCTACTCAACACCAGAAACAAAAGAACTCGCACGAATCATGCTTGAAGATGGCGCACGCTTACTAGCAAAAGAGGCGCAGGCATGCCATACGAATCCGCCATATGATGAACGTGACGTTGTCGAGGCATTTACGAATTGGCAAGGTATTCCATACTACACAGAGTTTTCAGTAGGTGATATGCGTGTTGTTCTCAAAGACGCGGGTCATGTGCTTGGCTCGGCGCTCGTTGTTGTCACACACCCCACAACAGGAGTCATTGTCTTTTCTGGTGATCTTGGCAATTCTCCCTCGCTTTTACTCCGTGACACTGACAGTATTGATGACGCTCGATATCTCATTATTGAAAGCGTCTATGGTGATCGTGTGCATGAACCGGAAGAGGATCGTAGTGCGCACTTGGAAGATATCATCGAGACCATTGTTAAAAATCAGGGTACGCTCCTGATACCGGCGTTTTCACTTGAGCGCACACAGCTTCTCCTCTATGAAATCAACAATCTTGTTGAGGCCAAACGAATTCCACCAATCCCTGTGTATCTCGATTCACCGCTTGCAATTAAAGTAACTGAGATTTACCGTACTGCGACAAAACTTTTTAATGAAGAAACACAAGCACGTATCGCATCGGGAGATGATATTTTTAAATTCAACGATCTATCATTTGTTGTTGCGAATCGTGAATCAAAAACGCTTGCGGACATTCCAGGAGCAAAGATTATTATTGCAGGATCAGGTATGTCACAAGGAGGGCGTGTCATAGAGCACGAGCGACTGTATCTTGGCGATCCCAAAAATATATTACTCATCGTTGGCTACCAAGCGCCGGGAGGAATTGGGCGACAGCTCCAAGAGGGAGTAAAGGAAATTAGAATCGGAGATGAACGGATTGCGGTACGAGCTCGTATTGAGACAATCAGAGCATTTTCAGGTCACCGTGACGTGAATGGTCTCATTGATTTTGTGATGCCAACGAAAAAAACATTGAAGAAACTGTTTGTCACGATGGGCGAACCAAAATCATCACAATTTTTCGCGCAACGTGTACGAGACTATCTTGGTATTGACGCACTCTATCCATCGCTTGGTGAAACCATAACACTCGACTAACTTGTTTCATCCTTCATTGCACGGTATTCTAGAGTAAATGAGTGCAAAACCAATCAGTGATACGCAGATTAAACTCTGTGTCTCCGGCGCGGCAGAGACCGGCGGATGCGGACCTCGTGCCTATGAGGTTGCAAAGGAGTTGGGACGAGAGATTGCTCGACAGGGAGCTTCTGTTGTGACGGGAGCAACCACAGGATTTCCTCTCTGGGCTGCGATTGGTGCGACTGAAGCGGGAGGTCAATCGATTGGTTTTTCTCCCGCAGCATCCGAACGGGAACATATCGAGGCATACCGCCTGCCGATTGATTATATGGACTTGATTATCTACACCGGTTTCGGATACTCCGGGCGCGATCTTATTCTCACTCGCTCATCTGACGGCGTATTGTTTGGATGCGGTCGTATCGGCACAATTCATGAATTCACTATTGCGTTTGAAGATAATAAACCAATCGGCATCCTTGAAGGTGAGTGGATGACGGATGAAACATTTAAAACTATTCTCGAGCGTAGCAATCGTTCATACAACAAGGTGGTGTTTGATACCAATCCACAAAAGCTCGTTGCGAAAATCATCGAGCTTGTTAAAAAAGATCAGATGGAAAATCGAATGACGTATAGTTATCGTCCAGCAGAAGATGATGGACAAGTGCACGGGTAACCGTAGACCGCAGATGGACGCACCTGCCTGCCGGCAGGCAGGGATAAAAATCCCCGCGGATATAACGCCGGGCAACAAAAAAACCTCCGATTCGGAGGTTTTTTGTTTATGCAACGACTTGTTTGACGAATCGTTCGAGTGCCTGAGGTTGTTTTTGTGCCATTTCTGAGAGCATTTTTCGGTTTACCTCAATCTTTTGTTTCTTCAACATGCCCATAAATTTGCTGTAGGAAACATTGTGAGGTTTGAGTGCCGCTGAAAGGCGTGTTTGCCAGAGTCCGCGGAAGTCGCTCTTCTTGTCTTTGCGGTGTGCGAATGCGTGGAGCCCCGCTTTCACCAAGTTTTCTTTTGCAAGCTTTTCTTTGGTTCCGCGCGTACCACGAAAGCCTTTTGCTGCCTTAAGAACATTTCGGCGACGCTTCAATGCAATTTTTCCTCGTTTAACTCGTGTCATGGATTAGGTGCTAGGTGCTAGGTGCTAGGTTTTAGAAACCTGACACCCAGCACCTGCTGGTCTTATTTGCCTGGTAAAAATCGTGCGCGATCTTTCTTTGAAAGAGTCATGGTGCGATTGCGCTTGCGATTAAGCTGGGTCGAGCGTGATTCTTTCGCATTATAGTGGTTACCGCCCGCCTTGCGAGCAAGTACCTTACCATTTTTGGTGACGCGGAGTCGTTTTGTGAATGACTTGTTTGATTTCATATATCTGTATGATGTGTCTATTTGCCTTTTTCGATGACGATGGTCATTCCTTTTGGTCCCGCTTTCGCTTCTTCGGAGACTTTGTAGTCAACGGTGAGCAATTTAAGGAATCTTTGCATGCGCTCTTCGAGGAATTTTTTATCGAGATACTTCGCTCGTCCTTGAAGATAGAGTCCAAATTTTACTCGATGACCTTCGGTAAGCCATTCCGATGCCTGCTTAGCCTTAATAGTGAGACTGTGCTCGCTGGTGCCAATACGCATCTGAAGGCTTTTGGTCTCGGTCACATGCGATTTTGCCTTTTGTTCGCGTTGTTTTTTCTTCTGTTCGTACAGGTATTTCCCGTACTCCATAATCTTTGCGATTGGAGGTGTTGCGGTAGGCGAGATCTCGATAAGATCTAGTCCCGAGTCAGTAGCGGCCTTCATTGCTTGTGCAAGAGTAAGAACACCCAGATTCGTACCTTCCGCGTCAATGACGCGGAGTTCCGGAGCTGTTATCCAGCCGTTGATGCGGATGCGTGCTGATGGTTCTTTGCCGTACGTAGCCAAAATCGCTTGAAAATTATGAATGAATCAAAAGGATACCTGAAAGAGTGTACCATGGCTTTCCCATATAGACAAGGTAAATACAGCCTATTTCTTAAGGTTCTCCAGAACCATACATTCTATGAGAAACAGAAAATCCGTTGAATGGTTGTCAACTCCGCCTTATGATATGATTTATCTAGGTCTATCACAGGAGGTCAACAATGCTCCATAAAGTGTGCCAGTTCTTTTTCCATCCCTCCGCTCTGGGGATTGGCCCCTTGGTGTGGCGATGGCTCAACACCCGTAGGATCTAAATTCCTTCGGGAATAGGTAACTCCCAAGAGAGGTTCCAATGAGTAAGGTTCGTTTCGAATTCCCTGTGCAGGACAGTGACTTCCGGAAGTCGCGCTACAGCAATCCGGGAGGAATCATCAACAAGTGTGTCGAGGTCGCCAGGACTCCGCAGGGTGTTGCCCTCCGGAACAGCAATGACCCCACGAAGACCACCATCTTCCACACCCAGGAGGAGTGGGAGGCGTTCGTGAAGGGCGTGAAGGACGGTGAGTTCGACTGACCGCTATCAGCCTGAGTTTGGGGAGGAGCACAGTGGCTACCTCCCCATTATTTTTTATGAAAAAGAAAATCTATATCATCCTCGGATACGAAGAATCTCCGGACTTGAGTCGTTATCAAGCACTTAAGCTCGCGTGTTCACAAAAAGGATACGAGGTCTGTTTTCCTACTGTCGACTGGCATAAACCTCTCTCTCCACAAGTTTTTTTTATCGAAAAAGGAGCAACGGTACTCGGTTTTTCACTCGGAGCAGTTCTTGCGTATCTTATCGCTAAAAAGAATCCTTGTAAGAAAGCGATTTTTGCATCAATGACACCAATCCACAGATACTCCCGAACTCTTTGGCTAAAAGAGGTGTACCTCAAAGATATGTCAAAGGTATTAGCGGAGGCATGTGCAAAAGATATTAAAAGTTTTAAGGTTGATTTACATAAGTTAAAAACTCCACATGTTGTCCTTGCAGGAGAGCTTGAACAAAAAAAGACCATGCCGGCCGATTTTCTTGTACCAAAAAACAATCACCGAATGAATAGCAAATATATAAATGCTATTGCACAACTGCTATAGAATTCTAGTTCACTTTTGCAGTATCTATGGGGAGCTCAACAAAGAATATCGCACCCTTTCCGCGCCCTTCTGATTCGGCCCAAATACGTCCTTTATGTGCAAGGACAATCTGTGAGGCGATATAGAGTCCATAGCCGGTCGAATGAGGGTTTACGTTGCGAGAGTCCTTTCCATGGCCTCCTTCAGTGAAGAGAACCGACTTATCGTCATCGGTGAGGCCAACACCCGTATCTTTCACCGAAAAGAGTATTGATGCTGGTTTTCGTTCAAGATGAACAGTAACGGAGCCGGTTTTGGTGTAATTGATTGAATTGTTTACGAGGTTTCCGACGACGTGATTTAAGAGCTGATCGGTATCACCAACCATAGAGTAATCGCCAGGAATAATGTCTTTATTGAACATGAGTTTCTTCGCGATTGCGTGCTCTTCGATTGGACGGAGAACAGACTCAAGATCATGCTTGAAGTCGAACTGTGTGCGTACATAGTTCACCTTACCGGTTTTGAAATCGGCGATACGGAGGAAGTTTTGAATTTCACGGATAGCGTTGCGGTTTTTAACCATCGCTTCGTTCAACATTCCACGCATGTCATCGTTGATGGCACCGTACGTGTTTGTAAGAATTGCATCAAACGCTGCAGCACCATCGGTAAGGTAGCCTTTAACTTCATGGGTAATGAACCGAAGGGTTTCTTGTTGGCGTTTGTTGGCTTCTTCGAGCTGGGTGCGAAGTTCAATTTCTCTTTTTACGTTTTTGACGAGATAAAAAGAAACGATAAGAACGAGGAGTAGGTTCACTGAGTTAAGTACGGCAGTCGTTCGGTCGTTGAGGAAAGCATACTGGGCTGCCACGATTGCGACAGTCGCAATGGCCAGCGCTTGAACACTGAAGACTCGGAGGTCGAATGCCTTATACCTCACAATCAGAAATCCTAGGTAACCAAGCAGTATGGGCATTCCAAACAAGCCGTAAATCTCAAAGTTGTACGCATAGCTTGCCCAGGCTTCGTAATTTCCAAGAATTTTCACTAGGAGTGCCGCTATGAAAAAGAAGCTGAAGAATAGTATGACACCAGTACCAGCGAGCTGAGTTTCTTTTTTTGTCTGGAGGTCTGTTGATTTAACGTAGCGATAAATCGTTAAGATTATTGTCGAAACAAGGATAAATATCTGTGCACCAAAGTGGTAGTTTGAAGAAAGGGTATTCTCCCAAGCTTCACATGTAGTTGCGTCATATGCAGTGAGATTGAGGCCCCAGAATGTCCACCATGCAGTCGGCGCAATTGCTACAAGGCCAATCAACTTCTGCCACCACGGTAAATCTTTTCCGGTAATGAATGTATATAGGAAATAGTATCCAAAAATAAAGAATGTGAGACTGAAAAGGTCAGCAAGACCCCAAGCAAATATCGTGTGACTAGATCCTAAGAATGCAAACCAACTCGTTAAGTTGAGGAGACACCATAAAGCAAAAAACACACAAACTGCGAAAAGGGTGACATTTGTTAACTTCCTGGATTTATAGAGAAGAAATGATCCAAAGAGTAACGCGAGTAGGGCAGTTGGAATGTGAGAATAGAAAATCAACTCAACTGGTATCTGGTTGATCAGAGCATCGTAACAATATTGAATGTTAATGAGGCTTAAAAGCATACGATTTTATTTAGAAGCTTCTTCAGAAGAGGTGGCTGTTTCTGATAGGGTGATTGGAACCTCTGTGCATATTTCCCATTCTTCCCGTGTCTCATCCGTACAATAGATGTTCATGCATCCCTCGGAAGTATTACAGGAAAATTCGGAACAGTTGTTTTCTTCTAGACAATGTGGGGCATTGGGTGCGGGTAACTCAATTTTTTTGTAGGGCGTCCGGTCACAGCTCAAGTCTTCTTCTGAGTTACAATCCCAAACAAAGCACACTTCTAAATTAGAGTCACATTTGATGGCCGCTTCAATCAAAAAGTTTCGTTGAATCAAAATATCGTAGGACCGCACTCCGATCACGATAAGAAGAATTAAAATCAATACTCCAAAAAACCAATATGTATTTCGTTCCATTGAGATAATAATATCAGATTTTTGTTGGGGTAAGTGATGTCTCTGATTTTGTTTTGATCTTGTCTTTTGTAGAGGCATGAGGGTGTGATAGCCAAAAACGCTCGTGCTCAAGCTTTGTTGGTTCTAGGGCGAGTATGAGTGGTTTATACCCACTTTCTGATTCGATTTCCATAATTGCTGGAAGAATTACGTCTCGTGTGAGGTCGTGTTCTGTGCCCTCGAGCATAAAGTTTTCAAAAATGATTCCGTCACGTAAAAAAAGAGACAAAAAGTTCTTGTAGTAACTTTTTGCCTCTTTGCCGTTTTTGTTAAACCACTCGGTAAGATCAAAAACGTAGTCTTTCATCGAAGGGTAGATATCTAGAAACAATTCGTGATGGAAGTCGACAAGTGGTTGACCCCATAGCGTGTTAATTTTTGAAAATGGTTGACCATTGCTTTTGTAGAAATCAATAATTCGACGGAATTCGAAGATGTCATCATTGTTTTTATCCCTTCCTTTATGTAGTGAAATTTTCCCCAGTGAATGTTTCCAATCGTTTTTGTCCGCAAACTTATCTCCCAAATATTCAAGAAGGAGTGGCTGGAGATTTGGTGAATCAGTCTTCTTGTTGGTGTTCCAGGTGGAGGTAATAAGATCAGAGAGCATTATAAATCGTTGAATCTCGTAGTTTGGTGTAGCTATGTTTCGAACTAAGGCAATACTGAGCTTGCCACGCATTATTTCAGGGATGCCGTGGGGCAATGCACTCTTTAGATAAAGGTCTAGTTTTGGATCGTGACTACGTTTTTCTAGTTCGTGTAGGGCGTCTTCGAGGGGGGTATAGACGTATTTATCAAATAATCTCCGATTGGAAATAAGCTTGTCGACCAAGGTTAATTCCTTGGAGAGAGTAAATATGGATTTTAGAAATGAAGTGAACATGTTTAACCAAGAAGCATCAGCATAACTGTACCCGCAATCATGATTCCAATAGCTAAACTCTTCTGAATAAGATCCTCTTTCTTGATAGATTCCGTCAGAAACGCTGGCGCAAATACGGTAATAAGAATACCAACAATGAAGGCAACTAAAGGCTGGAACGCCGTGGAAATTGTTCCGACAATGGCAAGAGGGGCAAGGAGTGTTGCAAAACGTACAGCTGTATCACCGATAATCATCAAGACCTCTCCAAAAACATTTACTCCCAACAACATTGAACCACTTTTACGAAGAAGATCTATAAAACCTTTCCTGTAACTTCTAACAAAAACAAACAGCACAATGCCTCCTAAGAGATAACCGCTGTATGTAAAGAACATCGAATCCCAAAAACTTGTTTCGATTGCGATTTTCTTAAACAAGAAGCTGTTAAATGAAAAACACAGAGAAGATCCGATCATGAGGAGTGCGGGTTTCCATTTAACTGCCACCTGTCCGACCTCGTTTCGTCTTAGTGAAAGGATTAATCCACCAAAGAGAATACAAAGGCTAGCAAGCACTTCTATCCCAGATAGCTTCTCATTGAGGTAGAGCCAAGCCAGAACAAAATCAAATACTGGAGCCGTAAGCCAAAACGGAACGATATTCGACACATCATCATCTGAGAGTGCATAGAGATAAAAGATGATTGCTCCGAGATAAACAACTCCGGAACCTATAAGTGCGAGAATGGGAAGTAGATTAAAAGGCCCCTGCGGAATTCCAAAAAGTAAAAGGATGGGCAAAATGAGAACGGCAAAAAGGGAGGAGAAAAGGGTTAGTGATCCAACCGAAGGGGAATCATCGCCTGTGGTGTATCGGTTGATGAGAAACTTATCTAGGAAATTGACTACTCCGTGGGCAAGGGGCGAAATCAGGGTAATGAAGAACCAGTGCATAGGGGTGGTAAAGACGTGATAAGATGGATACACAAGTATATAGTGGAAATCTATGGAAACCGAACACAAGAAGAAAGTCCTCCTCATAGACGACGATCAGTTTCTTGCGCAGCTCTATTTGAAGAATGCCGAGCAGTATCCGGTTGAGCTCCGCGTTGCATTCTCCGGCGAAGAAGGGCTGAAGCTTATGCGGGAAGGTTTTATACCAGACAATATACTACTTGATATCACGATGCCGGGGATGAGTGGTGTCGAGACGCTCACGAAAATGCGTGAAGAAAAACTTGCTCCAAAGGCAGATATTACGATTCTCTCGAACGTTCACCAGGCAGAGCATGAAGAAGAATTCAGAACTCTTGGCATTCAGCGGTTCATAGCAAAATCATTTCTGCTTCCCTCACAGGTTCTCGACTACGTCGTCAAGGGTTTCGGAACGGATTGGTCAGCGTATACTTCCGGTTAAGACGGATTTTTATTTTTTTATATATGGATCCCGTTAGAGTTTTATTTTCGTAGTATGACGCAAAATATAATCAGAGAAACTAACCAGAAATCGCTATGAATGAACAGGATAAAAACTCTAACGGGATGGATACAGAACCGCAGACACTGAAGGCATTGCTTGTTGACGACGACACCTTCCTTCTTTCACTCTATGAAAAGAAAGCGGTGGAAGAGCATATTGCATTAAAAACCGCGCCGAGTGGGGATGTGGCACTCGCGATTCTGAAAGAGGGGTTCACACCTGATGTGATTGCACTCGACATGAGTATGGCTGGTATGACGGGGCTGGATATTTTGAAGGAGATCAAAAGCCACAACCTAGCACCCGATGCAAAAGTAATATTTCTCTCGAACACTACGGACGATGTAACGGTCGCCGACGCAAAAGAATTCGGTGTCTACAAATTCATCGTCAAAGCATCGCTCCTTCCGTCGCAAGTGATTGATGAGCTGATTAAAATTGCGGGGGAGTAGCATAAAAAGAGTTTAAAATTGAGGTTCAAAACACAATTTACAGGAAAGACTACTTTTGCTACTCTTAAGGTAATGATCAAATCTCAGACCAAAGTGGGTGGTCTGACCCCTCAGGAAAAGCTCGCAGAGCTTATTAAGGCCTGTATCCTTTATGGGTCAGATGAAGATGGAAAGGTAACTAAGACCAAATTAGCAAAGTTGGTGTATCTTTCAGATTTTGCTTTTTACTATCACAATCTGAAGCCAATAACAGGAGTGCTTTACAAAAAATTGGAACAAGGGCCGGTTTCTCTAGACTATTTTGACCAGCTTATAAGTTTGATAGGAACTAGCCAAATTCAACTAGAAAAAAAGGGTTCAGCAGAATTATTATTCCTTACAAAAAATATTCAGAACCCAGCTCTAGGAAAGGACGAACTTGAATTGATTCAAAGTGTTTGCTTAAAGTGGAAGAAGAAAAACACTGAACAAATCGTTAAGTTTACACACGAGCAATTGCCCTGGACGATCTCTTTTGAGAATGACGAAATACCTTATAGTTTGATTGTTCAGGAGAATGAAAAGACACTTTATTAGCCAAAAGTACAGTGTAATTTTTGATGATTATGCTGAAAGGTGTTACATCAAAGATTTTTCTAAGAAGCATAAGGGGCATTGGGGGCCAACGAGACAGTCAATAAATGATGCTTTAGAGCGCATTGCAAATCTAAGCAATACGAGTCATTTAGATGTTATATGTGTTTCCAATAAGGACACAATCATAGCAAAGTACGATTTTAAAATTGCAAAAACAAATGTATCGGCGAAATCAAGCGGTAATCGGTGTATTGTTGAAGTTTGCAATGAAAAGCTAGAGGTGAGAGTGCTTCTTGTTTACTCGAAGAATCATATAGATCGACCAGACAAACAAGAAACTCTTTGGTGGAAAGAGCATATAGTCTCGTGTGCTAATTTATGTTGCATATAAGGCTCTTTCATACAAACTGGTTCATCTCCCCATAACAAAAATCGCCCTGCACGGATGCAGAGCTGATTTTTGAAATGTGGAGATGGGGGGCAGTGAGCCCCCGTCCACTATGTTGTTCTTAACGATTCTACATGACGTAGTGAATCTTGAAGTCTCGAATCGCATCTTGAAGATACACCAAACGATACGATTCAAAGCTTAAGGTCTTAGGTGATTGGATAAAGCGATTCCAATCACAGCGGTTCGATGTGGTTTACGCCCCACACACCTCTATCGAACGAGAGATGTGGAGACGTCGGTTACGCAAGAGCGTAAGCGAAGTCACGTGCTGTGTAGAACGGACTTTTGATTGCTGATTTTGCAGCTGGGTTGCGCCATTCGTAAGGAAGGTAGCGCGCTCCCGTCACGCACGAGAAGAAGCGAACACAGTGTCGAAGCAAGACATCCCCCAGATAACAAACAACCTACAACATACCACCAACAACAGGATTTAAGTGTATTCTGTTGTGAGTTTGTCGGTCAGCTGGCAAAGGTCTTGCTTACAAATATGTATCGATAATGATTATCGATTTTTCAATGAACGACCGATATCTCGTTCCACCGCCTGCTTCTTAAGCGATTCGCGTTTATCTTCTTTTTTCTTACCGCGGACGACCGCAAGGGAGACCTTCAGATATCGTCCTTTATTATACACCGAAAGAGGCACTATTGTCAATCCCTTCTGTTTCTTGATGTCCGCGAGCTTTGCGAGCTCGGTTCGTGAGAGGAGGAGTGCGCGGGGCTGGTGCTGTTCATATCCCTCTTTCATATTCTTTGGTTGATAGGGCTGAATGTCCATATTGAGGAGTTCTGCCTTTGTTCCGCTTACGTCAACATACGCACCATCGAGCGATGCTTTGTGAGCGCGGATAGATTTCACCTCGCTTCCAGACAAGACGATACCCGCCTCGATGGTTTCAAGGATGGTGTAATCTCGGCGTACTTTTCTGTTCTCGATGCGTTCCATGAGGACATCATACAGGCGTTTGACTTTGAGGCGAAGCGAGCGTATCGTCGCTTTTAGACGTAGTAATTTCTGGCCACACGGCCGAAAGGAAATTATCGTGGCGATATGGGTTCTTGCTATCTCTATTGGAATGGCTCTTGGATTCATTGCGTTCTTCTTTCGGTCCAGTAACTGGAAATGGCCAGTCATCGGAAGTCTTTTCATCGGAGTCGCGTGCACGCTCCTGATGGTTTGGTTTCAGAGACTTGGCCTTCCTCAGTTGCTCTTCATGGTCGTAGCTCTTCCTGCAGCTATGTTCAATGCTTGTTGTATCACCATTCTCGATCGGTATCTTTTGAATCGTGATCAAGCCTACTGAAAAATCTCTCCGCTCTAAACCAGAGCCAACCCACGACACCGTCGTGGGTTTTTCTATCACCAAAATCGATTTTTGATATATACTAGACGAACTATGGCAAAGAAAAACCGACCGCTCCCGCCCCAAGCGCCCCTGCCACAAAAGCCGAAAAATTCACGCACACCACGACCGGCTGGTGGTTTTAACACCATTTGGTGGAGTGTCCTTGTGTTTGTCTTGCTGGCGCTCGCATATTCATTCATCGCAGGCAACAAAAAAAGCACTGATGTAGCGATTTCCGTCATCGCAAGTGAGGTTGCATCAGGAACCGTACAATCAATCATCATTCGCGGTGATGAACTTACGGTGACGACGAACGATGGGCGAGAACTCGTATCGCACAAAGAAACCGGTGCGTCACTTCCCGAAACACTCTCTGCATATGGTGTGACACCGGAAGAATTGCAAGCAATTGCAATCGAGGTGAAGGGTGTGTCGGGTGTGTGGTTCTGGGTGCTCAACCTCGCGCCAATTTTGATCCCCATCCTTTTCATCGGCTTCCTGCTCTACATGATGACGCGACAAGCGAAAGGCGCGGGCATGCAAGCGTTTACCTTCGGTCAATCGAAAGCGCGCTTCTTCGATCCAAAAGACAAACAGAAAGTGACCTTTAAAGATGTCGCAGGTGTGAAAGAAGCGAAAGAAGAATTACTTGAGATTGTCGACTTTTTAAAAAACCCGAAGAAGTTCCTGGCAATCGGTGCGCGAATTCCGAAAGGTGTGCTTCTCATGGGTTCTCCAGGAACAGGGAAGACACTCTTGGCACGTGCGGTCGCTGGTGAAGCGAATGTCCCGTTCTTCTCAATTTCAGGGTCTGAGTTTGTTGAAATGTTTGTCGGTGTTGGGGCGTCGCGTGTGCGAGATCTGTTTCAAACCGTGAAGCGTGCTGCACCGGCGATTATTTTCATTGACGAAATCGACGCGGTTGGGCGCGTGCGTGGCACGGGTGTTGGCGGTGGCAACGACGAGCGCGAGCAAACGCTCAATCAAATCCTTGTCGAAATGGACGGTTTTGAACCAACGGAAGCGGTGATTGTGATGGCGGCAACCAACCGCCCTGATGTGCTCGACCCGGCGCTCCTTCGCCCGGGGCGATTCGACCGCCGTGTGCGCCTCGATTTGCCGGATCGAAACGACCGTGAAGCAATTCTTAAAGTTCACGCAACGAAAAAACCCCTCGCTGAGGACGTGAACCTTCGCACGGTCGCCGAGCGCACCCCGGGATTCTCCGGCGCAGATTTGCAGTCACTCATGAACGAAGCAGCGATTCTTGCAGCGCGCGAAGACAGGACAAAAATCTCGCAGTTTGACGTCATCCGTTCAATTGAAAAAGTGTTGCTCGGACCCGAACGCAAATCGCATATTCTCTCGGATCGTGAAAAGAAAATTACTGCATACCACGAAGCGGGTCACGCACTCGTTGCATCGGTACTCGAACACGCCGATCCGGTGCACAAAGTGTCCATCATTTCGCGTGGCCATGCTGCGGGGTACACCCTCGCACTGCCACTTGAAGAGAACCGTCTTTTCTCAAGCAAAGCATTTCTTGATCGACTTGCGATGACGATGGGTGGCTATGCGACAGAGAAAATGATTTTCGGCGACACCACCACTGGACCATCAAATGATTTGCAGGTGGCGACAGCGATCGCACGTGACATGGTGACGCGCTACGGTATGTCAGAAATGATTGGCCCGTTGGCACTCACGCCGGATGAAGCGCGCATGCATGCAAGTGGTTTTGTTGCCGAAGGGCGAGACTATTCAGAGCGTGTTGCGGGTGAGGTTGACGCTGAAGTGCTCCGATTGGTATCTGAAGCTCGCACTCGCGCAGAAACAGTGTTGACCGATAACCGAACGGCGCTCGACGCGATTGTGAAGGTGCTTCTCGAAAAGGAAACCCTCGAACAGCCTGAATTTGAGGCCATTTTGACGGCGCACGGCATTCCGGTAAAAAAGGAAAGCGTGAGCGAAACCAAGGGTGTATAATTCTCATATGTCACCAGAACTACCATCAGGTTCATACTTTGCGGGCATGGAAAAAGATACGCTCGGCGCGCGGGTGAACGCGGGCGCTCCAAAGGGGCTTGACGCTACGGGCGAGATCGGGAGTCGTGTTGAAAAAGTAACATCGCGAGAAACGATGAAGCGCCTCGCAGGAGCGTTGATTGGTGAATATCAGATTACACCTGCATCGGCAAAAGATCTTTTGTTGAGTAAAGGACTCTTTCTCGCCGAATTCAAAAAGCGCGGACTTTTTAGCGAACGTGACGAGGCATTCAATCCAGAAGGTGCTGTCGAGGACATTCTTCGAGAGGTTGCGTTTGAACGAGGACTAAAATAATAACTCTATGGGATTTTTTGAAGGAGGAATTTTAAAAACAGCAAAAGAACTACTCGCGGATGTAGAAGAAGCATTTACTGGTGCGAAAGCGGGAGCGAAAGAAATTCAAGCACCACAGGATAGTAAAAAGAAAGAAGAGGATCTGGCGGCGCTCAAGGCAATCGCGGAAATGAAGAAAAGTGGCGCTACAGAAGTTCCTATACTCAGTGTTAAAGGTCAAAATCTCACACCGCCAATGAGGGGTGGTGTTGAGAAGGGGCTCGGCACTGCCGAAGGGGAGAGAATCTCTATAGACGAAGAGTAGTCGTTTTTTCTCGAAATACGCGCCCCGCACGAGCGGGGCGCTGTGTGTATACTTGCTTTTACTTTAGTTTTGTGGTATTCTCGTGGTACCAGTTTTGTTCTATAGATTTCCGTTAGGTTTTCCTCCTTATGTGAGGATAGTAAACAGCCTCGATGTTCTATACAGCAATCTGAGGTTATCACTATCCGCGCTCTCTGTTTTTGCAGGTCGCGCACAATCACATATATGTATTCTTCATCACCCCGAAAGTCGGGCATCAAGCGTGTTGTTAATGCACGCATCAGAGATCCTTTTGAACGCCGAGGTCCCGCACGCGGCGGTTCTTCACGCGGTCCATCATCACGTGGAGGTAGTGCACCTCGTGGCCGAGGTGGTTATTCGTCACGCGGTTCTGCAGGAGGCGGACGTCGACGTCCCGGTGGTCAATACATCGACATCGCGAAGTTCGTTCACACACCTGTTGAAACAACACACGTTGAAACAGTTGAAACACCACGTCCGTTCGCACACTTGATGCTCTCACCACGCATGATTCAACTTCTTGAATCGAAGGGTTACGCAAACGCGACCCCGATTCAGTTTGAAGCAATTCCATACATTCTCGAAGGTCGCGACCTCATCGGCAAAGCAAACACCGGAACCGGCAAGACTGCTGCATTCCTTTTGCCGTTGATTGAAAAGCTCTCACTCGATCCAAAAGAGCACGCGCTCATCATTGCGCCAACGCGCGAGCTCGCGATGCAAATTGAAACCGAATTGAAAAAGTTCTGCCAAGGCCTTCCGCTCTATGCAGCGGTGTGTGTCGGAGGTATGCCAATTGGGAAGCAAATTGCTGATCTTCGTCGCGCGCCAGCATTCGTGATCGGCACCGTCGGTCGCATCAAAGACCTCGCAGAAAAGAAGGCACTTCCGCTTTCGGCATTCGGCTATGTTGTCCTCGACGAAGTTGATCAGATGCTCGACATGGGATTCGTTGACGACATCACCCGCATCATGAAAGCGGTTCGTGAAGAGCGCCAGACACTCTTTTTCTCGGCAACCATGCCACCGAAAATCCGCGAACTCACCGCAAAATTCTTGAAAGATCCGGTTGCAGTTGAAATTGCAGCACCGCACAAGACAGCGAACATCAAACAAGACATCGTTCGTGTTGCGGATCGCGCAAAGAAATTCGAAGAATTGGAGCGCCTTTTGATGCGCCCAGAACTTGAGAAAGTGCTTGTCTTCTCCGAAACCAAGCGCGATGTTGAGCGTCTTGCTGTTGAATTGAATAAGCGCGGATTCTCTGCAGAATCGATTCACGGTGACAAGCGTCAGCGTGAACGAACTCGCTCGCTCACACTCTTCCGCGACGGCAAAGCGAAGATTCTTGTTGCAACGGACGTTGCTGCGCGTGGTTTGGACATCAAAGATATTTCACACGTCATCAACTACACCGTTCCGCAGACCTACGAAGACTACGTCCACCGCATTGGCCGAACAGGTCGTGCAGGGAAGGGTGGTGCTGCCTACACGTTTGTGGAATAAACCGCGAATTACGCGAATAAAATATACGCGAATGAACGCGAATACCGCCTGGCCAGAGATGGTAAGGCGGTATTGACTTTTTCTATCTATCTGATATAACGTTAGCAGATGCAAGGCAACCAAGGAGAACGACGTGGAAAACTATTTCCTTTTCTTGCTGCAGTGCTTTTGGGGTCCGTTCCTGATGGCCGTCACTCTCTGGATCACCCTTTGGATTGTCGCCTGCTGCGACTCGTTCTCGGGTCGTCTGAGCAGGCGAATCATGGACGAGGGCTTCTGGAATCTCTTTCAGGCTCTCTGGGTGCTACAGTTCGTCGCCTTCGGCTTGACGAAACTCACCCAGCCCCTCCTGAAGTTTGGCTGAAGCACCGTCCCAACCCCGCCTCACGCCCCGCGCTTGTATGCGGGGTTTTTCTATACAAAAATCGGATGATGTTGACGTTTAAGAAACTTGCTTGTATTATCTTTCCAGATGTCCCGGGCATACCGCTTCGGGTTCGATAAATTAGAGGAGAAAGCCTTGAAGAAGCTTCTCGTAGCAAATACCGTCACGACCTTGCTCTGTGCACTGATCAGTCTGATCATGTACAGATTCACCGAGCATCGGCCGAATCCTGTACTGATCGCGAACTTCGTCGTGGCGTTCGTCGGCATCTTTTGCCTGACCTTCTGGTCACAGGCGGTTGCTATCGCTACGGCATCAGTTCCTGTCATTTTTGTGGGAGTGCAAATGACATGGATCTTCCACGGTTCTCCCACTCTGTTCCCTCTGTATTTCCTCAACACTGTTGCCCTACTGATAGTCACCCTTTTTTCTGGGATGGCCGCTTGGACGTCTCGACAAGAAGGTGTCAAAGACCCTTTCTGGATTCTCTTCGTCGGGTCGTTTCCAGTCCTCGGCATTGTTCTAGGCTGGCCACTGTACTTCCTCAAGTTCAGGCGCTCGAATCTCGCGACTGCCTGAACTCCGAGTTCACCCCGCAACACGCGCCCCGCGCTGTTGGCGGGGCTTTGTTATGCACCGATGCACATAATTGACTTTCAGAACATCCGAGCGCATCATCCTACGCAGATTGACCCAAAGGAGATTCCAGTTGAGAAAGGGACTGAAAGAGTTTTTAGTCATCGCACTTTCCTTGAGCGTTGGTGTCGCCATTGTTCATCACAGCTACGGGTCGTATCCGGGATCGTGGATTCCGGATTTGATCCTTCAGATCATGGGTTTCATCGCCCTGATCGCTACTGCTGTTGTGGCTCTTTTGGTATTCTTGCGCCTGGGAGAGGACTTGAATCTCGGAAGCATGCTCGGATGATGTAATAGAGCATTTCCGACATCATCAGCACCCCGCATTCGTGCGGGGTTTTGTTTTTGGAAGTTCAACTCCCAATTGGGAGTTGAACTTCCAAATCGCTTTCATGCGTTTTATTCGCCTGAATCGTAGCGAGAGCGCTTTCACTATATCTTTTGTACTCCTCTAAATCCTTAAACTGTTCAAGAATAATGTCCTTTCTACACAAGGGTTCCTTAGAGAGACCAATATACTCACCCCAACTCGACCTCCACAACTTGGGAGTTCAACTCCCAAGTTCGTGTACACGCTAAAGCTTCGGTGGACAGGCGCGCCTGCCTGCCGGCAGGCAGGGATAGAAATTCCCGCAGATACAACGCAGATAAAATAGCGCCTGGCCAGAGATGGTGGGGCGGTATTGACGTACGGGATATTTCTGGTACTATTCTCTCAGAAGTTGAACTACAAACGACTATCAGAAAGGAAACCATGTCGAGGTTGAAGTCGATGTTGGAAAGAGTGTCGCCGAGAGATGTAGCGCTCACGGCAGTGATCGTGAGCTCTCTCGCTATCTTCTGGGGGAGGAGTGTTTCCAAGCCCACCGAGAGCAGTTCCCAGCAAGTTCAGGAACAGCTGGAGCGAGCTCGGAAAGCGCGCATAGAGGAGTTTCTCGGAACGGCTCCGCTACCCGTGCTCGTGTTGACCGAGCAAGGTCAAATCCTGTACGTGGTGAGTCGGATGGGGTCCGTCGGACAAGGACTCAACCTCCTCATCGAATCGGATCCGGGTCTTCGCCAGTGGGTGATGGCAAGTGTGGTCGTCCAACAGGCGAAGCACATCGCTGGAAGAGATGACTACCCCGGTCGGCGCATCATCTTCGAAAACTACGATCAGCAACGCATGAAGTCGATGATGTAGCTCGTCGAGTTAACCCCACCCCGCAACACGCCCCGCGCTGTTGGCGGGGTTTTGTTTTTGGGACAGCATCATTTGCCCATTCGCGCGAATAAGCAAGTACGGCAGTAAACTATTTCCCGTTTTCGATACGGTCAAAAGCAAGGAGCGCGGAGATATTGTGCTGAACGTAGTCGATGCGAATGTCGTAGTCGTCCAATCCTTCATGGAATCCTCCAACGGTTTCGCGTGGTGCGCCAATCTCACGGACTTTTTGTGACGTGAATTGTGTACGGAGGGTAAATTCAATACCACGTTCCATCGAATCTTTTGTGATGTGTGCATAAGCTACATCACCCGAGCGCATAAAAATTTCATACGCAGCGCCGAGCCCTTCATTTCTCGTTGCGGTTGGTGTTGAGCGGGGAGGGTTGTAGTAGCCACCATTCCATTCCTTTTGCTCGCCGGTCAATCCTTTGTGCTGCGATGAGACAATCGCATTCACCAAACGTTTCGTGTGTTCGAGATAGTCAGGTTTTTGTTCATCCGTATAGAGTTCGTTCAAGGCGTAGAGCATCCAGTGGTCGTGGGGAAGGCCGTTTGTCGCAACATTCTTGTCTCGCACGTTGATAATCCAATCGGCTCCGTTGTGCGCGGTAGTCATCCATGCTGTTTCGTTGGTGAGTTCCGAGAGACGTGCGAGCGCAAACATTGCTTCGCCTGGGTAGTATTCAGACACAAAGTCAGAGTCGGGGACACCCTTTGCGTCCATTTTATAAAAAAGAAATTCACCATTGTTTGCTTGAATTGCCGTGATGAACCGCGCGATACCTTCTGCGGTCGCGAGGTCATCGCGCGAATCGGTGAGCTCCATGTGTTTGGTGAGTGCAAGGAGTGCCAACCCATTTCCGCCCAGCTTTATTTCATTTCCTTCGAGTACGCAGAATGCATCACGATAGACCGGGCAGGGGACGATTGATGCACGGAGATAGGTGAGCGCGTTTTCTGCGGATTTCAAATATCGTGCGTCGTTCGTTGCTTCGTAGAGTTCAAGGAGTGCGTAGGTTGTGCCGGCGTGACGGAGAATGTTGTACGAGTCCGATTCTTCATCTTTCACAGGGTCGTATTCATAGACAAATGAACCATCCTCATGCATGTGGGAGACAAGGTAATTACCACCGAGCATGGCTGATCTGAGATACGGAGATGGCTTCCCCGCAAAAAAAGCGATACCGACAAGTATAAGCAGTGCGCCGATTGCGAAAAGGGCTTTGGGGGATCGTAGTGATTGCATAGAGTAACGATACAGGATTTTTAAAAAGTACGACAGGAGACGAAACTGGAGAAAAGAAAAAGGGCGCGCCATGTGTGGCGCGCCTCAAAGCGTCATGCGTAGAGACGTTTTCTTGCGAGTGGTCTGTACGACGGGAAAACCTCGAAGACTTGTTCGAGCACACGTTCGACTGTTTGATCGAACGTGAGTGCCGATGAGTCGATGATTCGTGCACCGTTCGGGATGACAAGTGGAGACTTTTTTCTGTTGGTATCCAGCTTGTCGCGGACCTCGATTTCTCGTCGAACCTCTTCTACGGATCCGGTCGGGAGCCCTTTCGCACGTCGCTGATTGAGACGGCGATATGCTCGAACGTCGAGTGATGCGGTGAGATACAGCTTCAGTCGTGCACGCGGGAATACGACACTCCCGATGTCCCGTCCCTCGACGAGCAGATTTCTGTTGCGCATCGAGAGGTCATACTGTACTCGCCGAATCACTGCTCGCACTCGTTCGATGCATGCGAGATGAGGGAGATTCTCATCGACAGCCGGAGTGTGCAAGTAGCGCGTGAGATTCACACCGTTCACGAACACATCCTGGCTTGGTTTGTACGTGAACATCGCCCGTTCAATGAGCTCAAGACTTGTCTCATCTTCGAATCGTTCGCGCGGTACGCGGGCACGTTCGAGTATCACGACACACGCGCGATAGAGTCTGCCGGTGCTGACGAAGTCGATGCCACAACGCTCTGCAACTGCCAGACCAACGGCGGTTTTCCCCGATGCGGTCGGTCCATCCATGGTGATGACGCGCTTTGTCGTTGTATCGTGTGACACTTTTCTCACACAGAACCTCCTAGTCGGTATACGGTTTTTGAGGAGCACGTTCTAAAAAAGAAGAGTACGCGTGAGGGTTTACTCTGTCAATCGATAGCAAATTACACACATGTCTTTACGAATGTGGTAGAGAGGGGATACAGTGTACCGGTGGCGCGTTACCCCGCCTGTAGCTCAATGGTAGAGCAGTCGTCTTATACACGACCGGTTCTTGGTTCGAATCCAAGCGGGCGGACATAGGTTTGCAGTTGAACCGAACGAAGACTCGATATGGAACATATACACGACCGGTTCTTGGCCTGCCCCGTGAGATAGCGAACTCCATCTCACGGGGTGAAAATCCAAGCGGGCGGACAATTATTTGAGCAACGAAAAAGCCCCGTTCCGCGATGCGGAACGGGGCGGGTCGTCATCGTAGAGAAGCGATTTCGAGTTTTGGGTCTGGTTTCAGAATCTTCTCCGGGCTTTCTTTGAGGGTTGGCTCCTGCTCTTCGTCTGGGGCAGGTCGCACACCTCGTGAAAGATTGAGAAGCTTTAGCTCTTCGACAATGGACAATTGAAGATTGAAGATACGGCACTCGAGCACATCGTCTGCCTCTTCGTCGCCTCTGGCAATGCGTTCGCGTAACGACGCATTGTCAGCACGAGACCATTTCGCCTCTTCCCCAAGACAGTAGGTTCGAAGATTGTCCTGGTTGAGCACAAGTAAGTCTGCGAGGATGATCGGTTTGCCTTCGTCGCCCATCTCAAACTGTAGCTGTTCGACGTCGACAATTGACACGGGTGGCGGTGCTTCAATCGCGACCTTGTCATCTCGTCTGACGGCGAAGTCGTAGCCACCTTCATGGAGAATGAGCTCAAGCGTCGGTGGTTCCTGAGCGGCCGGCTGATTCATCAGAAGAACAAGACCGAGAAGCGCTTCTGCGAGCATCGCGTCCTCCTTTGTGAGCAATCTACTGCCGATTGTGTTCCTTTCTCGTTCAAAGGTCAATGGACAAAAGACTACTCAAAGTGCAGATCCTCTCGGGAAGATAGTGCTTGTGCGAGGAGAGGGTAGCGCGAGAGTTCACGGTCTTCTGCGACAAGTGCCTGCGCTTCGTTTCGCGCCATTTCAACCATTTTGATGTTTTGAAGTGCTTCCATACCCACATCCGTGATGCCCCATTGGCGAGCACCATACAATTCTCCTGCACCACGAAGCGCAAGATCGTGTTCAGCAAGCTCAAAACCGTTTGTTGCCTGCGTGAGTGCCTTCAATCGCTTGAGCGACATCTCTCCTTTGGTTTCGGTCAGAAGATAGCAATACGCTTGGTCGGAGCTTCGGAGCACGCGTCCTCGAAGTTGGTGGAGTTGTGAAAGACCGAATCGTTCTGCGCCCTCGATGATAATCGACGTTGCATTTGGAACGTTCACACCCACTTCAATCACTGATGTAGCCACGAGGATATCAATTCTGCCTTCAGAGAATTCTTTCATGGTTTTTTCTTTCGCAGTTGGCGTCATCTTGCCGTGAAGAATGCCTAGTTTAAATTCAGGAAAGACTTCTCGCTCAAGTCGCTTCGCTTCCTCGGTCACCGATTTTGCACGAAGCGCCATTTCTTTTGCCGGATCCGGCTCATCAATGCGAGGGCAAATCACATACGCTTGGCGACCAGCTTTGACACGTGCACGAATTGCTTCATACATCGCTTTACGCGCAGACGGTGTCACCAATTCGGTGATGATTGGTTTTCGTCCCGCAGGTTGCTCATCAAGGAGTGTTAAATCAAGGTCACCATACACCGTGAGGGCGAGGGTGCGGGGGATGGGGGTCGCCGTCATACTCAAGAGGTGAGGAATTCTCACCTCCGCGAATGGGCGCGAATGATCCGCTAATGAACGCGAATTAGATCGAGCAGTTTCAAATACAAGTCGAATGGTCTGTACTTTTGGTGCACCGAGGTTCGCTAAAAGTGCAAGATAATATGGTCCACCTTTGAGGTAGCTCCATAGTTGCTTCTTTTCCCTCTCTCCTATAAAAGGAAGTGCTTTGAGTTCAAGGATAATTTTCCCGTCGATAACAAAGTCAGGTTGATAGACGCCGACCTTCTTGTTCCTGTACATCACAGGCATTTGTTTTTCTTTATCAAATGCAATACCTCGTCGCTTAAGCTCTTCTTCCACTGCCTGCTGGTAGACTGATTCTTTGTGTCCCAATCCCAAAGCGTTGTGAACCGTAAAAAGGATATTATTGATCGTGTACGATAAGTCTTTATAGACAACAGGATCAACCTTCCCATTCGCGCTCATTTGCGTTTCGCCGGTAGGCGACATTTGCGTAGATTTGCGAGCCAGCGCCATGCGCTGGGTAGTCCCGAAGCGATGTTGCTCATCAATAATCACATACGCGAGGTGTTTGAATTTCACCGACTTTTGGATCAGTGAGTGCGTACCAATCAAAATTGGAATCTCGCCGTTCGCGACCCATTTCAAGAGTTGTGCTCGGGGAATATCTGTCCACGTATTGTTGTTCACCTTCGACGGGAATTTTTTACAACCGGAGGACGTGATGAGGCCGATTTGAATCGGGAGATCGCGAAAATATTCGATGAATGATTCAAAGTGCTGTGTTGCGAGGATTTCTGTTGGTGCCATGTATGCGACCTGAAGGTTCCCAAAGTCTTTGCTTGTATCGGGACGGCTTGTCACCACGGCATGCGCGGTCACCGCTGCAACAAACGTTTTTCCTGAGCCTACATCACCTTCAAGCAAGCGTGACATCGCATGTGGTGACGAAAAATCTTTCAAAATCGCTTCAATCGAACGCTCCTGTGCGCCGGTTGGCTTGAAAGGAAATCGTTTGGTGAATACTTCGCGATGTTCCTTACTGTCAGAAATATTCCATGAAGGAAGCGCGTCGGCCGTTGCGCGTTCTTGTTGGCGCTTCAATTGAATCAAAAAGACTTCCTCAAATGCGAAACGTTTACGGGCGGCTTTTGCATCCTTCTCGTCTTTCGGGGTGTGAATCCAGAGCAATGCTGTTTTTAATGTCGGAAGATTGTATCGTTTCAAAATGTCAACGGGAATCGGATCCTCGAGCGTATCGAGAAATGCAGTTGTCAGCACTTTTTGCAGTGCGTGGTAAAACCAGCGGGAGGTGACGCCTCGGCTCTCCGCGTAGACGGGGAATAAATTCCCGTCCGCGAATGGGCGCGAATCAGACGCTAATGCACGCGAATTAAAAAGATCACCAGGAGTTACGGAGGTTGGAATGAATGAGCCGTGAGGAATTACTTCAATCTCCGGATTCATCATTGAGCGTCCGCCTGCCCGCTCCGTGATTTTCCCCGATACCTTCACCGATGATCCCTCAGGAATCATCTTTGCGATGTAGGGCTGATGCAACCACGTGAGCGATACCTTGCCGGTGCCGTCGGTTAAGCTTCCTTGCGCCATTGGACGCTTCGACTTCCATGCTTTCTTTGCGACGATTTTCCCGACGGTGCCATAGAGCGTCACGTTCGCGTTCGCTCCAGCTTCAATAATCGTCGTACCTTCGCCAAGTGTTCCGTACCGCACAGGGAAGTGATAGAGCAAGTCCTCGACGGTTTTGATACCAAGCTTCTTCAGCGCTTTCTTTTGAAAGTCGTTTATCCGGAATGCATCGGTAACGCTGTCGGTCGGTTTCATGGCTCTATTGTACAGGAGGTCACATGAATTATTTTTGAATTGACCAAGCGTGTTTTAGCGAGTAAGGTTGAGGCAGATTCGAACTTTCGGAAAGGAGATGTGATGCCCGTTTTTAAGGCAGAGATCATGATTTGGACCGAGCAAAGACTTAACACCGGTCCAGAGACTCGCTGGTACGATGATGGAAACACATTGACGTTCAGACGTTTTCTCAAGGCCACCAACATCCACGATGCTCTACGGCAAGCAGAGACGGCAATCGAGGGGCTATCGAAACCCTACGATGCAATCCTGCGGAAGCGGCGAGAAGCGTCCAAGAGGCGGTGGTCAGCTCCTGAAAGAGTCAACAGCCATCTTAAGCTCGAGGTTTTGAGAGACAGGACAGGGAGGTTTCTTCCCGCTCCACCTACTCCACGGCCTCGAGTGAAGAAGTCTCGGAGAAAGGCCTGACTGTCTGCCCGGCTCGCCACGCGAGCCGGGCTTTTTCGTTTGACCTTCTTCTGTCTCAAGCGTAGTGTGTCTCTTGGTGTAGCTCAAATAGAGAAGAGGTGTGTAATGAAGCTTTCTCACACATTACGTATCACATTTATGGAGCATGGAAAGGAAATTGTGGTAAGTTCTTTCACTTTTCCGAGCATGAGCAGGAAGGATGCTCGTACTGCTGCAAGAAAACGTTTCAACATGTTCATCATGCATTTGACTGAAGCGTTCGAGGGCGGTGGAGTTCCCATCAACTTCCAGATGCACGGCGTTCTCTTCGGTGACGTGCTGGTTCGTTGCCCCGCACATATGGGTGGTGAATTTGTCCCGGCGACACATGGTGAAGCAGGAACACCGGCGGGAGAAGCACCCATTCACATATTCGAGTACCGGTCTCATGGATAGCATACTCTCCTTTTCTAGCCCGGTTCGCTACGCGAGCCGGGCTTGTTTGTTGACGTTTTTCTGCCTCAGGCGTACTGTGTTTTTCGGATAGCACCAACCAAAAGGGGAATAACGATGCCGTCATACGCATTGGTTTCGAAAGGCACACTCTCACAACCGAAGGATGCATTGAAGGAATGGTTCGACGCTCCGCACAATCAGGGGGCGGTGCAGATTGCAGAGCAGAAACTTCCCGGCCTTGATCTCGAAGAGGGTCAGGCTCTGCAGGTTTTGCGGGTGGAGTCCGTCGGTATGTTGACCAATCGTGGCCCTGGGCGACCAACGGGCACGCTCACATTCGACTGAAAGGAGAAACGCGTCGATGCCTAAGTATAATCTGCACTATTACCAACCGTTTAAGGGAACTAATGGTTGGGCTCGTCGTGCGGAACGTTCATTCAACGCGCAAACAGATGCACAAGCGGAGGATATGGCGAATACCTTTCTCCAAGAAGAACTCGTCATTGATGGCCGAAAGTGCAAGCGGAGTTCAGGTGTGTTGAGTAAGATCGTCCGTCAGTGGTAGTGTCATCACCAATTCTGTTCTTTACCATCAGTGTTACCTGCGTTTCAGGTACGAAATCGGTCAAGAAGAGACCGTGATATCTGAGATCTCTCTAACCACTATGGACACGTCCATAGTGGTTTTTAATTGACCGTAATAAGGATTCGGCGTAGGCTACGTTTAGATTGCACACTACAACGAAAAGGAGAGATTAGTGCAAGCCGTCATACGAAGCCCTCAGGTGACAAGCATTGTCTCCTTCTACCGAATCCGCTTCAACCACACATGGAAAGCGGGTCGGCCATCTCCCGAGCAAGGGAAAGAGTTCTCTGCGCAGTCGGAGAAGGTGATCATGGCAGAGAACGATACCAAGGCTCTCGAGTCCGCTAAGGAAGAGCTTCAAGCGGTCATTGCCTCGGCCGAGCATTGGCGGAAACTTCAAGCGACCAACATCTGGCAGAGAAGCGAGATTATCGCGCTCGAACAGGTGTGGAAACTTCACGGTGGCGAACTCCACGTCGTGAAAAACATTCCACTCGCAACGGTGAACT
>CAYZIR010000007.1:0-45608 GCA_964478705.1 uncultured Candidatus Saccharibacteria bacterium
CCGGACTGCGGAAGCCCCACGTCTTCCTTGTCCGGGGTTTCCTGGTATGGAAAAAGTCCGCCTGCCGAGGTCGGGTCTGCGTGTAGCAGACGGACTTCTCGACGGCGGACGTATTACTGATTAGCCATCCCCAGAACTGAGCATCGAGTTTTCTAGCCGTGGAGGTCAAACTCGTGTCTTGACCACCAGTCTCGACACGGCTGACAAGAACGCTGGTGCTGAGCGAACCTTCCAACTGACGTGAGTCCGGGCTTGTTCTTGAAGTCACCCTTAGGTTCACGAGTGAGAAGTCCGCTTCCTTCACGATCTAAAAGCTGTCTTGTTTCAGCACACCCTGTTTTCTGAGCCGGATATTCCACAAGGTCTCCTTTCCGAGACGGTTTGTCCAAAAGGAAAATACCACAAATTAATAGAAGTGACAATATTTTTCAAAGCTTCACGATCAATGAGGTACAATGTCTGTCGTATGTCGGATTTCATCCATCTTCACGTCCACTCGCACTACTCATTGCTCTCCGCACTTCCAAAGATTAAAAATCTTGTGAAGACGGCACAAAAGCACGATATGCCTGCGCTTGCGCTTACCGACAACGGCAACCTCTACGGTGTTATCGACTTTTATAAATCATGTCTCAAGGCACACATCAAACCTATTATCGGTGTCGATGTTTATATTGCGCCACGCACACGACACGATAAAGAATCCGGTATCGACAGCAAACGAACCCGTCTCGTTTTACTCGCAAAAGATGACGTAGGATATAAAAACCTTATCAAGCTCGTCACCTACTCGCATCTCGAAGGGTTTTATTACAAACCTCGCGTTGATAAGGAATTACTTGAGCGATACCACGAAGGACTTATTGCAATTGTTCCCGCGTTTAATAGCGAGATAACGAACGCGCTTCGCGCGCACCATCCTGATGAAGCACGCGTCATCATTGATCGATACCGCTCATGGTATGGCGATCATGTGTATCTCGAAATCACACGACATCCAGAAATTGAAGGACACCAAGCACTCATGGACGAAACTGTTGCCTTTGCTCGAGCACTTGCCATCCCGCTGGTCGCAAGCAATGACGTTCATTATTTGATTCCTGAAGAACAACCGGCACGACGAACACTCCTCTCAATTCAGTCTGGTGGTTCAGGTCGCAGTGGGTATGGAGAGAATGATGCCGATTTTTCTTTCAAAAGTGGTGCCGAAATGGAGTCCCTCTTTACCGATATTCCCGAGGCTATAGCGAACACGAAAAAAATCGCAGACATGTGCTCGGTCACCATTCCGATTGGCTCATGGATGTTTCCAAACTATGCCATACCGGAAGGATCAAGCTACGAGAAAGAGCTACGAGCAATCGTTGCGCAAAAAGTTATCGAGCGTGGTATGGAAGGACGTGACGATGTACGCCAGCGAATTGAATTTGAACTTGAAACAATTGTTGGAAAAGGATACGCACCATATTTTCTTGTGGTGGGAGATTTGCTCAAGTATGCGCGCGAACACGGTATTTACACCAACACGAGAGGTTCTGTGGGTGGTTCGCTTATTTCCTACCTGCTCGGCATAACCGCTGTCGACCCATTTGAATACAAATTGCCATTCGAACGATTCTTGAACCCTCTTCGTCCCTCACCTCCCGATATCGACCTCGATATCGCGGACAATCGTCGCGATGAAATGATTGCATATGCACGAGAGAAATACGGCGCGAATAATGTCGCACAAATCGGTACGTTTGGAACCATGATGGCGCGCGGTGCGGTGCGCGACACCGCGCGCGCGCTCGGATACGACGTAGCGCTTTCAGATCGCATTGCAAAGTTAATTCCCTTTGGCGTGCAAGGTCGCCCGATGACCATCGACAAAGCGATGGAGGAAGAGCCTGAACTCAAAAAATGGTATGACGATGATGAAGATGTTCGTCGCATCATCGATATGGCAAAAAAAGTTGAGGGGTGTGCACGCCACATTTCGGTGCACGCTGCGGGCGTTGTGCTGTCGCCGATTCCCCTCGAAGACATCGTTCCTGTGCAGTGGGATCCGAAAGGTGAAGGCAAGCTCATCACGCAATACGACATGCATGCGGTTGAAGACGTTGGACTTCTGAAATTCGATTTCCTTGGATTGAAAAACCTCGCAATTTTAGCGGATGCAGTGAAGCGAGTAGAGAAAATCTACGGCGTGCTGGTTGATGTTGAAACCATTCCACTCGACGACAAAAAAACATTTGAGATGCTTGCAAAAGGAGAAACGATGGCGGTCTTCCAACTTGCCGGTGGTGCGATGACACAATTTTTGAAAGAGCTTCGCCCGACAACCATCCACGACATCAACGCAATGGTTGCACTCTACCGTCCGGGACCGATGAAGAACATTCCGGAATACATCGCGCGAAAACATGGCAAGAAAGCAATCACGTTCTACCATCCAAAAATGGCAGAATTCCTCGACCGTTCATACGGTATCCTCGTTTACCAAGACGACCTTCTTGAAACAGCACTCAAGCTCGCGGGATACACATGGGAAACTGTCGACGCGTTCCGAAAAGCGGTCGGTAAGAAAATCCCTGAGGAAATGGCGAAACAACACGAAATCTTCGTCGCTGGGTGCATTGCACACTCGGGCATGACAGCAGAAAAAGCAGAAGGACTCTGGGCGCTCTTCGAACCATTCCAAGGATACGGTTTCAACAAGGCACATGCAGCGTGTTACGGACGTCTTGCATATCAGACCGCATACATGAAAGCGAATTACCCGACCGCGTACATGGCAGCAGTGCTTTCCGCTGATGCTGGCGATGTTGAAACAATCGCTGAAGAAATTTCTGCGTGTAAGCGCATGGGTATCGACGTGCTCCCGCCCGACGTCAACGAATCGATCGCGGACTTCTCGGTTGTCACGAAAGATAGAACAGCCGATGGCACTGAAAAAATACGCTTTGGTCTTTACTCCATTAAAAACTTTGGTGAAGGTATTGGGGATGCAATTATCGCTGAGCGAAAAGAACACGGGCTCTTCACGTCACTCGATGATTTTTTGTCTCGAGTGAAAGATAAAAATTTAAATAAAAAAGCTCTTGAGGCACTCATCAAGTGTGGCGCATTGGACGCATTCGGTGAACGCGGTGCGATGCTTGCGAATATCAATTCGCTCCTTGAACATCACAAAGGATCTTTGAGTAAAAGCACCGCACAAGTCTCACTCTTTGGTGGAGATGTGTTCACAGCAACTCCACTCCATCTCGAAGGAGGAGAACCGGCAACACGAGAAGAGCGTTTGGCGTGGGAAAAAGATTTGCTCGGTCTCTACGTTTCTGGCCACCCGCTGGACGCATACAAAGATTTCTTAGCAACATCAAACACGTCGATCGAAAAACTCAAACACCTACCGAATGGGCTCACGAGTGTTGTGTATGGGCATATCGACGATGTACGAACGATACTGACCAAGAAAGGTGACAAAATGGCGTTTATGCACGTGAGCGATTACACCGGCGTTGTTGAAATTGTCGTTTTCCCAAAAGCATTTGAAACCTATCAATCACTTCTTGTGCCAAACACTTGCATCGGTGTCAAAGGAAAAATGTCAGAGCGCAATGGAGAGACCAGTATCATCGCGGACATTATAAAAGCGATACCCACCAAAGCTTCTCAGACACGTTGACAGCACCGCGTGATGCGTTAGGATGAGAAGTACCGTGATGGCAAGACATCTTATCACTACGACCACAGAGTAATCGCTCTCTCCCGGAGGGTTGGGTCGTTCGTGCAAGCCCCTTCTTCCGGAAGGGCTTTTTTCGTATACTTATCACAATACTTTATGAATGAATCACTCGCCCACAAACGACACACGCTCGCCCACCTTTTAGCTGCTGCAGTCAAAGAACTCTACCCGGAAGCACAGCCGACACTTGGACCATCGATTGATAATGGTTTCTACTACGACTTTGATCTAACCGCGGATGAATCGCGCCTGCCTGCCGGCAGACAGGGATCAGGCGCGGATAAAACGCAGATGGATTTGAAAGCAGTGGAGGAGAAGATGAAGAAACTCTTATCGTCGTGGACTGAATTCACGCACAAAGAGGTTTCTGTGGACGAGGCACGAGAATTCTTTGCAGGAAATAAGTACAAGTTGGAGTTGATTGAGGAAATCAGTGCGAAGGGCGAGCAAATTACGCTCTACACATGTGGGGACTTTACCGATCTCTGTCGTGGTGGTCATGCGGAGAATCCTTCAAAAGAAATTCCATCGGATTCATTTAAACTCTCACACGTCGCCGGAGCATACTGGCGTGGCGATGAAAAGAACGCGATGTTGACCCGTGTGTACGGACTCGCATTTGATACCAAAGAAGATCTCGACGCCTACGAACTCCAGCAGGAAGAAGCCAAAAAACGTGATCACAAGATACTTGGGGTACAGATGAAGATTTTCACGTCATCCCCTCTTGTTGGTTCAGGACTTCCCCTTCTCCAACCACGCGGTGCAATTATTCGCCGTGAGATTGAGGAGTATCTCTGGGAACTCCACAAAGGAAAAGGGTACGACCGCGTCTGGACACCCCACATTGCAAAGGAAGCACTCTATGAGATGTCCGGTCATGCTGCAAAGTTCGGCGACGAACTCTTCCGTGTACAAGGCAAAGAGGAGCAATTCTTCTTGAAACCAATGAACTGCCCACACCACATGCAGATTTTTGCCGACAATCAATTCTCCTACCGCGATATGCCGATTCGATACTTCGAACCTGCGACCGTCTACCGTGACGAAAAATCAGGACAGCTTGGAGGACTTACCCGTGTTCGTGCAATCACGCAAGACGATGGTCACCTCTTCTGTCGGGCAGAGCAGATTGGAGAAGAAGTGAAGACAATCATCGGCATCGTCAAACAGTTTTATACAACGATGGGCATGATGGATGGCTACTGGGTTCGTTTGTCGCTTCGTGGCGATGACAAGAACAAATATCTTGGCTCTGACGAAGTCTGGGAGACCGCACAAAAGGCACTCGAGGATGTGTGTATCTCTGAATCACTCCCGTACAAACCAGCCCTTGATGAGGCAGCGTTCTACGGACCGAAGCTCGACTTCATGTTCAAAGATGCGATTGGTCGCGAGTGGCAACTCGCAACGATTCAGTGTGACTTCAACCTTCCTGAACGCTTTGACCTCTCGTTTGTAAATGAGAAAGGTGAGAAGGAGCGCCCTGTTGTCATTCACCGCGCTATCTCTGGCTCGCTTGAACGCTTCATGGGCGTGATGATTGAACACTTTGCAGGTGCGTTCCCTGTTTGGCTCTCGCCGGTGCAGGTGTCAGTGCTTCCGGTGTCAGATAAAAATGCAGATTTTGCGAAAGGAATTTCTGATGCTCTCAAGTCCGCGAACATTCGTGTTGATTTCGATGATTCGAACGAAACACTCGGCAAGAAGATTCGTAATTGGAAACTTTCAAAAGCTCCGTACGCAATCGTGATTGGAGAAAAAGAAGTCGAGAGCGGTGTACTCACCATCGAAACTCGTTCCAGCGAGAAGCATCCCCTCTCACTTGAAGATTTGATTGCTCGGTTGCAGAAAGAAATTACAGAGCGAAGATAAGTAAGAAAAGAAAAACTGCTTGAGAGTAGGTTTTTTCTCAAGCAGGCAGAGACTTAGTTATAAGACAGACTCCATTTTTTCAATTCTTCCTCTCAGATATCCTGCAATCAGGTCGAACTTCGCTTCTTGCTTACTAGGGAAGATACTGCTTTCACTGTACTCAAGAGCGAGTTCGTTAGCCTTATCGAGGGCATAGTGAAGAGAGTTGAGATGTCGATTTCTAACCAAAACCCAACGCTCCTTCCGACTCTTGCTCGAGAGGAGGGCAACTATGCCATGTGTGCTAACGAGCACAATTGGCATCACCATTGAGATCGTCCACCCTCCCTTGAACATGAAGGTATGGAGAGTAGTAATGGTTGTCGCTGTAGTCCAGAACCACCATGCAGTCGAACGTTCTTTGCGTGGGTCACTTAGAACACCAACGACACTCGGAACAAACGACCAGACGACAATTCCAACGAGAATCAGATTAGCGTTCGTTGGTCCAGACAGTTTCCAGACCACGATCGCTACGAGACCAAGGAGAAACATCCCCCACTCTTGCATCTTTGGCACTTTGAATTTACCAATGACCAAGACGTACAGAAATGTCACAATGCACCCGATTGATCCTGTCAGAAACTGTAGAGCGCTAACCAGACTGTTCATCGCGCTGAAGGACAATGCATTAAGCGTTGCAAGAAAGGCCCAGAGAAACCACGATACTGGATTAGGCTCAGACTTACCGAGTTTCGTCTGTACGTTGTACAAGACGAAACCTATACCGTGGATAAGCGCAGCTAAAACGGCCAAAATCCAACCCTCTTCCAAGCGATACCTCCTGTAAAAAAACTTTGCGAGAGCGGAGGAAGTGATTACTATAATCACTGTCACCCAAGACTCCCCATCTGCGATGAAGATATGACGAACTATTTAAATTGTCAATATTACTGTTTTGTTCTCTCAAGTAAACTTTTGAACTCATCGCTCGTGAGATGGAGAAGTCGAGCGTCCATACCAAGTGGAGAGTTGGTGATTTCCTCCCCCATCCACGGCTCTGGTGTATAGGTCTCTGCTGATTCGATGGATGGAAACTCTACCTCAGCACGTACCAGACCTTCAAAACGTCCGTGGTATATCTTGATAGAGATTTCTGGATTTTCTGAAATCAGATAGCCATCTCGAATGATTCCGTTGGATTCTTTCCCTTGTTTCAAGGATTCAAATTTTTCTTTTGTGATGGAATGTTTTTCTTTTTCGTGTGAGACAAAAGAGTCGGCGCCGGGTAGAGCGCGTTTGATTTCGAGTTCATAGGTATCACCCTTTTTCTGAATACGCTCTTGAACGCCGTCCGCGTCTTTTAAGAAATATCGCTCATAACGTATCGGGGGTTCCCCGGATATATCAGGTAGTGCGGTAACCAAGAATTTTCGTTCGATTTCCATAGATGTATTCTACTCCCCAAACTCCTCTTCTTCTCGCTTCTGAATCCCCTCCTCGTCATGGCCGAAATGGTGGCCAAGTTCGTGCCATAAAGTCTCGTAAATAATGTTCTCGATGTCCTTCCCGGAATTGGCGGCTTCCTCCTCAAGAGCGAGCTTATAGAGCGTCACAGAGTCGGGTAAAAGAGGCGCGGCGTCGTTGTCTCGTTCGGTTCGAGGCACTCCTTGATAAAGGCCTAGGAGTTCGGTCAGAGACTCAAGCGCCAGATCTTCTCGCACAGCTTCGCTTGGTACGTCCTCAACCAAAATCGCCACGTTCTGCACCTGCTCACTAATATGCTCGGGCAGTCGAGCAAAAGCGACTCCGACCATCTCATCAAATTCTTCTTTTGTGTATGAATGCGCCTCGTTCATATAAGTCTGAGCATCTTACCCTACTCTCCACACCTCTACCAAGCATCGCTATTTGCTAATTCGCACGAATTAGCAAATACATGCAGACGAAGCAAATCTGTTCTAGATCACAGAGTAGAAAGTATATGCACTATGTAGTCTGGCAAGTCTTGCACAATACGACAATAAACTTCCAATCTTCTCTGTTCCTTCTCCAATATATCCGCATTACGAAGAATGACGATATGCTTTGATGTCGCGTGAACCGAAAGCTTAATATGCCGGGCTATGATTGTTATTGACGCTTCTTTTTCTTTTTTCAAAAATGTGAGAACGCGAAGTCGACGTTCATTCGCAAGTGCCTTAAGCACCTTGGTGATTTTTTTACTGTTTTCTTGTTTTGATGTTTTCATGACACTTGCTAATTCGCGCGAATTAGCAAGTGTAGGATACGGGAGGGAGATAAGGGGAGGGTAAAAAATAATGAGAGAGGGAAGTTGTGGTTGTGGAGGATGATGATTTTTGCTGAGCGGAGTTTCCTTGATTACTTCCCCACTTGTTTGTAGCGGAAGCAAGAGACAACATGGTCATTAACCATTCCCGTTGCTTGCATGTGCGCATAGATGGTCGTTGAGCCCAAGAATTTGAATCCACGCTTCTTCAAGTCTTTCGCGAGCGTGTCTGATTCTTTTGATGTCGGTTTGTAGTCTTTGAGTGCGCGGAGTTTGTTTACTTTTGGTTTCCCGCCAACAAAATTCCAGATGTATTTTGAAAATGTGCCGAATTCTTTTTGTACCTCAAGAAAACGCTCTGCGTTATTGATTACTGCTTCGATCTTTGCTCGATTGCGAATGATACCGGCATTCTTCAAAAGTTTTGCGACATCGCGCGCGGTAAACCTCGCTACTTTCTTCGGGTCGAACCCCGCGAAGGCTTTTCGGTAGTTCTCACGCTTTCGCAACACGGTAATCCACGAGAGTCCCGCCTGTGCACTCTCGAGCACTAAAAACTCGAAGATAGTTCGGTCATCATAGACCGGAGAACCCCACTCATGGTCGTGATACATCTCGTAGAGCGTGTCGCCCTCCTTCACCCACGGGCAACGTTTTTTAGTTTTCATATCAACATATTCTTAGTCATTCTTCAGACAATATTGCGCGGAGGAGACTTCTAAAACCATAGGGCCATCGTACACGAGTTTACCATCATCAAAATCTTCTCCGACATACCCAATCGTTATATGTGGCAGGAACTTTAAACTAACACCATCAAGATGTGCAAACTGTTTCAAATCCTCATGAATTTTCGTAAGGTTGCCGTCATCTTTTACTTTCAGAAACATGATTTTTGCTCGGTGGTCAGGTAATGCAAAAAAGCCGACCCCACCAATCTCAACACAATCGATTGGATTAACTACAAGAAAATCTGATATGGCTGACTGATCTATATGTTCATGGTCAAAACCGTAGAACAAGGTTAGATGGAGTTTTTCGGTCATATTTCCACCTTCTCGCTTTCCATCAACAACTGCAAAAATAAACCTGTCAGCATATTGTTCTGCCCAAGCGATGATTTTTTGCTTTGCACTATCATCAAAATCAAGTGCTACGTATCCAATCTTATGTGGTTGTGTATTCATATTTCTTAGCGGAATTCGTAGAGCTTGTCGGCAAAGTTTTTGATGCGATCGTCTTTGTCAATTTCTATACCCTCTTCTTTGTAGAGTTTCATGCGCTTCGCGCGATACTCATCATTCACCCAAATGTGTCCGTCAGCATAGACGATTCGATGGAAGGGAATTGAGATTCCTTGATCCGCTGCCTTCGAGAGAATCGAGGTGATGCTTTGTGCCGCCATCGCTCCCCCGCCACACGCTTTTGAAATTCGGCCGTACGTTGTGACGCGCCCTTTCGGAATTTTCCTCGCTGCATCAATCACCCGCTCGCTGAATGTAGAGCCATGGAGTTCCTTTTTCATGAAGTATGCGATGAATGCATAAGTATGCGTACGTGCTTGAGAAGTTCATCGAGTGTAGAGAATTGCAGGAATCCATACCTCTCCTGCACCACATCGATATTCCCCTTCTTCCAGAATCCATCGGGGCACACCACAAGCAGTTTTCCGCTCTGTGCATAGAGTCCTGTTTCGAGAAGTGATATAGGGGACTTCGTGTTTGGGTCAAAGTACATGATGATGTAATCACTTTTTGAGAGCGCATCAAGCTCCCATTCCACCTGCCCTCGAAAATCTTGGTTGTCTTTGCTTTGTTCCCACGAGTTGTCCCAGCGATCGCGCCGAGGGTTGAGGAGAAGCACATCTTCATCAGCTAACTGCTCTGCGATATATTTTTGCCATTCTTCCGCAACGCCCATCTCAATACTTCCGCCGAGAAATATTTTTATAGTCTTTATATCCGGAATTTCATGCGGGGCTTTTATTTCGATCATAGTGTGTTGATTATTTTAACATTTCTTGTTTTTATCTGACAGAAAAAGACTCCGAAGCGAAATGCTCCGGAGTCAGATGTACGTTATACCGCGACCGGCAAACGAACAGGTACTTCCTGTTTGTCGAGAGCCGTCGGTCCGTACGAGATGATCGAGAGAGGAACACCGAGCTCCTCCTCAACCATCTGAAAGAACAATGAGTCTTCGTTCGGTATCGACTCGTAGAGAGGAGTCACCTTCTCCAAAAGGCGCGTGAGCGTCTCTTGAAACACCAAATCGGTGAGTTCAGTCTTCACTGGTAGTCGACTGATCAGCCCAACGTCGTCATGACTGTAGCCCGTACACATCATCTTCTGCGAGAGCGTACGAAACCTATCCATGTTCGTCATCGCAATCTGATCGACGCCTCCACACACTTCAAGTGCATAGCGCGTGAGCACTGCATCCAACCACCCGAGACGGAACGCTCCTTGCCACTCCCCTGTGCCGTTGTGCATATCGGGGATGAGCGCGGTGAGTTCCTTACTCTCGGTTGGGAATGGGCCAGCGCCGTGGCGTGTCTGATAGGCACGAACAACACCGAGCCGAGTAACATCTCCTTCGAAGTTGATATCGCGAAGAATCTCAAGCGCATTCGCGAATGTCGTGGTGCTCCACGTGGTATGCGGATGAAATCCGTACCACTCATCCAAGAGTACACCTTGTGCACCTTCGAGGATGAGGTCACCTTCTTCGGCACGTCGCTTGAGGTAGGTATCTCCGACGATCGGGAATTGTTGAGAGATCTTCCACATCGCCTCTGCATATTCACTCGGTGCAGAGCTCTGCTCGAGAATATCGATCTCTTCCGCGATGTGCGGGAGATGTTTGATACCATCAAGCAAACCAGTGAACTCAGCGCGCTTCATTTCTTGAACTTCAGAGAGAAGACGAGCGAGTCGTTTTGGGTCACGGAGATCTGCTCCAACCACCTTGAGGTCGGGTCGCACAATTGAATCGTGGGTCGTTTCTCCGATTCCCATACCACAACTGCCATGCCTGGCGTTCCCGCGAAGCGCTTCCCTGAGTCGGTTTGCGGACTTCTGAAAACGCGTCACCACAAGCGCTTGCTCATGGAGCGAAAACCGGCTGTACACATTGCCACAACCAAGCTCTCGCAAATGACGAGCTTCCGGCTCAATCGCGAGCGGGTCGAAGAGCGAGAATCGAGAGATGTGCGTTTTCACACCTTGCACGAACGTTCCGCTCCCAAATTGCGCGAAGGTGTGATGCCGTCCATCAGGAGTAATGACGTTGTGCGCCGCCTGACCGCCTCCGTTGAATCGGACGACGGTCGAAACGGACTTGTTCCGAGCAAGGTAGTCGACGATCGATCCCTTGCCCGCATCGCCAAAACCAAGATCGACAACGATTGTTGCATTCCGTTTTGACACGCCGTGCCTCCGTGGAAAAGAAAAGCCGGGCTCTGTGGAGAGCCCGGCGGATTGCAATTCGATTAGATCCGAGAAACTCCAGAACTACCAGCACCGACGCCACCAGGAAGCGTTCCCGTTGCTACGTGTGCAGGCATCCGTGACTTTGCGACGGTTGCGAGCGCATTCGAAACGGATGTCCGCGCTCCACCACGCAAGTCGAGATCGTCCGCGACCATCACGAGATCCTTCGCGGTCTCGAGCATGTGGATGACACCAGCGATTGTCTCACAGACGAGATCGGCGTCGTCGAGAAGTAGAAGCCGTTCGCCGAGGAGATGGCGCCAGTTCTTCTGCACCCGTGGTTCACTGCCGTGTGCGGTGTTGCCCGAGAGGCAGATGTGGTAAATCTCCCATCGTTCGGACGCGCGAGCGATGAGATCCTTCACGGATTCGTCACTCGTCGCTTCGATGCCGAAAATATCCTGCACCTGACACTTCGTGACCGTCGGCCACGTCATCTCGTCACCCATGGTGAAGAGATAGCCCTTCTTGCCACGCTTCTCGAACGAGTCGGTTGCGGTGTGATGTGCTGCGAATCGATACGCGAGAGCGTAGGATTCGTGCACTTGCCCGCCACCACCACCTTCGAGGATGATGTTGCGGAGGGCCTCGTCGAACCGGTTGTCCGATTCGAACTGCCCGACTTGGAATGGATACTGGTCGCACGTCGCATCGCCGATTGCACCGACGAGGACTTGCGGGTCCTTGATGCCGGTTTTGGCGAGAACGACGTCCATCAGCTTCGTCAACTTCTGCTGAAGCGTTCGTGGAACACTTCCCATCGATCCCGTGACGTCGAAGAAAACGGCGATCGGAAGCGATTCGGGATGCTCATCGCTATCCCTGCTCTCCCGAACGTTCTGCCCTGCGAGCGGGCTCGTCGGCCCTGCGACGGTCTTCGGGTCGAGACTCGGATGAATTCCACTTGCCCGACCCGCCTTGACGTCTCTGTCGTGTTCGAAATCGTCGACACCACGTGTGCGACGATCCTCCCTGGCACGACTGTACGAACTCGAATCCCATCTACCGCCACCCATGATAGCGCTCCTTTTTGTGACCCGTCGTTAGCTCTGCATGGGAAGCGGGCGATAGCCACGCCCCCATTCCTTCCTGATGACACGGGTAAATTCATCAAGAAGTTCTTGCCCTGTTTGGAAACGCTCTCCACGAGAGTCTTTGACCGTACGAAGAACAACTGCACTGACCGACGAGGGCACTGCCGAGGGAATCGTGTTGGTTGCTGTGTTCCCGCCAAGAAGAGCGATCATCATTTTTCCAGCCATAAAAAGGTCGGTGCGACGATCGGGTTCTTCTTTTCTCAGCACCTCTTTCGGGTAGAAATCCTTCCACCGATCTATGACATGCATCACTCGAAGATGCGAATGCGTCGGATCCTCGATCGCGTGAGCCCATCCAATGTGAAGTGGCTCGCGCTTTATTGGATCGACAAGAACGTGATCCGGTGTAATCGCCGAATGGACGACACCAGCCATATCAGCGGCAATCGTTTGCGCGATGATACGACGGAATATCCACCCCGCATGCTCAGGATCGACCCCCTTCGGATATGCGCGCATGATGTCTGCGACCGATACAAGACCGTCGACATACGCGAGCACGTTGACCGCGTAGCGCGTTCCGTTCGGGCCGTTCATGAAGAACGACTCAACGAGCTTTGGAACAAACTGTGCGATTTTCGAAAGAGGATCGGACGCTCCTGCATCTCTGAAGCGCGAAAGAATCTTTGCCTCAGATGCAAGCCATCCATTGAACGACGGTTGTGACGATACTTTCACAAGCACCTCGCCTCCCGTCCCACCGATGACCTTCGCGCGATAAATCACGGAGAAGTCGCCGGTTTTGTATGGCGTTGAGAAGAGGTGATACGTGTGAAGTGGTGATGTGATTTCGGACACCGATTGTTTCGGAGAGCCTTTCGACGAAGCATTAGAAAACGCTCCGGCGGTAAAAGGCTTTCCATAGGTTCCTACATTGATTGCTCGTTCAGCCGCATGACGGATGTCAGTAAGCTGACGAAACACATCTGCAGCTTCTACTGCAAGGTGCTTCTCGACGTGATCGGGATGCACCATGAGTACAAGTTGTCTGAATTGCCGTCGCAGAGCACTCTGTTGCTTCGAGATTGCGCCGTCCGGCAATGTGCCGAAGATGCTGATGAAGCTCGTTGCCACACGAAGTTGTCTACCGACGCTTTCGAGGGTATCTGCTCCGGACATAGCTCTCTGCCTCCTGTGGTTCTATGAAGTAGTGAAGCGCGAGTGTCCTCGCATCCTCTACGTTGACAAAGAACACGATACTCTAATTTGAAGTGTCTTTAATACACTAACTGAGGATAAAAAATATATCCCCATCAGAGTCCGCTCTACCCTGAAGACTACTCTTCCTCTTACTTAGTGTCAATAGTACACAATATGTACTGTGTATAAGTGTAGTATTGACACTAAATAGATTTACCGGTATAGTTCCCTTCTATGAAACACCCAATCCCCTCACAAGCCCCCGACCACCTGCGCTTTGCTGTGCTTGCCTGCGATGTGGCGATCTTTACCATTAAAGACAACACACTCTACGTACGCACCGTTACTGTTAACCGCCCTCCGAGTTTCATTAATAGCCGAGGACTTCCTGGTGGACTCCTCCTCCCCCACGAGACAGCCGAAGAAGCAGCACTTCGTCATATCACCGAAAAGGCATTGATCAGCACAAAAAAAATATACATGGAACAGCTCTACACATTTAGTAGAGTTGATCGTGATCCTCGTGGACGCGTCGTTGCTGTGGCATACCTCTGCCTCGTGCCATGGGAGTCTCTTTCCGCAATCGAACAATCCGATACTGACGGCGCTCGTTGGATGCCAGTTTCTGATGCAAAGAAACTCGCATACGATCATGACGAGATACTCTCGGTTGCGGTCAATCGTCTTCGCTCACGCATAACGTACACAACACTCATCAGCAAACTCATCCCAGTAGAATTCACGCTCTCTGACCTCGAACGTGCGTACGCATCAATCCTCGCAACCACGCTCGACAAACGAAACTTCCGAAAAAAAGTTGAAAAACTCAAAATACTCACGGAACTTCCGTACAAACGGACCGGTGGAGCCTTTCGACCAGCGGCGCTCTACAAGTTCGCTTCGAATAAAGTCAAAGAAATCGAGATTCTCTAACTCTCTCAAAAAGCCCTTCCTTACGGGGCTTTTTGCTATCCACAGATACCGTTGTTGACAATCGAATGCTTATTGTATAAGATACACTTAGTATGGGGTTGGGAAGACATATATTTTTTACCTTCAGTTAGTGTAATAAATACATTATCTACCCTCTCCGCCATGTTCTTTGACAAGGAGAAAATACACATGCAACCAGAAACCATCGGAGTTATCGTCGCTCGGTTTCAGGTTCCCTGCCTCCACAAAGGGCATCGGTATCTGATCAACTACGTGAACTCGCGCTGTGAGAAGCTCGTCATCGTTCTCGGTACGCCACGGTCCTTCCCTACCAAGAAGAACCCTCTGTCATTCGAGATGCGACGAGTAATGATTGCGCGACAGTATCCGAATGCGATCATCGCGTCGCTTCCCGATACCAAGCTCGACGCGCAGTGGAGCACCGCACTTGATGCTGTCATCGCCTCCGCTCTGTGCGGAAAGGTTGACGGCATACAAGTGACGCTCTACGGGTCGCGCGATTCCTTCATTACGCACTACAGTGGTGTGCATCAGACCGAACTCGTTCCCCCTCTGGGCAACGTGAACGGCACGAAGCACCGCGAACGCCTCGCAGATGTCGCCGACTCGGTGAAATTCCGCGAAGGCATCATTCACACACAGATGAGCCGTCCGCCGATCGTCTACCCGACGGTCGACGTGGCCATCATCCGCGCTGAAACCGGAGAAGTACTCCTCGGCGGAAAAGCGTGTGACGGCGGAAAGCTCCGCTTCATCGGAGGCTTCGTCGATCCGACAAAGGATGCCTCGTATGCAGACGCCGGAAAGCGCGAAGCATTCGAGGAAACCAACGGTATGGAAATCGCCGACCTGAAACAAATCGGCTCGGCCAAGATCGATGACTGGCGATATCGTGGCACGGAAGACTGTGTCATAACGTCATTCTTCATCGCTACGTACGTATTCGGGGCTCTCACGCCAAGTGACGACCTCGACTATCTCACGTGGATCCCTGTTCTGCAGGTCATGGAACACCTCGTTCCTGAGCACGAGCCATTGGGGCACATGCTCATCTCGCATTTCAACCAGACACTCTGAAGGAGAGTGCTATGAACGCGAACATGGAAATCGGCAACACCATCACCCGCACCGACAGCTACAAGGTCACGCATCACCTGCAGTACCCCGGAAAGACGGAGATCCTTTTTTCCTTCTTCGAGAGTCGCGGTGGCGATTTCCCCACGGTCACCTTCTACGGCCTCCAGTATTACCTCAAGCGGTATCTCGAGGGCGTTGTGGTCACCGAGAAGATGTTGCCGAAGGCCCGTCGGCGCTTCGCCGCGCACTTCGGATCCACCAAGCTCTTCAATGAACAGGCGTGGCAGAGAATCATCGATGTGCACGGTGGCAAGTTGCCCATCCGCATCAAGGCGGTTCCCGAGGGGACGACCATCCCCACGAGCAACGTGTTGATGACGGTCGAAAACACCGATCCTGAGATTCCGTGGGTCACGAACTACGTTGAGACACTTCTCTCGATGTTGTGGTATCCGTCGACGGTGGCAACCCAGAGCCGTGCGATGCGGAAGCTCGTTCTCTCCTTCCTAGAAGAGACTGGCGATCCGTCACTCATCGACTTCAAGGTTCACGATTTCGGATTCCGTGGCTCGACTTCGGTCGAATCCGCGGGAATCGGTGGCTCGGCTCATCTCGTTTCCTTCAAGGGAACGGACACACTGGTTGCGCTCGACATCGCTGAGGATTACTACGGAGAAGAGTGTGCGGGATTTTCCATCCCCGCCGCTGAGCACTCCACGATCACTTCGTGGGGCAGAGCTCGAGAGGTGGACGCCTATGAGAACATGCTCACGGCGTTCCCGACCGGCCTCGTTGCGGTGGTTTCCGACAGCTACGACATCTTCCGCGCCTGCAGTGAACTCTGGGGCAAGGAACTTCGTGACAAGGTTCTCAATCGCGATGGTGTCTTGGTGGTTCGTCCTGACAGTGGATACCCGCCGGACGTGGTCGTGAAGGTGCTCGATATTCTCGGCAACGCCTTCGGCTACAGCATCAACGGCAAGGGCTACAAGGTCTTGAACCCGAAGGTGCGCGTCATCCAGGGCGATGGCATCGACTTCTCGATGCTTCGCCGAGTACTCGAAGCGATGAAACAGCACGGCTGGTCGGCCGACAACGTCGCGTTCGGTTCCGGTGGTGGCCTTCTGCAGAAGCTGAACCGCGATACCTTGAAGTTCGCGTTCAAAGCCTGTGCAGTCCGCATCGAAGATCTCTGGCACGACGACATCATGAAGGACCCGGTGACGGATCATTCCAAGCGTTCGAAGGCTGGTCGTCTCGTCCTCGTCAAGGATGACAAGGAATGGAAGACCGTGCGCGAAGAGGAAGCGATGCGTGCAGGGCTCAACAACGAGCTCGTCACGGTTTTCGAGAATGGTGAAGTCCTTGTGGACTACACGTTCAGCGAGATCCGCGAACGAGCGCTCGTCGGCTGACCTCGGTTCTATGCCACTATGTATCTATCCTTGTTGCTCTCCACCGCTCCTTCGGGGGTGGTTTTTTTATTCCCGCACATTGTGCTCAATTAAAAAAGCGCCGTCTCGTTAGAGACGGCGCAGGAAGAACTTCAGCCAAGGCTTGCGAGTGCCTCCTCAATCTCGTGCATCAAGATGAGGTGCTTCCACGCGTGCGGAAGGTAGTAGCGTCTCGTCTCCTCGATTTTCCGCCGTCGCTTTTCTGGGGTGCATGCATACAGCGTCAACAGGTTGTGGAGGCGATCAGCCAATTTGATGATGAAAAAGTCTCGCGGAGCGGACTCGAACCGGGTGTGGTAGACGAGTTCTCGTTCCTCACGATCCGGATAGTCCTTCTTCGAAGGCTTGGTCAGATACTCGACCAAGAGTGCCACACGATCGCCATACTTTCTCCGTACCCGCTCAACCGTCCATTCAGGGATGTCTTCCACGATATCGTGGAGAAGCCCTGCGATGATGAGCTCGTGATTCTTGATGCGAAGGTAGTGAAGCAGGATCAACGTGACGGCGCGAATGTGCTCGAAATATCGCGTCTCTTGGTCGTCGCGAAACTTTCCACGAAACGCGTCCTTCGCGTCATCGTACGCTTGTATGATCAACGTATGACGCCAGTCGAGCGTCGGGTAGTGCAACGCCACTCGCCTGAAGAAAGTCGCACGATTTTCCGCTGCGGTCAGAAACTCCATTCTCTTAGTCATCGCTACCTCCTGTGTATAATCTGATTAAATTATAGAACAAAATATATTATCTGTCTATTCTTTCAAATATAAAAGCGCCGTCTCGTTAGAGACGGCGCAGGAAGAACATGTCGTCAGGAAACGCTCGTCAACAAACTCTGCTTTCCCAAGATTCCAAGGAACTGCAGGAGCTGTTCCTTGTTCCACGCGTGAACCTCGATCGACTTCGCTGAAACGGCTCCACCTTGCCAAGCGTCGTCGGCAATGTAGGTCACGTTAAGTGCAGTGGCTATCGTTCGGATTTCCTCGGTTGCGATCCCTTGAGGCGAGTAGAGCTTGATCGCAGTCACGCGCTTTCGTGGCCCCACAACGAATCTGTTCTCTCCGATACGGAATTTGAACCAGGGCTCGCTTTCCGATGGATAGTACTCATTCGCCGTGAGCTCAGGATCGATATCACATCCCAACTGATCACGAAGCGTCCGAAACACGTCAGCAAAGAATGCATCATGCTTCGTCCGGATCGGATCTGGTGGCACACTCTGCGCAAGACTTTCTTCACGATTCACCTGCTCCCAAACATACTCACCTTGAACCTCTGACAAACAAAGGAAGGCCGTGAGCCCCGCAGGAAGCTTTGGCGGAATCGGAGGCTTTGTGAAGCCACTCGGCTTCAAATACGATTTGAATGTACGCAACAAATCCCAGTGCTTCCACCATTGCTTTTGCAATTCTTTTGGCACTTGGTCGAATGTACTACCAGAAGGAAGACTCAACGTTTGACACGCGAGCTCCAACCAAAGCTCTTCCATCGGCTTACGAGCTTCCTTGAGGCGTTCTTCCGCATCACGCCACGTTGGCATCAAAACGGCATTGAGCCAATAGTTGACACTATCAGATATACCGCTCGATGGTTCGAGAGCGACGAGAAACACATTACCACCAGCATGAGACAAGAAATGCGCATCTCTTTCGCAGTTGTCACACTTAAATCCCTGTTGACTAAGAGATGAGAGATTTGCACCTCTCGGATTCCACTTTCTCTCGCCACAGAGACATTTCGGCAACTTTTCTGGTAGCATGCTCTGCCATCCTTTCACGCGATAGCACGGACGATTCCATGACTATGTCTGGGAAGACACTACCACATCTTTCATAGTGTGTAAATGTTAGCGCTTGATGCACCTCATTCCTTCGTGTGACATCAAGCACCCGTTCGGAGAAGGATTTTGCAATAGGATTAAATCGTAGTCCCAAAAAGAAAAGACTGCCAAGGGTGGCAGTCTCAGAAACACGGTGTCTTTTCCCTTCTTCAACGTGGGAACTTGGTTCTCTCGATCACTTTGATGAGTTCGTCGAGCTCACCGAGACGGAACGCAACATAGGCACAACGCCGTTGAACGCGCTTCAGGTCATCCTCGTTCTCGAAAGCATTTCGGAGATCGACGAGACTAAACCTCCCGAAACGAGAGAAGCTCTGATCGGCGGCGATCAGAATATCCAGAATCTCACCCAGAACATCCCTATCGTACTGAGGCGTCGCTACCTCAACAACATCTGGTTGTGGTGTATCAAGGTGGTCATCTTTCACGTGCGAATCCTGCCCTGCCAACGCTGCATGGTACATCTTCCTGAGCTTCGGAGCACTAATGCGCTCATCGAGAGCACGTCGTGCCCACACATCTTGATGCGCCTGGTGTAATCGGGCAATTTCAAAAGCAGTCGATATAGGAAGCTTTCTACCTGACTCATTCCCCTTCTCGACCAGCTCGAGCACCACCGAAGTAACCTTGCTGAGACGGAGCGCTTCAGAAATCTGGAATTGGTTCATACCGACCTTACCGGCTAGAACCGCTTGAGTACATCCCAGAATCTCTTGGAGTCTCATGAGATGCCTCAATCGGGGTACATAGTCCTGCTCCCGCTTGGCTTGCTCGATGAGATCGTTGATGAGGTCTTCGTTCGAAGGGCTTGGAACAGCGACCAGGGTCATGCTTTCTCCTCTCTCGTTTTGTTATTATCTGGACGAATAGTAGTTGAAAAGAGAATTAAGTCAATTCAATCGCCTTGATTCGAGGCCATATTATCTATATGATTCTCCCATTGGCCCCATCGTCTAGCCTGGCCTAGGACGTCGCCTTCTCAAGGCGAAAACTCGGGTTCGAATCCCGATGGGGTCACCGTCAACAGCGCACACGAGAAGAATGTATAAAGTATGAAGAAAATAAATTTTATACAATCTGAAACTGGTATAGGTATGGAACTAGAGCTTAGTTCCAACCTTGTTATTGTTGGGGCTAATGGTTCAGGTAAATCAAGATTTGGTTCTACCCTTGAAAAAAATAACCCTCATTCTAAAAGAATATCTGCCCAAAGATATCTACAACTTCAAGAAAACGTTCAGAAGCAAGATTTTGAAAGTGCTGAAAACAGTCTTAAATCAGTTTTCAAAAACCAATCTGTAATCACTCCTCAAAATGATTTTCAACAAGCACTCATTACTCTTTTTGCTGAAGAGGGTAAAAGAGATGCTGAATATGTTGCCCAGGCAAAATTAAGTGGTAAAACCAAACTAGAAATACCTCAGTCAAAAAAAGAACAAGTACTTGATGTTTGGAGCTTTGTTTTTCCTAACAGGTTGTTAAAACTTGAAAAAGATAGAATCAAAGGCGTAAGTGATACCAATGAATTTTCTGGCTCAGAATTAAGTGATGGAGAAAGAGTTGGTTTGTATCTTATCTCTCAAGTATTACTTGCTCCCCAAGATTGTCTACTTATCATAGACGAGCCGGAAATACACTTACATAAATCTTTAATGACGAGATTGTGGAATAAGCTGGAAAATGTAAGAAGTGATTGTACTTTTATTTACATTACACACGATCTAGATTTTGCAGTCTCAAAGTCTGCTTCAAAAACAATATGGATTGAGTGGTATAAGGACTTAAAGTGGAAATGGACAGAGATTAGCTCTGCTGAATACATACCTGACAACTTGCTCCTAGAAGTTCTTGGTAGTAGAAATCCAATTTTATTTGTTGAGGGAGATAAGGGCAGTTTAGATCAACAACTATACCAGTCTTACTATGAACATTTTACTGTCATACCAAGAGGTAGTTGTGAGAAGGTTATTGAAGCAGTCAAGGGTCTCAATGATAACCAATCATTGCATCACAATAAGGCTTTTGGCTTAATTGACCGAGATTATAGGATTGAGGCAGAAATAACTACACTCAAGAGCAAAAATATATTTACTACTCCGACCAAACATATTGAAAATATATTTTTGTTTCCTGAAATTATTGGAATAGTTGCGGAATATCTTTCTCAAAAAGAAAAGAAAGACATAATAATTACTGAAATAAAAGAGGAGTTTAAGTCCCAACTAGAAAATATTAACTTTTCAATTAAAAAAACGAGATTGTTAAGTTATCTAGCAAGAGAAGCTGGCCAGATAAAAGATGAAGCTTCTCTGGTAAATTTTAAGTCTAGATTATCAAGTGGGATTGATACTTTCCTTGGTACCATTACACCTGTTGTTGAAACTGAAGATATCTTAGAGATCTTAAAACTATACCCTCACAAAGGTTTAGTTTCTAAAGCCCAATCTCAATTAGGAATAAAAGATAATTTATATCAAAACATTGTTCTTAGTTTTCTAACATCTCAAAAGAGAAAAGAATTAACGGAAATACTTAAAAAGTATTTACCTGATATATCTTAAGTGTAGTTGAATTATTATAGTCACACGAGAAGGGTCACAACGAAAAAATCTATACCCTACACCCAAGTGGCTATACCCTGCTTCTAGCGCTTGTTCCACTCGCTTCCCTGCCGCACAAGGAGCTTAGCGTCTCGGGGCTCTTTTAAGATTTCGCTCACAATTTTTTCTATCCGCACACCCTGTGAGCCTTTGCACAAAACAACATCCCCCGAAGCGATTTCATCGTGAACATAGCCAATTGCATCTTCAGCTCGTTTGAATGCTTTCACACGCATAAGACCATTGTCTGTTGCTGAGTTCGCAATTTCTTCCGCTTCATCCCCAACGGTCACCAGTGAATCAACGAACGTTGCAGTATATGCACCCGCACTGCGATGCGCTTCTTTTGATAAAGCGCCGAGTTCACGCATATCTCCCAGTACTGCAATTTTCTTTCCACGTACACGAATGTCGTGAAGGGTTGCGAGTGCTTCACGGAGAGCGACCGGTGAAGCATTGTAGGTGTCATCAATAATCGTCGAGTCCTTGAGTCCTTTAAGAAGACGCATACGCCCAGGCGAAAGTTCTGTCTCTTGAAGTGCACGGACTGCCTCCTCTGGGTCATTGTCGAGTGCACGGGCAACAGCTACTGCAGCGAGTGCTGGATACACAAATTGTTTTCCAAGAACACCATCGCATGAAAACGGATACATGCTTGAACCGATAAGAATGTTTGCTTCAATGCCTTTTGCGGTTCCAAATGCATCATAGGTAATTGCATAGCGGTCACCACGCACCGTTGCACCTTCACCAAAACCAAATGTTGATGCTTTGGGACCAAATGTCTCGCGCATCACTCGCACCTTCTCATCATCGTGTGCAAGGACAACCTTCCCGCCTTTGCGCAACCCGTGAAAGATCTTTAACTTTTCCTCGCGGAGTGCATCAACAGAAGGGAAATTACCAGAGTGTACCGGCGTGTCACCAATGTATCCAACCACCGCAACGTCGAGCGGGAGCCATTGCATCAAGCGCTCCATGTCATGAGGAGCGTCAACACCAAGTTCGAGCACAAGCACCTCAGGATATCGGCGAATAGCGAGCGCTTTAAAAAGACCGCGCGCAAGCACCCCTGCCCATGCGAACGGATTCATCCAGCCGGTGTCTTCGCCGAGAATCGTGAGTGGAACACCGAGTTCTGAGTTGAAGCTTTTAGCACTTTTACGTACTTCGTAGTGCACTGACAATGCCGTGGCAATCGCTTCTTTCGTTGATGTCTTCCCTACGCTTCCCGTGACTCCGATGATAATCGGGTGATGACGCGAAAGAAGAAGACGTGCTTCAAGCGATAGGAGTGATGCGACGATGTGCTTGAAGAGGGTTTTCATACGTATTATCGGTCGGGCGGAAGGTTGTAATAACTGATGAGAAATCGGGCGAGCTCCATAAACGGCTCAGTCAGGGTCTCCGACGCAAAGCTCACGCCCTTCGGTTCCTCCGCATAGAGAAAGATGATAAAACGCGGGTTATATGCGGGGAAATAGCCGAAGAACGAGTGGAGGTACCGGTCAGCATAGTACCCGCCCGCAGAGGGATTCGCAATCTGGGCGGTTCCTGTTTTTGCGGCGATGCTGTAGTCGTCGAGTTTTGCTTTTCCGCCGGCCAAGTACTCATCAACCACACGGACGAGAATTTTGGTGATGGTCTCGCTGGTCTCTTTTTTCAAAACCTGTGTTGCGGGCGCATGTACGATATCTTTCAGAAAACCACTTTCATAATCAACAGACTTCACCACATGCGGTGTCACGAGCATACCGCCGTTCGCAAGCGACGCGAGTGCACGTGTCATTTCAATTGGCGTCACAGCGATACCTTGTCCGAACGACGCCGTGATGTACTCAACGTCGCGGGGTGAATCAAGGTTATCAATCAAGCCAGACACTTCACCAGGAAGGTCGATCCCTGTTTCAGTGCCAATACCATATCCTTTCATGTATCGTCCGAACCGCTCGTTGCCAAGCTTGCCGACAATGAACGCAACACCGGTGTTCAACGAATTCCCGAGTACACGATACATATCGACAACGCCACGTCCTTTCTTGTCGTAGTTGTAAATCGTATAATCATCCGCTTTCACAAAACCCTGGTCGTTGTAGGTTGTGGTTGGCTCAATCACCCCCGCATCAAGACCTGCTGCAACCGTCAAAGGCTTCACAATAGAGCCCATTTCAAAAACACTTTCAACAAGCGGGTTTGTGAAAACCGTGTGCGACTCTTCTTCTTCAAATGCATTTGGATCAAATGTTGGAATGGCACCGAGCGCAAGAATTTCGCCGGTCATCGGGTCCATAATAATTGCACCAGCACTCTTTGTTGCCCAGCGTTCTTCGATATGTTCAAGGCTCTCCTCAAGCGTTGCTTGCACTGTCGGCTCAATGGTTGTTATCAAATCGCCCTCACCTTCGCCATTCACCGCATCAACTGCTTCTTCGATATTTGAAAACACTTCCGCGAAAAAGTTCACATAGAGAGAATCGTCCACGCGTGCAAGTGTGCGCTCATAGTATCGCTCAAGCCCGTAGCGACCTGCACGCGTATCCCCTTCAAATCCAACAAACCCGAGTGTGTGTGCTGCCAGCGTACCGCCAGGATAGAGACGCCATCGTTCTTTGTATACTCGCACACCGGGAATATCCAATGCTTCAATTGCTGACCCCTCTTCCTCGGTGAGATGGTGTTTAATTTCTTCGTAGGGGTCTGTTGTGTCCTTCAATCGTGAGAAGAACTCTGTAGCATCAATTGGTGTAATTGCAGAAATCGCTGTATAGGCAGTCTCTGCGTCTTCAAGTGTTGAAGGATTGACCGCAAGTAAGAAACCAGAGGCAAGCGTTGCTGCTGCAATCCGCTCAGAATCTTTATTCGTAAAATAAATAGACCCCCGCTCAAAGAGCCCTCCTTGTGGTTGGGTATATTGACGATCGGCTTTTTCGGCAAAGGAGTCACCGTGAACAATCTGGACGATATATAGTTTTGTCAAAAGCGCGAGTGCAAGCGCAAGAAAAAGACAAAAAACGATTCGTATTCGTACTGCGTGAATACTCTTACTCGTCATCTGAAGTGTTACCAGTGTAATTGAATGAGAATGCGTGTGGGGCGCGTGAGACAAAGTGCGGTTCCGTCACGTTCACAAACCCAAGCTCATGCGCTCGCGCAATTGTCACACTCTCTCCAATAGCAATGTAGCGAGCCTCAAGTGTGCTCACGCGGGCTGCGAGTTCTGCACGCTCGTGTTCAAGTAGTCGACGCTCGACTACCGATGCAATGGTCTGCTTCAAAAAGAAGCCGTACATACCTGCAAGAACAAGAAGTGCGACAGAACAACCTATAAAAAGGCGTTTGTAGAGTGTGTTGAGTTGGAGAAGATCGCGTACCATGGCTATGTTATTTCTTGTTTAGTTGATTCGTTTTGATTGTTCCGTGCTCCGTGTTCCGTGTTCTGTGTTCTGTGTTACATGCTTCGTGTTACATGTTCCCTGTTCCCTGTTTCTGAAGTATTCGAAGTTTTGCTGATCGAGACCGAGGGTTTGCTCTCATTTCGCTTTCTCCAGGGATAATCGGCTTTTTGGTGATGAGGGTTGCTCCCTCCGCCGCTTTCTCCCTGAAAAAATTCTTCACGATGCGATCCTCGAGACTGTGGAATGACACCACTGCAATTCGTCGTCCAGAGGCGGTAAGGTCATACGCAGCCACAAGTCCTTCGCGGAGTGCACCGAGCTCATCGTTTACCGCAATGCGAATCGCTTGGAATGTTCGCGTCGCCGGATGAATCGGTCCATGGTGGTATCCCGTCGGCGTTCCAGCTTTGATTGCAAGAACAAGTTGCGCGGTTGTTGTGAGCGGTTCTTTACTCCTCGCATCAACAATCGCTTGTGCAATTCGTCGTGCATAACGCTCTTCCCCATAACCGAAGATGACATTCGCAAGATCTTCTTCGGCAAAACGGTTCACGATGTCTTCCGCGGTGAGTCGTGACTCGTCCCGACCTTCTCGGAACGTCATCGAGAGCGGTTCGTCGCGGAGGAAGCTGAATCCTCTGCCAGACTCTTCGAGTTGAAACGAACTGAGTCCGAGATCGAACGCGCAACCATCAATGGAAGTGACCCCTTTCGTCGCAAGAACCTCTTTCATTGCACGGAAGTTTCCTTCGCACGGTACGAACTGATAGCCAAAACAGATCTTGTTCGCACGCTCGAGCGCAGCGCGATCTTCATCAAAGCCATAGACCTTGCCTGATGCGCCAACACGCTCGCAGAATGCTTTCGTGTAGCCGGCGCCTCCGACGGTCGCATCGACGATTATGTCGCCTTCGCGAATCGAGAGACCTTCGAGTACTTCATGTAAAAGAACAGAAATATGCATACGCGCCTTTCTTATATCTTCTGCGAATGCATCCGAATGACCCTAACGATTGTTCGTGTCATTCGCATGAATTCGTGATTGTGTTAAATCGCCCCAATTTCTCCAAGATTCTCCGCAAGCGTGTCCGCCTCTTTTTCGATACGACGCTTGTAATCGCTCCACGATTTCTCATTCCAGATCTCGACCCGACTTGCGACACCTGCCAAGACCACTGACGCAGTCAATCCTGCAAATGATTTCAAAAAGTCCGGCAATAAAATGCGCCCCGCTGAATCGACATCGACCTCGACCGCCCCTGCAAGCATGAAGCGTGCAAATCCTCTCGTCTGTGCCTGACCCATGCCAAGCTCGGACAATCGCTCCGAAATACTTTTCCATTCCTTCTGCGAATACACGAACAAACACTTTTCGAGACCACGCGTGACCACAAGCTTCTTACCAAGTTCTGTACGGAACTTCGAAGGAAGCGAGAGGCGCTTCTTGTCGTCGAGTGAATGTTTGTATTCGCCGATGAGCATGGAAATAATTTCGAGATATGACAGAGCGGGAAACCGGTCGATTCCGAATTTCCCACTTTGTCCCACTTGTTCTCCATTTTATCCCACCCCTCCCCAGACACAAACACAGTTATCCACTTTGATGGCCTAAAACATAAGCACAAAACAAAAAGCCCGCCTTGAAAAGCGGTGCTTTTTGTCCCATAAAACAATCACCCGCCTACTATCAGCTAGCAGGTGGGTGTCTTTTGTTTGATACAGGGAAGCTTACTGGACGTAGAAGTTTCCACAGGGTTTCGGAGTCAGCCCCTGAGCCTTCTGTTGAGCCAGGAAGATGTCGTGATGTTGTTCCCCCGTCTTCTGGAAGTCCTGCCCCTCCATGGAGGTGAAGCTGACATGCCCCGAGCACTCACAGTGCCATTCGTGGGTAAAAGTTTCTCTCGGTTCCACTTTTTCTCCTGAACCCAGTTAGTTAATAGAGCAAGGGTTCCTATTTCGAAAAGTACGCTCTTAAGTTTTGTTTGTCAATCTGTCTCTAATTGATTTTTGGTTTCATCAACGGGAAGAGCTGAGTCTCACGGATAGGTTTATCAACAAAGAAAGAGAAGAGGCGCTCACCAAAGCCAAAACCAAAGGTTGGTGGCATACCATATTCCATCATTTCGACGAATTCTGTATCAGGCATCATGGCCTCTTCGTCTCCCCGTTCGATAAGCTCGCCCTGAGCCGCAAAGCGAGCTGCTTGGTCGATAGGATCGTTAAGCTCGACATGAGCACGGCCAATCTCGCTTCCTGCGATGATCACTTGGAACATCTTGGTGAGACGCGAATCGTCGGGATTCTCTTTTGAAAGTGGTGCAACGAGCTTAGGGTGATTCACGAGGAATGCAGGACCTGAGATCTGCTTGCGACAGTACTTCCAAAGGCTGTCCGTCAAACGCTCACGCGTCGTTCCATCAAATGTGACACCAAGTTCAATAAGTTTCTTTTTGAGATTGTCTTCAGATGATTCAAGTACGTTCACGCCAGTCATCTTTTCAACAGTTGATACGTAGTCGAGTTCCTTCCATTCATCAGCAAGATCAAAGGTGTGACCTCGAGTTTCGAACTTTGTCGTACCAAAAACTTCCGTTGCGAGCGTTCGATACAACTCTTGAACAAGAGCCTTGCCCTCTTCAAAGTTCATGTATGCAGCATAAAACTCCATGTTCGTGAATTCCTGGACGTGTTCAGGGCTCGAACCTTCGTTGCGATAAGCGCGTCCGATTTCGAATGTGCGCAAAAAGCCGGCAGCCATGAGACGCTTCTGCCACAATTCACCAATAGAGATGCGCATGAAGACATCCAGATCAAAATCGTTGTGATGTGTCTTGAACGGTCGCGCTTCAGCACCGCCCGTTGTAATTTCGAGTGTTGGTGTTTCTACTTCGAGGAATCCGCGGTCTTTGAGATATGAGCGAGTCACATCCCAGAACTTTGCCTTCTTTTTGAAAAGATCCTGAAGGTCAGGGTTACCAAGGATATCGAGATAACGCTTACGCAAACGCTCTTCAGGATCAGTGAGGCCTACCCATTTTTCAGGAAGCGTGCGGAGTGATTTGGAAAGCATTCGCCATGAAGAAACGAGAACACTCGCTTCACCTCGCTTGGTGCGTGTTGGAACACCAGAGAGTTCGATGAAGTCACCGGCATCAGCTGTTTGTGAAAAGAAAGAAAACTGTTCTTCACCGAGAACATCAGACTTGATGTAACCCTGGATCTTCCCTGTTCCATCAAAAAGATCAGCAAAGATTGTGCCGCCATGCTCACGAATGGACATGACACGACCACCAACAGTTACCGGCTTTTCTGCAGCAACAGCATCGTCAAAAGACGTAGCAAGTTCGCCAAGTGTCGTGGTGATATTCGAGCTCGCAGGATATGGATCAACCCCTCGTTCTTTGAGGAGCGCAAGCTTCTTGAGACGGTCGTTACGGATTTCGTCGAGGGACATAAAAGATTAGCCTCTAGCTTACAGCCAAAGGCGTAAAAGGCCAAGAACCCTTTCGGGCTAGCCAATCTTCAAGACGGTGTACTCAATCTTCTTACCGTTGGGAGCAACAAAGGTAAATGTGTCGCCTTTGACCTTGCCCATCATAGCCTCACCGAGCGGTGAGTTGAGTGAGATGCGGCCGAGCGTCGTATCTGCTTCTTCAGAACCCACAACGCTAAAGGTGCGCTCTTCATCATCACCTTTACGCTTAACAGTAACTGTTGAACCTACCGCAACACTGTCGCTGTGGTGAAGCTTGACGATCTCAGCATCTTTGAGGATACGGGTAAGGTGTTTGATGCGCGACTCGATCTCACCTTGTGTCTGGCGAGCCTGCTGATATTCAGCGTTCTCAGAGAGATCTCCGAGCGAGCGAGCATACTCGAGCTGCTTTGCGATCTCGGGACGGCGAACCGTGATGAGCGTCTGCAATTCAGTGGTGAGCTCTGCGTGTTTTTCTTTTGTGAGATATGCTTTTTCCTCGTTCATACGATTGAATGATTGTTTTGACGCCTCACTCTAGACGTAACCGAGATAAAAGTCAAAGGGGGCTGGGGGTTACTTTTGAAGAAGGCCCTTACGCAAAAAGTATGACTTTCGCTCCGTGGTCCATGTTTTGTCCTCGCAGGCTCGGAAAAACATGGATCCACTCCGCTCTGCGCCATAGATTTTGAGTATTTTGTAAACCTATTCCAAATACTGCGGTGTATAGATTCGCATCCAATCGAGCAAACGGCGCATGACGGAAGCCGAACCGACCAAGTTGGTCACCGGACCCCGCTCCATGACGGTGGCAAAGGCAAAACGAGGGTTCTCGTAGGGCCAAAAACCAACGAGCCATGAATTGACTTTTTGCTTGCTCACACCGAGCTCGGCAGTACCGGACTTTGCTGCGATCGCGAAGTCTTCATATTTCAAAGCCTGAGAAGTACCTTCGGTGACCGCCATACGCATACCTTCGCGCACGATCTGAAGCACCTCGGTGTCCACGTCAATCCGTTCGACATCTGTTTCAGCGCCCGCAATGAGATGTGGGGTTACGAGCAACCCATCATTCGCGATGGCGGCAACAGCACGCGCCATTTGGATCGGTGTGACTTGAAAACCATACTGACCGATCGATGTGTTGTACGTATCACCGACGCGCCATGGATCATCGGGGAAAAGTTCTTTCTTCCACGCAATCGTTGGAATCGTACCCTCAACCTCACCGGGCAAATCGATGCCCGTCGGCTCTCCAATCTTGAACATGCGGACATATTCATCGATTCGGTCGATACCAAGACCTTTTTGGTCACCAAACCCTCCGCCCACGGTATAAAAGTAAACGTCAGACGACACTGCAAGCGCGCGACGGACATCGGTCCATCCATGCGCCTTCCAGTCCTTCATGATGGTCGGATTGTCGGGGTCGTATGGGTTCGGGATGCGAAGCGCACCATCACTGAAGATTTCCTTCTCGGGAGAGATAATCTTTTCTGAAAGCGCGCCGATTGCGATGAACGGCTTGATGATTGAACCCGGGGTGTAGCGTCCGCCGATCGCGCGGTTAAGGAACGGTGTTGTGGGGTCGGACTCATAACGACTGAGTGCTTCTACATCACCGCTCGCCACCGCATTCGGGTCATAATCAGGGATACTCACGAGCGCGAGGATTTCTCCAGTGCGTACGTCGAGGATCACGCTCGCTCCGCCCGCAAATCCAACATCGGCGGCGAGCTCTTTCATAAAGGTGCCGAGCTGGTTCTCGACAGCTGAGTCAATGCTCAAAGTGAGCGCCTTCCCTGCCTCGGGCTGATCGATGACGGATTCAGAAAGGATTTCACCACGCGCATCCTCTTCCAAGATCTTTGTTCCGCGAACGCCCGCAAGAAGGTCATTGTGAACCTTTTCAATTCCCGAGACTCCAATAACATCTTCTTGAAAATAGAATCCCAGATCATCTTTCTTTGGATATGAGACAAAGCCAACCACGTGCGCAATTCCGGTCGTTGTGGAATATCCACGGTGCGCAAAGTCGTGCGTTTCTTCTGATGACGTCGCTTCATCAAAAAGCTCGTTCCATGCGAGCAATTCACCAGTGCAATCATAGATGACACCGCGGTCAGGAAACAATATTGAATGAGCAAGACGATTCTGTTCTGCTTGTTCGCGATATTCGTCCCCGTTTACAATCTGGAGTGAGAATGTCTTGTAGAGTAGCCCGAGTGCCACAACAATGAGCGATATCGAAAAGATTGAGAGTGCAGTGCGCCCAATTGGACGCTCGATACGGCCCTCAAATTGATGGCGATCGAAGTTTGGTGAGTTGTGCGAGTCGAGAAATATCTCGTCCGGTGCAATCTCCTGCACAGATCTTTTTTTGAACAATCTAAATACGAACATGGCCGCGAATATACCCTTCAGAGCAAAGGGAGAGGAGAATAAGGACAGCTATCATCACCGTCAAAAAACCAGGAATACCAAAGAGCGGCTGTGCGCCGTAGAGAACGTCGAGAATAAGCGCAGGAATGAGGCCTTCTAAGAAATTTCGATATGCAATGGCACATATCGCAAGCCCAAGTGCCACACTCCACCACGGCGCGATGAATGCTCCAATGGTTAGGACAATGAGCGTGATGATGCGGATGTGCATAGTGTTATCAAGAGGACGTAAGGACGAGAGGACGGGATAAAAGAAAAGCCTCAAGATTATTCCGTCCTGTCGTCCTTGTCTCCTCTCGTCCTTATCAAAACCTCGCGTGCTTCAAAGAGGTTGATCGGCAGAATCGCGCGCACGGTTTGGAACGAATCAGTATCATGCGTTGTGACCTCTTTGACGAATCCGAGCACGCCATGACCTTCGCCAGAAAGCATGAGTGCTGCTTCTTTCTCTACGGCGATATCTTTTGGAATACTGAGCTCGAATGCACCTCCGCCAACACCTGTTGCCGTGAAGAGCGCCGTGCTCGTTCCACTGACAGAGACGTGCGTTTCAACTCCAGGTGATGAGAAGAGCCGAACGCGCGCAGCGTGGGGACTCACGCTTTCGACCGTACCGAGCATGAGTGTGATGTCGAACCACGCCTCATCCCCCACCGCGATTCCATCGCTTGATCCCGCATCAATGAGTACAACATCGTACGGTGATCGAGATGGTGCAGCGATGATACGTGCAAGCACTCCCGCGGTGCTTGTTGAACGGCCAAAACGATCATACAGCCGATCTCGTTCTGCCTTCAATTCTTCATAAAGCGCTGCGCGAAGCGTGAGACGGATATTTTCTTCGCGCAGCGCATCGTTTTCTGCTTCAAGCTCGCGCTTGCTCGTAAGACGCGTACCCACGCCGTCAGCACTGTCGGTGATCGCTGCGCTTGCGCTGAACATCCCACCCGATGCTTCAAGAAAAAGAACATCGAGCCAATGCGGCTGGATGATAGCGATAAGAAGCGCCGCGAATACCGCAAGCGCTGTCGCAAGATATGATGGACGGAATGTCCGATGTCTACGCGGTTGGAGGAAGCGCATGTTCTTCATCTACGATGATGTCACGATAGCGCTCGGTCTCTTCGACGACAAGACCGGTTCCACGAGCAACAGCAGTGAGCGGATCATCCGCAATATAGACAGGGACTTTGAGCCACTCAGAAAGAAACACATCGAGACCGCGGATCAACGCACCACCACCGACAAGATAGATGCCGCGGCGCATCACATCAGAGACCACTTCGGGCGGCGTGGTTTCGAGAACCTCTTTGATCGATTCAACAAGCGTGTCGATCGATGTCGCGAGTGCCTCACGAACATCGGCATCGGTCACCACAACCTCACGCGGAAGGCCGGTAATAAGGTCTCGACCACGGATGGTCACCTCGATAGGCTTTTCTTCAGCCAAAATAGCCCCTGCGGTCATTTTGAGGTCCTCGGCAGTACGCTCACCAATGAGGATCTTAAATTCGTCACGGACGTAGCTGATAATGTCGGAATTGAAGCGATCACCAGCAATCTTGATGTTCTTGCCATTGACCACACCGGAAAGCGAGATGACGGTGATATCGGTCGTACCGCCACCGATGTCGACGATCATACTGCCGCTCGCATCGTCGATTGGAAGGCGGATACCAAGCGCGGCTGCCATTGGTTGCTCAACAATGTATGTTTCGCGTGCACCAGCGTTTCGAGCTGCGTCACGCACCGCGCGGCGCTCGACGTTGGTTGTTCCAAACGGTACGCCAATCACGACGCGCGGACCAAGAATCTTTTTGCTATCACCTTGTGCACGGCGTACGAGATGCGCGAGAAACTCTTCAGTGACTTCAAAGTCAGAGATCACACCGCCTTCGAGCGGACGAATCGCTGCGATATGCTCAGGTGTGCGTCCAAGCATTCGCTTTGCTTCGTTGCCTACCGCAACCACTTGTCCGGTCTTGTTGTTGACCGCAACAACCGTTGGTTCGTTGATGATGATGCCGCGGCCGCGAACATAGACGAGTGTATTGGCGGTACCAAGATCAACGCCGATATCGTCAGAGACAAAGCTCTGAAGTTTTTGCTTCAGTTTTTCCCACATACAGTGGGTCTATTGTAACAGAACACCGCCTGTCGGATAGGTTTGACAGGCGGTGTTTTTGGGGTTGTTGGGGATACCACTATATAAATCGGGCAAGGAATGTCTCGGCCGATTCGATACTTGTTTCGCCGGTTCCCCGCACCTTCACTTCAACGCCTCCTGCGGTAAGCGATTTTTCTGAAAGCACCACCCGAAGTGGCATACCGAGCAAATCGGCATCGGCGAACTTCTCTCCGGCGCGTGCGTCGCGGTCATCCCATAGTACATCGATACCCGCTTCATCAAGCTTTGTGGCAAGTCTCAACGCTTCTTGATACGCACCACTCTCCTTGTCCGCATCGAGCGTAATAAGATGCACCTGGTATGGAGCAACCGATGTAGGCCATACGATGCCGTTTTCATCTGCAAGTGTTTCAACAATTGTTCCCATTAACCGAGTTGGACCGATACCATAACTCCCCATAACAACGGGAACACGTTCACCTGCTTCGTTAGTAAAAAGGAGATTAATCGCATCTGAGAAGCGGGTTCCGAGCGAAAAAATGTTTCCAACTTCCACTGCTTTCTTTTCAACAAGATTTTCTTTCTTTACACCAAGGTCTGCACATACGTCATCTGTAAGCACTTCCTTATTAATTGCAATATTCTTTTCTTCATCAACGTAAATAAGATCCTCGCCCGCATCGCACACGGTCTGAAATTCATGTGAGTATTTTGAGAAACTACCACCCGACGCGAATGTCATATACGTTTTATCACCAAGACCCAATCGTTTAAATACATTTGCATATGCGCGTTGCGCGTTAGTATAAAATACTTGATGTTGGGCTTCATCAGCACAAAACGAATACAAATCTTTCATCAAAAACTCACGTCCGCGCATAATACCTGATTTTGCTCGCGCTTCGTTCCTGAATTTTGTCTGAATTTGATACGCCGAACATGGAAGATCACGGTACGAAGAGATGTGGTCTTTCATCAATGTCGTCAATGGTTCCTCGTGTGTGAAGCCTAAACCTAATTCACCGCCACTCGCGAGGTTTGTTGTGAACCATACATCCACTTTATCACTGCCCCATCGATCCGTTTTTTTCCAGGTCTCAGGGTCTTGCAGTGTTGAGAGAAAGAGTTCTTGTCCGCCAATTGCATTCATTTCTTCTCGGATGATTTTATTTATCTTATCGACAACCCGAAAACCTAACGGCAAAAGGTCGTACACACCGGCCATTTCTTTATGGACATAGCCAGCACGAATCAAAAGCTGTGCGTTTTTTGCAACCTCATCAGATGGCGCTTCGCGTCGTGTTTTTGTGAAAAGCTGTGATTGTTTAGTTATCGTCATACACTATGAGACCAATTGTATAACATCATGCACCGTGATGACGACCATGAGGATGATGAGAATAGAAAATCCAATGAGATTCATCCATTGTGTTGCTTGGATAGGTAATTTGCGTCGTGTGATTGTTTCAAGGAGGACAAAGAGGATACGCCCACCATCGAGCGCAGGAAATGGAATGAGATTGATGACTGCAAGGTTGATTGAAATAACGGCTGCAAACGTGAGAATCGCCATGAACCCGCGTTCGCTTGCATCCCCCACCATGCCGATGATACCAACAGGCCCCGACACATCAGAAAGGCTTCCATTGCCAGTAAGTGCGTTAGCAATGAGATGATACAGACCGGTCACTGTCGCACCAATGAATCGTAACGTCGTCTTGCCTCCTTCCGCAATCGCAGAGAGAGGAGAAAGCTTCACAATGCCAACGAGATCAAGCGAGACACCGATAGCGCCACGGCCAGGCACAATACCCGTTTCTGGAATAACGTCAATAAATTGTTGATTGCCACCCCTATTGATTTCAAGAGTGATCGTGCGATCTGAATGCCCACCAATAAATGTTTGTACATCTTCAACATCGACAGGACCTATCCAGTCGGTCATTCCATCGTCAAACGACACAATAATATCTCCGGCTATGATGCCCGCTTCTTCTGCCGGAGAACCTTGTGCCACCTCAAGAATCGTCACTTCCGTTGTGCCGACGACACCTTTCGTGTCAGGTGTGACAACAGACGGAAGACCGCTCATGAATGAAAGTGAAAATATAATCCAAGCGAACAATGCATTGAAAATGACTCCCGCTGAGAGAACCCAAATTTTTTGCAATGGATTTTTACTATCGAGCGATACGCGCTTCTCTTCTGGAGTCAGTTCAGATGCACCGTCCTCTCCAAGAATTTTCACGAAACCACCGAATGGAATCCAGTTGATTGAGTAGGTGGTTTCGCTTCCCTCTTTCTTCCATGCGTAGAGGCGTGGGGGGAATCCAATGCCGAATTCATCCACACGCGCACCAACCGATTTGGCCGAGAGAAAATGCCCGAGCTCGTGCACGAGAATCAAAAGTGCAAGTAAAACGATGAAAATAATGAATGACATGCGGATTCGTTACACTGCGCGAATATCGTCCTCTTTTTTCTTTGCCGTAGCTTCAAGTTTCTCGTTCGCGTCTTTAACGAGCGCTTCCATGTTTTCTTTCGCTTTGAATTTATCATCTTCGCTCATACCACCATCTTTTTCTTGTTTTTGAATGTCAGTCCACACTTCTTCACGGAGCGCACGCACAGAGATGCGCGCTTCTTCGAGTTTCTTTCCAACCACTTTCGCATATTTCTCTCGGGTTTCTCCGGTGAGTTCAGGGAACACCACACGAATACCCTTCTCATCACCAGACACCGAGAATCCGAGATTCGCTTCACGGAGTGCGCGATCAATCGCCTGGAGTGTATCGGATGCCCACGGAACGATACGAATCGTTCGAGCGTCCTCAACCGTCATATTGGCAAGCTGGTTGATTGGCATCATTGAGCCGTAGGATTCAGCACGAATACCTTCAAGAAGCGCGATTGATGCGCGTCCGGTCGTCACAGCAGAAAGCTCTTTTGCGAGCCATTCAGAAACCCCTGCGAGTTTCTCTTTAAATGAATTGAATGAATAGGCCATGAGGGCAGTATACAGCTTCTAGGTGCTAGGTTCTAGGTGCTGGTTTATTAAACAAGAAAGCCCCGCGTGGTCTTACGACACGCGGGGCGGAGGGAGCGAAAAAGAGCGCTGAGAACTCACGGAACCTTGACCAGCCAAAGAAGTCGGGATTCTTCCCTCTCGAGCTGTTCTTTAGTGAAATACTCTTCACTCGATAAGGTGAGAACAGGGAAGTATTCCTGCTGGCCGTCGGTGTAACAAGCCCGACGAAGCGCGGCCCGATACCCATCATCTCGGTAATACTGTTTGTCAAAAACCCGAAGCCAGAAGTAGTGCGGGGTCACTCCTTCCTTTTCGATCGATGCCTTGCCGAACACCAGCTTGAATCGACCCTTGGTTTCCGTTGGTACGCCAAGAGCAAGCGGCTTTAGACCGAACATACTACTCAACGACGCCATACTACAGAAGCTTCCTACGTACCCCATCCAATCTTCCACCGCCAAATCGAACTCGACGCCAACAGGCGGGTTCGGCATTCGAACAATCGTCTCTTGCAAAGCCATATGCGATTCTCCTCTCTCGGCGCACGAGTAGTCGCACAGCCGTTCAGTTCTGAAAGGAGAATAACGTATTTTATGAAAAAGTCAATTCTGTGGAAGTTCGATTCCCAATTGGGAGTTGAACTTCCACATCGCACCTTATGAGCGAAGAGCACCCTCCTTCTTCAAAATTGCACGCTTTTTCGCAACACCACCAAAGGCATATCCGCCCATGCCACCATCGGAACGAATCACGCGATGACACGGTACACGCTTGTCGCGATTTTTACTCATGATGGTACCAATCGCACGCGAGGCACCCGGCTTCCCTGCTTTCTTTGCAACTCCCGCATAGGTCATCATCATGCCTTTTGGGATTTTTGCGACGATTGCATACACCTTCTGTGCGAAGGGTGTTTGCATTCCGTTAAAAGAGCTTGCCTTCATCGGTTGATTTTTTCTTTTCTTGTAAAAGCATCGTGCGAAATGCTTTTCCCGCGTTATCGCGATACGGACAGTACTCACAACGCTCACCGATTTCAGGGATCGTCTCACCCATCAGACACTCCTTTGCACGCATCAGTGTTGGTTCAATCCAATCGCCGTTGCCGGTGTATGGAATCACGTGTACATCAAATTCGAGTCGCGCATCAAACGCTTCTCGGTCTTTCTTTCCGTTCACATAGACAAAGTATCCTGTATTCGAGACATCAAATTTATTTTGTCGAAGAAGCCATTGATAGATCTCCATCTGACGCTTGTATCCCTGTTGCCAAATACCATCGAGGTTCGGGTCTTCCGCCTTGCTGGTCGCCTTGTAGTCAACCACATGGAGTTCTCCTTTCGGATTCACCCACACATCATCAACCGCCCCGGTAATCAAAAAGTTTGCTGGTTCAAAGACCGCTTGGACGCCCTTGAAGTTCTCCCGCCACACATCAAGCTCGGGATGATCAAATGGGATTGCATCAATACCGTAGCGCTCCATCATTGGGTGCGGTTCGCCTTTCGCACGGTGCGTATCAAATTCTTTCTTAAGAAGGTGGTCAACCGCGACGTTTAAGGTGAAGCCCGGCATCGATGGGCGCGAGACGCCAAGACGGCGGTCAAGATAAAAACAGCGTGGGCACTCGACGAACATATCAATCTTACTGCGCGAGAGCTTGAATGGATCGTTTGAGCTCGGATCAAAATTTTTGAGATATCGTGTGTATGCCATCCATCGGATTGTAGCATGGCGAGAATAAAAAAAGCCCCCGAGAACTCTGGGGGCTTAGCGGACTGCTCGACGGAAGGATTCTTCCTCGGTTCCGTTGTACTCACCGTGGATGTATCCTTCCCGCTTGAGGAACTGGAGGGTTTGGCTTAGCTTCGGCCGATCCTTGAAAGGCAACTTTTTGCCAATTTCCGACATGGGGATCGATCGATCCCCCGAGATTAGATTCAAGACTTTGTTGTCGAATGCGATTGTCTTCTCGCCTTTTGTCATTCGAGGTTCCCCTCCTTTCTGTTCAAAATTGTACATATTCAAATTAAAAAGTCAATTTCCTCACCTACTTATCCACAATCTTTGAAACACCGCGCTCAATGAACCAGAATATCGTAAAGGTAAGGAGTGTAAGGAACGTCGTGAAAAGTGCAAGCGTGTAGAGCCCGAATCCTGCCGCAATACCCACTCCGGCAGCAACCCAGAGCCCCGCTGCTGTGGTGAGTCCTACAATCGTCTGATCACGAAGCATAATGACGCCTGCACAAAGGAATCCTAAGCCCGTGATTACGCCGGCAACAACACGCATCACATCGCTCCCGTCAACCGAGAGCGTTTGCGCTCCCACAGCTTGGGCAACGACGATAAAAAGTGCGGATCCCATCGAGACCAACCCATAAGTACGAAGCCCTGCTGTTTTATGCGCGAGTGTGCGTTCAACACCGAGCAACATTCCGAGGAGTAATGCGACGAGCACGTTCATTGTTGCGCTCATCATAAAAGGTTCAAATGCCATATTATTCTGTATCAAAACGCATGAGTAATAGAAGACCATCACGCGTCACGGGAACATCTTTGAGATTATTAAATTGTTTATCACCATCATCTGCGAATATGAACGCATTGTATGTTGCGCCTGGCTTTGTTTCTCGGAGCAATGGTACGACACCTTCGTGCACGCCAGCGCCAAACCATGCGGCGCCAAGAATGTTGCCTGGTTGTCCAGCTATTTCCTCGCGAATAGCAATCCATCCTGGACGAGAAAGCGACACACGCTCAAGAACAACGGCATCTCCTGCTTTTTGATCCCCAACACGAACATCATCGGTCGCATTCGCCGTGATGATTCCTTGCATGCCGAATGTTGTTGAAGCAATGGTGGTTGTCGCGACTGTTGCATCATCGACCGCGACTTCTGACACATCAGAATTTTGCGTACCAATCAGTACAGCAATGAGCGCTACAAGTGCAACGCCTCCCAAGATCATGCCGTTTCGTCCCCTGAATACGTGCGAAAGTGCTGTAATCGTCATGGCTATACGATACCACAGAGCTTGTGTGCTTCAGTCAGTATGTTTTCCACTTTTTTTCCTGTCACCCCAACAGTTTCGAGAATGTTGGGATTGTCGGTAATTGACTTACAGAGGACAACACCGTTTTGATACAACGCTTGACGTTCTTTTGTAGATAATGTGGTGAGACATGAGAGCGGATGAAGGCCGGTCTGCTCAATCAAATCCTGCACATTCCCCTTTTCTGGGTATCCCCATCCAATCATGGTGATACCAACGCACCTGCCATATTTGATAGCCATGTCAGTGAACTTGGTATTCGTGAGAAGCCATGATTCTGCTTTTCCGTTCGGGGGGCACATACCACTAAAATTCGCTGCTTCACAATCGAGAAAGCGCGCATGGATATAGAGCGCGACCTTCACATCAGTTTTAAACCACTGATTATTATGAAACTTTGCCTCACCGAGGATGAGTTTCTTGTCATTTCGTGCAAGCACATCGATTTCGTGCGAAACACACTTACCTTCAATCATCGTTCCAACATCTACGTGATAACCTTGTCGTTTAAACACTTCACCGAGAAGATTTTCGAATGGATACCCTGATGGACCAAGATCGAGCACGGCGCGTCTCAATGAATACCGCGCAGCGACCGGATGGTCGGTATGCATGCGCAACAATTTGCGCGCATGTTTATAAATATGAGAAGTACTCATACCGTCTGTCACTTCCTGCTCAATACGGTTTACAATTTCTCGCGCAACATCATCACGTGCACCCGCATTAAAAAGCGAACGCATGAGTTTTTGTGGACTGAATTCTTCGCGCGTACCGTCGAGTTTCGTTATGAGCATGATTTAGTATGTGCGTGTAAGTGTAAAATCGAGAGACAAATCACCTATACGAATTGATGAGAGTACCGCATTTTCACTTGCTGGCACGTTTATTGAAACGAGAACATGCGAAATGCTTTGTGCACATATTGTGCCTGCGGGTGGTGGAATAATTGCAAACGAAAGACCGACTTGTTCAGGGAATGACTCACGAATCGTAGCATCACCAGGAGACAATTTGTGACAGGGTGTTGGGAGAAATGCATCGAATGAGTATTTGTGAACGCCGTTTTTGTATACATCAGTCACCACCATGGTCGTCGGCTTTGTCTCTTCTGGGGGTGTTGCTGGCTGTGTCGATGATGCAACCACATCACTCGATGATGCGGTAGTGAGATCCGATAGAGTCGGTGCTTCCACCGATTTCCCTGTAAGGGTAATAATGAGAAAAAGAATGACAATAAGAACGAGTGTAACAAGAAGTGTTCGGATAGTACTCATATATTTGTGGTATACCAAAAGTATACATAGTGCGTCTCTGTATTGAAAGGAGTTCAATGACAGCTTTTAAGCAAGTGTTGCACCTGCGCTAAAGCTTTTTTGTGGAAGCGATAACACCTCCACCGACAAGCTCGTCCCCGTCGTAGATAACCAACGATTGCCCTGGAACAACAAATTCCTGCGGGGTGTCGAAAAAAACTTCAAACACGCCTGCGACAGACTCCAAACGACAAGGGCGCAGAGGTTGACGATACCTGAAACGACAGGCATACGCCCTATCTGCCGATGGCGCTTCCCCAGAAATCCAGTTCACTTGCTCAAGAACAACTGATGTAATTTCAGCATCGATATTCTCGCGCTGAGATACTGTAAGAGTATTTTTTGAAATATCTTTTGCGACAACATACCACGGCCCGTCGGTCGGACTCTTTTTGGTCACCTCAAAACCACGACGCTCGCCAAGCGTATAGAGTATTGCGCCATCATGCTTTCCGATAACATCACCACTGACTGTTATAACGTCACCGGGAGTCACAGTGACTGAGCGTCGTATGAACTCTTTCATATCAACATCTCCAAGGAAACAGACTCCCTGACTATCTTTTTTATCTGCAACAGGAAGAGAGCGTTTCCGTGCTTCTTCCCGCACGTCAGCTTTCGTGCGATCACCAATTGGGAAAAGTGTATGTGCAAGAACATCTTGTGAGAGCGTCCAGAGGAAGTAACTTTGGTCTTTGTTGGTATCGACACCTGCAAGGAGTCGGTGGGATGCGGGATACGGGATACGGGGCTCGTGTGAAGATACATCCTCTCGCATCTCTTGTATCCGAGCATAGTGTCCTGTTGCAATTCTATCCGCTCCCTGCTTTCTCGCGTACTCATAAAATGCCCCGAACTTCACGTGCTTATTGCACATAACATCCGGGTTCGGCGTCCGCCCGAGCGTATATTCTCGAATCATATACTCGGCGACTTCTGTACGGTACGCATCTTCGAGATCAAGTGTCTCAAAAGGAATGCCGAGCGTCGCTGCAACACGAAGAGCATCGTCACGTTCATCCCGCCACGAGCATTCAAGAAAATCCGGGTACCACGTCTTAATAAAGACACCTGTGACCTGGTATCCTGCCTCTTTGAGAAGTGCTGCCGACACTGAACTGTCCACACCCCCACTCATACCGACATATACTTTGAGTCCGTGCCCTTGCATAGGCGTACCATACCATAAAATATGCCTCGTCCTCATCAAAAAAACATCGTATACTTGCCGTAATGACCGATATCGTCCAAGAAGGAAACCCCGTACTTCGTGGCACCGCATCCCCGGTGTCGCTTGCTGATATTCCTGGGAAGGAGCTTGGGAAAATTATAGAACGCATGAAAACCGCACTAGCAAAAGAACCTGACGGTGTTGCTATTGCAGCGCCACAAATTGGTGTTCCTTTGCGCATATTTGTGGTTGCAGGTTTCGTGTTTAAGAAAAAAACAAGCGACGTCATCCCGCCCGACCGAGTATTTATCAATCCCGAGTTATTGACTCTTTCAAAAGAAAAAGTGTGGCTTGAGGAAGGATGTCTTTCGGTTCGGTTTCTCTACGGCGAAGTACATCGTTCAAAAAAAGCAAAGATACGAGCATATGATGAGCATGGCAAACGGTTTACCATTGGAGGAAGCGGATTGCTTGCACATATATTTCAACACGAAACCGACCACTTAAACGGAATTCTCTTTATCGACTCAGCAAAAAATCTTCACGAAATTCCCCTTGAAGAACGCGATACATACCTCGCCACGTTCGCTAAACAACGATCATGAAGACTCCGAGATTTGTATTCTTTGGCACGCCTGATATAGCTGTTGTATCGCTCATAGAACTTTCAGCAAAAGGACTTATTCCCGCATTGATTGTGACAGCGCCTGATAAGCCTCGTGGGCGTGGTCGACATGTATCACCGACTCCAGTACGAGTATGGGCAGACGAACATGCTGTCCCAACCGTAACGCCAGCCACATTGAAAGACCCCGAGCTCATTGAAACACTGCGAGCGATCCAGGCGGATATTTTTGTTGTCGTTGCGTACGGCAAAATCTTGCCAAAAGAAATCCTTACGATGACACCATATGGAATCATTAATATGCACCCCTCACTCCTTCCGAAGCACCGTGGACCGTCGCCAATTGAATCTCAAATTCTCCATGAAGAAAATCCTGCTGATGTCGGAGTGTCGATCATGCTCCTCGATGAAGCAATGGATCATGGCCCTGTGCTTGCACAGAAAAAATCCATTCCCCAGGTTATGAGTGAATGGCCGATGTCAGCAAAAAAACTCTATCCGATTTTGGCACATGAAGGTGCAGTACTTCTGACTGAGACCTTGCTTGCTTATACGAATGGGCTACTGACTCCAACGGAGCAGGACGACACCCAGGCAACATATTGTTCAAAACTATCAAAGGACGATGGTCTTATTAATATTACCGAACGAGGAAAAGACGCATACCAGAAAATTTGTGCATATGCTATTCACCCACGACCATATTTCTTCACGGAAAAACACGGCAAAAAGACCCGCGTCATCATTGCCGATGCAATACTTTCATCCGACGGAACGCTCGTCATCACTCGCGTCATACCAGAGGGACGTAAAGAGATGGCATACGATCTCTTTGCCCGTGAGTGAACTTCTCTTATTCACTAAAACCGATTCGTCGCATGACATCTTTGATCATGCGTCCTCCTTTTCGCATTAGCGTTTCCTTTCGGTTTTTTTGTTTTTTTAATTCTTCTGCAAGTTCATCTTTTACCGCATCAATTGCAGCATAGAGATCTACTTTTTGCGCTTCGGTGCGAAGTGTTATCCGCGGTGCAATCAGGGTCATTTCCGCGCGGAAGATATCGCCGTTTTGATGATGCCCTGTTGTTTTCCCGAGTTCAATTTCTATATAAATATCCTCTTCGTTCGCATGAAGAAACTTTTCAAGCATTCGAACTTTATTCTCAGTGTACTCTCGAATTGCTGGGGTTATATCCATGTGCAGTCCTTTGAGGGCAATATTTATCATAGTTGTACTCGTTGCTAGTGAATAATGTTCGCTTCAGTATACCATCTAAAAAACCCTGCAACGCAAAACGAGCCCAGAGGGCTCGTTTTTGAAACTATTCTTTCGGTGCGTCTGCAACAACCTCTGCGGCTGCTTCTGCTTCAGCCTTTTTCTCTTCTGCCTCCTCAACGGCTACTTCAAGAAGATCTTCACGTGCCTCTACTTCTTTTTCTGCAGCTACAGCACCTTCTGCTGTTGCCTCTGCGAGATCGTTCTGTGCGTCCTGCTTTGGTTCATCGGCCATAGATGTGGGGTTAATGCCGATAATATCTACTCACAGGCAGTATGAGCGTCATATGACCCCAGGTCAACCTCGTCAGTCTTCTAAATCCGCCTCGAGAATAAAGGACCGCAAAAGATTTCTATTCCCCTTCGTATGTAATACGATAAATTATTCCTGCCTTATCATCGCTCACATATACAACCCCATTTGGTTGCACAAGAATCGCTGATGGTCTGCCGATCACTGTACCTGCCTCAGTAAGAAATCCTTCCATAAAATGCCGGATTGGCCCTGTACGTTGCCCATGTTTATCAAGCGGAACGCGTACCACCTCATACCCAGAGAGAACGTTTTGATATACCGACCCACGATATGCAATCAAAAGGTCATGCCAGTATTCTTCAGGCCATCCTTCTTCGGGGATAAATCCGAGACCGTTCGGCGTGACGTGTGCAGGGAGAGAGAGCTTGGCCGGCGTCATAAGAGGTTCTTTGCAAGGGCTCTTGGAGTCCGGATCAAAAAGTGTATCGTGAATGTTATCGCCATAGCACAACGGCCATCCGTAGTCATTACCTTCCGTAATAATATTAACTTCATCTGGTGGGAGATCATCCCCTAAGCCTTCACGACCAAGATCGCTCCCCCATATTTCTTTTGTTTCTGGGTGCACCTTCATAAAAATCGTATTACGGAGACCGGTCGCAAAGGTAGCAAGATCGTTTGTTGCAAGGTCGAGTGAAAGAACTGAAGCATACCGAGAATCTTCTTCGAAACAGGAATCACACGAAGATCCTATCGACACAAGAAGACGCTTACCGTCAGGGTGGAGAATGAGACCGCGTCGAACACGAGGACTTCCATCTCCGTCAGGTAGTGACACAAGATTTTTTGGGTCTCTGATACTATATGTTTCTGGATAATATGCGAATGAGCGCACTGCATCGGTTTCAGCGACGTAGAGCATACATTTCTCTCCTTCTTCATTACAGCGTATAACGGTTCCTTTAGGATTTATGAGTCCGTTGGTGACGACAATGGTGGCGTCCGCTTCACGATCATTGTCTTCATCTGGAAGAGCAATAATCTTCCCCTCTCCGGAAAGTATGGCAATGATGGTTCCACGAGAATCTTCTATAAGATTTCTGACATCCGGTACATTTTCAGCAAAGGTTGAGACCGTAAAACCCTTCGGTAGTCGAAATTCAGAAAACCGTGCGCCCTCAACGTTACCTTCTCGAAAAAAGTCAACAATCGGAGTGCGTATCTCTGGTATCAGCGCAGCCACAATCAAAATGGCTCCGGTAAGGATTGAGAGGAATAGGTGCTCTCTCTTCATATTCTGGAAGTATAGCAGGAAGTCCAACCCCTGCGCAGTCTACGTCTTATTCCTCTGATGTCTCGCGTGACGTATCGTTATCCGTTTCTACTGTCTCAATCGTTTCTGATGTGCTCCCATTATCAATAGGAGCGACTTCAATGATTTTTTTTGCTTCCGGGTCGTAGAGTATTGCCCGTCCTGCCTGCGAGTAGATGAGAACCTTGTCGCCCTTTTTAGCGTTTTTAAAGAATGCTTGGCCTTCAAGAAGTTTTGGATCAGAAACCGTTGCAATGGTTGGAACCTCATCTTCTGGCACCACCATGATTTTTCCAACTTCAAGTGAAAGCTCAACCGCTTCTGCCTCACTGATGGCATTTGGATTTTCCTTGAGCTCTTGATACTTCGTGAAGAAATAATACGCAACGAGAGCAAGAATAAGAACGAGTACTGTTACGAAGTAACGCCCCTTACGGCTCTGTCGAGGTCGCATCGTCGGCGATGGCGCTGTGGTCTCTGCTGGTTTTGATTGTGATGTTCGTGATGGCATATGTATTAGATAAACGATGAATCTAGTATACGTCCGAATAAAAGAAATTAAAGATAGATATCAACACTAGTCGTATTGTTCATCGATTTT
>CAYZIR010000008.1:0-9256 GCA_964478705.1 uncultured Candidatus Saccharibacteria bacterium
GATACAGGTCTCGGTACATGAGCTCGATCGTCTCAGGGCTGAGAAGATCCAACCATGGAAGGCTGAACTTCTCAGCCTCCGGATCCTGCTCTTCCGGCCCGCTCTCCGTATCGGGAGACGAACTCGAGGAGTTGAAGACGTTACGCATACAGCCGGTGCGCTTGGTGCCGACCGTTCTCCCCGGGACATATTCTCCCGGGTAGACAATCGCCCACCAATACTCCGATGGGTGATTCAAAGAGTACTGAACCTGCAACGTGTCGGAGTGGCCACAGGACGGATTGTCCGTGTCCCACGCCTTCACGTAGTCTGGGTCATTCCCGTTGCACTCCGCCAAGTCGGACGCCGCGAGGAGAACGATAGTTCCCGTCCCGTTGCGAACGATTGCGGTCGCCTTGGCGACACCGTTGGGATCGTCGATCGTGGGATCGTCGATCGAGAATGGATTCTGCTGTTCGCAGGTTTGCGACTTCGGCGAGATACTGACACTCGCCGAACCCGACTTGCACTGCTGGCCATTCTTGTTGACCGACCACGCAGCACCAACCGCGAACGGCTGTTGTCCGAATTCCGGTCGATTGTAGGTGGAGTTGTTGCTCGCACCAGAAACGACTGAGCCACTACTGAAGCCAGACACTGGAGTCGGAGAAACGGCGACCACACCTGTGAACCCCGAAGGGAAGGTGAGGTTGGCCGTCGTCACGGCAGTATTTGTCGATTCATTCTTCGTGAATGAGAACAACGGAGTACCGACACCTTCGCAGACATCCGAGCACTCCGAGATAACGAAGTTCGATGTCGACGTCGACGTGTTGGAATATCCAACAATCGAAGCAATCGCCGTATTCGTCCGTTGTCCGGCACCGAATTCACCTTCGCAGGTGTACGTGATCGAGCTCGGCGCGGGGCCAAGGACGATGTTGCTCTTGTTGCATGATGGGGTGATCTGATCCGTCACGTTGACGGTGATACCCCCAGCCGATACGGGTGAAGTGTTCGTCACAACGATCGTAAAGACCGCCGTTGCTGTTCCACCCGAAGGAGCGCACTCCTTCGAAGCCATCGTTTTCACAATGTTGACACTCTTGTCCGGCTGAGAGCCACTCGTCACTGGCACTTCGGTCACCGTACTGCCACAGGAGTTTCCTCCGCTCGCGCGGATTTTTCCTTCTGCTGTCGGTGTGCCCGAAGCAGTCGCGGGATTGTTTCCCGAGACCGTCATGCCGGGTGGCGTTGTCACGGTGAGTACTACGCCATTGTCGACGCTGAACGTGACGGAGCATGGTTGCCCCACCACACAAGCGTTGTTACCTGCCGTGATTCTCGGTGCCGTGGGCTTGATGCACCCACTGCACCGCGGATCGCTCGGGTTGTAGCAGAGGTTGTGAGGATCGCACGGGTTGCAGGCCGGAATACAGATCGCGCCTGCTTCACCGCTCACTGGCACATCAATGTTCTTGTACTTCCACTGCCCCGCGTGCATGACCCAGAGGTCACCCCAGGAGGGAAGGTCAAAGAACATCAGGCCAAATGGACATGAAAGACCGAGTGTCCCGGCATCCACATGGAAAGACATGGGAACATCCAGGATGTTGTTGCTGCCACACGAAACTGCCCCGGGATCACGAGTCCACCAGTAAAGTGTGGGGGTCTCAAAAAATCCCGCGTTGTGTGAGCCGGAATACATAGTCTCCGTGAATGGTCCTCCCAACTTGAAGGGAGCAACGAAGGATTCACACGGCGTTGCGCACGAAGTCTGCTGAGGGCTCAACGCTTGATATTCGTAGCGGTTCAACTTGTTGTTGAACCGCTCGAGCCAGCCAACGAGAGCATACTTTCGGCTTTTCGCGGTAACGTCCAGCCTGCCGTCGAAAAACGTTTCGCCGGGGCGGAAGGTCACGATGTCCCGGAGGTTGAAGGAGATATTACCTCCGTTCCCCTTGAGAACATACGGCTTCTCCCCTGCCTTGGTCTTGTCGCTCCGAGTGAGTATCACCGTAATGGTGTCGTCATCGGGATTCAAATTCCCGATTGTGACGTTCCCCTGACGAAGTTTCGAATTCTTGTCGACTTGAAGATTCGGCGCACTCAGCCAATACGATGGCGTGGGCAGTGTCGCCTGCGCCACGAGGGGCGCGGAAGTGACGATCGGGAGGGCACAAAGACCCAACACGACCAACAACGGTGTGAGACGATTGAGCAGGCGCATGCCTGTCTCCTTTTCTCTTTTTGTTTCATTGAATTTTCAAGGAACACACCGCAACGCGCGGTGCACCCCTCCCTACTCTCATCTAGAAAGATGGGAGCGCTTCTTCCTACTCGGTCTCCTTTAGATCGATATGTTGTTATGTGAATCAGCTTACAGGAGTGGTGCGAAACCTCGACAACTCTATCAAAGTTTTGTCTAAAGCACAAGCGACTTTTAACCAATTATGTGTTCAAGATACGACAGCTGTTCTTCATGTCCTTTATAAAAATTTTATGTCCTTTATGAAATAATCAACACAAATCCTTATTTATGGGGATAAAAGCGGGGATATGTGTGTAGGACAACATAAAAGACATAGATAAAAGACTGTTTTTCGTTAAAAATCCCTTATTTCCCAATAATTCAGCTATTTATGTTTCACGTGAAACATCTAGTAATAATTTCACATGAAACATCTAGAAACCCGCTTTTGTAAGCTTAAACCAAAGTTAGTTTCATGCCTGCCCCGTTAGATCTTTTTTTCTAACCGGGGTGTAACAGGCTTTTTTGAATTTGTGTATAGTAAAAATCGAAAAACAGGTAATTTGGGTGAAAATATCGCTTGTCGGTTTCTCATGAAACAGGGGTTCGAGATCATTGAAAAAAACCACCTAAAACCATGGGGGGAGGTTGATGTTATCGCCACCAAAGACAAAAGGCTCTATTTCTTTGAAATAAAGTCTGTTTCATGTGAAATAGAGCAAAATAAGGTTTCACGTGAAACGGTTACACATGAAACACTAGGCCGTAGAACGAATACGGGCGAGGCTATTCGACCTGAAGAAAACGCCCATTTGAGCAAATTACGTAGATTTTCAAGGGTTATTCAGACCTACCTCAAAGAAAACCGCGTTTCACGAGAAACACCGTACCAAGCTGACCTCATAACCGTACGCTTTGATACAAAAACCAAAAGAGCCATTGTTGAACGGTTTGAGAAGATTTTATGACAAATGAAAACCCCCGACGGAATGTCGGGGGTTCTTCGTAGCCGGAGCCACGGTGTATCTAGGAGAGAAGAGAGTTGAGAGCCTTCGACCAGTCCTTCACGAACATGGTCTGGTCCGAGAAATTCTTGATGATTGCTGAACGTTCCGGACCAACCGGGAGCCCTTTCAGAACTTCGTCTAGGCTCTCTTCGCGCACATCTTCAAAAGTCTCCTTGTTGACGCGACGGTTGACGTTGTTGTTCGTGCAAAGCAGCTTCGCGTCACCGATTCCTGCGACCTGGCTATCAAACACGTCCAGGGCGGCGGAAGCGGGATTGGAGTGGTGATTCGCGTTCGTCACCACGGCGACCTTTTTCACTCCAGCCCAGAGGGCGAGTAGGGCGATCGTCGTACCAAGAGGCATCTCTTGACCAACGAACTTGTCGGGCTGTGCCAAATTCTGGGTCGAGGGCAGAACCATGAGATCGGTCAGAACGACATCAAACTGCGGTCGGGTAGTGAACTGCTCAAGCAGTTCGTCCATCAAGACCGACTTCTTTTTTTCCCAAGGCTTCCTTTCTTCGGAATTCCAGGCGGGACTCTTGCCGATCTTGCTCTCGATGGCTTTCCAGAGTCCGTCGCGGTCGATTTTGGTCCTGAGCGCATTCTGCGCCTCGTCATAGGTGCCAACAATCGTCAGCTCATGGCCCCTCAGGAACACCTCGGCTCCCTTGCGGTTCAGTTCGGAATCGTCAAACACGAGGATCTTCATGATTTCTCTCCTTGTTAAAGAACAGTTTCTTTTTGAAAGCTCGAACGATTCAAGCCCTCAAAGGAAGTCCCGATATAAAGCCTCGGGACGGGGCAGGTGTTCAGCAGGGGCGACCTCTCCAGTCATACACCTGCATGTTCGGCGTACGAACCACCATTTCAACCTTTGCTCGGTGGTAGGAGGAACAACCAGAATGAGCACAACCAACAGCATTCTGGGCATCGAGCCGAGATGCCACTGAGGACGCATGGTCCTGCTCATTGAAATACACACCATCTTCATATCCGTAGCTGCTCAGGCAGGTGACTTTCCAGCAATACTCGGTGGTGGGCATAATCTTCTCCTTGAAAAGGAACGGGTTGGTTTGGTTTTCCTCAACTCATCATCTGCATACAGTATAGCACGATATATAACGTTGTCAATATACTGTGATGATAAAAACTTGATATTGCATACTTATGAAATAAGGGTATTCTATGCATATGTCAGAAAAGCTTGATGAAAAACAAAAAGGAGAGCTTTTGAAAAACCTAGGGTCACTGGGTCTTAGTGATCATGAGGCATTGGTGTATATGGCCCTTTTGAAGCTTGGTGAGACAGGAACGAGCCCAATCATTCGAGAAACCGGCCTTCATGGGCAGTATGTGTATCAATCTCTGGAACGGCTCGAAGGTTCTGGGCTTGTTCAACACGTTATAAAGCGAGGAAGGCGCAAATACAGCGCCAAAACACCAAATACGCTCGTGCATCTTGCTGAGGAGCGAAAGGCACAGGCCGAGGCTGTGGCTCTACGGCTTGGTGAGTTTATGACACTTGCACCTGAACAAACGTTTGAGATATATCAAGGCCACGAATCTTATGTGGCGCACGAGTTTGACATGCTTAATCGGGCCGAGGAGGGAAGCGAACTCCTCATTATTGGTGGCTCGGGTGATCGGTTCAATGCCGAGCTTGGAAAACGGCTTAATGAGTATGTTGCGCTTCAGACAAAGAAAAAGATTCGTATTCGTTATATAGGATCTGATGACCAACGTACTCTGATGCCGATGCTTCATGGAAAACGCAGTGATTTCTCTGTGCGCTACCTCCCAGGGCTCTTTACTGGTGAGGTAAATACCAATATCTGGTCAAATTCGATCGGACTCAATATTTATGGAGATCCGGTAACCCGTTTCACGGTATTTAACCCAATTGTGGCAACGGGCTATCGCCAGTTCTTTGAAACCCTCTGGGGCTTGGCGAAGGAGTAAGAACTATTCTGCCAAAGATGCGTTGTGCTCCCGGAGGGATTCGGTCACGAGTTACTAATTCGCTACGCTCATAAGTACTCTCGACCCCGGCTCGGCGACAAGCACTCGCTTCGCTCGTCTTGTATACCGCCTCCGCCCTTCGAATCCCCCGAAGGAGCTGCAAAACAAAAGTCGTCCCGCACATGGCGGGACTCCTTTGTTTTGTGCTCCCGGAGGGATTCGAACCCCCAATAACAGGTTCGAAGCCTGTCGTGATATCCATTTCACCACGGGAGCATTTAGAACGTCTTCTCAATATAACCGTCTTTTATGATTTTCTCAATGTAATCTTTCCGTTTTAGACCCTTTAGCCAACGCTCAATTCGTCGAGCATGAGAGAGTGTGTTGTACGATTGAGAAAAGGCAAGTTCTTTTGACTTCATTTTTCGTGTGGTTTGAGTGTATCCCTTCTGATGAGCCCGCAAGCGACGTTCGATATTATCGGTACTGCCGATATACAACATTCCTTTTTCGTCCCTTAGAATATATACACAAGGGGTCATAGAGAGGTAGTTCACCAAGCCGACGTTTCAGTCGGCTCTCCGACTTCGCGGTGCGAACGTCGGAGCGGGAGCGGTGTAGAAATTCATCATACGCTAAAACAATGACTTCGTGTAGTACATCCCGTCAGAGACTTTTCACATAGTTTCAAAAATTTTCTGATGAACTATCGCCTCTATTTTTGTAGTCTCTAACGGGATACAATCACGACTATGAACGACATCCCGAAAGAAGTGATTGCTGTTGTCGCGCTCTTGAAGCACGAAGGTTTTGAAGCGTACCTCGTGGGCGGATGTGTTCGCGACGTCCTCATGGGCAAAAAACCGAAAGACTGGGATGTGACCACCAATGCACTTCCCGAGGATATCCAGCGAATCTTTCCACACACATTTTACGAAAACAATTTTGGCACAGTTGGCGTGGTGACCGATGGGGTAGAGGATAAGACACTCGAAGTGATTGAAGTCACGCCATACCGCACTGAGAGCGGGTACAGTGACAAACGTCACCCCGACACTGTTTCTTTCGGAACATCCTTGAAAGAAGATTTGAAACGTCGCGACTTCACGATGAATGCAATTGCACTTGATCCTTTGACCGGCGATATCGAGGATCCGCACAAAGGTCAGGCGGATATTGATGCAAAAATTGTGCGCACCGTCGGCACCCCAGAAGAACGCTTTAACGAAGATGCGCTCCGCATCATGCGCGCGGTTCGTCTTGCAACAGAACTCGATTTTGAACTTGCACCAGAAACAATCTCTGCAATCCAGAAACTTGCTGGTTCACTTGCTGACATCTCCGCCGAACGCATTCGTGACGAATTTACCAAACTGATTCTTTCGCCAAATCCACGGCGGGGGATCGAAGCACTCTATGAACTCCATCTGCTTCGATACGTTGCGCCGGAAGTCGAGGAGGGCGTGAATGTGAAGCAAAACCAGGCTCATTCATATGGCGTTTTTGAGCATATCGTCCGAACGCTCCAAGCGGCGGCCGATAAACACGCAACGCTCGAGGTTCGATTGGCTGCGCTCTTCCACGACATCGCAAAACCACACACACGAGAGTTCAGCGAGAAAAATGACGATTGGTCATTCCATGGACACGATGTTGTCGGCGCGCGCATCACACGAAAGCGCTTGCAAGCACTCCGCTATCCGAACGATGTTGTCGCAACGGTCACCAAGCTCGTGCGTTGGCACATGTTCTTTTCTGACACCGATGAAATCACACACTCCGCGGTACGTCGATTGATTCGCAATGTTGGCACTGAAAATATCAAAAATATTCTTCTGCTTCGCGTGTGCGATCGCATCGGCACGGGTCGACCTAAAGAAGAACCGTATCGTTTGCGCAAATATCAGTCGATGATTGAAGAGGTGATGCGTGACCCAGTGTCTGTTTCAATGCTTAAGGTTAACGGTGAAGACATCATGAAACTCCTGAATGAAAAAGGATCTCCGCGCATCGGCTGGATTCTTCACGCGCTTCTCGAAGAAGTGCTCGATGACCCGAAACGAAACACCAAAGAATATCTTGAGAGTCGTGTAAAACAACTTGCCACACTCCCCGATGAGGAATTAAAGAAACTTGGTGAAGCGGGTAAGGACGTGCGAGAAGAGGCCGAAGCAGAGGAACTCAAAAAAATTCGCTCGAAATACTTTGTAGAGTAAGACGAATAAAAATTCAATAAACACTCCGATATTCTTGAGAATGTCGGAGTGTTTATTTTAGAACAACCATCTGTTCATATAAAAAGAAAAGGCCTGCCGACGTGTGGCAGACCTGCGGACCCCGAGGTTATTGGCCTCATTGGGGCTCTGGCGTGTCTCCGAAGAGACAGTGGCTCAGATTCTTCTCTTCTTCTCCTTGTACTCACCCGGGCGAGCAAAAAGAGAAAAACGAGAGGAGAACGTATCCACTTAAGATACTACTCCCAACACAACCGAAAGCAAGTGGACAAAAGCCTTATTCTCTAATTCTGCAGAATTAGAGAATAAGGGCCAAAAAAACGAACGCCACCTGAACGAGGTGGCGTCTTGTCGCATGTAGTGCGACTACTTCTTGAGATGCAATTGCCAGATGGCCTCCGCAACAACGACACCTGCTCCGATGATGGAGATTCCGATGCTCGCCAGGGCGAAGAAGATGCTTGCTGCCGTGGAGAAAAGAAAGGCGCAACCAGCAAGGAACGCCAGCAACACCGATCCGAAGAAGAAATGAAGACCCTTAGGCACATTGCTCTCCTTGTTTTGTTGAGTTGTAAATTCAACTCATCTGAAAAGAATTATGCATAATTGAATCTTATTTGTCAACTAAAACCATGCTGAAAATGCAAAACCGCCCAATCAGAGCATCTAAAGACAAAGGGCGATGCGAGATGTAAGGGCGGTTGCGAGACCAGAAATCTAGGAACGATGTCCTGAGAACCAAGATTTCGGCGTTTACCGAAGAACAACAGTGGTTGAATACGACATGATCCGAAGGAGTGTTGTGAGGGTGTAGGTTTTTATTGTGGGAACACACGGATCTGTCCAACCTCTGGAGACAAGTATAAAGGACATAAAGGACATGTAAAGGACACTGTGGACAACTGGAAACAGCTTATAGGCGCTAGCTTTTAGGGGATAGGGGAGAATGCAGGGTATAGCCACTACCTGCCTGCCGGCAGGCAGGGGGTATAGGGAATAGGGAATTTCCACCTTCCGCCCTACACCCCGTGATTCTAGTGGCTAATCCCTTCAGAGATCTATATCAAGGCGAACAGGGCAGTGGTCGGAGCCAAAGACCTGCGGAAGGATATCGCACCCCTTCACTTTTGATATGAGATCGGAAGACACAAAAAAGTAGTCGATACGCCAGCCAACGTTTCGTGCTCGGGCGCGAGTGATTTGATCCCAGTAGGTATAGGCATCTGTTTTGCCAGGGTTCAAGTAGCGAAAGACATCGATATAGCCAGAATCGATTACTGAGTCAATCCATGCACGCTCTTCCGGCAAAAACCCTGATGTTTCCTCGTTTGCTTCAGGTCGCGCAAGGTCAATCGTTTCATGGGCAACGTTCACGTCCCCGCAGAAAATAATGCTTTTCCCGCTTGCCCGAACCGTTTCAATACGCTCGAGAAACATATCAAAATATTCCATTTTGAATGCAAGTCGATCTGGTCCGCGACCACCGTTTGGGAAATAAACGTTGTAGAGCACGAAATCCTCAAAAACGGCTTCAATTAAACGTCCTTCAGTGTTGTAGGCGTCCGGAAGGACGTCAAAATTCACCTCGAGTGGCTTCTTTTTCGTATAGAGTGCAACACCGCTGTATCCGCTTTTATCGCGGGATTCATTAAAAAAGGCATGGTATCCGGGAATATTTCGTGCTTCTGGTGGAATTTTGAGTTCGGCTGACTTTACTTCCTGCAAACAGAGGATGTCTGGCATAAACGGCTGGAACTCTTCCCAAAAACCCTGTTTGACGAGCGAGCGTATTCCATTAACGTTCCACGTAATGATTTTCATCC
>CAYZIR010000008.1:9356-32540 GCA_964478705.1 uncultured Candidatus Saccharibacteria bacterium
CCCTGTTTGACGAGCGAGCGTATTCCATTAACGTTCCACGTAATGATTTTCATCCTGCAATAATAACAGACGCCCCGCGAAATGCGGGGCGCTTCGAGAGAAGCTGTTCAATTTACTTCAGCTTCTGGCGTAGAAAGAACTTTATCGAGTACGAACTCCCAGCGGAGCTCTTTTGCTAACAATTCGAGAAACTTGCGAAGATGCTCTCGCTGACGATAGTTCAGCCGGTTTCTACCGGTTTTGAGCGCCAAGAGAACATCCTTCCGTAAGTTGCTCACTGCCGTAGGGCTCTCTCGGCCGAAATATTTCCTGCACACACCACGGAAGAACTGGATACGCCAATCCTCAAGAAAATGATTGTATTCAGCCGGAAAGTCCCTTGCCATGAGCAAACCGGCTTCAAGATTGCGAGCGGTGCCGGTGAAGAGCGAGAGTGCTCGTGCTCGACCCTTGATTCCTTGTTTCTGCTGAAGACCTTTCACACGCGAGAGGAGATCCTTGGTCTCGGCAATCCATGAGTCTATGTCGTCTTCCGATTCGTAGTCTTCAAATCCGCTGACCACACCGACATCCATCGCTCAGCCCCTCCCATTTCGTATTGTTTTTTCTACTCGAACGATACATGTATGGTTCATCAAGCGCAATGCGTGTACAGAAAGCCCCGCCATGCGTGCATGGCGGGGCGGGGATTCGAGAAAGAACCAATCAAACGTGAGAAAAGGAAATGCGTGTGCGCTTTTTCCGAGGACGATCTTGACGCATACTGAGAGCGCTTTCGCACTCATTGCGAATGAGTCTGACGAGTGCTTGTGCGAGCACATGAGTAGACTCGTCTTTTGGCGCCGTGTCTTTGGCGCACGCTTCGAGGAGTGTTGCGATATCTGCCAACAGCTTCCCGGTTGGCACGACAGCGAAACGTGACCCTAGCGTCTCAATCGCCCGATTGATTTGCACAATCACTGCGTAGTAGTGTTGCGTCACAATCGTCGGTCGTCGAACCACGCGAGACTCTCGCAAGCCGTGCTGATTTCTCTCAGCATGCATGCGGTACTCCGCTGTCCAGCGAATGAACCCCGCGGTAGATTTGATGATCTCACGGTCTTGGCTGGTGCGGAGTTCAGGACACGCCTGAATCGCGTCATTGGCAATACTGAAACATCCATGGACAGTTTTCAGCGACTCTTCGATTGAATTCTGCGCCATCGAGCAATCCTTTCTCAAGAAAGGTGAACGTATCCTTGCTAGGTATAGCATTCTCATACTCCACAGACAAGCGTTGACTCTTCTCCTCGACGAGCGACAATAGAGCTGTTGATTCGATATTATCCGTAATACGTTTTGTTTATGCACATGCACAAAGAACACAAGTGTGGGCCAGCAAAGATCGCATGGATTCTCACACTTATCGGCGCACTCAACTGGGGATTGATCGGTATTGGATATTTCTTCAGCGCAAACTGGAACGTCGTTAACTTGATCCTCAACTTGATCCCCGGCAACGTGATGTGGCTTGAAGCTGTTGTGTACATCCTTGTCGGAATCTCAGGCGCAATCATGCTTTTCGGCTGTCGTTGCAAAAGTTGCAAGGAAGGATGCGCATCATGCAAGGCTGGTATGGGGAGCACTCCATCAATGCCAATGAATGGTCAGCAGATGTAGGTAGAGAACCAACAACCTACGACCAAACAAAAAACCCTTCACAAGAAGGGTTTTTTGTTTGTGTTCTGTATTCCGTGCTCTGTGTTCTGTCTCTTATTGCGCGTAACTATTGATGAGGTTCACCGCCTGATCAAAGAGCGAGCCGAATTGCGATGTGTTTCCTGTTGCTGATTCGGTTCCTGAGTTGGCGGTACCCGATTCTGTTGGCGAGCCTGACTGTGCGTTAAGAATCGCTTGGAGAAGTCTGACGTATCCGTTCGCAAAATCGATATAGCTTCCGATGGTTTGGAATTCTCCCGTTCCGATAATCGGTGCCGGCCCTCCTGTTGGAGATGTTGTGCTTCCGCCGATTGTGTAGCGGTAGAGCGCGCCCCAGCGAGAGCCGATAAGAATCGTTCCGTTTGATGACATTGCAATTGACTGCGCTGCATCGTCGAGCGAAATAACTTGCGCTTGCTCAGTACCGCCCGCGTTTTCACTTAAAGGAAACTTGCTCCATTTCGGAAGAACAATCTCGCCAACGAGTGAGCCCGCTTTCAAGACTTTAACCTTACAACCTTTGTATGGATCCGCGGTTCCGTCGGTTACGGGGAGTACACTTCCATTTCCACTCGGACATGCGCCATAGAGGATGTAGTCACCTGAGATTGCATACGGGAAGCCTAGACCCGATACGCCTGTAAGTGGCGTTGTTGAAACTTTTGAGAAGGTTGTTGTTGCTGATTCATAGATGTCGACGTTCACGCTCCCCGCAGAGAAGTTTGTTGCGAATGCAACGCGGTTTGGGTTTGCGCTGTCATACCGCGGGTTCCCATAGTTCACCGCAAATCCTGGGAGTGCCGACACTTCTTCAAGCCGTTGCCACTCGTCCATCGTGTCGGCATCAACAACACGATACACGTATGCGCTTGTCGCGCCATTCTTCGTGCCAATCACGAAGTCACCCACACCCGCGAGTGGTGTGATTTGGTTCCATGATTCGTAGAGCGACGATGGTGCACTCACTGACCACTCGCGAATTGCATCAAAACCAGTGTCTGTGTAGAGAATATTCGTGCGAGCATAGCGAAGCTGTCCGTCACTCACGTTTTCTTCCTTCACGCCCCAAAGAGCGTTTCCCGCCTTCACAAGATTGCCGACCGCGAAGCGTCCGTCGTGTGATTCGCTGTCATAGTTGCTTCCTTTTGAGATGTACGCACGTTTCGAAAGTGTGAGTCCGCTTCCGGTAATGCGATATTCCATCGGCGGACGATTCCATCCGATACCTCCGACGTCATGCATCACACGAACAAATTTGTCATTTGCAACAGGAATAACCGTGACCGGACCTTCACACGCACCGCCTTCGTTACATGTGCCCGTTTGCGACAAGCCATCAAGACAGGCATCGCGCATGCCGATGAACGTCCCGTCGTTTTTGAATGCATAAAGACCGCCCTGGAGTTCTTTGTTGCGACCCGATGCACCGTCGGTAAAGAGCGAGCGCCATCCGCTTCGTGTGACCTTTGGGCTACACGTACCTGACACAACGAAGTCACCACTCCCCATCACGACGATATTTTGGAAGGGAGAACCTTGCGAATACCATGCATACGGAATCTGGTGAATGTCGCGAAGTTTGCTCTTGTACGTTGCACCGTAGGTACCATTTGATGACGTTCCATTCGTACCTGCATTTGCAAGAAGTCCTGAGGTCGGAAAACTCAACGAACTTCCGAGTGTAAATTGAGCAGACGCACGATGTGCACCAATAAGCACAAGTAGAAGTGCTCCGATGCCAATCATAGAAAGTGCGTATCGTGATGCGGATGATCTCATAAAAAGCGGTTAGTCGTAATACCTCTATGGTACTACCTTTTCTTACGCCCATGAAACGCTGTGTGAACCTCTTTCAAGTGTTTGTCTGTCACGTGCGTATAGATTTGTGTTGTCGCAATATTCGCGTGACCGAGGAGCGCCTGCACACTGCGAATATCAGCACCGTTCTCAAGTAAATCGGTTGCAAATGAGTGGCGCACCACGTGCGGTGTCACTTTTTTACTGATACCAACGGCAACTGCGTGGTCTTTGATGAGACGTTCAATCGAGCGAGGAGTGAGGCGCGACGGCGCACCACCAGCGTTGCGCGAACTATTGATAAACAGTGCGTCTTCAACATCAACACGCTTTGCCAAATACGCGTTAACTGCTTTTTGCGCTTCGGCGGAGATAAAAACGACACGAACTTTGTCACCTTTACCACGAACAGAAAATTCACCGCGCGTTAAATCGATATCGCGTGAAAGAGAACAGAGTTCTGACACACGGAGTCCTGTTGAAAATAGTAATTCAAGAATCGCTTTGTCACGAAGCGCGCGGAGTTGTTCGTTCGGCGTTGTTGCTTTCGCAAGCTCCTTGCTCGGAGAATCAAGAAGACGCCCAAGTTCGACGGGGGAGATGAGATCGAGATCGCGCTCGCCAACTTTTGCGAGCTCGATGGTTTCTGGCTGGAGTGTTTCGATGCGTCGCTTGCGGAGAAATTTGAGAAACGCACGGAGCGCAATCAAATAGTAGTTTTGTGTTTTTCGCTTCAGTGTTCCATTGCCCGCTGGTTGACGATTCAACCACAAACGAAATTCGCGCACGGTTGCTTCAGAAATTTTTGTTGGTGCGCCGTCACCAGCAAATGTGATGAACCGTGTGAGATAGCGATCATAATTCTCAATCGTTTTTACCGATCGACCCTTTTCGATTTCGAGATATTCCAAGAACTGTCGCTGAAGCTCAGAGAGTTTCATGCGCATAGTATAGCAATATTGTGCGACGTATGAGTACAAAGCTTCAAAAACATATTGACACCCCAAAATAATGGGCGTACTGTTTTGGGTAGTGAGAGGGTTTGACAGGTGACGTCGCCAAGGCTCAAGACAGACTTGTGCGCATCCATGCCACGGTCGAACCGCCGAAACCGGCATTCGAAGCGAGCACGCGACGATCCATCACGCCGGACCCTCTCTATTGTTCTCATCTCTTGATTTTGGAGGTACGGGGTTCCTATCTCTGTAGGAAACCGAAGGGTTTCAAGAAGTTCCCCATCCTGCAGTACACCCCCGCATCACCGAGGCCCCGCCTCCTAGGACTCTGCTCCCCCGCAGAGTCCTCTTTTATTTCCATATCCTTGAAAACCATTACAAACGCTTGCGTTTGCCGGAAATCGTGATATGATGTCTCCCTATATGGCACTCAGCACTAAAAAGAAAGCAACCATCATCAAAACATCAGCGCGCCACGCGTCTGACACAGGATCGCCTGAAGTCCAGGTGTCGATGCTTTCTAAGCGTATCGACGACTTGTCGAAGCACTTGAAAAAGAACCGCAAAGACAAGCACTCACGCCGTGGTCTTCTCGGACTCGTTGCAAAGCGTCGTGGCCACCTCGACTATTTGAAAACGAAGAACCCAACCAAGCACCAAGAGCTCGTGAAAAAGATTAAGGAATAAGAAATGTGCCACAAAAGGCACGTTTCTTATTTTAAATTCCAAAATCCAACTACCAAGTTCCAAACAAGCTCCATAATTGCAAGCTCCAAATGAATCTATTTGGAATTTGGATTTTGAAAGTTGTTTGAGATTTGGAATTTGGAAGTTGGAGTTTACATATTTTTAATACATAGTTAGTTAGCATTTTCATAGCATGACCATCATTAAACATCCCGCACAGCGCGTTGCGGTTTTCATCGACGCGCAGAATCTCTATCACAGTGCAAAACACCTCTACGGAGCAAAAGTAAATTTCGGCGAATTGGTGACCGCAGCGGTCGCCGACCGTGCGCTCGTTCGCGCAACAGCCTACGTTATCTCGACCGAAGAAGGAGTTGAGCAAACATTCTTCGATGCACTCACGAAAGTTGGTATCGAAGCAAAACATAAAGACTTGCAGATTTTTGCAGGCGGACAAAAGAAAGCTGACTGGGACGTCGGCCTTGCAATCGACGCAGTGAAGCTCGCCCCGAAACTCGATACCGTTATTCTCGTATCGGGCGATGGCGATTTCATCCCACTCGTGCAGTACCTGCAGATTAACGAAGGGTGTCAGGTTGAAGTTGTTTCGTTTGGACGCTCGACATCAAGCGCACTCATCGAAGCGGCAGATCACTTCACCGACCTCGATGAAGCGACCGACAAATATTTGATTGGATACCGACGCAACGGTGCGCGCACCTTCCGCGACAAACATCAAAGAACCAGTGATCGCGGTGAGTCGTCGGAGCAATCGTCATCATCGTCCGGTCCAAAAATCGTTCGACGAAAACTCTAAGTATCATTGAACCGCCCTCCGTTGTTTTGACACAGAGGGCGGTTTCGCATATTCTGCTCCCAGACGCTCACTGAGAGAGGAGACACTGTGCGGACATTCCGTCCTGTTGGATTGGTGCTTGTGGCAATCGTTTTCGCGATACTCATATTCGCGGGAGCGAAGAAAGCGCTCTCAGAAGATTCACCGAAACAACGCACGACATGTGTCGCGACCGCTGACATAGATGCACGTATCATCCTCATGCAAAAACAAATCGATGACCTGACTGCGATGGTCAACGCCACGCAGAAGACAGGGAACGATGCGAGCATGAAAATCGATACCGTGCTGACGCTTCTCTATGATTTTGCATCGGTCGTCCAAGAAATTGAGATGATCCGATGCGGGGAAGCACTCGAGCGAGCGGAGAAAAATGATGTGCTCGCCGTGCGGTATCTTCGCACCGGTGTCACGGAACGTGTGACCGCAGGAGAATCGATCGCGAGAGGTGATCGTGTGAGTGTGTTCAAGTCGAAGTATCTCACTCGAACACTCATCGCGAAACGCGCATCCGAACTCTGCGACGAGGTGTCCCAACCGTGATTCCGCCCGCCCCGACCTGCCATACAGGTCGGGGCTTTTTCATTCATTGACACATCTTGATTTTCAAAGTATATTGCCTTTAGGTTCGATCATTCACGTATTACGGCCACAAAGGAGGCTCTATGTCAGTCTTAACCTTCCCCAGTAGCTCACGCCGGCAGAACAACGGCTGGGAGCGGGCACTGCCGGTGTTTCTGAGAATCACCGGTGTCCTGTTCGCAGTGGCAATTGTGCTCTTCGCTTTCGACAACAAGAAATCGGGTGACTTTTTCTGGGCAAGCGCGACGACAGCTTCCATTTCCCTCCTCTGTTGGCTTCTCAAGCCGACGAGGGTGAAGGAGGTGCAACGGCCAGTCGCCGGCTATTCACACCCCGTTCAAATCGGGGAAAGGCGAGAGATCATTTGTGGACACGTTGTGTTCATGAAAGGTCCGCGGGTCGTGGGGATCTACGATCCGCGCTCATGCAAGCGCGTGTCGGTCGACGACACCGTGTTCTTTCGCGCCGACACCGGCGAGGAACGAGAGGGTGTCATCAGCTCGATTGATGAGCCGGCGCTCTATCGTGAGGATGTTCTTCTCACGGTCGACATCCGCTCGGGTAGATTCGAGCGTGTGCGTCTGTCTCAACTCGTTCTCTGAAGTTTCACTGCCGTTCGCGCGATGCGACCGGCAGTTTTTTCATACATGATGATGTATTGACTATTCCTGTTTTCGGCGTATTATCACTTCGGATTCGTTTCCTTGAAAGGAGAGAAAAGGCCATGGGAAGCATGGATTACGGCGTGCTGAAGAGCGGGGGTAGCTCGATACAAAACATCGACAAGAAAAACCTCGCACTCGAGGGAAGTAGCCTACGCCGGTACAACGAGAAGTGGGCGGAGCGATTCGGGCTCGTATCAGTGAGCTTGGCGCTTCTCACGATCATGTGGTCGTTGATTACCAAGAACACTGGCATCATCTACGCTCTCTTGGTGATCGGGTCGATCTCATGCTTCATCATGATGATCGGCTACTACTCTGAACTCGGAGGAGGGGCGCTGGAACGGCTCAAGGCACTCTTTCGAAAGATCGCGCGCCAGTGATCCCGACTATGTTGGAGCACAAGCTCTTCGGTGGAGGCATCGTCCTCCTCCTTCTTGGGTTTGCACTTCTTATCATGAACGGAGTACCAGCTCTGGTGGCGATCGTGATTGCCGGGTGTTTCATACTCGGCGTCACCTTCGTCGTCTTTGGTCTTATGAAGCTTACGGCCGAAGACCCACACGAACTCACCTTCTCTGATCGACGCGTGAGCAAGAGACTCATGCGTCGAGTGGAAGAAAGGCTCGGTGTGCAATGATCACGTGGCAACTCGTGTCGAGGATGATGGCATTGTCAGGCGTTCTTGCACTTGGCGTGATGGCCGTGTGCATACTTGCTGCCGAAGTGTTCCAGCTCAAGAGGTTTTCGTTGCTGCTGGATCGTCCGTCCGCTTTCTCTGTCACATGGCTCATTGTCTTTCTCGCATGGTTCGCGTTCGTGTACGTCTCTCCCGAACGCGCCAACGGACTGCTCTTCTAGTTCCTCCACCGCCCCTCGACATCCGTCGACGGGCGGTTTTTTCTATCTCAATAAATCAACCCGGCTAACACATGACGGGACTTCGTCATATCTGCTCCAATTTGCTAGAGTGACAGTATTAGTGTGCTGATGAATGGGCATAGCTCCTATCCTTATATTGTATGAAGAAAGAAGTCTTCGAGGTCGAGATTGGCGGAAAGATGTTGTCCGCTGAATTCAATGACCTTGCGATGCATGCGAATGGTTCGGTCTTGGTTCGCTACGGCGACACCGCGGTTTTGGCAACCGCTGTTATGGGACGCTCTGCAAAACAGTTGGATTATTTTCCACTCACGGTTGATTACGAGGAAAAATTTTATGCTGCAGGAAAAATCCTTGGTAGTTCCTTTGTGCGCAGAGAAGGAAAACCGTCTGACGAAGCAATTCTCTCTGGTCGCATCGTTGACCGCACTGTGCGACCGCTCTTTGACGCACGTCTTCGCATCGAGGTGCAGATTGTGCTCACCGTGCTCTCCGTTGGCGACCAAGATCCTGATGTGGTCTCGGTGATTGCTGGATCACTTGCACTCGCGGTGTCAGACATTCCATGGGACGGACCGGTTGGTGCCGTGCGTTTGGGAATGGGCGCTGATGGAAGCACGGTGGTAAACCCATCATACGACGAACGAGTGGGCATGCTCGCCGACATTCTTGTGTGTGGCAAAGATGGACTCCTCAATATGATTGAAGTTGGTGCGTCGGAAGTACCTGAAGAAACACTCGCGGGTCTTTTTGAAGAAGCAACAAAAACAATTGGCACACTTGAAACCTTCCAAAAAAACATCGTCGCAAAAATTGGTAAAGAAAAGAAAACGTTCGAGTTTCCAGAACTCTCTGCTGATGCACAAGCGTTGTTTGAAAGCGAGATTGCACCAAAGCTTGTGGCGTCGGTGTTTACCGGGGGACGCGGTGGCAACGAAACGCACGGTCTGCACGATGCGTGGAGCGCGTTGGTTGCCGAGAAGCTCCCCGACGAAGATAGCGCGCTCGCTAGCGCATACTTTGAAGAACGAGTTGAAGCAGTGTTTGATGAAGGCGTACTTTCTGGAAAGCGCGTGGATGGCCGTGCGATGGATGAGATTCGTCCGCTCTATGCACAAGCGGGTGGCGTCGCACCAATGATTCATGGCACCGGCGTCTTCTACCGAGGTGAGACGCACGTGCTTTCTGCATTGACGCTTGGAGGACCTGAAGACACACAAACAATCGACGGTATGGAAGGAGCGTCGAAGAAACGCTACATGCACCACTATAACTTCCCGCCGTTTTCAACCGGTGAAACAGGGCGTATGGGTGGTACAAACCGTCGCATGATTGGTCACGGCGCGCTCGCAGAGAAAGCACTCATCCCGGTGATCCCACACTCACACGACTTTCCCTACACCATCCGCATCGTTTCAGAAGTGCTTTCATCAAACGGCTCAAGCTCGATGGCGTCGGTCTGTGGTTCGACACTCGCACTGATGGACGCGGGCGTGCCAATCAAAGCGCCCGTTGCGGGTATCGCGATGGGTGTTGTGTTTAACGACGAGCGCTATGCAATTTTGACCGACATCCAAGGACCAGAAGACCACTATGGTGATATGGACTTTAAGGTTGCGGGCACCATTGCTGGTGTGACCGCGGTACAGATGGACGTGAAGGTTGGGGGCGTTCCGGTGAAAATGCTGACCGAAGCACTCACACAAGCAAAAACCGCACGACTTCAAATCTTGCAGACAATTACCGCTGCAATCGCAGCGCCTCGTGCAGAACTCCCAAGCAATGCTCCGCGCGTGCTCTCAATTAAAATCGACAAAGAAGACATCGGACTCGTGATTGGCGGGGGAGGAAAGACCGTAAATCAAATCCGTGAACTAACCGGCACAGAAATCTCAATCGAAGAAGATGGTACGATTTTTGTAACTGGCAAAAACGGTGGCGCAGAAGAAGCGATTCGCCTGATTGGAATTCTCACCAGAAAATACAAAGCGGGTGAAATATTTGAAGGCGTCGTGACGCGCATCATGGATTTCGGTGCATTCGTAAAAATCAGCGAGGAGACCGGCATCACCGGTATGAAAGATGCGGAAGGGTTGGTACACATCTCCGAAATCGCACCGTTTAGAATCAACGATGTGCGCACAGCGCTCACCGAAGGCGAAAAGGTGAAGGTGGTGATAAAAGAAATCGACGAGATGCACCGCATCAATCTTTCAATCAAACTCGCTGATCCGGAGTTTGCAACGAGAAAGGGTCTGACACCCGCACCAACCGCGCCGGGCCTGTCCGCCGAAGCTTCAGCGCAGGCGGGAACGTACCCGCCACGACATGAAGGGCCTCCTCATCGAGGACCGCATCACGACGGACCAAGACACTAGAATGACGAACTCCCAACAGCATCTGTTGGGAGTTTTAGTTTTTGGATAAGAGTTCAGCCCCGCCATTCCATGGCGGGGCTGTGGGGAATTTTACAGCCTTGCTCCGAAAGGCTCTTGGTGATGCTTCCTGAAGTAGTGACGAACAGTCACGGTGAGAACAACTGAGCCGAGGACTCCTCCGACAAAGAAACCGTAATCCGAGGACAAAGGAAGCCCTGTGACCTTGGTAAAGATCATACACCCGAAAAAACCGAAAACCGATCCGAGGAAAGCGCCGTCTACAATCAAGGCGCCGTACAACAAAAGTGTATTGAACGAACCAATTTTCATAGACTCCTCCGTGGTCGTGTTCCTAGACCTAAGGGAACAAGTTTAACTGCCGTCACTATACTCACGCATGCCAACAAGTCAATTACTCCTTTGCTATACTGAAATCAACTATGGCCGAGCCAACCAACAATCCCTTTGCGATGCCGGATGATTCTTCTACGCCCGAGCCAACTGTTTCGAGCGCTCCGATTCGCGATGTACTTGGGGGAGACGAGGGTAAGGTCGTGATGCCAAAAGATGTTGTGCCGGATGGATTCATTCCCAATGTTCCTGTCTCAACACCTGTTGCAAACATTCCACCACTTGAGACGCCGATGGTCGCAGTTCCTCCTGTCATCGAACCAAAACCTTTCGAAGTCCCAGTCACACTAACACCTACTCCAGAAACTGCTCCGGTAATCAGTGTGATGCCCACAGAAGCCGAAGCAAAAAACACAACTGTCACAAAACCCCTCCGCGAAATTCCACTCCAAGAAATCAAGGGATTTGAAGCGAAAGTACCCAACGAGATCCCTTCCATAATCGACACACCCGTCGTAGCACCGCAGATGAAATCAGCTTCACCGGATTTGGGAGTTGAACTCCCAAATCCGGCACGTGGAGGTACAACTCCCACGTTGTCTGGTACACCTTTGGCAGAAACCCCTGCTCCGCTCGCCCCGAAAAAAAGTGCCATCCGAACCCTCCAATCAGACATCGCATCGACGGTTCGCGATAATCAGCTTTCAATCGCGCAGATTGCGTTCGCACAAAAAGCGAAAGTTGATGCGTCAGGAATCGAACTCGAAGAAACAGAGCACGTGTCAAAAAAGAAAGTATTGTTTGTTGGTGGGAGCATCATCCTCGTGCTCGCAGGAATCTTTGTGCTCGGCTATGCCATCGTCTCCATGATGGGAGTGGGAGATGGTTCGCTGTTCACCGACGAGACAGCATACCCAACACTCATCGCAACCGAATCACAGCAAGAATTGAAAACCGATGGACTGTCACGCGTACGTCTGCTCGAGGCAATCACGGCGTTTGTGAATAATACAGACGCTTCACCGTTATCGGCGCGTGCACTTATTCCTACACGAACAACAACCAGTACGTCGAGTGTTGCGGTTCCACTCACACTCGAAGAATTTTTTACTGCGATTGAAACACGCGCGCCAGGGCGACTCGTGCGCACCCTTGGACCAGACATGACACTCGGCGCAGTAGGGAAGGATGCGTTCATCATCACCGAAAGTGATTCATTTGAAAATGGATTTGCAGGAATGCTCGAATGGGAATTTGCGATGGCGGATGATGTGCCATTCATCACAAAACAACCTACAACTGACAACCTACAACCAACGGCTCCAACAGAAACCGATACAAGCACATCGTCAGTTGCAACAATACCGACAGATACAAAAGCAACATCAACGACCGCATCGACGACACCGGAAGAACCGTTGATACCCGCGCCGGCACCCGTCGAGCCTGAACCCGTCTGGAAAGATATTGTTGTGAAAAATTTTGATGCTCGTGCACTCACCACCGCGCGAGGCGACGTCATTCTTGTCTACTCATTTGTGCGAAACAATCTCCTCATTATCACGTCACGAAAAGAAACTCTCGCGGTTATTCTTGAGATTCTTGCAACCCCACAGTTTGGGGAATAACCAGAGAAAGAAAAAGGGATGAGAAATACGCAAAAACCCTCTATTTCAGAGGGTTTTTGCGTGGTACGCCCGCTCCAAAAGAATGAGGTGTAAGCACTTGACAATGGCTTTATATTTGGTATAATAGACATAAAGATCGGGTTGTAGGGAAATACCTCAAGAAAACAGGATATGGAGAGGTTTTCTTCAGAAATTTCTCTACTACCGAAAAACGAGGAGAGAACTTCGTTTCGTTGGGTGGGAATCCCAACATCTGGACAGTACACAGAGTACGGAGGAGAGATGACCTTTGACAGGTCCCATAGGGCGGGTCTCCGAGCACATCGTTATGGTGTTCGGAGCCCGACAAGAGATCTTATTTCTGCGTGCGGGAGTTTTTGACGTGGGAAAAATATTTCTTGTCGGGTACGTTCAAGGCATATCGTTGTAGATAGGCGCTGAACGGCCCAAAAAAATGACTGCCCAAAACAATCAGGGCGACGAGGAGAAAAATGAGCCTAGTGGAGATTCTGGCTTTAGCGTCCTTCGGGATACTGATGCTTCATGTGGTTGTCTCGCTTGTGCGCGGTATTCACCGTTTTCGTGCCTGGCAGGCACGAGCGACTTTTGTTTTGCTCGTCTTGTCGTTGGTTTTACTCTCTATCGCGTCGATGTGAGAGGAGACTCATGTTCGAACTCACGCTCATTCCGCTGACGGCATATGTCGTCAGTATGATTCTCAACCGGAGAAGGAGTCGGTAATGAGTCCAGTACTACTGGCCATCATCATCCTGCTCATCGTTGTCCCAAGCACAAAACGGAAAAGGAGAAAGTGATGTTCATCGTAGAGAAGCTCGCCTTCAGTGCATTGATCTTCACTCCCGCGAACGTGCGGGTGAGTGAGATCACCCTGGATGATGCTCGGCGCGAAGCGCGTCAGGCTCATTCAGCCGTGAAGAGCGTTGTACACTCATCGCTCTTCACGGCAGTTCTCGGCACGCCGGTTCCGGTCAGCACGAGGAATCGGGTTGTGCTGGAGGCGGGCGATGTCTGCCTCCTCGGCGAGTACGAGGGTCGTGATCTACCTGATGACGCCACCGCGCTTCCTCGGGGAGGAACCTTGAAGTGGTTCCTCGTCGAAGTCGACATCGAAGAGTAGTTCTTTCGGTCGACGTGCATCCGTGCACGTCGACCGCTCTATTGAGCCCGGGAATAATTCCTTGGCTCATTGAGATTGGAGAAATCATGAAGTTCGTCAATCTGACGCCTCACGAGATTCGATTGCGTCCGGCGGATGCGGCCAACTCGCCGTATCCCATGGAAGGGGACATCGTCCTCAAGCCGGGGGGACTCGCCCGGGTGTCAACGACGCCCGGAATGCATTTCAGCACCGTCAACGGTATCGGCCTCTTCGGTCGAACCACCTTCGGCGAGGTGACGGGACTCCCCGAGCCCGAGGAGGGAACGATTTTCATCGTGTCCATCATCGTCGCCGGCCGTGTTCCGAACCGAATGGACGTCTTCGCTCCCGGAACGGGACCGAACGACGGTGCCATTCGGTACAACGACGGCTCGCAGAAGGGCCAGATCTTCGCCGTCACGCGCTTGGTTCAGGCGTAACGGCCAACCGGTCGACGTGCATCCGTGCACGTCGACCCTCTTATTGAGTCCGCGACCAGCAATGGTCGCGGACTCATCGGAGTTCAATCTCTATTCAATCTCTGGGCAACCCTGCCCGAACGCCCGTACGTAACGTAACCAATCGTTGCGGAAAGGAAGTCACTTGAGTGTGGCCGAGCAGGGTGGGTTTTTGTTCTCCGTAGCTTTATGCGAAGGAGAATACCCGCGCTCGAGGAGATCTGATGGTGAAAGTACTGTCATCGGTCGACGGGGTCACACTGACCTCATCGGCGACACACTACCTCGGACACAAGACCGAGGAGCAACTCCGGGATCTCGCATTCCGGATGTCCGCTCGCCCCGAGTGGGCGATGTTCATTCGGAGAAAAATCGGAGTTACCACGAGGACGAAATCCTTGTGGAAGATTGTAGCTCGACGAGTCCTTGCCGACCTGCTCAGCGAACGTGGGGCAATCGGTGAACGTGAGCGTGGCATTGCGTATGAGTACGCGATGAGTGCGCTCGCGCTCCGGAAGCTCGGCGGAAGCAAAATGATGCAGGAAGGGAAGGAGGGCGACAATGAATAATTTGTTGCCGATCACCGCCTTCCGCGAACAAATCGTGGAGGCGGTGAAGAACAACGCCGTGGTGACCATCACGGCGGAGACGGGTGCTGGAAAGTCGACACAGGTACCACAGTACCTGCTCGGCGAAGGGTACGACATCGTCGTCACTCAGCCCCGCCGGCTCGCGGCGCGCACCGTTTCGGCGCGCGTCGCCGAGGAGTTCGGTGAGGAGCTCGGCGGAACCGTCGGGTTCCGAACCGCATTCGAGCGGAAGGACAGCCGTCAGACGCGCTGTCTCTTCGTGACGGACGGCCTCGCGCTCGTTCGTGAACTCATGGGAGCTGGTCGGCACCAGATCTTGGTGCTCGACGAAGTCCACGAGTGGAACATGAACATCGAGGTTCTGTGTGCGTGGGCCAAGCGCCAGATCGAATCTGGCGCTCCCTTCAAGCTCGTGGTGATGAGTGCAACGCTCGAGGCCGAGAAGCTCTCCGGATTTTTCGGTGGGGCTCCGGTCATCAGCGTTCCTGGGCGAATCTTTCCCGTTGCCGAACAGGCTCCGGGGACGGACGAGACCATGGACGTGATCGCTCTGCTTCGGCAGGGTCGGAACGTCCTCTGGTTCAAGCCTGGGAAGGCCGAGATCGCGAAGGCGGTCTCGGATCTCACAGCGTCCGGCGTCTCCGCCGAAATCCTTCCGCTTCACGGCGAGTTGGATGCGGAGGAGCAGGGCCGGTGTTTCAAGCACTACTATCGACCGAAGTGCATCGTGTCGACGAACGTGGCGCAAACCAGCGTCACCATCGACGACGTCGATGCGGTCGTCGACTCGGGCATCGAACGCCGAGTCGAACTCGTGAACGGCGTGGAAGGCCTGTATGTGAAGGCCATCTCCTACGCCGATCGCGAGCAACGAAAGGGTCGTGCGGGTCGCACGAAGCCGGGCATCTACATTGACTGGTGCTCGGAAACCGGGCGGTTGGAATTCCCGACCGCTGAAATCCTTCGGAGTCGGCTCGACCAGACGGTCCTCCGTTTGGCCGAAGCCGGCATCGATATGGAAGAGCTCCGGTTCTTCCATCAGCCCGACCTCTCGGAAATCCACGAGGCCAAGCGTGCTTTGAAGGCACTTGGCTTGATGGACGAGAGTGGGAAGGTGACCACCATCGGGCACCGTGTCGCGAAGCTTCCGGTTTCCGTCCAGTTCGGACGGATGCTCATCGAAGCGGATCGCCTCGGTGTCGTCGATGACGTGATCACCGTCGCGGCGATTCTCGAGCAAGGCAAGATTACCGCCCGCTCGAAGGATCGCTACGAAGTGCCGGCGTGGCGAAAGCTCGTCGCCGGCGAAGAGGAGTCAGACGTCATTGCTCAGCTCGCCATCTACAAGATGGCCGAGCGCATGACGAAGGATCAGATGCGGGAGAACGGCATCTTCGTGAAGTCGTTCTTCCAAGCCAAGGAGAAGCGCCGGCATCTCGCCGAAGCGCTCCGTGGCAAAGTCAGTGCATTCGATTCGAGCGGTGTGCGAGAGCATATCCTTCGCTCCGTCTGCGCGGGCATGGTGGACCACCTCTACAAGGGGTGGTACGGAAACTATCAAAACGGCGACTCGACCTCGCGAGAGCTTGATCGAGAGTCGGTGGTACGAGGAGCCGAGTGGCTCGTCGGCCTTCCCTTCGACCTCGAAATCAAGGGGAGGTTCAACCAGAAGTTTACGCTTCACCTCATCAGTTTGGCGTCGAAGGTCGATCCAGCATGGCTGGTCGACATCGCGCCACATCTGGTGAAGGTGGAGATCACCAACCTCCGCTACGATCCCACGAATGACGTCATCGTTTCTACGCGACAGACGACGTTCAACGGACACGTGGTGGAGTCGAAGGAAGTCGTCGACGAGACTCATCAGGACGGGCCGAAGGTGTTCGCGATGTGGTTGGCGACGCAAGTCGTCTACCAGCAGAATGCGGACATCGGTGCGGTTCTGAGTTCCAACGCTAAGCGTCAAGAAAGCGCTCAGCGCATGAACACTCGTGCGGGCGAAGAGATCTTCAAGGTCTACTCGTACTCCGAGATCACCGAGCAGTACGTCGTTGCGCTTTCGGGCGCTCGGCGGATTGCCGAGGTGAAGAATCCGAAAGCGCTTCTGCTTCCGGAACTCGACGAGATGCTGGTCGCGAAGGTGGCTCGAGAGAACCCCGACACGATCGAGCTTCTCGGCGAAGAATGCTTCATCGACTACCCCAGCAGGTATGACTCACGACTCCCGCAAGTGCGGTTGTCGGAAAAAGTCATTCATGCAGGAACGTGGGCGAAGCTCCCCGACGACGGGGTTCGGCTCCCGAGTGGGCGCTTGGTGGAGGTGGTTGCAAACTTCGGTTTGTATAGCACCTTCACCGGTAGTGACATTCTTCAGTTCAAGGCGAAGATGCGAGATCATCTGAACCGCGAGCTGTGGACGAAGACGACGGTACCGGTGATTCATATGCCGAGCTCGTCGTCGTTCGAACGTGCAGAGATTCCTCCGGTCGTCGAGCACATCTACGGATCGTGCGCGCTGACCGGCGAGCTTCTCGTTCGATTTGGTACCGTGGCGATGAAGACGAGTCGCAGTTTCTACGACCCGCACTTCATCATCCAGTGGACCACCGACCGCGCGGAAGCGGAGCGTCTGAACGCTGAAGCCGTGTCGCGCCTTGAGACGCTTCGTCTCGAGGAACGACAGACACGCGAGCTCGAAAAGGCTCGTGTGGAGGCGGAAGGTGTTCGCGTGACGCTTCGCAACCTTACATTCAGCAATGAGTGGCAGGAAGTCGACGGCGGACTCCGCGTGGTTGTCGAGGAAACTCTGTACGAGTATCTTCCGACGACCATCGAAGAAATTCACCGTTGGATCGCGAGCGTGAAGGAGCTCATTACTCAGGCGCAAAGTGCGATCGCCGAGGTGGTGCGGAAGCGGGAAGAGGCTCTTCGGCCGACTCCCGTGGAAGTTTCCTCGGTCGAAAATCTTCTCGCGAAGGCCTGGGGTGGACGCGTTCGTCGATAAGTAATTGTTCTTTTTGTTCTTTGTATGTTTGTAGGTTTTCGGTCGACGTGCATCCGTGCGCGTCGACCGCTCTATTGAGCCCGCAACCGACTCGGATATTCCGTGTCGTTGTGTGTGGGTTCATCGGAGTGTTATACATGACCGAAAAGAATTTGTTCTTTTTCCTCGGCGGGCACGACGGGGAGATGGTTTTCATCACCCAAGCCCTGAAGAGGGCGGGTGCATCACTGGGGGATTACAGTTTGATCTGGGGCGCGAAAGCCTCGAGCTACAAGACGTGCTTTGCGATGCTGTCACAAATGGAAGAGAAGCTCACGCCCGTCTTGGTGGAACTCGAGGTCGACTGCGATCTGCCGGAAGGCACGATCGTCATCGATCATCACGGTGCTCGTGCCGACGAACCGGCGTCGATCTTGCAGGTGCTGAAGCTGTTGGGTGTGAAGCCGACTCGCTGGCACCTGCTCGCTGCCGCGAACGACTCGCGGTGGTTCCCAGGACTTCTGGGTGAGGTGGCGGTTCCCGGGATCGGGTACCTCACTCCGCCCGCGACGCCGGAGGAGATTGAGCAAATACGCTTACTCGAACGCGTCGCGCAGGGTATCACGGTCGAGCAGGAGCTCGAAGCCGAGACTGCGGTGTCGAAGCAAGATGGGCACGTGAAGGACATCCGTGTCATCAAGATGTCCCACAACAAGACGTCCCCAGTCGGCGACCGGCTCGCTCTTGAGGCAATCAGGAGGGGCGAGTCCATCCCACAGTACGTCGTCTTCTCGGATGACGGTGAGGTGAACTTCTCCGGCCATGGCAAGATCGCCACGGCCTTGAACGAGAAGTTCCCAGGGGGATGGTCGGGTGGCGACCTCGGCAACGCCGAGGGTGTCGCATTCTGGGGAAGCAGTACGTGTTCTCAGAACGAAGTCATTCGCTTTCTTCTCACGGTCGCCTGATGCAATTCGTCTGGCCCACGTTACGGGCTTCTGTCGTCCGCCAAGCGGACCTGATGAGCGTTTCCGGCTATATGCCGGAGAGCGAAACAGAACCGAGGCCAACGGCCTCACAGAAAGGAAGGGGAGATGTTAAGGGTGAGATTGTTGAGATGGGCAGAGTTTTTCGCCGGAATTTTCGAACGGTTCAAGAAGAAGAAGGAAGTGGTCGAGGGGGTGGTCAAGGAATCCTTGCCCGCGTTTTTTCTTCCAGAGACGTTGCAGGAGTTTGAGCGCCAGCGGGCGGAGATTCTTGCCAAGGCTGCTCAGCTGACTGTGACTAAGAAGGCCGAGATGTCACAACTCGACCTCCAGCTGAACATGTTGCACGTGGCCCAAGAGACCGGTGGTGCTTCGTCTGCAAGGTTGGAGCTTCTGAAACGTGATGTGCGAAGAGTCGAGGGCAGGAGAAATGCTCTGTTATCCGAGATCAATCTCATCTCTCCAAACGCCCATGGAGACATCCTTCGAACGAGAGATCGTCTTGGCCAAGAAGAAGGTGTGCGAATCGCCACGGGAGGAATGGTTATTCATTCTTCCGTTGCGGAAGTAGGATCGGTACGGAGAGAGCGCCGAGAACGGCGTGTGGTGCGAATCGAGGATGGCAGGGTCTTTCTCTGCACCCTTCGTTCGCATGAAATCCTGTCGAAGGACGAGAGCACACTCTGTCTTGGAAGCGTGAGGTTTGGCGAACCAGTCGTGGAATGGATCACCGACTCGGTTGCTCAGTTTAACGAAGACGAGTTGAAGGCGGTGGTCGCGGGAGAGTAGTTCGTTTGCGTGTTCTTTGCGCTCGAGCGGTGGGGATTGCTCCACCGCTCGAGCGATTCGTTTTTTCGCGTTTTTGAGAAAAACGCGTCTGTCTCCGGATGTGTATCCGGACTGATGAGTTCGAAAGAACGAAACAGATTTACCCAGCACATAGTGTATGTGCTGGAAAACACGCCCGTCGTGTACGGCTATTGCTCATATCGTTTTTGATGCGCATTCTGTGCGGATCATATTCTCTCCTCTACGATATGTTCTGGCCGTACGCGACGGTTTTGTTTTTGCCTATTGTTTGATACACTCGTCCGCATGAACCACTTAACACCTGAACAAATCAGCCAGCTTAAAGAAAAACTTACTGCGGAAAAAGCGCGCCTCGAAGAGGGTCTTGCGCCGATTGCGAGTCAGAATCCAAACGACGCAGGGGATTGGATGGCAAAAAACGATGAGGGAGAAGTTGGAGTTGCTGATAAAAATGATCTTGCGGATGCCATGGAAGACCTCGAAGAAAACATCGGTATCGCATCAACACTTGAAACACAATTAAAAGACGTGACTGAAGCGCTCGCACGAATCGACGCAGGAACATACGGCGTCGACGAGAACACGAGCGAACCAATTCCGTTTGAGCGACTTGAAGCGAACCCATCTGCACGCACGAACATCTAACGATGTCGCGCCTGCCTGCCGGCAGGCAGGGATGAACGCAGATAGAAATTCCCGCGGATAAAATACATAAAGAAAGAGCGCCCCATACTACTATGGGGCGCTTTCGATTCCTAAAGAGCTTTCTTAGCCGATGAGCTTTGCCTTTCTCATCTCCCTCAGAAGAAGATCGATTGCCGACTCCTTCTTGGCTCGGAAATTCTCCGCGTACGGTTTTCTGGTCGCTCCCAATTCGACCATATGAGCATTATTGTCATCACTTTGGGATGCAGGAATGATAATCCCGCTCCACCCCTGTCGTCGAACGTGTTCGACCAAGTAGGGACCATCGAGAATGCCATTGCTGTTCAGACATCCGTCGACGACAATCCCTATCAAGTCTTCCTTATTCTCATCGAACAAAATGATTGCTTCTTGGAGCGTTTTTGCTCGTACGAACCTGAGCCCCATCTCTTCCAGAGTTTCCACGAACATCTCCTCGAACGACTTATCCTCGTCTTCAGCAATTAAAACGAGTCCCATTACCAGCTCCTTTCGAGCACTATGGTTTTTGTCTCTTCTGTCAAACATTCTCCATAAAAAGACCTCTGGGTCAAACAGCTTTTGACAGCCCTCCCACAGAAGAGTACTCTCCACTACAGACTCACACACTGAAAGGAGCGCTGTGTACGAAACATCTGAACCGCTCACAATCGTGACAGCAGGCATGCTTGCAGGATTCGACGGATGGTTTCTGTATTTTTTGCTCGTAATGGCAACCGAGAACCGTCAGGACGTGTGGCTTGCCGTGGCGATTATTGTCTTTACGAGCGCTCTTGCGATGAAATACTACGAATACCATTTCAGACGTGAACAGTCGCCCATACCGCTTTCGAAATAACTCATCTGCACAGTAACCCATCACGAACCGTCGTGGTGGGATTTTTTGTTTTTCATTATGCTCAATGTTCACTTTATCGGTTTTTTATCCCGCGCCGATACAGTGCTCTCATGTCCTTCGCAAAAGTATTCTCCGCGCAGGTCTCAATGCTCACCCCATCGATTATTTCTGTTGAGGTTGATATCTCGCGCGGATTGCATGCATTCACGATTGTCGGACTGCCGGACAAAGGAGTTGAGGAATCGCGCGACAGAGTGTCCGCAGCGATTAAAAACTCCGGATTCGAGTCACCAAAATCACGGAATGAAAAAATTGTTATATCGCTTGCGCCCGCGGACATCAAAAAGGAAGGTCCGATGTTTGATGTGCCGATTGCACTCGCATACCTTCTCGCAACCGAAGATATCGCTTTTGATCCTGCGAGAAAACTTTTCATCGGTGAGTTAGCACTCGATGGGAACGTACGTCCAGTACACGGTGTGTTGCCATTGGTACTCTCTGCAAAAGAAAAAGGATTCACCGAAGTATTCGTACCGAATGACAACGCAAAAGAAGCTGCGCTGGTTGATGGTATCACCGTGATTCCACTGCAGACACTTGCGGGACTCTTGGCACACCTCGACCAAAAACGTGACGAGAAAGAGCGTGTCGCGCTCGCGGTACAACCGCGAACACTCCCATCAAACAAGGCAGTGCAAGCAAGTGTTGATTTCAAAGATATCCGAGGACAAGAAAGTGCGAAGCGTGGTATGGAAATCGCTGCTGCGGGCGGACACAACATCGGACTCTGGGGACCACCAGGCACCGGCAAAACACTGCTCGCAAAAGCGGCAATCGGCATCATGCCGACACTTCCGTTTGAACACGCGCTCGAAGTGACGGGAATCCATTCGGTCGCAGGAACACTCAAGGACGATTTGGTGACCTCACCACCGTTTCGTGCGCCACATCACACGTCATCGTATGTTTCGTTGGTTGGCGGTGGCGCGGTGCCGAAACCGGGCGAAATCACTCTCGCGCACCGTGGCATTTTATTTTTGGATGAGTTTCCTGAATTCGATAGGCGCGTGATTGAAGCACTGCGTCAACCGCTCGAAGAGCGCGTGGTCGCAATTTCTCGTGTGCGCGGTTCAGCGCACTTTCCTGCGGATGTGATGTTGGTTGCAGCACTGAATCCCTGTCCGTGTGGAAACTGGGGGAGCAACAAACTCTGTGTGTGCACACCACAGACCCTTCTTCGCTATCAAAAGAAATTATCCGGACCGATTGTTGATCGTATCGACATGTGGCTCTCGGTCGCGCCGGTTGAACACGACAAACTTTCGAGTGCTTCATCAGGTGAGGGGAGTGAGGTGATTCGCGAGCGCGTCATTGACGCGCGAGCAACACAACAAAAACGATTTGCGGGAACAAAGATGATGAAAAACAGCGACATGGGCGTCAAAGATATCGATCGCTTTGCACAACTAACCGACGACGCAACAAAGACGCTAATTATTTCTGCAACCAAACTCGAACTTTCCGCGCGTGCGTATCACCGTGTGATAAAACTTGCTCGCACCATCGCTGACCTCGCACATTCAGAACATATTGAAGTCGACCACATTTTGGAAGCACTGCAATACCGCACGAAGGGTTTTGTAGCAACGTAGCCCGGTCGCGCATCGCGCTGAGTGTAGCGTCAATACTTTACAAAGATACTCATGCTTCTATTATGGAAAATACAAATATGATTACTCAAGAATTTCTTGCACACGCTCTGAAAGAAGCATTCGATGCGTTTGAAGAACGCCTTTCGGTGCGATTCGAGGGTATTGACGAACGATTTGAAAGTATTGAGGCGCGACTCGCGGGCGTTGAAGATCGACTCGGCAGTCTTGAAACTCGGGTAGAGTTGGGCTTTGCTGATCTTGTTGAACGACTTGATGCTGAACAAGTGTTCACATCCGATATGTGGGATGAATTCTCAACTCGTCTTGCGGTTCTTGAGGCGAAATAACCATCAACTCTTCCACAGAATCTCTTTTGGTCTCATCGAAGAAGGGTGCGAGACGAAGGAATATGGCCGCTCTCGGTGAGCGGCTTTCTGTATGTGTAAACGAAAAAGTCTGCCGTTGGAGTAGCAGACTCCTTCGGCAGACTATGACACCGCAGTGGCAGACTCATCTTTATCCGTGTATTCACCGAGTCGAGCGAAGT
>CAYZIR010000009.1:0-18166 GCA_964478705.1 uncultured Candidatus Saccharibacteria bacterium
GACACCGCAGTGGCAGACTCATCTTTATCCGTGTATTCACCGAGTCGAGCGAAGTCTAGAAATGCCTGCCTCACCTTCGGCATCTCTTCGAGTCGACGTTTCAGATTCGAAAAGACTGGCTCTCGTCCCTCTCGAACAGATGCAATGATTTCCCGGAGACATTCGAAGAAATACTTCTCCTCCGACCAGGACAGACCAAGATTCCGAGAAATGGCCGAGGCAAGTTCCGTCGCTGATATGCTTTCTTGCATGAGACACCTCCGTTGGTCATCCGATAGGAATCTATTCCTCTTTTATGCACATGTCAAAGTTTTTTTCACAAACGAAAACCGCTCCATTACTGGAACGGTTTTCTTATTTTGGATATATCTAGATCCCTAGCCCCCTCACGAGGCGCTAGGTGGAGAAATGCAGCAGCATTTCTCCACCAAACGTCCCGTTAAAACGGATTCGTCGCACCACGGATTTCAAAGTGCAGATGCGTACCGGTTGCTTTACCTGTCGCACCCATCGCGCCGATGACGTCACCTTGTGCAACAACATCCCCGGCGGACACCGCATTGCTACTCAAGTGTGAGTAGAGTGTCTGCGTGCCGTTGTCGTGCTTGATAACAACATAATTACCGTACCCACCATTCCATCCTTCTGATCGACTGATGATCACTTCACCGGCGGCTGCGGCATAAATCGGAGCGCCGAACGATGACGCAAGGTCAACACCGTTGTATCCATGAATACCCTGTGTACGCACTCCACCTGAAACTGGACGCATGTAGTAACCAGCATACGACGGTCCACCACCATAGCTTTTCGCTGGCGATCCACCACTCTTGGTTGATGCAACTGGGACGACTTCGCCGTTCGGAATGATGAGTTCAACCCCAATCGCGAGACTTCCAGCGCCCTCAAGACCATTGAACTGCAAAATTTCTTCTTTGTCAGCCTTATACTTCTTTGCAATCGAAGCGAGCGTATCACCTTTTTTCACCGTGTGTTTTACACCAGAGATTGGAAGAATCACCAATTTATCGCCAGGACTAATGACCCCTTTGGTCGAAATGTCGTTTGCCCAGCGAATAGTGTTTGGCGTAACCCCAAACATGTCAGCAATCTGCGAGAGTGTATCGCCTTCACGAACTACGTAGAGGCTAATTTGGTCAGAGCTTGGAGCGACATACCCTTCGCCTGAAAGCGGACTTGTTTCTGTGGCAAGCGCGGTGCCATCAACAATAGAAATGTCTCCTCCTCCGTGCGCTGTCTCTGGTGTTGGGTTATGAGAGCCCTCGAGAAGTGACATTGAACGAAGACTCGATGTCTGTCCGCTTTCATTTGCCGAAGCCCGTGTACCAAAAAGATCCCAAACGCCCGCTGATGCGACCATCGGAAGCATAATGCTTACAAAAAGGAGTCCCGCGACGCGGAGTGGCGCTACATGACTGTGTGTCGTCCGATTCGTGCCAGGTTTACCAGCCGGTGAATCAGAGTCGCGAGAAGAATCAGTTATATCTCTTTGTTAGATGCTAATTCCGAGTTCTGTTCGTTGCGGTTAAGCGGTTTTGTAAATCGTTTTCGCCTAACCTTATTCGTTTCTGAGGGTAGCGAGGTTAATTGTATCGGTCTTCTGGTCGCGAGATATATTGACGCAAGTTTATAAAAATCGTTAAATCAAGGAAAAATCCACACGAGGAAGGGTGGCTTAGCCTGCGAGTCAAAAAATGGTTCAAGAGGGGTTAAAATGTGATTAGAAACTGATTTTCTACTCTTGGCAAGGGCTTCCGAGAGAAAAATAAGGCGATGAGATGTAAATTGACTTTTCCAAAAAACAATATAGAATATTTCATAGAAAACCCGAAAAACGACTGGAGGAACCATGGCAAGGATCTGGAGTCACTGGTGGTGGGTCATTCTGCCAGAAGCGGTGGTTATCGCTCTCGTATTGAGCTCGTTCGCTCATCGCGCCGTGCTCATCGTGGTTGGCATTCTTGCCTTCATTGCGACGCCTATCATCGCGATCGCAATCAGCGCACGGTCGGGGCGTCCCTCCATCTTTTGGAGTATCGTGCCACGGGACACCGATCTACAGGTGTTGTTCATTGAACGCGACAAAGATGGTTGTGTCACGTTCGCATGGAAAAACCCTCTGTCCGAGTCCACGGGCATGGTGAGCATTCCGCAGGAAGAAATCTACATCATGCCGATGACTCGGCCTGGGGATCTGGTCTCTTTCAGACAAGGCCAAGATCCGAGCGATCGCCTGAGGTTGGTCATGGAAACTCGGAAACGGAGAGAGCTCGCGACGCAGACCGCCTAGTCTTCACGCCCCGCCACATTCTCTGGCGGGGCTTTTCTATTGACCGGCTTTCATTTGACCTATACAGTGCCTTTGGAACAAAGAAACTGAAAGGAGATTTCGTGAAAAAATCAACATGTCGGCAAGCCACGAATGCGACGGCGAGCCAAACATTCTTCCGTGCAACCCGAAAGGATGCGGAAGAGGCACAGGATCGCTTGACGAAGTACCTGCCATACCGCTTCCGCGTTGAGGAAGATGGGAAGGCTCGACGAACGCGTTTTCAGTTGGTAACCGACTCCATCAGCGAGCGGATACCCGAGCAAGTACCATTGCAGACGAGACGGGACGGTCGACAAGGTGTCGTTCTCGTCAAAGTGATTCAAGGTACGAAGCGCCCGAAGGGTTTTTGAATACAAACCACGCTCTATGTCTTCCCGCCGTTCCGTGTACCACGGAACGGCGTTCTTTTTTTCTCCACTCTCTATATTCCGTGTTCTGTGTTCTGTATTCTGTGTTCCGTGTTCTGTATTCCATGCTCCGTGTCTCATAATTCCTGCGTGGTATCATGCGTGCACAATGCGCTACCTCGACGGATTAAATGAGCAACAAAAACAGGCGGTACTTCATACCGAGGGCCCGTTGATTATCGTTGCCGGCGCAGGAACGGGAAAAACGCGTGTTCTCACGCACCGTATCCTTCATTTGATACATCAAGGCGTTCTCCCTGAATCTATTCTCGCAATTACATTCACCAACAAGGCGGCACGCGAAATGGAAGAACGCCTTGATGTGCTGTTGCGTGAAAGCGCGGTCAGTGACAGGCCACGCGAGACACGCCCGTTCGTCGGAACGTTTCATAGTTTCGGTGTATCGGTACTCAAACAGCATGGAGAAAAAACTGGACGAACACGCTTCTTTTCTATTTACGATCGAGACGATTCTCTTTCTCTCATCAAACGCATCCAAAAAGATCTCGGTATGGACCCAAAATCGTTTTCTCCTTCAGCGCTTCTCTCACTCATCTCGCGTGCAAAGGGTGAGGGACTTTCTCCTGCACGATATCGTGAAGAAAAAGGACTCGACTACACGGGACGCATCGTTCATTCGGTATGGGAACGGTACGAGGAAGCACTTACAAAAGAAAAAGCATTTGATTTTGATGATTTACTTTTAAAAACTGTCGAGCTGTTTCGCACACACACAGACGTGCTTGCTCACTATCAAAAACGCTTCTCATACATTCATGTCGACGAATACCAAGACACCAATGTGGTGCAGTACGAATTAATTTCCTTGCTCTCACAAGCACGGCAAAACGTGTGCGTGGTCGGCGACCACGATCAGTGCATCTACACGTGGCGTTCTGCAGACCTTCGGAACCTTTCAAAATTTGAGGAAGAGTTCACTAACGTTCGTGTGATACTCCTTGAAGAGAACTACCGTTCAACAAAAACGATACTTTCTGCTGCGAACGATGCCATCAAGTTGAATGACCTCCGCAAAGAAAAAAATCTCTACACAAAGAACGCCGACGGAGCACCGATTGAAGTGCATGCGTCGCTCGACGAAAACAACGAGGCGCGGTGGGTGGTTGAACGCGCACTTGAACTCCACCGCGAGGGCTTACCGTTCCACGATATTGCTGTGCTCTACCGCGCACACTTTCAGTCACGCGCGCTCGAAGAAGCTTTCTTGCATGCAGGTGTTCCATACCAGGTGCTCGGTACACGATTCTTTGAGCGAAAAGAAGTGAAGGATATTCTCGCCTATATCTATGCGGCACGAAACCCTGATGCATCCGCACACACCTCTCGCATCATCAATGTGCCCGCACGCGGTATCGGCAAGACGACGTTGCTTCGTATCATTTCAGGAAAAGAACACGAGCTCTCTGCAACACATGCATCAAAAGTTGCGTTGTTTCGCTCTCTCTTGGCTCGCATCAAAGACGCGTCGGAGCGGTTGGTGCCATCCGAACTTATTTCATATGTTTTGATTGAGAGTGGCATTGAGCGCGAGCTCGCAAGCGGACATGATGACGACCACGAGCGACTCTTAAACATCAAAGAGCTCGGGTCGCTCGCATCACGCTATGACAGAATGCCGATGGGTGAAGGCCTTGAAGCATTTCTTGAAACAGCAGCGCTTGCGAGCGAGCAAGATTCCTTGGCACGCGATGTGGACTCTGTAAAATTAATGACAATTCATGCAGCGAAAGGACTTGAATTCGAGCATGTGTTTATCACCGGTCTTGAAGAGGGACTTTTTCCTGACGAGCGAAGTGCAGAGCGAGGAACCCCTGAAGAACGCGAGGAAGAACGACGACTATTCTATGTCGCAATCACACGTGCAAAGAAACAAGTACACTTATCCTATGCATCGATACGAAAAATATTTGGCACCGCAACGGTAAACATGCCATCTCGATTTCTTACCGACATTGATCCATCACTTGTCGATTCGGGAGGGGACTATGATGCTGGCGGGAGGCGGGAACTTCTTTCAATCGATCTCGACGATCTCTAAACCATGCAAGGATATAGAGCAAAAAAATCATTGGGGCAAAACTTTCTCACATCGTCATCGATGGTGAAAAAAATTGCTGATAGTGGCGAGTTGTCGCCGAATGATATCGTGCTTGAAATTGGTCCTGGAAAAGGCGCACTCACCGAGGCACTTCTCGAAACTGGCGCGCATGTAATCGCAATTGAAAAAGATCGTGAACTGATTCCACTTCTTACCAAAAAGTTCAGTGATGCGATTGCATCCGGACAGCTCGCACTCTACGAAGAAGACGCACTCACATTTGATCCCGGATCACACAATCTCTCCGACGGAGATTATAAGCTCATTGCAAACATTCCATACTACATCACCGGAGAAATCATCCGACGATATCTTTCAGAAACGATTCAGCCGTCACAGATGGTTCTACTTGTTCAAAAAGAAGTCGCGGAGCGAATCGCAACACGCGATGGAAAAGAAAGTATCCTCTCGCTCTCTGTGAAAGCGTATGGTGTACCGAAGCTTGCGTTAAGAGTTCCTCGAAAATATTTTTCACCGCAACCAAAGGTGGATTCTGCAGTCATTTCTATTACCGATATCTCACACGAACGGATTCCGCACACTCTTGAAGAACGTTTTTTCACGCTTATCAAACGCGCATTCTCACAAAAACGTAAACAGCTCGTGGGGACAGTGCCTCCGCTTATAGTAAAAGAACATCTGCTCGAATTTCTCAATAAAAAAGGGCTTCCAGCGACCGTGCGCCCAGAAGACCTTCCGTTCGACGTTTGGAAATCACTCGCAAACCTCGTTTAGATTGGAGACGAACCGGTGATTGGGAGAAGGAGTCCGTAGGTAGAAGGAATAATAAGCGCACAATCGAGCTCTGGCTCACTGACACACACTGGACCGACCGGCATCGCCCACCCTTTAAGATAGAGTGAGAAGGGAAGATTGTACCCAGCAAAACCTTGGCTTCCTGTCTCATAATCTAGGAGGCCTGGACGAGGCATACCGGTAAGGATCAGCCATGTGAAACTACAGGTACAAAGGTATGCGTAATACACAGCACCACCAACAGGAATTCCTGTTTGAGCGTTGACCTTTCGGGGGAAAGGTGACAGCGCGTCCGTAGCACGATATGCAAATTCTCGAATCTCACGAACAAAAATGTTGTTTTGATTATATGACAGCTCTGCAACGTCATTCCTTATTTGCTCAACTGTTCGTGGTTCTTGTGTCTCAAATTGCGCTCTTCCTTCGTTGAAAGTCTCAATAAGCTCTGTTGTTGGCATTTCCGACTGTGCAATCACACTTTCCTCTATCGCAGATATATCTTCTGTCGATAGCCCGCTTGTTTCTGCTGTTTGTCGAACGATTTCGACAAACAGATCTCTATTTTGAGCATTCCGCGCATCAACTTCTTCGGGTGTGAGTACTCTGTTGGTAAACAAAGACATCGCCTCGTTAAAACCAGCCATTGCTTCCTGCTGACTTGGAGTCTGCACCGGAGCCGGAACACCTGATGTTGTTTCTGCTCCCGCTGACGTACCAACAAGGGCACCGCTCTCTCCCGTGAGGCTCTGTCTCGTTGAAACACCAACATATCCTGTGCCAGCAGAGAGTCCGAGTGGAGACAGAATCTCTTCTTTGTTCAATTCTTGGTAGCGAATGACCGCTCCGCGTGTTTTTTCACCAAAATATGCGGTCTCTTCGCCGGGAGCGCCGGGTCCACTCTCAGCAACACGGGTTTCTACACTCATATTGAGTACTTTCTGAAGCGCGCGTACGTCCTCGCCCGAGTCACCGAGGGATAAATCGTATGAAAATGAGTACGCGTGGGCAAATGCGGGAAGTACGAGAGAGAGTATGAGTGTTGTCGCAATATATTTTGAAGAAATCATGAGGAGCTGTATGCACATTCTATATGATTTCGAGAGTCGTGTGTACTATACCCAACATGTGCGTGCAGTATTGGTGAGCGCTCGGTATACTTTACGACATGGATGTATCGAGGGTTTCATCATTTCTGCCGAGCAAACGCGTCGGCTCGCTTCTTCTTATTGTGGGCGCGCTCATTGTCGCGGTTCTTATCATACGAGGAGACAACGACACACAAAACGAGACTACCCCAGAACCTGTGGCAGCGCGTCTCACCGCCGAACGAACAATACTCACTGAAAGCGACACTGATGGCGACGGTCTGAAGGACTGGGTTGAGGGTTTGTGGGGATTAAGTTCGGTGAGCGCCGATACCGATGGCGATGGTATTGGAGACAAAGACGATCTTGAGGCTACACGAAAAGCTGAAGAAGAGGAACGTACAGCTGCGTTTCTGCAGTCGTACGCATCGTTCGCTTCAAGTTCAAATGACCTCACCGCAACCGACAAACTGTCCCGCGCACTCTTTGAACAGTTGTTCGCATTTAGAAGTGCTGGTATCTCGATCGACGAGAACGTAACAAACCAGGTGAGTGGCGCGCTTAATACAAATATTTTCGACGGTGCCCGACCGACAGCAGAATTCGTCACGTCAGATAAACTCACTATCATCACCGCGGCAAGCGATGCGGAGATACGAATATACGGTAATCGTGTGGGTGACATCATGAAAGGTCCTTCAACCGAAGCGACGAACGAGCTCTTTGTCTTTGCGCAATTCGGAGAAGCAAATGACCCTGCTGTCCTTCTCAAATTATTGCCAGTCGCCAATCACTACGAAACTCTTGCCGACGAGCTTACCTCCGTTACTGTTCCAATGGAAATCGCACAGGCGCACCTCGATCTCATCAACTCGATGCGCCAAGTCGCGGTGAGTTTGCGCGGAACAGCGACACTCTCGACAGATTCTTTGAATGCTATACTGAGTTTGCAATCATACGCGCAATCATCGGCGATTTTTGTTGATGCAACGAAACGGATTCGTCTCTATCTCGAAGACTATCGCGATATTTTCAGTGAAACGGATCCGGCGATGATTATCCTCAACCTTGAAAATGAAACTCCCGCATAAATTCATTGCGATAGTCCTTTTGTCAGGCATCTTTTTTGCCCCACTCTCGTGGATGGCAGAAGAGCGCGCATTTGAGCGCCAGCAGGCAGAGGCTGCGAGTCTTGGTGCGCTCGGACAAGGATTCATTGCGGGTGTCGCGGGCTGTGCAGCAGCAGCCGCTATCTTGAATGTACTCGGTCACGTCTACGGTCTCGCGGGAACATCAGTTCCTTCGAAAGAAGGTGCGGGTGACCTCAAAGATCAGATTATCGACTGTATCGTCTACAACGTCATCAACACACTGATTGAAGACATGTTGAACAGTCTCACCGAGTGGGTGCAGGGAGGATTCAAAGGAAACCCTGTCTTCTCGACACGTCTGAATAAAGAGATCGAAGACGTTGGACGCGACGTGGCAAAAAAGGTCATTAGCGAAAAAGTACCGTTCCTCTGTTCTCCGTTCCGCGTACAGATCCAGCTTCAATTAATCAAAGTGTATAGAGACGATCGTCAGTTGGAATATATCCATTGTAATTTCGAAGAAAATATCCAAAAAGCGTTTCTCGGTGGCGACTTCTCATCAGGCGGATGGGACAGCTGGATTAAGACAGTTACCGACCCTTCGAACAATCCCTACGGATCATATCTTGAAACGGAAGACCTTCTTGCACTCCAGATTTCGGGTGCACAGGACGAGTACAATAAAAAAATTATACAAGGAAATGGTTTTCTCTCGAAAGAAGTGAAGACGTGTTACGAATTTCCGGCAGATGGACAAGACGGACCGCCACAACAGCTCCCTCCTGATTTTGAAGGCCCTCCGGCACCAGGAACAGAGATTAAATGTGACACGAAGACCGTCACACCAGGATCATTCGTCCAAGACCAGCTTGCAAAACAGTATGGTATCCCTGCCGACCGCTTGTCATTTGCTGACGAGTTGAATGAAATGATTAATGCAGTTATCACATACCTCATCAAGAACATGTTGCAGGGAGACAAAGGTCTTGCTGGATACGACAAAGATGATTTCGATAACACCTTCCCACCGCTCCCGACCGTCGATGACCCTGGTATCGGTGGCGACGACAGTACGCCAGGTGACTCAGAACCTGCAGGTCCTCCAGGTAAGACCATGTGTTTTGAAAAGAAGGGTGTCTTCTTGGTTCCAGAACAAGGTGGTATAGAAACCGCAGGCTTCCAATTTAACGTCCCGGCAAATGTCTCCTATGACAGCGTTGAAATATCGGTTGATGTCAAAAACAACGGCTGGTGGCCTGATCGTGAAGGATGGCCGGTGATGCCATTCTGGTTTGTTCGCGATGGCAACAAAAATATGTTCGGGTATGTAAAAATCAACGCCCCGGGTGGAAACTCTGGACGGGGTCTCATGCTTGCACACGGCATTGGCCTGAGTCATGCATACAAAACGCGTGTGCGAAGCAAGACTGATTTCCCTGAGGGCGCAACCTACCGATTCAAAGAGGTGTACGATGCAAAGAACAAGAAAATAACCCTCACCGTCACCAATCTCGGCACCGGAAAGGTGGTGAAAACACTCTCATCGACCCCGACCGTTCCCGGCATCAATAGTGGTAATGAAAAATTCCGTATTGGCATCGGCTACTCATCGACAGAAGCGGGCCCACGAGAGCGTCCTGCGTACGGATGGGAGCACTCGAACTTGAAAGTCTCATTCATCAGTAGCAATGGAACACTCGGTGACTGTGATACGCCAAGTCCGTGGGGATCGAAAAATGATAAACCGAACGATCCTCCGGATGGAGGAAGTGGAGGAGATGATGATCCGCCACTGGCGCCATAAAATAGTGCACAATAGAGGGTGAGGTACTTATGCATACAATACTAATGACACGATGGGGTAAGGGGATTCTCAAAACGCTTATTGCGCTGTGTGTTGTTGTAGCTGTCTTTACAAGCATCACAGCGGAAAAAGCAGAGGCTGCGTGTGCTCCTAGTGAAGTTGAATATCCGACTGGATCTGGAGTTTGTCTCAAAACAACAGGGTGCCCAGGTGGTTATGCTCAAGATGCAACGACTGGGAATTGTACAGTAAACACACGGAACCAAATTGGCGATCCCGCAACAAACGGAGTAACTACCAACAAATCTCCTGAACCGACGTTTGGCTGTAACAGCATTTTAGGGTGTTCGGTTCTTGGTCTTGGCGCTCGCATAGCCTACTGGGTGATGTCGCTCTTTGGAGTGTTGCTCGGTGTTGCAGGAATGTTCCTCGACTTCGTCATTAACGTAACGATTCTCAATCTTCCCAAATTCATAAAGGGACTTGAGGGTATCCGTATTGGTTGGCAAATCATCCGCGATGCACTCAACTTGGTTTTCATCTTCATACTGTTATACACCGCGATACAAACCATCATCGGCCAAGGAGACTACAAGAAAGTCATCACAAAGATTGTCATGGCCGGTCTCCTCATCAACTTCAGCTTCTTCTTCACGTCGGTTGCGATTGACGCATCGAACGTGCTGACCATACAGGTCTATAAAGCGATAGAGAAAGTGGGTGCGGGGCAGGCAACAAATCTCACGGATGGGTCGAAACTGTCGGGAATTTCTGCAGCATTCATGAAAGGGTTGAATCCTCAAAAAATGTTTGATACGGCGCGGAGCGAAGGGGTGAAGGAAAACTACGAATCGCACATCTTCCAACAGATGGTCTTTGGAAGCATTATCCTCCTTGTTGCAACCATTATCTTTTTCGCGATGGCATTGATGCTCGTCGTGCGATTTATCACATTCATCATTCTCCTTATCACGTCTCCGATAGCATTCATGAACGGACTCTTGCCTCAGCTCGACTCGCAAGCAAAGAAATGGAAAGAAGCGCTCATCGGTCAAGCGGTGTTTGCTCCTGTGCTGATGTTTTTCATGTTGACCACGGTGCTGATTGTGAACAACAAAGGATTCCAAGACTCACTTAACCGAGCAAAACCTGTTGATGTGAGTGGCGCATCGGCAGCGATATTTGATTTCGTCGGAGGAGGCGTCGTGGGAATCGTTAGTTACTTTATCGTGATTGGCCTCATGGTGTCTGGACTCATCATCGCAAAACAATTTTCTGGCTCCGCAGGCGCGGGCATCGTCAGTTGGGCACAGAAAGCAACCGGAGCGGTTACGACCGGCCTTGCACGACGCGCCGGAGGCGCACTCGGCAGAAACACCGTCGGCAGAGCCGCGTCGGCAATTGCTCCTGCATACGACCGATTTGCAGGAAGAGCTACGCGAGGAGAACTTGGTGCGGGAATGGCTGCAAGCAGTAACAGGTTCATTAGTAGCCTTGGGAAATCGGCTCAGGTCGCAACCAAGATTGGCGCAACGGTAGGTAAGTACACTGGAGCAAACGCTTTGCTCCGAAGCGCCGATGTTGGACTCCGAGACCAGCTTGAGTCACTCGAAAAATCGAAGTTCGGTGGCACACAAAACCGAGCCGATGTTGAAAAAGAGAAGCTCGAGCGCCGTAAAGAAACTGGAGACGCAATCAGAGACAAGGAACGAGAAGACAGAATCAAGAGAGGTCAAGCAAAAGCCGAGGAACTCCAGAGTGGCAAGAAATACACGACCGACTACGCAGAGACGATCACACTTCCTGATGGAACCACGAAGACCGTCAAGCCGATTGAAGACTTCTTGGGCGAAGTCAGTCGACTCAGCAAGCAGAAAATTGAAGAGATGCTTGCTCACGATATCGGCACACTCAAGAAAAAAGTGTTTGCAAGTGCTCTGACCGCAAAACAGATGGAAGCTATTAATGAGAGCTCTCTTATTACCGATTCGGAGAAGAAGGCGATTGCTGATGCGCGTGAGCAAGGGATCAGGGATAGAATTGCTATGGCAGATACGAGTGCAAAAATTGCTGAAGGAGCTCGTATTGCGCGCATGAAGTCGAGCGATGTTGCACAGTTGCCGATTGATATTCTTACCAACGATGCTGTTGCCGTGAACCTATCGCACAGTGCGCTTGGCGAAATCCTCAATAACGAGAAGATAACTGTTACTCAGCGAGGCGACATCAGGCAAAAGGTTTCGGATGAATACAACAACCTTCTTAACAAAGCAACAGCGCCTGGTGGAAGCGGTCTTGACCCACAAGAGAAGGAGCGCTTTGCGCGACTTGAAAAGGTTGATAAATGGTTTGGCAATTCAGATGCCGGCAAACTCTTCTAACCTATGTCACGATTTTCAAAAGAACAACTTACAGAAGCATTTCGAAAGCTCCCCGAGGCTGTTCGAAAAGCTGTTATTTCCACGGATCGCTCTGATCTCTTTGTCGAGATAATGAATCGCCAAGGCCTCACCGTTGAACAAATTGGCATCGTCGCGGACGAACTTGCACCAGTAACCGTTGGATTGGTTTTGCCACAGCAATTCCCAGCAAATCTCCGAGCCGGACTCCCAGGACTCCCACAAGAAAAAATTGATGCGGTGGTGCGAGACGTCGACACACTGCTTCTGCAACACATCCGCGCAAACGTCTTACAAACCGCACACACTGGCAATACGCCCGCACCACAGCCTACACCAACTCCTGTACCACCGGCGCAACAAAGTATGCCAACCGCCACTACTCCGAGGGAGCAGGCTGAAACACTTCAAAAGAGTGCTCCGCAAGCTCCTCAACAGACAATCACCGATGCACGACTCTCGGGGACATTCCGACTTCCACCAGATACCGTTGTGGTCAAGACAGAAAACCCAGTCACAACGCCTTCGGCACCGGTTATTCCAAAAAAGATTACTGAAAACGGCACATATATTGCCGGACAGGATCCTTACAAGGAACCGATTGCTTAACCGACCACCTACAACTAACAACCAACCACAAAAGCTCTAAGCAACAGTGAAATGAAACTGCTATAGTTATTGTTGTTGGTTATTGGTTATTGGTCGTCGGTTGTTAGTTTTTGGTTATTTATGCGTTTTGAAGTTCCTCAATTCGTCGACATCGAAGACAAAATCTTCGGTCCACTCACATTCAAGCAGTTCGTGTACCTCGCTGGTGGCGGAGGACTCTGTGTGGTCATATGGTTTTTCCTTCCTGCCATCATCGCTGTCCCTCTCATCGCGGTTGTCGCAGGGCTCGCGCTCGCGCTCGCATTCTACAAATTCAATGGGAAGCCTTTTGTGGCACTGATTGAATCGGCACTCAAGTACACCTCGGGAAGCAAACTCTACATTTGGAAAAAAGAGGTTAAAAAAGCAACCGCCACGAACACGCTGTCTACACCAGAAGAGTCACTTGCCGTTCCTCGTCTCTCCGATAGCAAACTTCGTGATCTTGCATGGAGTTTGGACGTGCACGACTCCTTGTACAGCGAATCAACCAACAACCAACAACCAACAACCAACGGCTAGAGAAGATTTATATTCTTTTTATCGTTGCGGTCTATTGTTGTGCTATGAAACAGTTCCGCTTTTTGGACTGGAAGATGTACATCTCTGCACAGCAACTTTTTCAAGAAGTCTCTGGTTTCATTCAAAAACTTCCTTCACGCTATAAGTTTGAGATAGGGAATCAAATGCTACGCGCTTCATTTTCAATTGTTCTCAATATAGCAGAGGGAAGCGGTAAGAAGTCCGATAAAGAGCTCGGACGGTATTTGGATATTGCTCTAGGGTCTCTCTATGAGACTCTGGCTGGGCTCGATACTATCCGTTCAGTTAGGAGTATCTCTCAGGACGATTTTAATCATTTTTTGAAAAATATATCCGCACTTGCTCAACAAATTGGTGGTTTTAAACGATCGCTTGACTGAACAAAATCAACTTTTTTTATTTGTTGTTGGTTGTGGGTTGTTGGTTGTGGGTTACAATAGTTTCATGGCTCAGCCGAAGGCACAATCTGCACAAAAATTTGTTCCCATCAAAGAAATCCGCGGGGGAACGGTTGTACTTACCGACGGTTCTCTTCGTTCAGTACTCCTTGCTTCATCGCTCAACTTTGCTCTCAAGTCTGAGGAAGAGCAGACCGCGATCATCATGCAATTCCAAAATCTCTTGAACACCCTCGAGTTTCCGATTCAATTTTTCATTCAGTCACGAGAACTTGATATCAGGCCGTATCTTGGGCTACTCGAAGAGCAGTTGAAAACTCAAACAATCGAGCTCATCAAAACACAAACCCGCGAATATATCGAATTCGTCAAAGGATTCACTGAAAATGTGAATATTATGTCGAAGAGCTTTTTTATCGTTATTCCGTATTCTCCAGCGGTTATGAAAAAGGGGAGCAATCCTATTGCGGGGGTCTTTGGTCGTCTGAGCGGGAAAAAGCCTGATGCGCAAGCTCGCCTTGATCTTTTTGAAGAGAACAAAAGTCAGCTCGACCAACGCGTTGCGGTGGTGGCGTCAGGACTGTCACGTGCCGGTATCCGTGCGGTGCAGTTAGGAACTGAAGAGTTGGTCGAACTCTACTACAAACTTTTCAATCCGGGCGATTCAGAAAAGCCGATTAAGGTGAACGCGTAATATGACCAACAACCAACAACCCACAACCAACGGCTTGGCTTCAGACGTATGCGTGTATGTAGTTTTTGTTGTAGGTTGTAGGTTGTAGGTTGTTAGTTATTTCATATGGGAATCTTCGAAAAACTCATTGGGCGAAAGAAATCAGACGCACCGGAATTAACACCGGTTCTGCCGAAAGATATCTATGAAGCTGGCGTACTTGAATTGCAAGACGTGCTTGCTCCGTCAGCTCTTAAAATTTCTCCTCGCGAACTGAATCTTGGCGACAAAATTGTTCGCACCTTCTTCGTTATTTCATATCCTCGGTTCATTCCTGACAATTGGCTCTCGCCGATCATCAATTTGGATAAAGTCTTTGATATTTCGATTTCAATCGTGCCCATCGAAACTTCCTCGGCGCTCAAAGATTTCCGAAAGCGCGTCGCTGAAGTGCAAAGCCAAATCCATGCTCGAGAAGAGCGGGGGATTGTGCGCGATCCGATGCTCGATGCCGCCTACCAGAACCTCGAGAATCTCCGTGACCAGCTCCAGCAAGCAACCGAAAAGCTGTTTGACGTCGGTCTCTATATTTCTGTGTATGCGGATAGCGAGAACGAGCTTGATAAACTCGAGTCTGAAATCCGCTCAGTGCTCGAGTCGCGCTTGATCTACGTAAAACCCGCACTCTTCCAGCAAGAGCAAGGTTTCACGAGCGTACTCCCAATCAATCAAGACGAACTCAATATCCACTCAAAACTCAACACCTCTCCGCTTTCAAGTTTCTTCCCCTTTGTTTCGTTTGACCTCACCTCAGACAAGGGAATTCTCTATGGTGTGAACCGCCACAACTCATCTTTGATTCTTTTTGACCGTTTTTCATTGCCAAACTATAACTCGGTGACATTCGCGACCTCGGGTGCCGGAAAATCCTACGCAACAAAACTCGAGATTCTTCGTACATTGATGTTTGAAACAGAAGTAATCGTCATCGACCCTGAACGTGAGTACGAATACATGGTTGAAGCGATGGGTGGCCGATACTTCAACATTTCACTTACATCGGAGCACCACATCAATCCATTTGACCTTCCGCCGGTTCGCGAAGATGAAACACCAAACAATGTACTTCGATCACACATTGTGACGCTGGTCGGTCTTTTCCGTATTATGTTTGGTGGTCTTACACCAGAAGAAGACGCCATCATCGATCGCGCGCTGACCGAAGTGTACGCCCTCAAAGACATCACTGGTGATGCTGACTTCACGGGCATACAACCACCACTCCTCTCTGACTTCGAGTTGGTACTTGCGGGTATGGAAGGGGGAGAGTCACTGGTGCAACGCCTTTCAAAATACACAAAAGGAACGTGGTCTGGATTCATCAACAATCCATCAAACGTGGACATCAACAAAAAATTCGTTGTGTTCTCGGTGCGCGATATGGAAGATGAGCTGAAACCTGTGGCGATGTATTTGATTACACACTACATCTGGAGCGCGGTCAGAAAAGATATTAAAAAACGACTTCTCGTCGTGGACGAGGCATGGTGGATGATGAAATCAGAAGACACCGCATCACTCTTGTTCGGTCTCGCAAAGCGAGGGCGCAAATACTATCTTGGCATCGCAACGATCACGCAAGACGTGGGAGACTTCCTTCGCTCGCCTTATGGACTCCCGATTATCACCAACTCATCGATTCAGCTTCTCTTGAAGCAATCACCGTCATCAATTGACCTTGTACAACGCACCTTCAACCTTACCGACGAAGAGAAGTATCTTCTGCTCGAATGTGAAGTCGGAGAAGGAATCTTCTTTGCTGGTTTGAAGCACGTTGCCTCAAAAACCATTGCTTCATACACCGAAGATCAGATCATTACCTCAGATCCGTCTCAGTTGATGGCTATCAAAAAGGCTCGTGCCGAGTATCGCGAAGCACAAAACAAAGGCGCTGAAAATGTTGCTGCCGTTGATGCAAAAACAGATGAACAAGCATCGGCAACAACTCAGACGCTCGACCAAAATCCTCCACAAAAAGCTAACGAAAACCCTATAAGCGGTATAGAATTAAAGAACGTGCTCTAGGAGCCGTTCGTTATGGAAGAACATAAAGACAGAATGCCATGGGGACGGATGTTTTTGATGCTGTGTACAGCAGTTATTTTTGACATCATCGGTCTTGTACCTGGCGTAGGGGAGATAACATCATCGGTGGGGTCTGCGACGGTGTTTGGTATATGGTTTTTGAGTGTTGGTATATCACTCATCAGTCCCCGAAAGGTTGCATCGTGGGGCATTCCACTTTTTGCTGAGATGATTCCTGGGTTGAGCGAGTTTTTGCCCGGTGTGACAATTGGAATTATACTTATGATTATCATCACCAAGGCTGAAGATAAGCTCGGATTGCAGTTGGTGAGTAGAAAGGGGTTCGCTAATCCAGCGACACTCGTTGCGCAGTTAAAAAATCGAAATGACAACGGAACGCAGGAACCTGCGCAAGAAAGCGAGCCTGAGCAAGAGCCAGTGGTTGTCGCAGAGTCTCCAATGATTGACATGCGAACGGGCGACATACGAATGACACCAGAGCAAAGGGCAAGAGTTGGAGTTCCTCCAATCTACCAAGCGCAGGTGCTCGAAGAAGGGATTGACGAATCATACCAGCAACCCCCAACCATGAACGACGTCCGCACCTCACAACGAGCCAACTCACCGATGTACCATCAATAAACATCATGCGATACCTTTTCTTTACTCTCTTTATTTCGGGCGCCCTCATCTCTTTCGCCTCTCTTGCATACGCACAGTCAAATGTGACGACGGTTTCTATAACCCCAAACACCACGATTGTCTGGGAAGCAGAATCGTATACTCCTCCTTTTTACAAAGGGAAAGCACTTTTCCCTGATGGCGGGGTCATGCGCCTTATCGCATTTCCTCCTGCAACACAGGGTGACCCAGAGTCTCTTGAGTATGTTTGGGAAGTTGATGGAATGGTTGATGGCGAAGCATCGGGAATTGGGCGTCAGTCATATGTCTACAAGAGCGATTTCTTTGGAGGTGCGCCATTCATTGTGGTTACCATAAAGAATGCAGGGAAGGATGTTGGCACTGGGGCACTCAAGCTTCCTATCACAAAACCGCGTGCACTTCTCTACACCGACCTACCCCTTGCAGGAATCGTTTTTGGACGCTATGAAAGCGCCGTTGCGGGAGAAGAGGTGTCGCTTGAGGCCTATCCTCTCTATTTCACAACCACAACAAAATCCTCACCCGCACTTTCATACACGTGGACACTCAATGGTACTCGTCAGTTGAACCCACTTGGAAACGTTCCTCGGTTGGTACTTCGATCGGAAACAACAAGCACAAGCACGGTGGGTGTTTCAATCAGCAACGCGCTTCGTGGACTGGAGGTTGCGTCAGGAGATATACAGGTCATTCTAGAAAACTAATATGAAACGACTTCTACAAAGCGCACTCTCAGTATTCACACTCTTCTACCTCTCGGCACAGAGCGCGCTTGGCGCTGATGCAAGTTATTTATTGGTTCAAGATCTTCCGTTCATCAAAACAAGCGACAGTATTGGTAGTTATTTTCAAAACCTTTTTAAACTAGGGCTTGGACTTGCGGTTGTCTTTGCGGTTTTGATGATTGTGATTGCTGGTATCGAGTACATGGTTTCTGATGTGCCCGGTGTAAAAGGGAACGCAAAAGGACGAATGACGAACGCGCTCATAGGACTCATTCTCGCATTTTCTGGGGTGCTGATATTACAGACAATCAATCCCGCACTTGTCCGCTTCGATATTATTGCAACGATTGAAAAGGCAGCGAAAGACGCCGGGAGCACAACCGGAGGCACGACGACCGGTGGAAATTCTGAACAAGA
>CAYZIR010000009.1:18266-27997 GCA_964478705.1 uncultured Candidatus Saccharibacteria bacterium
AAGACGCCGGGAGCACAACCGGAGGCACGACGACCGGTGGAAATTCTGAACAAGAACAAGCGCTACGCGACCGTCTCAAAGAAAGTGGTATCGAGGTTAATAAAGGAGGTTGTGCAACACCAGCACAGGAAGACTGTACAAATCTCTCCGATCTTCCTGGAGGAACAATCGAACGTATTATCGCTCTCCAGTCATCGTGTCGTACAAGCCAGAACAGCACATCATGCGTGTATATCACGGGAGGAGCGGAAGCGGGGCATGAGACCCACGGGGCAGGATTGCCAATGGTAGATTTGAGAAAAACATCAGATCTCACCGCATACATACAAAAAAACGACACAACACCACAAAACACATGTTTTGGTCCTGGAACACTTTATACATTCGGAGGAAGCGAGTATCTCGACGAGGGGAATCATTGGCACGCGTGCATGGGAACACAGTGTCGTTTTAAACCAGGATGTAAACAATAGTTATGCGTAAATGGATTATTCTCATCACAGCTCTTAGTATCGGCATCATCATCGCGCTTGGTGTATGGTTTGTTGTTAAAACATCGCCTGAGCCAACGCCTGTTGGTGACACATCGCCTCGCTCATTTGTCTCATTTTTTGCACAGCAGTTTGGCTTTGGTGACGATGACACGCCTACGGACACATCAACCACGACGACGCCCGACACCGCTGTTTCGTCGGGTCCATCATTTCGAGCAATTCTTGCGCGCGAACGAATGATTCTTATTTCTCCTGAGCTCATTTCAGGTTTAACATTCACCGCGACAACCACCACGCAAATTTTCGCCACCGCATCATCAAGCACCTCGGTAGCAACAAGCACCCAACACTCGGTTCGTTTTGTTGAGCGTAAAAACGCTCACATAAGCGATCTTTCGCTCGAAACCGGTAAAACAACCCGAATCACCAACACCACCATTCCTCGCATTCAGGAGGCATTGTGGGGTCATAACGGGGCATCTGTAGCGCTTCGTTACTTGAGCGACGACAATGAAACTATTGAAACGTACGTTGCTTCACTTCCAGAAGCTGGCGCAACAACCACAACGGAGCTTTCGGGTATTTTCTTGCAACAAAACATTGCTTCGCTGTCCATGAGCCCAACGAAAAACGAGTTATTTTATCTCACCACGGCAGACACAGGGGCAACTGGTCGTATCACAACACTCCGGGGAGCATCTCCGCAGGTTATATTTTTCTCTCCGCTTCGTGAATGGCTCTCTACATGGAACGACAGCAATACCGTTGTGCTCTTCAGTAAGCCCTCAAACGGTGTGTCGAGTATTGCCTATACCGTTGGGACAAGTGGTGACAATGAAACCACACAAATCCTTACCGGAAAGCGTGGATTGACCCTCCTCCCAAATCCTTCATCGACGAAACTCCTCTATTCAGAAGAGCAGGGAAGCACACATCGTTTCTTCTCGTATACAGTAGCGACAAAAGAATCAACCGAATTCTTCCTTGCGGGACTTCCTGAGAAGTGTGTCTGGGTTGATACTGAGCGCGCAATTTGTGCGATTCCATCAGATCTTCCCTCAGGAATGCCTGATATCTGGTATCAAGGCCTTGTGAGTTTTAACGACTCGTTCTGGCTTCTCAACACAACTTCGGGAGGGGTTGAATTCCTCTTCTCACCTGAACAAACACCGGTTGGCGAACAGGTTGATGCCATTAACCTGGTACTCTCAAGCGACCGTACAACACTCGCATTTATCGACAAACAAGATCTCCGTGGATGGATCGCAGATGTATCGGAAATACTAGAAACAGTTGAGTAACAAAAAACCGCCTTAGGCGGTTTTTTGTTTGAGTTCCTCTTCTTTCGCAAGCTGTTTTCGCGTCCACATCTCTTGTCCTATTGAAAAAAGATTGCTTGTCGTCCAATACAGTGCCATTGATGCTGGAAGTGACGCTGAAATAGCGACGATAATAATAGGGAAGATGTATTTCATCTGGAAGTGGAGACTTTTTGCAAATTCCTTTCCAAAAGAAGGCGAGTCCCCCTTCTTTGTCTCTGGTGGGCGCATCAGTTGTGCTTGAAAGAATTGCGATATACCTGTGAGAATCGCCAACGGGAAACTCTTTGCGGTAACATCAATAAAGCCGAGGAAGAGATGACTGATTGTTCCGGGCGTTGAGACAAAACTATAGAGGAATTCTGGATTGATTGATGGCAAACCTGAGCGCAGAAACATAAAATAAAGCCCGAAAATAATGGGAATTTGGATGAAGAGGAAAAGAATGCTTGCGAACGGATTTAGCCCTTTTTCTTTATAGAGCGCCATCATACGAGCTGCCTGCTCTTGTGGATTGTCTTTATAGCGTGCCTTGATCGCATCAACCTCGGGCTGAATCTCTTGCGTAACGATTTGTGTACGCACCGACTTTTGCGCAAGTGGGAAGAGAATAAGACGAACGATACAGGTAAAAATAATAACAATGATACCGAGATCGGCCCATGGAAGACCGTGCATCAAAATAACAAGACCGTTATACAGTGGGGTGGTGACGAGAGTGCCGAAAATTCCTGTTGACATGATGGACGTATTCTACACAAGAGCACTCATCTACACAATCAAAGCGCGCGCGTTGAGTAGTAATTGTTCTATTTCTTCTCTAAGCTCAGGTGCAGTGATTTTTGTTGCATTCTTTTTTGCAAAAAAAACATATCGACCTTGAGGAAGGGGTTTCTTTTTTTCAAACAAACGAACCGTGTCGTACACACAGCGTTTAAAACGATGTCGAGCAACGGCTGTTTTTTCGACCGTGTTCCCTATAACGGCACTTATTCGCGCGTTACCGTCATACGAAACATCGACACGAAGAGAGAGGTGGGGGGAATGAAAAACACTAAGAGCCTTACCTTGAGGAAACATTACTCGCGAGATTCTACGGCTTTTAGGAAGCATATTAGAAACAATATCAACAAATAACAAACAATACTAAGGATTTTTCCTTAGTATTGTTTGTTATATATCTTTAGACCGCGAGTTTTTTACGCCCCTTTGTTCGCCGACGTGCGACCATTTTTCGGCCACCTGAAGTTTTCATACGAACAAGAAATCCGTGAGTTTTTGCTCGTTTTCGCTTTTTTGGTTGGTATGTTCGTTTCATGATAGGAATTGACTTCTTCTGTGTTGTCTGTTGTTTCTTCTTTTTGAGACTTCGTTACCCCCACATTATTAACATAGTTATGTTCTTCTCACAAGTTCGTCATATGCTCACTCGTGCGTATAATAGTGCGACACATCACACATCTCATGACACTCAAAACCCCAACCGATACAAAAACATTATGGAAGCATGTTCTCTCAGCAATAGAGATGACTGTCTCCCAAGCAGCATTTCGTACATGGTTTAAGGATACTCATATTGTCCGTATCGAAGAGGGGGTTGTTATCGTTGGCGTTCCTAACTTATTTGCAAAAGATTGGATTGCGTCAAAACACCATAAAGCAATTTTAAAGAGTCTTCGTGAATTATCTGAAATAGTGCGATCAGTTGAATACACTATATCTACCAAGGCTCCTGAGGACTCTCCCGTTCCGATGCGACGAGAGGAAAACACAATGCATGGTTCCTTTGGGGAATTACCTCTTAAAGATTTGTATATCAATAAAGCCGATAATCTCAACCCTCGTTACACATTCTCATCGTTTATTGTTGGTTCATTCAATGAACTTGCATTTGCTGCAGCTCAATCGATTCTTGAACGTCCTGGAACACGTTACAACCCGTTTTTTGTCTATGGACAAACCGGTCACGGAAAAACCCATCTTATTCAAGCCTTGGGTAATGAAATAAAACATAAATTTCCTGATAAAAAGATCTACTACGTTACATCTGAGCGTTTTGCCCAGGATCTTTTGAATTCAATTCAGACTAATGCAATGAATTCATTCAAAGAGAAGTACCGAAAATTTGATGTATTGATCATGGATGATGTGCAATTTTTATCTGGAAAAGAAAAAACTCAAGAAGAACTGTTCCATATGTTTAACGATATCTATGAACGAAATGGACAAATAATCTTTTCATCTGATAGACATCCAAACTACATCCAAGACATCGCTGATAGGCTAAAATCGCGCTTTAACGCTGGTATGACCGTTGATATTCCAGCTCCCGATATTGAATCGCGTATGGCAATTGTTAAATCAAAAGCTGCTGAGCACTCAATTATGCTTCCTGATGACGTTATACAGTACCTCTCAGGAGCTCTTGATGGAAATATTCGAGAACTTGAGGGCGCACTAAACTCTATTTTGGCTCAAATACAATTCAAAAAACGGGATCTTTCTATTAATGAGGTAAAAGAGATTATAAAAAACAACATTAAACCCAAGAAAATGGTTGCGGTAAAAGATGTTGTTAAAATTGTTGCTGGTTTTTATTCGCTCGATGAAGAAAGTATCTATAAAAAGAGCCGTAAAAAAGAGGTTGTAAAACCACGACAAATAATTATGTATCTTCTTCGAGAAGACTTTGCACTTCCATACCCAACAATCGGACAAAAACTTGGTGGTCGCGATCATACAACTGTTATTCATTCCTATGAAAAAATAAAAGTAGATCTTGTGAATGATCATCAGCTTGAACAGGAGATAGCTCAGCTACGTGGAATGTTATAACCGTGTGGAAAGAATTGTGTATAAAGTACTCACAAATACATGAACAAGTAATGAAGTATGTTTGTATAAGATGTGTATGAAAGAGCTGTATAAAGACTAAAAAATATTTTATGAAAAACTTATCAAATCATATCAACCTTATACACGTCATAGACGCACTCACGATTCAAGAAAAAGAGTATAGAGGAAAGGCTAAAAACGTTTTCTTCACACATCCACAGCCCTAATAGTAGTAATAGTATTTTAATTAATAAAAAGATATGAAATTCTCTGTAGCAAAAAGTGATCTTGATAAAGTTGTTGCACGAGCAGAGCGAATCGCAGGGAAACATTTATCACTTCCTGTTTTAAAGTGTCTACTTTTTATTGCACAGGGTAAAGAGTTAGTTGTTCGCGCAACAAATCTTGATCTTGCGTTTGAGGCGAGAATTCCAGCCGATGTTTCAAAAGAAGGAGTTATTGCACTTCCTGCAGACACACTTGGTTCTTTTCTTACAACGACACAATCAGGAGAATCAATAACTTTTTCACTTGAAGAATCGTCAGTACTCATAACGACGGCAAAATCACGTATCAAAATGCGTACGATGAATCACGAAGATTTTCCAATTCTTCCTGCACGACCAGATGATGGGGTTATAACTGTTAAAGCATCAGAATTTGCCCTTGGGCTTCGTTCAGTGTCATTTGCAGCCTCACCATCAAGTATTAAACCAGAACTAGGAAGTGTATATGTATACGCTGACGGATCAGAGCTTGTTTTTGTTGCGACCGACTCATTTAGGCTCGCAGAGAAAAAAATACAAGGAAAGATCAAGGATGGTTTTGAAGGGGTTCTCATTCCTCTTAAAAACGTTCCAGAGCTTACAAAACACATCGAAGCGTCAAACGGTACCGTTACGATTGTAAGTGATGGACATCAAATAGGAATTGATAATGACGGAATATATCTTTCTTCTCGAATTCTTGACGGAGTATTTCCAGACTATAGACAAATTCTTCCAAAAGAATATGAAACAGAAGTTATTGTTTTAAAGCAGGATATGGTAGATGCGTTGAAGCAGTCTCGAATATTTTCTGACACATTTAACAAAGTATCGGCACGATTTGATGAAAAAGATAAAACCATAACACTTGCAACAGTTAATCCAGATACCGGTGAAAGTGTTATTACACTCGATGCAGCGATTACTGGAGAAACTTTAGAGCTTAATTTTAATTATGCGTATTGGGCAGATTCCCTTCAGGCAATAAAAACAGATTCGATAGCAATTGAGCTTGCTGGTGTTGGAAAGCCGGCTCGTATTCGTTCGGTTGGGGATCAATCGTTTATGTATATTGTGATGCCGATGAATCGATAGAACCACAACATATAGATATGGAACTTATTAAAGAATTTTTACGGCGATATGCGAATGTTGTAGCGCCAGATTCAGTTGTGCGCAAAGCTCTTCTTGAGGCGTTGGCTGATACGTTGAATATTCATCTCCCAGAGCGAGCAATAAAAATAGTGAATACGGTTGCATATCTTGAAATAGATAGCACAACAAAATCAGTCCTATTTATGAGACAAGAAGATATTCTTTCTCGTGTTGAAGAAAAAATAGGAAAACGATTACTTACAGCAATTCGCTAGTTGTTGAAACCGTGCTGTTGTGCCCATCTCTGTACTGAAGATTCCCAATATTTATATTGAGGATCATTGTTGGGATTTGAGGGAATATCGCCGAGCGGATCATCAATATCAACCCAGTGGAGAATAGAATGTACACCACCAGTAACTCGATCGTTGTTTTTTCCTGTAAATTCTCCACCCTCCCATATACCTCGAAATACAGGTTTTAAATTATCGTAATCATATTCTGGAGAGGGAAATACCTCACTGTCCCGCTCTGCAAGCGCTGATTCCATAATACTGTGCCACAAGGGGGCAATAATAAGACCAGCAACTTTCTTTTCCATCGGTGTGTTGTCGTTGTTTCCTGCCCACGCGCCCAACACAAGGTTTGGTGTGTACCCAATAATCCATGCATCACGATAATCGTTGGTTGTACCAGTTTTAGCAGCAACCTGGCGACCAGGGAAATAGAGTGATGATCGTTCACCGAACGCTGGTGTTCGTGCAGCATTGTCGGAGAGAATGTCTGATATTTCAAGTGCTATATTTCTTTCAATCACGCGGTATGATTTTTGTGAAAATTCTTCAAGAACATTTCCATTTCCATCTTCGATTCGAACAATTGCGGTGAGAGGATTTCGCACCCCTTCTGCGGCAAATACTCCATATGCACCAACCATTTCAAGGAGAGTTACTTCACCACCTCCGAGTACGAGCGTGAGACCATATCGCGCCGAATCAGTGAGTGTTGTTATGCCAAGATCGCGCGCTGTACGGATTGAATCATCGATACCGGCAAGATAGAGTGCCTTCACCGCAGGAATGTTTACCGATTGAGCAAGTGCTTCACGAATGGTCATCGGACCACGGAACACATTGTCATAGTTTTTAGGGCTGTAACATCCGTTATCGCTCGTTAAGTTTGTTGTACTACACGTGGTAGAGAATTGTGTTGGAACATCGAAGAGTATAGTGTCGGGTGTATATCCTTTTTTGAATGCAGTTGCATACACAAATGGTTTAAATGAAGAACCAGGTTGGCGTTTTGCAAGCGTAATGTTGACGTTTCCATCAATATTCTCGTCAAAATAATCTCGTGAACCCACCATCGCGAGAATTTCTCCTGTTGTTGGGTCGATTGCAACAGCACCAGCATTCGAGGCGTTAAAGTTTTTTTCGTTTTCAAGAGCACCTTTCAGAATAATGTCTTCCGCTTTTTGTTGTAGTTCGAAATCGAGCGTTGTGGTGATTTTTAATCCCCGTTCTTCAATGGCACGAGCACCATATTTCTTTTCAATATAGTCACGAACATAAAAGACAAAGTGTGGAGCTTGAAGACTTTGTTCTGGACGAGGGTTGAATGTTACCGCTTCCTTTTCAGCAACAGCACGTTCTTCTGGTGTTATAAATCCAAGTTTCTCCATGCGCGACAAAACAAGATTTTTGCGTGCCTCAAGAGCATCGGTGTGTTCTCCGTAAGGTGAGTAATAGGTTGGCGCTTGAGGAAGAGCAGCAAGATAGGCCGACTCAGCGAGTGTAAGATCGGACGATTTTTTATTAAAGAATTGTCTACTTGCTTCTTCAACCCCATAAATACTTCCTCCCCACGGTGTTTCATTGAGGTAAAGATTCAAAATCTCCTCTTTCGTTAACGTTTGTTCGAGTTTTATAGACAATACCCACTCTTTCAATTTTCGTGTAATGCTTTTTTCCTGCGTCAGGAGAGAGTTTTTAACTACCTGTTGTGTGATAGTTGAACCACCCTGCGAGAATCCGATTGAGGTTATGTTTGCAAAGATTGCACGAATAATCGATGAGAGTTTGATTCCACGGTGTTCATAAAACTCAGCATCTTCAATCGCAACGACAGCATTTTTAACGTTTCGAGAGATTGAATCGAACGGAACAAGCGTGCGACGAACGGTGTCGTGGAGGTCAAAAAGCAGTTTTTCTCCTGTGCGATCGTAGATTTTTGTTGATTGTTCGATTTTTCTGTCTTCTGTGACATCAAATTCAGGAAGGCGGATCGATGCGGCCCACAAAAAGAAACCACCAAGCACAACGGCGACCACAGAAGCGATAAGTAATATAAGGGTATTTCGAGTATGGTGACGTGTATGCATATACGTCATGTATACCATGAATGTGGTACACTGTCTCGATATGACAGCGAAAAATAAGGTCATAACTGACGCTAAACGCATCGATGAGCTACTTTCGCGCGGTGTTATTGTAGAAGTCCTTCCTTCTCTAGAATCTTTTCGTTCACTGCTTCTTTCTGGGAAAAAACTTCGAATTTATCTAGGAGCTGATCCAACATCATCGACACTACATCTTAGTCACGCCAAGAATTATCTCCTTTTGGAAGAATTGAGACGTCTCGGGCATGAAGTTTTTGTTCTCGTTGGTAGCTTCACAGCGCTTATTGGAGACCCTTCGGATCGTGACTCTGCTCGCACGCGCTTGACACCAGTAGATATAAAAAAGAATGTTGCTTCATGGAAGAAACAAATAGAATTGATCATGGATTTCAAAGACAAAGAAAATCCTCCCAAATTTGTTTTTAATGACAAGTGGCTTTCAAAGCTCACATTTGCTGATGTGGTTGATCTCGCATCTAATGTCACGGTTCAACATATGCTTGAGCGCGACATGTTTGAAAAAAGACTTAATGAACAACGCCCTATCTTCCTTCATGAATTTTTATACCCACTTATGCAGGGTTATGACAGTGTAGAACTTGATGTTGACGTAGAACTTTGTGGAACAGATCAAATTTTTAATGCACTTATGGGTAGAACGCTTGTTCGAAAATATAAGAACAGGGACAAGTTTGTTGTTGCGGTTAATTTGATGGCGAACCCACGAACAGGAGAGTTGATGTCAAAAAGCCGAGGAACAGGCGTATTTCTCAACGAAACTCCAAAGGATATGTACGGATCACTTATGGCACAGCCAGATGAAATGATTCCCGTTCTTTTACTTAACAATACGCGTCTATCTCGATTAGAGACGGATACTCTTATGCTGACGCTCTCTCCGCGCGATGCAAAAATGAGGACTGCGTTCGAGATTGTTAAACTTCTTCATGGAAACAAAAAGGCAGAGGAGGCTCAGGAACACTTTATTCAAACTTTCCAGAAAAAAGAGATTCCTACAGACATGAAAGAAGTTGGTGCAGATGAAAACGCAGTACTCGAAGATATTGTTCACACGAACAACCTCATCCCATCGAAGTCAGAGTTCCGTAGACTCGTCCAAGGTGGCGGTGTGCGAGACCTTGAAACGGGAGAGAAGATTACCGATCCCAAACGACGTATTATTGTCCCCATTAGTCTCAAGCTCGGTAAGCGACAATTCATCCGTATTGTCCTTAAACGAAAGAAGAAATAAAAATACCCCCGCACTGCGGGGGTATTTTTATGGCGACTATTATTCGTCGTCACCCAAATCATCAACATCGTC
>CAYZIR010000010.1:0-25388 GCA_964478705.1 uncultured Candidatus Saccharibacteria bacterium
AAGAACTTGAGAATAACTGGCAGGGGAGGCGCGTTTCATGTAGGTTGGAGGTGTTGCTCGATAGCGACAATCTGCCCTTGTAGTTTAATGGATAAAACAGGAGACTTCTAAGCTTCTGATGGAGGTTCGATTCCTCCCGAGGGCACCATGACAACTGTTTTTGTAGATGAATCAGGAGATCTCGGTAATGGTGGACGCTATTTTGTTATTGCCATTATCATGCCTCAAAGAAGTAAGAGAATATCAAACTTTATGAAGGCGTTTTGTGCACGAAATTCTCTTCAGGAAGTGAAAGCATCAAAACTATCTTTTTCTCAGAAACATGAAATATTTAACAAACTTACTTCAGTAAATGATTACACAGTTTCATATATTGTTGCTGATAAAAAACATATTAATAATCAGCAACTCTTTAAGGATAAAAATCTCCTCTACAATTATCTTTTCTCGTTCTTAATAAAGAAAACTATAAAAGGTGCAACTGGGGATGTTTGTGTATTGCTTGATAACCACTCAACAAAAACAAAATCCATAAATTCGCTTTGCGACTATATAAGAATAAAGGCCTTCACTCAGTGGAACTATCGGAACAATTTAGCTATAAGTTATGTAGATTCTAAAAATTCAAAAGTTGTGCAAGCGGTAGATGTGGTAGCAAACGCTATCTATGCAAAATATGTATATGGAAAAGAGCACTTCTACAAAATGCTTACAATAAGCGAATCGATCCAGTTTCCGCAAAACAAGTTCGGTCAATAAAACCCGCAATAATAATAGTTATTTTGATCACTTGAACCAAATATAGATTTGTATTACCATAGTAATTGACATAAATCTTGTGTGGAGCTTAATACAAGTAAGTGACGTGTGCCGTCACCGAAGCACAAGTAGTCTGGAAAAGCCCTGCGGGGCTTTTCTGCTTTATTGGAAGGTTTAAGGTACTTTTGAATTAAAAAATATAGACAGACGAATTACTCTTATCAGGTGTGGATATATCAAACAGAGTCTGATGAATATTTACTTGAGTGATTCTACAGCGCTTTCTAATTGCTGATATGCTCGGTTGAATCCTTCCTCTCCCGTTTCGTTAACGATCAGCATAGTAGCGATTTCCGATCCGACTTCGAGCTCGGCGTGGGCTTTTGCAAGTCGTTGTGCGACCTTTTCTTCGGGGAGGTTCGGCTCTCTGTTTCTGATCCTCTGGTCGAGCTCTTCAAGCGAAGTAGGAACTATAAAAAAAATCGGGATATCCGGCATCTTTTTGCGAACCTGCTTCGCTCCGTTTGTTTCTATTTCAATGATTGTTGTCGTTCCTTCAACGAGCTCAGAGTTCGGAGTTCCGTAATAGTCTTTAAAGTGTTCGTCGTATTCTAAGAATTCTCCGCGAGCGATAGCGGTCTCGAATTCCTCCCGCGTCTTGTAAACGTATGCGCCATTATCTTCATCACGTGGTGCACGGGTCGTCCAAGAGACCGCAAGATGGAATTCAGGATGCGCGTCTCGCAGACAGCGGATCAGACGACCCTTCCCAACTCCTGATGGTCCGGCGACGATGAATGCCTTTGCGCTCATAGTATTTTGAAGTCTATCACGGCGTATTGAATCAAAGCCATAAATGAAGTATTGTGACTGCACGTCGGGCGTTTAGCCCTGCCTGCCGGCAGGCAGGTCAGTTGGCAGAGCGGTTAGAAATATATTCGGGCGTTTAGCTCAGTTGGTAGAGCAACTCTTTTACACAGAGAAGGTCACAGGTTCGAGTCCTGTAACGCCCACAAAAACAAAGGAGCTGGATGCGTCAGCATTCAGCGACTTTTGTTTTATGAGGTGGTACAGGACTCGAAGGGCGGAGTCCCGCAGAGCGGGACGAGCCGGGGTCGAGAACACTTAGGATTTTAGGCGCGGAGCGACTACAATCCTTAGTGATTCGTGACCGAGTCCTGTAACGCCCACCTCAAGGTTCTTGGCCGAGTCCTTCCTTAAGTAATAGAACATGAACCACGCTCCAAAGATAATCAATGATGTTGGTTTTGATTTCAATTGGAGCGAAGAGAAAGTTTGGGCACTTAATGTCCCGACAGAGGAAATTTCAATCCAAGATCTTGTATGGCACTTCGATGTGCCGTTTCTTGATGAGAATGGAGGACACTACAATCTCAAGCCTCGTGATGTAATAGAACACCCTAAAGATCACGCGGAGGAATATGTCAGGACAATGAATGCAAACTCTTTCTACCCGATTGATATCATGGAAAATAAATCTCGTTGGCTGATTCTCGACGGCTTGCATCGTCTAATGAAGGCATCTATCCAAGGCAAGAGCACAGTCGTGGTTCGAAAAATACCGAGAGACAAAATATCGGACATAAGAGTCTAATTTCCCTCCAATGAACCCCACCATCCTTTTTGAAAACGATCACATTGTCGCGGTGAATAAACCCGCGGGTCTTATGGTGCACGGCGACGGGCGAAGTACCGCTCCATCGCTTGCGGATTGGTTTGTGAGTGCATACCCGAACTCTGCTGATGTTGGTGAACCGGCGATTGTCGGAGAAGGGAAGACCATTCCACGCCCTGGCGTTGTACATCGGATCGACAAAGACACATCGGGGGTCGTCCTGCTTGTGAAAGATCAGGAAACATATGAATTTCTCAAAGAAGCATTCAAGAATAGAAATGTACGAAAAGTATACGAAACGTTTGTATATGGAAGCGTAAAAAATGATCGCGGGGTAATCGACCGTCCAATCGGGAAGAGCAAGAATGATCCTCGACTTCGTTCAGCACAGCGTGGTGCGCGAGGTGTGATGCGCGATGCCATCACACAGTATCGCGTCCTCGCGCGCGGAAATGGTGCAACCCATCTTGAAGTTCGACCAAAGACCGGACGAACACATCAAATCCGCGTACACATGAAAGCGCTCAATCATCCGGTGGTGTGCGATCCGCTCTACGCACCGGACAAAGAGCCGATTTTAGGATTCACACGCCTCGCACTCCACGCAAAGTCGGTTGAGTTCACTGACGCCGAAGGGAGAGAGATAAAAATCGAAGCGCCTCTTCCGGATGACTTTGTTCGAGCGCTTGAATCTCTCTCGTAAACGGCGTACTGTCATCGCAGGTTGTATAACTGCATGAAAGGAGTCTCAATGCCGAACCCTGAAAGGCTAGAAATATGGTTTGCTCAAGACCACTTACACTATCGGATATATCGCGCTGGACTACTCGGTGCGATTGCCGGTACGCGCGGAGATTCTCTTGAGGAAGCGTGCCGGAAGTGTTTGTACGAAAGCCGTACGCCTGAAGGTGACGCGTTCGAAGAAGCGTTTCTCTTTGCGCAGGAAGAGCGCGAAAGACATCCGAAATAGCTCTCCGCCGAAACCCATTTGGGTTTCGGCGGACTCTTTGTAAATACCAAAATACGGCTTGCCGTCGGCAAAAAGCCGTGCTACAGTGTCGATTCATGGCAAAAACAGCAAACATCATCACCTCTCCGGTCAACATGAAGGCTCGCAAAGAGCTCGATTTGCGCACGGGTGACACGGTTCGTGTTTCAATCAAGGTTGAAGAAAAGGGCAAGACCCGTCTTCAGATGTTTGAGGGCACGGTTCTTGGTCGCAAGGGTGGCACACAAGCGGGAGCAACCTTCACGGTGCGTCGTGTGTCAGGTGGTTACGGTGTTGAAAAGATTTTCCCGCTCTATTCTCCTCTCATTGATAAAATTGAAGTCATCCGTCGTGTGAAGACTCGCCGAAGCAAGCTCTATCACATCCGCGACAAAGCAGCGCGCGAAATCCGCCGACAGATGCGCAAAATGCACACGGTTGCATTTACGACCGTCGTGAAAGAGCCTGAAGCTGAGCCAGTCGCTCCAGAAACCACAGAGCCAGAAGTAGTTACCACAGAAGCATAAAGAATAAAACAGCCAGAAGGCTGTTTTTTCTTGACACCACGCTTTATCGATATATCCTCGGTGGAGGATAGGTACAAGAAAGGAGATTCTCGATGAGGGACTATAGCGTTGATCCTTTTCGGATTGCAGGAAGCGACAGAGAGTACGCGCTTGAAATCCGAGGCGAGGTCTATGCTTGTCGTGTGACAGACATTCATGGGTCGACACTCAGATTTTCTTGTTTTCTCTTCGTCATCGAAAAGATTTCCGAAGAGAAAGGCCCGCACGACAGGCTTCAGCTAGGGAATGCAGAACTTCATTTTCCGTTTGAAATCGAGAACGGAAAAATTGAAGTGTGGTATCTTCGTGAACTCACGCCCGATGAGCATGCCAAGGCTCTTCTGTCTCAGGTCGCGATTCCTCGCCGTATCGCTCGCTAGAATCAGCACGGTGGTTGCGCAGATGCGTAGCCACCATTTTTTGTGAATTCGAGACCTCTCTTGACTACCGATTTCTATTCAGTATTGTGAGAGCAGAAGCTCATCCATCCGTTCCAGAAAGGAGCCCCACATGCTGGACAGAGAAATCTGTGCTATAGAGAAGGGAGCACCGGTTCTCTACTCAGAACACGGCGGAGTTAGTTTCTGTTTCGTCGAGCGGAATGATTCGCCGTCCGAGGCGAAGCTTATCGTCTCGCTTCGTGTCGTACACAGCCTCAACGCCGACGTGTTCGGGGTATCGTTTCTTCCCGGCAGAATTCTGATGCTGGTGCACCCACATGCCACCGCACAGAATCGACTCTGGGATCTCGCACCTGCTCCCGAAGGAATGGAGTCCGCGTTCGCTCTTCCCGCCAAAAGCGAGTCACACCAGCTGAGTGCCTGAAGGAGTGCTCATCGACGACCCACGCAGAAATGTGTGGGTCCTTTCACACCAACTTCCTTTTTAGTCTTTTTTGGTGTAGGGTGATGACTGTTAGATATTGCGCAGGTGGCAAAACCTGCCTGCCGGCAGGCAGGTCGGCAGACGTACTACATGTCACATAAAGAAACGTTCGAGAGTTTCTCTGGCCATGTATTACAAAGCATGCGTAGGTAATAAATACAGTAAAGAAAAATACGCGCAGGTGGCGAAATTGGTAGACGCACTACCTTGAGGTGGTAGCGCCCGCAAGGGCTTGCTGGTTCGAGTCCAGTCCTGCGCACAAGAAAACCCCGAGTACTGCTCGGGGTTCACGGTATCTTCGTCGGATACCCTGGCTTCACGATCATGAGAAGGATGTCGGTGCATGCTCCGACGACAATCATCTTCACGAACATCCACGCAGGGAAGTCCGGATTGGTCATTGCTTTCTCCCAGAAAGACCACGAGAGCAAGCGTCCAAAGTTCTTGAGTATCGCAAAGCAAAGTTGAATCTTCATCGCTTGCTTCCTTTCTAGACTCACTCTATTCCCTACAATCTCGATATGCAACAGTTTGCGTCAGTGATTCTCTTTTCCGCTATTTTTTGCTAGAGTGAGGGCGCTTTCAAACAGCATGGTGCCTATGGTGTAACGGTTAACACTGGAGCTTGTGGAGCTCTCAATTCGGGTTCGATTCCCGATAGGCACCCAAGAGCAAAACGACCTCTCATATCGAGGGGTCGTTTTGTATCTCGTGCCGTGTCTCGGGAATCGAACAGGAAAGGGGTCGGGAAAACTCTAGTTTTCCCGTGGAGGAAGGCAGGCGAAGCCGCTGGAAAACCGTGGGTTTCCAGAGTGTGAGATAATGAAATGTCCCGATAGGCACCCCAATTGGTTTTTTATAGAGGCAGTGTTAGATTTGGACTATGAAATCCTATAAATATCTTGGACTCATCACTACTCTGTACATAGCGTTTCAGCTCATTTCGGACATCACGGCAGGGAAGATTGTACAATTAGGCATTTTTACAGTCTCTGCAACAGTACTTTATTTCCCGATTACATATATCTTTTCAGATATTCTGACTGAGGTATACGGATATGCAAAAGCACGAAGCGTGGTGTGGCAAACACTTCTCGCATCGGTGCTCGCTGGGGTTATTTATCAACTTGTAGTCTGGCTTCCACCTGCAGTTGGTTTTGATGCAAACGATGCATTTGCCCGCGTGCTCGGTTCAGTGCCACGGATTCTTCTTGGCGGTTGGATTGCAGTATGGGTCGGAGGAATTCTCAATGATTATATTTTGGCAAAGATGAAGGTGTGGACGAAAGGAAAGTATCTGTGGTTGAGAACCATCATTTCCACTGTCGTTGGAGAGGGAGCAAATACAATCTTGTTTTACACGATCGCTCTCTACTCGGTCTTACCAACCAACCTCCTCATAGGCTCAATTCTTTCGGGATGGTTACTGAAGACTCTAGTTGAGGTTGTGCTTACCCCCGTGACATATTACGTCGTGGCGAAGCTTAAGAAAGCAGAAAACGAGGACTACTACGATACGAACACCAACTTCAATCCGCTGATCATAAAGTCCTAGTGACTAGGTAAAACTCGGCACTCGTCCAATAAGCGACTCTAACTAGAGATTGGTTCTGGCTCGAGACGGCATTCAAATAAGCACGAATCGTTAAAATTCTTATGAGTATAGAAAACCCAGAAGAAGCCATCAATCAAAGAGAGTCAGTCGAGACGCCGGGAGAGCGTGAGATGCGAAAGGATACGGAGCGTGTGTGCGATATTCTCCGCACGCTTAATCCGGGCGACTCTCGAATCGAATCGTTATCGAGAGAGTGGTATGAACGAGGAATGAAGAGAATCAAGGATGAACCCACAAACAAGCGACTCCCTATCTATTTAAATTTTCTCTCTGCCCGTCTGTATTTAGAAAGCGGACAAACAGAGATGTTTTTTGAAACCCTGTATGGTGTGCTCGACGAAATCAGTAATTCTGTCTACCGCGACCAATTAGAAGATATTCGATTGCGCGCGGTGTATCTTATTGCCGGACCTGCAGATGACGAACAATAACGCTTGTCTGAAACGATGATACAATCCCACCATGTGGATTTTCTTTGCATTCCTCGCACCCGCACTCTACGCGGTAGGGGAGATATTCGATGAATATTTGAGCAATCGGGGATTCAAGCACATTGCACCGATCATTTTCTTTGCAAGTGCACTGAATATCTTTTTCGTCCCCATCATTTTCTTTATCCAGAAGCCGGTGATGCCGGGCATGAACCTCCTCTGGCCAATCCTTGGTGTTGCACTCACTAATCTTCTCTACCTCTATCCGTACTACCGCTCCCTCCAGATCGAGGATACGTCTGTGGTCTCTGCTTTTTTCTCCTTCGGTAAAATCATCATCCCTATCTTTGCCTTTTTTCTTGTGGGCGAAGTCCTTGCACTTCGTGAATACATGGGGATCGGCATCATCATTCTCGGAAACGTTTTTCTTGCGCTACACGTGACAAAACAAAAGCTGCGGTTGAGCAAAGCATTTTATATGATCCTCTTTGCTTCAACGCTCTTGGCATTTGAGGGCATCTTGTTCAAATATATGTTTGAGCAGGGGATTAACTGGAGCACTGCAGTCGGCGGACAATTGATCGCTTCCGGCGTCATTGGATGTGCGGCACTTCTCGCATTCAAAAAGACGCGACGACAAATCTTTGAGGAACATCGCGAATATCGAAAATCCGCAAAGCTCTTTTTCACCGAAGAGCTCTTTACATTTTTTGCACTTGCCGCCGAAACCTATGCGATCAGTCTCGCGCCGGTTTCCTTGGTGAAAGGAATCGGCATGGCGATTCCAATTTTCGTGCTCTCCTATACGGTCGCAGTGAAGCGAATCAACCCAAAGGCGTTCCATGAGAACACGCACAGAGCGGTTGTCATCAGAAAGATATGCATTTTTGCCCTAATTATCCTTGGGCTCGGCTTGATTGGGTTTTCGGAGTAATATAGCGTTATTACGTAAACAACAAACACCACCACCATGAAAGAGGGAGCGCCAATGCCACCAATCCCGCCACAGGAGACGCAACCAGAGGCTGAGCAGCCTGTACGAGAGATTCCCGAACGCACCATATCGGAAGAAACCGAAAGAGTGATTGTTCAAAGAATTCTTGATGCTCGTCCAGACCTACAGTCGGCTGTTGAAGGGGGCATATCACCTCGAGAACAGGAAAGGATCATCACAGAAATTCTTTCACAGGCTCCTTCAAGTGAGTTTGTAGAGTCACATAATCAGCAAGAGACGCCGAGTGAACGAGAATTACTGACCGAGACAAGAGCTGTAGAGTGGATTCTTGAGGGTATGAAATCGAGTAACCCCGACGCTATTCCCGAGGTATATGGCAACTGGTTTAGCCGATGGACTCTTCGTGTTGCGGCAGAGAAGGATAATGCACGCCTTGCGTTACGCTTTGATATTCAGACAGCGCGCCTTTACGCTGCAATCGGAGATGTAGATGAAGCCATCAACATACTGAACACTGCTTGGGGACGAACAAGAGATAAAGAGAGCATCCCCGATCTTATGGACCGTATCAATTACAATATCTCGATGTTAGAAAGAAAGGCGTAGCCCCAATCCTTTGTAGTTCATACGAGTAGGGGTCTTAGGCGCCGATGTGCGCCACACGATATGCACAGTTGACATATACCCCCTAGGGGTATAGGGTGTGTCTATGCATACCACCATTCACACAAAAGTCTCGCATCGCTTGAAGCGCATTGAAGGGCAAGTACGCGGACTCCATAAGATGATCGACGAAAAGAAGTATTGCATTGATATCATCACGCAATCCTCGGCTATCAGAAATGCTCTCGCATCGGTCGAGGATTTGATGTTGCAAAACCATCTCACAGAACACGTGGCGCACCAAATGAAACACGGAAAAGAAAAGCTTGCCGCTGAAGAGATTCTTAAGGTCTATAAGCTCAAGCGAAAATAATCTCCATGGGAAAACCACGCTCATACAAAATAAAAGGAATGCACTGCGCATCGTGCGCACATATCATTGAAAAAACATTTGTAAAAACAGACGGCGTGCATTCTGCAGAGGTAAACTATGGGACAGAAACCGCGCGCATTGCATTCGACGTTTCAAAAACAAGTCCGGCAGAGCTGTCCAAGAAAATACAACCCCTTGGCTACGCATTGGTAGAGGACAGTGCCGAGTCAATGGGAATGTCTGCGGATGAGCACACAGCGCATCTCGGACTCAACCAATCCAAAAAAGAAAAACTTACCGAGCTTGCGGCAATGCGTCGTGGTGTCATGTCGGTCATCCCGCTCGCAGTCATCAGTATTCTCATCATGGGGTGGGACACCCTCGTCCAATTTAACGAGGGCGTGATGATGTCGCCGACATGGGTTGAGTTTCTCCACCATCTCTTGCCACTGATGGCGACGTATACATTGTTTGTTGTCGGCAAACCATATCTCCTCGGTTTTTATAGATTTCTTCGCTACGGCAGGGCGAACATGGATACATTGATTGGTATCGGCACGTCGGTCGCCTTTCTATACAGCTTTATTGTCACAGCATTTGAAGAAACGCTTCGTCCATTTATCAATGTGGAGCACACGTACTATGACGTCACAATCGTCGTCATTGCGTTCATTGCGCTTGGAAAATATCTTGAGGCACGATCAAAACTGCGAACTGGCGATGCGATTGAGAAGCTTCTTAACCTTCAAACAAAAACAGCGCTCGTTGTCCGCGACGGAGTGGAGATAGAGATTTCTGTACATGATGTGCGACACGGAGATGTCGTTGTTATCAAGCCGGGAGCAAAAATTCCTGTGGACGGCACGGTGTCGGGGGGTTCTTCATTCGTTGATGAGTCTATGGTTACCGGTGAGCCTATGCCTGTGCAAAAAAAGACAGGAGACACTGTTGTTGCTGGCACTATCAACACGACCGGCTCATTTACCTTTACCGCAACAAAAGTTGGTGCAGAGACGCTTTTGGCGCACATCATCAAAATGGTCGAGGACGCGCAGGGAAGCAAGGCGCCAATCCAAGCTCTTGCTGACAAAATCTCAAGCGTGTTCGTGCCGATCGTGCTCGTGCTGGCCTTCATAACGCTTGGTGCATGGCTACTTATCGGAACGCAGTATCTTGGTTTTTCTCAAGCGCTCTCATTTGGGCTGGTTTCATTCGTCGGCATCCTCGTCATCGCGTGCCCCTGTGCTCTTGGGCTTGCGACACCGACCGCAATTATTGTTGGTGTTGGAAAGGGTGCAAAAGAGGGGATTCTCATCAAGGACGCTGCGACACTTGAAAAACTGCACACCGTAAACACCGTTGTCGTTGATAAAACAGGAACCATCACAAAAGGAAAGCCCACACTTGTTGATATAGAAAATGTTTCCTCACGAACAGACAAGGAACTCGTGGAGATTCTTGCATCCATTGAAAAACAATCAGAGCATCCGATTGCGCACGCGGTTGTCTCATACGCGAACGAGAAGATGATCGCTCTCGAGAACGTCACAGATTTTGAGGGGATTCAGGGAAAAGGTGTCCGAGGAACGATACGAGGAACGGAATATTACGCGGGCAACACCAAACTCCTTTCAGATCTCGGCATTACGTTTGATGTGTCACGAATTGAGCAGTTCACCGCGCAAGGAAAAACACCCGTGATCCTTGCAAGCAAAGAAGCCGTCCTTGGATTTGTGATGGTGGCGGATGAGATCAAGGAGGAGTCTCGGCAGGCGGTCGCTGACCTTCGTGCGCTCGGTATTCACGTCGTCATGCTCACCGGCGATGATGAGAAAGCAGCGCGACACATTGCATCACTGGTTGATATTGATGAAGTGATTGCGCACGTGTTACCTCACGATAAACTCACAAAGATTAAAGAACTTCAATCGCACGGCAAGATTGTTGCAATGGCGGGGGATGGCGTGAACGACGCTCCCGCCCTTGCACAAGCGGATGTTGGTATCGCAATGGGAACAGGAACTGATGTGGCAATTGAATCTGCAGGCATCACCCTGCTTCATGGTGATATGTCGCGCCTTGTGAAAGCAATTCGCCTCTCAAAAATGACCATGCGTGGAATTAAGCAGAATCTCTTCTGGGCATTTGTGTACAATATTATCGGTATTCCTCTTGCAGCCGGGTTGTTCTATCCGATTTTTGGATGGCTTCTTTCGCCGGTCTTTGCAGGTCTCGCGATGGCGTTTTCGAGTGTGTCGGTGGTCGGGAATTCATTACGCATTAAAGCAAAGAGATTATAAAAATGTATACATACTATGAATAACAACACACACACCCTCTGGACTCTTGTTGGTGGAATTATCGTCGGACTTCTCATTGCTCCGTGGCTGATTCCAATGATGGGGTTCGGAGGCATGATGGGGCGACGAAGTACGACAAGCACGGGTGCGCTGGGAGTAGCGCAGGCGTTGGATCAACATTTTATTGAACAAATGATTCCTCACCACGAAGGGGCTATCGCCATGGCAAATCTTGCATTGCAAAAGGCGGTTCATCCAGAGATACAAGCACTCGCGCAAGCAATTCTTGTCGCACAGACGGCAGAAAATGAAGATATGCGCACGTGGTACAAAGAGTGGTTTGGAAAAAGTGTTCCAGAGGAACGCTTCGGTTTTTCTGGTGGCATGATGTCTGGTGGCATGATGTCGGGCAGTGGAATGCATATGGGGAGTCGTGATGACATTGCTGTGCTCGAAAATGCAGCTGATTTTGACAAAGAGTTCATTGAGCAGATGATTCCGCATCACCAGATGGCGATTATGATGGCACGTATGCTCGAAGCTGGAACGAATCGTCCGGAAATGCAAGAGCTTGCAGACAATATTCAAAGGTCGCAGGCAGATGAAATAGAACAGATGCAGGAGTGGTATCAAGAGTGGTACCAATAAAATCAACACCATATCTCTATGACAGCGACAGACCACAATCGTCCTCAACAGCACACATTCCACGTGCACGGGATGCACTGCAATTCGTGTGTGCTCACCATTGAGAGCGAATTAAAAGATGCGCCGAATATTCATGCGGTGTCGGCTCGTCTCAATGGACACACCGTTGATGTGGTAGGTGAGTTTGGCGATAAAACACCCGCGCAGATTGCGGAGGAGATCACCACATACCTAGAACCGTATGGCTATAGAGCTTCGATTGAACAACAGGCGCACAATGCCCGATGGAAAGAGTTTGGTGTCGCCGTTCCCGTCGCACTCGGTTTTGTGCTCGTATTTATTCTGTTGCAAAAGCTTGGCATCGTGAATTTGGTTGGTGCTGGAAAAGTTACCTACGGAACGGCATTTGTTGTTGGCATCATCGCATCGCTTTCGACGTGCATGGCAGTTGTCGGCGGACTCGTTCTTTCGATGTCAGCAACGTTTGCAAAGGAGGGGGACAGAATTCGTCCGCAACTGATGTTTCACGGGGGTCGTATCGTAGCATTCTTTCTCCTTGGTGGTGTCATCGGCGCGGTTGGGTCTGCGTTCACGCTCAATGCGTGGGGGACATTCATCCTCGGTCTCGTCATAGCACTTGTGATGCTTGTTCTCGGCATCAATCTTCTTGATGTGTTCCCGTGGGCAAAGAAACTCCAACCTTCGATGCCGAAATTTATTGCACGCCACGCGCATGGTGTTGCAAAACTAAATCACACACTCACACCACTCCTCGTCGGTGTTGCAACGTTCTTCTTGCCCTGTGGATTTACACAGTCGATGCAACTGTACGCGCTTACGACAGGAGGGTTCCTTTCAGGGGCCCTAACAATGCTTGCGTTTGCACTCGGGACATTACCAGTTCTTGCGCTCATCAGCTTTAGTTCGCTCGGTCTTCGCAACAGTGCGAAATCTGGAGTATTCTTCAAATCAGCTGGTTTGATCGTTATTCTCTTTGCACTCTTCAACCTCATCAACAGCCTTGTGGTGATCGGCCTTTTCCCTCCACTCTTTAACTTCTAACCCATACCAACCATGAAAGAAACGATTGCTGCGATGATACTCGCCCTGGGCCTTGTGGGTGGAGCGCTCGTGCTTGCGGACAAAGATTCGCAAACTAAGGACGATGTCCCGATTGAGAACGCAATTGTTACTGACGGGGTACAAATCGTTGATATTACAGCAAAGGGTGGATATACGCCGCGAAAAAGTATTGCGAAGGCAGGCATACCGACGATTGTCCGTTTTACAACCAGCGGAACATTCGATTGTTCGGCGGCGGTACGTATCCCAAGCGAGGACGTGAACATGACACTGCCACCATCCGGAACGACAGACGTTGATATCGGTATCCCTAAGCCCGGTGTGCTTTCGGGCTCATGTGGTATGGGTATGTATCCATTCGAAATTGAGTTTCAAGAACAGTAATTTTCTGGGCGTGCTTTTTATATACAATGATTGATATATGCATAAAGCTATCGTCGGTATAGGAATCCCTGGAGCAGGGAAAACAACACTACTCAAAGCGTTTGCCTCCAAGCATGGGTATGTGTATGTGTCTCCCGATGAAATACGAAAAGAACTCACAGGGAGTGAAATCGACCAAACACGAAACGCCGATGTATGGAAAGAAGTCTATGCACGCTCGAGAGAAGGACTCCGAGAGGGGACGATTGTACTCGACTCGACAATGGTGAATAAAGAACAGCGCCACAGCATGCTCGCATTTCTTCGTGAACACGGTGCAGAGCACGTGCAAGGTGTGTATTGTGATGCACCTTTCGAGACAGCACTACAAAGAAATTCTGACAGAGAGCGCGTGATTCCGGGGTACGCAATGGTGCGCATGAGACGACTTATCACTGAAGCACCACCGGAAATGGGCGACGGATTTGATTCACTTTTCACCTTCGACGAGTCTGGCGAGCTTATAAAAGCCGAAATGCTTCATAACGGGCAGGAGACGACAAAAGAGTTTAAGAAATTTCGGTAAGTCTGTGGACACACGTTTCTTCTAGGCTCTTTTTCTGCGCTATACTAAGGCCATACTCATAATGCCTCGTTCTATGCCATTCAAAAATATTTTTGCCACACTCATTTTCGCAGGAGCATTTCTTATTGTTGCTATTCCATCTGCTCAGGCGACAACCGACTGTGGATTCACGCGCGGATTTGGGCTCAATGACAGCGGTGAAGACGTCCGTTGTCTTCAAAAATACTTAAACGGCGCTGGGTTCACCATTGCAACATCAGGTGTCGGTTCTCCTGGCAACGAGACCACAACGTTTGGTGAAAAAACATTTGTCGCATTGAAGGCATGGCAGATTAAAAATGGCGTGACAGGCGCAAACGGATACTTCGGACCTGCGTCGAAGGCTCTCTACGCAAAATTGATTACTGCGAGCCCTGCAACCCCAGTCACAACTCCAGCCGTCACGGTTCCAAAGCCGATTGTCTCTACAACTCCAACACAAAGCACTGCTGAAAAGAATGCGCGAACACGCCTCAAAGCAGCGATTGAAGCGATCGAAGATGCGCGAAAGGAATTCAATAATGCAGAAGATGATGATGAAGACACTGGCGATGCAGAAGACTTGATCGATGATGCATACGAAAGTCTTTTCGATGCGCTCCGTGCATTTCTCGACGGCGACTACACCGAAGCGGTTGATTACGCTGATGAGTCTCGAAATGACGCTGACGATGCGGCCGATGAGATCGAAGGTGACAGCGACAGTGATGCCGATGAAGAAGAGGCAGAGGATGCTCTCGACGATGCTGAAGACGACATCAGCGATGCAAAAGAAGAGATTGAAGAGGCCGATGACGACGGTGAAGACGTTGAAGATGCCGAAGATGCCATCGACGATGCTGAAGATCTCCTCCAAGACGCACAGGAAGCACTTGATGACGAAGACTATGATGAAGTAATCGACCTCTGTGACGAAATCAGCGATCTTGTGAACGAAGCGCTCGATTCAATCGACTAGTCCAACAGCAAGGATTCTCTCAATGCCTTCTTTCTGATAGGGTGGGGGTGTGAAAAACCACATCCACACCGTGAGAGATTTCTTCATTCGCTATGAGCGACGCCTTGCTTCGGCGTCGCTTTTGGTCGGTTTCATTGTGGACACGCTGACGCTCCGTCGTATCGACCTTATCTCGAATCAGTTGATTCTCGTGTGGTATCTCATAGTGCTCGGAACGTGTATTACGCTCATTAATGCATACCAAGTTTCCCTTCGTCCATCAAAATGGCTTGAGAATAGCTATGTATATTTACCGCTTATCGTCCAATTTGCATTCGGAAATCTTTTTTCAGGGTTTATGGTTCTCTACTCTCGAAGTACGTCGCTCGTTGCAAGCTGGCCATTTATCCTTCTCTTCTTTTTATTGTTGATTGGCAACGAACTCTTTCAACCATACTATCTTCGATTTAGATTTCAGTCCGCACTCTTTTTCTTTGCACTCCTCTCCTTCTTTATCGTCTATGTCCCGTTGATCACCGGCACACTCGGCATCGGCACGTTTCTGCTCTCAATCGTTATCGCGGTGGCGATGTTCCTTCTCCTTCTCTATGCGCTCTCATTAAAGCTCCCGACACTCATACGGCGCGAAAAAAGAAAAACACTCATGACCGTTGGTGGCATCGTCGCCGTTATCGCATTCTTTTATGTCACAAACGTTATTCCACCCATTCCACTTTCACTTGAAGATGGTGGTGCGTATCACAGTGTTGAGCGCACTACAGCCGGCTACCGTTTAACTCATGAATACGGTGCCAGCGGTCGTTTTTTGGGACGCTTCTTCACATTCCCAACACTTCACATTACTCCCGGCTCAAATGTCTATATCTATAGTTCTGTCTTCGCACCGACGAAGCTCTCTGCAACAATTGTGCACAACTGGCAGTGGTTTGATGAATCAAAAAGTCGATGGGTATCGCTCTCCGATATTGCTTTTCCAATTTCTGGTGGGCGCGATGAAGGATATCGTGGGTATTCGACCAAAAACCAAGTTCCCGAAGGCCACTGGCGTGTTGATGTGCAGACAGAAAACGGACGAGTCATCGGGCGCATCAAGTTCAACGTGGTTTATGTTGATGACTCACCTCGGTTATTCACAACGCTTCGTCAATAGGAATCGCGCGGAGTATACTGAATCATATGATGGAATCATTTGATAAACGCGTCATTAGGTTCTTCCGGAAAATATCAGAACCATCAGCGCGCATCGCATTGTTCATTGTCTTTTTTTGGTTCGGTCTTTTGAAGGTTATCGGACTCTCTCCGGCAAGCGGTCTGGTGCTCCGGCTCTTTGAGGAAACGATCCCTTGGATGAGCTTCGGAACATTCATTGTGCTCTTTGGGCTTCTTGAGTGTGTCATTGGTGTTCTCTTTTTGTGGAAGGGCACAGAGCGAATAGTAATTCCACTTCTCTTTCTTCATATGGTGACGACATTTCTTCCGTTGATTCTTTTGCCAGAGATTGGGTGGCAAAGATTCCTTGTACCAACCCTTGAAGGGCAGTACATCATCAAAAATGTTGTGTTGATTGCTGCGGCGATTGGTATTGCGTCGCACATCCACCCACTCAAAGATCATCACGCATAGTATGGAGAACACGATCTTTTTACAGATTGGTGTTCCACTGGCCGGTTTCGTTCTCTTTTTTGTTGTGCAAGCACTCGGCAAGACCAGTGAGCGAGTGCTCTCATTCACCGCACTGATTCTTTCGGGGCTGATTTTTATGCTCCGCTACAATCAAGGAGAAGCGACGCTCTTTAGTATCGGAATTCTTTTTGGTCTTATCATTGAGATAGGATTGCGTCGTCTTGGTTCGCAGCAAACGTGGCATAGAGCATCATTCTTCGGAATTCCTTATTGGCTACCGATTGCGTGGGGGATAGGGTTTGTCATTATTACGCGTTTAGGTATGCTCATTCGCGGAATATCTTGGTAGGCCTGCAATCTGTTATAATCGACTCGCTATGACAGGCGCTATCAATATCCTTATCGGTCTTGGGACCATCGGCTTACAGCTCTTTGCCGTCGTGCTTTTTATTGGGTTGTTTGTTCGTCCATCGCGCTTCTTTGATACCATCGCACAACACGCATTCACGATTGGATTTGCGCTTGCACTCACCGCAGGACTTGGCACGTTCTATTACTCCGACATCGTCGGTTTCGTTCCGTGTACGCTGTGTTGGTATCAGCGTCTTGCGCTCTTTCCGCAAATCATCATCCTTCTCTATGCGATTGTTAAAAAGGGTGGACGTTTTGTGCGACCACTTATCACATTCTGTTCAACTATCGGCCTTCTGTTGGCGGTCTACCACATTTCACTTCCTCTGATCACCGATCCGCTTTTTTGCGACCCTGCCACGTCACTTTGTCTTGAACAATACGTAAACATTTTCGGATACATCTCAATTCCGGTGATGTCTGCAAGTCTCTTTGCGGTACTCCTTCTGCTCTCAATTCCTCGAAAAACCAGTGCGCCAATAGCGACGGTCGCTCCCGAAAGCGCCAGCTAACTCCAAAAACTCTCGTGGTATACTAGCCTTATTAGTAGGGCTGTTAGATGCTATTACAGATATTTATGAACCAAAAGACTCTCTGGGGAATTGTTGTCGCCGTTGTCATCATTCTTCTTGCGGTGTGGGCATGGAATGCACGCACGAACGACTCGACAGATGACATGGCTACGACAACGAACCCAACGACAACTCCGACAACAACAGGAACAACTGGTACAACTGGAGGCACAGGCGTGAAACCACAGGGGAATCTTCCGAATGGAACATTCGCTGTGGTCGCAGAAGAAAGCACAATCAATTGGACTGGTTCAAAGCCAAGAATTCTTGGGTATGAAGACACCGGCACAATTGGCGTGAAGAGTGGAACGCTCGGGGTGAATAATGGGGCTATCACCTCAGGAAGCTTTTTTATCGACATGGAATCGATTGCTGTCACAAAAGTATCAAACAAAAAAGCAACCAACGAGATGCTCGAAAACCATTTGAAGTCGGAAGATTTCTTTGCGGTTGAAAAATACCCGAACGCAGAATTTGTTATCAAGAACGTGACCAACGGTGTTGTGACAGGAGATTTGACGATTAAAGCAACAACAAAAACGATTTCCTTCCCAGCGACAATCGTTGCTGAAAGTCAGACTCGTCTTGTTGCAGATGCGACAGTCACACTCAACCGCTCACTGTGGGATATTCGCTACGGCTCAGGAACATTCTTCGATGACCTTGGTGATAGCTTGATTGCTGATGAGATGAAACTCAAGCTTCATGTGGTTGCAGGAAAATAATAGACGCGGATAAGCGCGGATCCGCCTACGGCGGTCGCGGATGAACCTGCCTACCGGCAGGCAGGCGCAGATAACACCGGTCTTATTCGTACGAATAAGACCGGTGTTTCGTATTATTGACAAAGTTGTTAAAAACTATACAGTACCAACAGCTCTATCTGGTTCTTTGTCGTTTCGAAGAACCCCAAATGCCCAAAAAGGAGGCAGGCTCATGGAACAGGGGAAGAGCAAGACACTGTCGATCGTTCTCGCTTCAGGAGTTGGTGCACTGCTCGGCGCGCTCTTCGCGCTCGAGATCAACCGTCGTCTCGGCGGTGGCCTCGGACAGTTCGTGGTCGCTCTGATTGGCGCTTCAATCGGCGGACCGACCAGCTGGGCTCTGCAAGATATGCAGAGCCTAAAGGGCGCACTGTCCAACGGATGGAAGGTTTCTCGGCTGAAGCCATCCGAGAGAGTTAGGCGCGGGTTGATGACCTGGGCGATTGCTCAAATCTCAGCACTTGTAGTTGCTTTTCCGCCTCTTGTTCTGAGTGTTCGTTTTGAGGCATCGGGTCTCTTGAGGACAGTCATTTCATCCTGTTTCTCTGTTGCTCTTGTCATGCCCATCATTATCGCTGTCGCAGAGAATTCGTCAATGTATTCTCCGAGCGAGAGCGTTTACGAGAACCAAAAAGCACGAACGTTCTTCTGGAAGCTTCTCTTGCTGGGCAATCTCATCGTCCTCCCGTTCACACTGCTCTATGGCATCTACCGAGCCATTCGGTGGCTCACACCGAGAGCGTGGCGATTCATCAAGATGTCGTATCGCTATGCTCATTCGAGTGAACGTCGGGTCAGCTTCTTCGGCGGTGCGATTGGTATTGCGTCGCACATCCACCCACTCAAAGATCATCACGCATAGTATGGAGAACACGATCTTTTTACAGATTGGTGTTCCACTGGCCGGTTTCGTTCTCTTTTTTGTTGTGCAAGCACTCGGCAAGACCAGTGAGCGAGTGCTCTCATTCACCGCACTGATTCTTTCGGGGCTGATTTTTATGCTCCGCTACAATCAAGGAGAAGCGACGCTCTTTAGTATCGGAATTCTTTTTGGTCTTATCATTGAGATAGGATTGCGTCGTCTTGGTTCGCAGCAAACGTGGCATAGAGCATCATTCTTCGGAATTCCTTATTGGCTACCGATTGCGTGGGGGATAGGGTTTGTCATTATTACGCGTTTAGGTATGCTCATTCGCGGAATATCTTGGTAGGCCTGCAATCTGTTATAATCGACTCGCTATGACAGGCGCTATCAATATCCTTATCGGTCTTGGGACCATCGGCTTACAGCTCTTTGCCGTCGTGCTTTTTATTGGGTTGTTTGTTCGTCCATCGCGCTTCTTTGATACCATCGCACAACACGCATTCACGATTGGATTTGCGCTTGCACTCACCGCAGGACTTGGCACGTTCTATTACTCCGACATCGTCGGTTTCGTTCCGTGTACGCTGTGTTGGTATCAGCGTCTTGCGCTCTTTCCGCAAATCATCATCCTTCTCTATGCGATTGTTAAAAAGGGTGGACGTTTTGTGCGACCACTTATCACATTCTGTTCAACTATCGGCCTTCTGTTGGCGGTCTACCACATTTCACTTCCTCTGATCACCGATCCGCTTTTTTGCGACCCTGCCACGTCACTTTGTCTTGAACAATACGTAAACATTTTCGGATACATCTCAATTCCGGTGATGTCTGCAAGTCTCTTTGCGGTACTCCTTCTGCTCTCAATTCCTCGAAAAACCAGTGCGCCAATAGCGACGGTCGCTCCCGAAAGCGCCAGCTAACTCCAAAAACTCTCGTGGTATACTAGCCTTATTAGTAGGGCTGTTAGATGCTATTACAGATATTTATGAACCAAAAGACTCTCTGGGGAATTGTTGTCGCCGTTGTCATCATTCTTCTTGCGGTGTGGGCATGGAATGCACGCACGAACGACTCGACAGATGACATGGCTACGACAACGAACCCAACGACAACTCCGACAACAACAGGAACAACTGGTACAACTGGAGGCACAGGCGTGAAACCACAGGGGAATCTTCCGAATGGAACATTCGCTGTGGTCGCAGAAGAAAGCACAATCAATTGGACTGGTTCAAAGCCAAGAATTCTTGGGTATGAAGACACCGGCACAATTGGCGTGAAGAGTGGAACGCTCGGGGTGAATAATGGGGCTATCACCTCAGGAAGCTTTTTTATCGACATGGAATCGATTGCTGTCACAAAAGTATCAAACAAAAAAGCAACCAACGAGATGCTCGAAAACCATTTGAAGTCGGAAGATTTCTTTGCGGTTGAAAAATACCCGAACGCAGAATTTGTTATCAAGAACGTGACCAACGGTGTTGTGACAGGAGATTTGACGATTAAAGCAACAACAAAAACGATTTCCTTCCCAGCGACAATCGTTGCTGAAAGTCAGACTCGTCTTGTTGCAGATGCGACAGTCACACTCAACCGCTCACTGTGGGATATTCGCTACGGCTCAGGAACATTCTTCGATGACCTTGGTGATAGCTTGATTGCTGATGAGATGAAACTCAAGCTTCATGTGGTTGCAGGGAAATAGGAAGATTCATGTAGCATGTAACACGAAGCATATAGCAGGAGACATGTAACATATAAAACACCGGTCTTATTCGTACGAATAAGACCGGGGTTCTGTATTATTGACAAAATTATTAAAAACTATAGAGTAACACCAGCAAAACTTGGTTCTTTGTCGTTTTGAAGAGCCACAACCTCTAGGAGGTAGTCATGGAAACGAAAAAGATTGCGGTCGCGTGTTTCGTCAGTGGAGCCCTCTGTTGCTTCATCGCACTCATGGTCTCGCCGCCATACTGGTGGCTCGCTACACTCGCGGGCATCGCCGGCGGGTACGTCGGCTACGAATTTCGCGAATTTCTTGCGGCGGTTCCGGCCGCCGCAAGAACCGTGCTGCGAGAAGGGGGCTACGCCGCGAACCGACTGAAGGGTAGAGTGAAGGAGTTGAGGGTGTGGTTTCGAGAACCGCACCCGTTCTTCTACCTGTTTGCGACCCTTCTTGGGCTGTGGATGACTGTGCCCACTCTGATCCCAGGGTTTTTCTTGAACAGCGCCGGAGAGATGATTCCTCCCAGCGTTATCGTTGCTTTGGCCATCGTCGCCTTCGTCCTTGGGGTCATTGCCTGCGGAGTCCTCACTGCCCCATTTCTTTTCTTGGCCTTAATCGGAGCGAAGGCTAGGCGTTGTTACTGGTCACCAAGTGATTACTGGACGGATGAGGAGATCTCTGCGAAGGCCAGAACGGGCTATCGGGTGGTTCCCACGACCTACAAGCACATCTACCTATTCATGGTGGTTGGTCTGTGGCGGGTGTTCAGATTCTCTGTCTGGGTGATTCCGAAGGGCCTTGTCCTGGGCGCGCTCTCCTTCGCCGTGCTCTGTGGCAAGGTTGCGGTGCGGGTGCTTCGCTTGATTCACTCCGAGAAGCGAGTGCTCTGCGCCGTCCATGGAACCCTCGGCGGCACCCTGAGCTACCTGACTCTCGGAGGGTCCGCCTCATCGCTTCCGGAGCAGGCGGTAGTTGTCCTCTCTGGAGGACTTCTCGGCGCACTCTTCGGGGTGCTTGCCTGGAAGTTCACCAAGCGACTTCCTCGTACCGCCTGAGAGCGAGAGCAACTTCGAAACAAAGCCGCGCGTCCCGAAAGGGAAGCGCGGTGTTTCTTTTCCAAAGTAATCTATTATCAAGGACTTTGTGTCTGAGCTTCGAATGCGGCCTGTATCTCCCGCAGTCTGTTGAGTGCCTCTTGGTTATTTGCCTCAATGAAGAGGGTCTCGAGCTCTGCGAATTCTTGGCGCGCTACTTCAATCGCGTGTTCAGTTGCTTCCGAGTAGGTTGGTTTTTCGGGTTTCGCTGATTCGGTTGCGAAGGTGGCCATCATCATGGTGTCCGCCGTAGGAGCGGGGGCCATCTTTGCAGAAATCGCTGAATCATCAGCTGTTTCGGCGGATTGCTCTACGTTCGAAGACTCGTTTGCAATAAGCATTGCAATTTCATTTCCTCGTTCTTCTGCCTGTGAGAGAAGGACACGACTCTGTGTATTATCTGGAAGCACCGAAAGGAATGTTCGTTCAAACGACCGGTCGAGTGGATAGAGCGCGTCTCCTGGAATCGCTTGATCCGTTACTCGTCCCCCAAACACGATAACAATGAGAGTGAGCGCTACCGTTGCAAATCCGCGTGCAAAATGTGCAAACGAAAACGGCGATATCGTCGGTGTATCCGCCATACGCATTGAGATGTTTGCCCACGAAGAATGTCGCTCGCTGTCGGAAAGCGGTTTCACTCGAATCGATGTAAGTTTTGTTTCGAGATCATTCATGATGGTGGAGAAGTGATTCGAGTTTTTTAAGTGCGCGATGATGCTTCACGCGTATTGCCGATTCCTCCTTATCGAGCATCTCTGCGATTTCTCCGAATGAAAATCCAGACCAGTATCGAAGTGTTATCACATCACGGTCATCATCCGAAAGGTGGGGGAGTATTCGCTCGATGGTGTGTGCATCGCCGATTGCTCCAAGATCCATGTCGTAGCGAGCATCTTCAGTGATTCCTTCAATCAACGCGTCTTTCGTGCGTCCTTTGTAGTGTGCGATGAGTGCACGGCGTGCGATTAAGAACACAAAACCCCACACCGATGCATCACCTCGATACTCGAAGCGAAGGCGAGATGACCAGACACCAAGAAATACTTCCTGGAGTAAATCGAGCGCGTCCTCACGACTGCCAGCGCGCGGAACTAAAAAAGAAAACACGCGAGGTGAAAGCGCGTCATAGAGCTCTCGAAATGCTTCGTCACTCCCTGTGCGCAATCGCTCAACAATGGTTTTAAAACGTGAGGTGGACTCCATGGGTGGCAGTCCCTACTGATATATGGCCACATAAGAAGCCTTTGTTACAGCGGGATCTGATATACACAGTATACAGAAGGCAGGTAGATGTAACGAACGAATAGCCATGGGGTATATACTGGGTATAGCACTCTATTGCTATAGCTTTATACATTACCCAATAACTTTTTATTCTATGGATTCACTTACAAAAGAGCGAGCAACAAAAGCGGTTCTTGTGCTTGCGATTGTTCTCTCGTGTTATGTTGCCTTGCTTGCAATCGCAAAGCTCCGCGAATATCCCTATATCGGCTCACAATACCCAACAGGAAATGTGATTACAGTTTCTGGTGAAGGTGAGGTCTTCGCAGTTGCGGATATTGCAGAATTCGGTTTCTCGGTTCGCTCTGAAAAGCCAACGCTCGCGGAGGCACAGCAAGATTCAGCAGAGCGAATGAATGCAGTTATTGATTACCTGAAAGGTCAGGGAGTCGACGAGAAAGATATCAAGACTACCAACTACAGTGCAAACCCAAAATACGAATGGGGCACCGACAGCGTGATGCCATTGAATCAGTATGACGAACGCATGATGTACCCGTACCCACAGCCAGGCAATCAGGTGCTCGTTGGCTATGAGGTGTACCAGTCGATTTCAGTGAAGGTTCGCGATACCGACAAAGCAGGTGCACTTGTTACGGGCGTATCAGAGCTCGGCGCAACCGATTTTTACGGTCCGAACTTCACGATCGATGATCAAGACGAATTACAGCGGGAGGCACGAAAGGAAGCAATCAAGGACGCTCGTATGAAAGCGAAGCAACTTGCGGACGATCTCAACGTTCGGTTAGTACGTGTCGTATCGTTCTCTGAGAACGGTGGCTACTACCCAATGTACTCAAAGGTAGGTATGGGATATGACATGGCGGTCGCTGAATCAGCACCGGTCGCACCAGAACTTCCAATGGGGGAGAACTCGGTTATGGCGAACGTATCGATTACGTACGAAATTAGGTAAGACGCGAATTGCGCGAATAAAAATTCCCGCGAATAAACGCGAATAGAATCAAAACATCCACTCTGGAAACGGTGGGTGTTTTGATTTCTCCAGACATTCAATATCTGGGAGGTTTTTAGAAAAAGATGTCTGGTCGCATTTCCAAAGCTAAGCTTCGGTAAACCCGAAGCTTAGCTTTGGAAGCTGATATTGGTTGACAAAAATAATAGAAAATGTATAGTCTTCGCGTACGTTCTTTAATATCAGGAAACAGTTGCCATAGCGGAAAGTCTCATACAAAGGGAGTTTTTCCGCTGTGGCAACTTACTCCACTGCATTTCGCAGTCGGACTTACCTGCCACGGGAAAGGCGCAGTATGGCAACGCCCCCTTCACAAGAAGCAGTCTTCGAGTTTCTCGCCCGTCTTGCGAGCAGAATCAACTTTTTTGGCAACTTCACCTCATCAGATGTGCAGGAGCTGATGAAGAAGCGCATCAACCACCTCGGCTCCTTGGTCGAGAAACTTCTTCACTGCGAACTTCATGTTGCTCGGGCAGTACCCGACACTGACATCATTGTGCGATGCCTCCCGAGGGAAGTCGTCGAGTTCATCGAGTCATCGCCGAGAAACCGGGAGTTGCTCGAACTGCTCGCCGGCGGTAGGCACGAGGTCAAGGAGATCGCCAAGCTACAGATTGACCGAAGCAAGCCCTTTGATTATGCTTTTGTCGGTCCAGAATCAGAGATCGAAGAAGAGGATCAGCGTAGTCTTGCTCTCTCCGAGATCGATCTTGCCGATATCCGCTTCGAGGCAATGCTCGAGGATTCCGAGACTTCCGTCGATGGCGGGTCGAGGCTCGGGCGTTTGAGAGGCGCGGGGTACATCCGTCTCGATGCCAAGATCTTTCAGACGCTCTGGGAGAACCAACAGTTGATCCCCGAGCGGTGGAAGGAGAGGACGAAGGGTCAGATGACCAAAATCTTCTTCGAAGGTACAGTTCTACGGAGCTCGCATAGCAACCGTGGCGACAACCGCTACGTTCTATGCTTGTACTGGGATGGCAGCGAGTGGTGCTGGTGTCTCTCCTGGGTCGTCAATGACCGACATGTCAACGAACCCTCCGCCGTCATCAAACAGCTCGTGGCGTGAACCCCTGACAGCAGTTTCCTGTTTGCTTTGTCGCCCGTGATCTTCGGATCGCGGGCTTTTTCTTTTGGTTGCTACACGCTTCACGCACTACGATTGGTGTTACAATAATCCTATCAATCCATGTGATACATGTTTCGTGTTACATGTTCTGTGATTTCCTATGCGCATCGACAGTACACAATTCGAGAATTTTCTTATCGACACAAAACT
>CAYZIR010000011.1:0-18501 GCA_964478705.1 uncultured Candidatus Saccharibacteria bacterium
GGGGGTATTTTTATGGCGACTATTATTCGTCGTCACCCAAATCATCAACATCGTCACCATCAGGATCTTCCAAGTCGTCGTCGGCTGGAGGAATGACGGGCTCGTCAGTAGTCCCAGGGAGAGGTTTAACTGGCAAGACAAGGTCGTCATCAATATCAGCAGGGATTGTTGGGGGTTCAACCAACGTGTCGTCTGGATCGAGAATGTCGTCGTCTGCGCTCATAAGTGTTCCAAGGGGCATCGTGTGAAGCATGTCGCTATTCATGAGATGAATATTACTTTTTCTAAATCAGACGCGTTAGTATACACGCGCGTCATCTTTGTACCAAAAAGGATATCAGTACGCAATAAAGAAAACATAAGATTGTGGATAGCGGGTAAACAAAAGTAGGCACACATTCAGTGAATCTATTGTTTGTTGATTGCAAGGTGTGTGATAGCAACCGCGATCGCATCATACTCATCGTCGAGCCGTTTTGGAGAATCGGGAATTTTTACCAATCGCTTCACCATGTCGGTGACACCTCCTTTATCACTTTTCCCATAGCCGGTAACCGCAAGTTTAATTTCAGATGGTCCGTACTCTGCGATAGAAAGCCCTGCACGACGCGCTTCGTAAAGAATGACACCACGCAGCTCGCCGACACGCATCGCGGTTTTTTGGTTGTTTGTCACAAACAACGACTCAATCGCAAGCGAATCTGGTTTGTGTGTTTCGATAATCTCTCGAACTTTCTCTCCAACAGCGTAGAGACGATCCGTAAACACCCCTTTTGCTGGAGTAAAACACTCCGAATGAACATGTGTCTGCTTTGACGCGTCACCAGAGAGAAGCGCAATACCCAGTCGGTCATATCCAGGATCAATTCCGAGGACTTTCATAGGGGACAAGAAACAGAACACGGAACACGGAATACGGAACACAACACAGGATATTTCACTCTGTATTCTCTACTCTGTGTTCCATGTTCTGTATTCTGTGTTCCGTCCTTCATGTTCTGTGTTCCGTTATTCTGCATTCATAAAAACACTCTGCACATCCGCATGCTCTTCAATCTGCTCAAGGAGGGCGCTTAGTTCTGTCCACTGTTCTTCAGAGAGGGGGACGGTTGTCGTTGGCTCAAATCCCTCGTTAGTTTTGTTGAATGCCCACATCGCAGAGCCAGGGTTTGCCAACTCGTACCCGTTTTTCGAGAGGAGGTGTTTTATCTCTGCTGATGTCCGGTTCTTACTGTCGGTGAGCCCTTCAATAATCAACGCACATCCGCCCGGACCATATGCTTCGTAGACAACTTTCTCGTCGGCCACGCTTTCAGTTGCGCTCTTGATTGCGCGTTCGATATTATCCTTCGGCATATTCTCTCGTCGCGCGCGTTCAATGACCGCTTTAAGTGAGGGAGAGTTAAGGTCACCTTTTGCGAGGCGCGATTCAACCTGGATTAACTTCACCAGTTTGGTGAAAATTTTACTGCGCTGTGCATCAGTCGCACCTTTCTTTTCTTTTATTTGGCTCCATTTATTGTGTCCGGACATGAAAACAGCTTTTAGAGTATAGGGGATAGGGTATAGGAAGAAGCAGGGAAAAGAAAACACCCAGCATGCAGTTTGCACGCTGGGCATAGGGCTTTAACCTGGGTGTGGTACTCAACCTTCCAAATTGACCTGGAGATTCGACAGAGGTGTTGATTCCCACTCAGGACCGGAACTCTTGCCGACTTCTGCTTGCTTACCGGGTAGGTTGAGGTCGCCGGTAATGTCGACAATACTCCGCGATGCCGATGGGGCGGACACCTCGTCGGACTCGGGCTGGTCGTGCACCCGGACGTACTCTTCGGAGGACGAATACTGCAGACGATCTCCACGTGTGCCATGGAGGAGAGCGAACATTGTTTTAAGGAGCTGTCGCTTCTTCTGTGTCTTATCACACAACTCTTGCCAGTACGCCTCCGCGACCTGGAATGCTTCATCCGATTCATCAATCGTCTCAAGACCAATCTCTTGGTCGTGCTGTGCCTTCTCGGCACGGTGGACATCGAGGCCAAACCCAAGAAGGCGAGCGTTGGCAAAGTCATCCGTGACAAGGATGTCAAACAACACACCAAGAAGCGTGCCGTTCGACTTCTCCATAGCCAGCCGAAGCCTAGACGCGGACAACTCTCTCTGGATCTTGTTGAACCCCGCACTCAAGCACTCGTTGTTTCTTTCGGCAACGGTGAGTAGCCGACGGACATCTCTCCCAACGAGACCGAGAAATCCAGCAATGAGAACGACAGCGATTGCATAGACGGTCAGGAGCGGAAAGAGATACGTGTTGGCCATGCCAAGCGAGACCAAAAGCAAGGGAACAATCGACAACACACAGAGTACTATCAAGAGTGTGTTGCTCCGGTTGCTACGGATGGTGGCCAACAGAAGACGCCTCTTCATGAGATTTCTCCAAAGGGTATGTTCCTGCGTGGTCAGGATGACCAGAGATTAACAACCTCTCTCAAGGAACAATTCGACAAGACTATGCGCTCTCATCGTCGCTCTGTCAAACAGTAGAACATTCCAACATTCTTGAGAATGTTGGAATGATAACGAGACAAGAAAAACCCGACATCGAGAAGCGAGGGCTTCTGATGTCGGGGATAATCCAAGCGAGACAGTATGACTATCTCACCACATCGGTCGGGTCAAAAAGGGGAACCGTGATAACCGTGATCGACAGAGGAGGAACGTTGATGTCCCATCCCGTCATGTCGAAGTCGTTCGCTTTGAGGCCGTCCAACATACGCTGGACAGAGAACGTGAGATCAAACTCCTTTCTGCGCAGTTCGGAAAGTTCATTGAGCCCGGAGCGTGCGTCGTCGAGATCTTCGGGACTCGCCTGGATCATGGCCTCGAGTCTCTCACGAATTTCTCGCAACACTTTCACCCTGGACTCCACCAGGTTGCGGAGGCTGGGGGAAAGAAACGCTCGCTCAATCTCGTCGGGGGGGTTCCTGAAATTGAGCCCAAAAAGAGTCAACATTGAGTCCATCTTGGTCTTCGAATCCGCGTTGCTCATCGATCAATCCTCCAATGCCCGGCGGAATTGCCAAGCTAATCTTCTGAGCAAAACGATAGCATACCGTTTTACTAATGTCAAATATATTTTATGAGACGTACACAAGCTTCTCGTCCGCTGACACAGCTATGCTTATGGACTTCTCTTTCTATTCTCTATTTCTGCAGAAATAGAGAATAGAAACAGATAACAAAAAAAGCCCCGGACGAGGAAAGCCGAAGCTTCTTCGTCGGGACTTACCCGAGGTGTATGTTGATGGACTATCCCTTGGTTTCGCCCTTCGGTAGGACATACCAGGAGGTGAGACTCGTGCACTCACTCCGACGAAACTTCACAGAACCTCCCTTAATGATGAGCTCGCACTCCTGTACTTCCAGGATGCTCGTGTTCTTGCGAGTGAATCCATCGAGGGATGTTGAAACTCTCGACCGGATGATCAGAATGTCGTACCCATGCCCATTCACATGTCTCACGGAATGGGCCGTCCACCCGCCGTCCTCAGCCAGATGCTCCGCAGCGAGCAAATCGTTTTGTCTGAGACATCCACTCGTCGTGAAGCAGACACACAACAGAGCCATCACCAGGCACAGGTTCTTCATATCGATTCCTCCAGTTACGTGCACCACAACAGGTAGCACATTTTCTGGCGTGAATTATGGCAGTTTGTATACCATCTGTCAAGTAGTATCATTCTCTAGGGGCAACGGTATTTTTTCGTCAGGATGTTGTCTACAAAAGTGTTTCACCACGATGCGTTGCAAGGTGTCGACGGCCTTCCTCGGTGATGATACGTCCGCGCGGAGTGCGCTCGATGAATCCAAGCTGAAGGAGATAGGGCTCATGCACCTCCTCGATGGTCGCCATGTCTTCTGAAAGCGATGCTGCGAGCGTTGAGAGTCCCACAGGGCCACCACCAAACTTATCAACGATGAGTGTAAGAAGCTTGCGGTCGATTTCGGTCAGTCCTTTTTCATCAACACCAAGAAGTTTCAATGCTTTATCAGCGGAATCCTTTGAGAGTTTTGTTTGATTGATTTGTGCGAAGTCGCGACAGCGCTTTAAGAGATAGTTTGCGGTGCGTGGAGTAAATCGGCTTCGTCGTGCAATCTCTCGGAGCGCTTCCTCTTCGCTTTCAATACCAAGAATTTCTGCAGAGCGTTTTATGATTGTTTGAATATCGTCATCCGTATAAAAGTCGAGACGAAACGAACCGCCGGAAAAACGGGAGCGAAGCGGGGAGGAAAGGAGTGCAATGCGTGTTGTTGCTGCAACCAAGGTAAACGGTGGGAGTTCGAGTTGTACGGTGCGCGCTGAAGGCCCCTTACCAATGATGATGTCCAAGCGTCCTGACTCCATCGCCGGGTAGAGCACTTCTTCAATCGCACGATTCAATCGGTGAATCTCGTCAATGAAAAGAATGTCGCCCGTAGAAAGATTGGTGAGAATCGACGCAAGATCACCGACGCGCTCAATCGCAGGTCCTGAGGTTACTTTGAGTGAACCACCAACTTCCTTTGCGATGAGGTGTGCCAAGGTGGTTTTCCCTAGACCAGCTGGTCCGTAGAAGAGAATGTGTTCAGGAGTCTGCTTGCGCTCACGGGCAGCCTTCAAAAGGATGTTTAAATTAGCCTTTATTTGGTCTTGGCCGACATATTCATCCCATAGTGCAGGACGAAGCGCTACATCAAGAAAGAGGTCATTTCCGGAGTCTATTGAAGCGTCGTTTGGGGAGGGGCTTGACATATAAAAAAGTCTATGCTAGACTACTCTCGTACGTTCCAAAAAGCTTTGCGTCCTCAAGAGAGGTGCGCTATAAATAAAGCCCTTACGTTTTTCGAGATTTTTTCGCGTGTTCTCTCCGTTGAATACGAAAAAGAGCGAAAGAGAAACCTCTAAGTGACCTTCATACCTCCCGTATGCTCGTCGTCGGTGAGGATTCGTTGGTTGTTTCGACTTGTCGAATCAACGAACGGACCCCTTAACAAACAACGTGGTGTCGCTTAGAGATTTTTCTTCCGGTCATCAACTACAGGTAAGTGTACTCCTTCTTTTATAAAAGGAAAGTGAAAAACCCGCACGTTTATAGTGCGGGTTTTTTGCTAGAAGATGTCAACAACACGAGCGACTTCGTCCATGGTTGTCGTACCATCAAGTATTTTTGCGATCGCATCTTCAGTCAAAGAAAGGAATCCTTGATCAGCAGCAGCCTTTCGAATATCGCGTTCTGAAGGGTTCATTTCAACGGCATTTTCAATCGCCTCTGTCATACGAATTGCTTCAAAAATGCCCACACGGCCTTTATAACCACGGCCACCACACGCATCACAGCCAGCGCCAGCCTTCCAGATTTTTTCACGCTGAAACGTTGCGACCAATTGCTGGTTTGTTGCACCTCCCAAAATTCTATCGACGACTTCTTTTTCTTTTCCTTCGAGCGGAGTTTCAACGCGACATTGTGTACACAGTTTTCGAACAAGGCGCTGTGCGAGTGCGAGGTTAATCGCGGAGCTCAAGATACGAGAGTTCACACCAAGGTCAATCAATCGAGGGAAGACACCCGCGGCCGAGTTCGTGTGGAGTGTCGAGAACACCAAGTGACCGGTGAGCGCCGCGTGAATGGCGGTCTCGGCGGTTTCACTATCGCGGATTTCACCGACCATGATGATGTCAGGGTCTTGTCGGAGTGCTGCACGAAGGCCGTTCGCAAACGTGTACTCTTTTTCGCTATCAACCTGCGTTTGCACAATTCCATCAAGGTGGTATTCGATAGGATCTTCAATAGTGAGTATTTTTACCGACGGTGCGTGCACTTTTTTGAGAAACGCGTAGAGCGTCGTGGTTTTACCAGAACCTGTTGGTCCGGTCGTGAGAATCATACCGTTTGGTTTTGCGATTTCCCGGTCGATCGCTTCGCGGAGCTCTGGGCGCATACCGAGCGCATCAATCGAAACTCCGATTGCATCAGGGTTCAGGACACGCATGACGATCGATTCGCCGTATTGTCCTGGGAGAAGCGATGTACGGATCTCAATCGCGGTCTCGCCCATACGGATACTAAATCGTCCGTCTTGTGCTTCACTTTGGACGTTTAACTTAAGACCCGAGAGGAGCTTCAGTCGAGACAATAGAAGGCGGTAGGTTTCAAGATCAAATGTTGCGATGTCGGTGAGAATACCATCGAGACGCAAACGCAAGCGCACCACTTTTTCTTCCGCTTCAAGGTGGATGTCGGATGAATGTGTGGCAAGCGCTGATGCCAATAGCACTTCGACGATGCGCGACGTGCGAAATGCCTTTTTAAGCGTCATCGTTTCGTTGATGAAGCGCGTCACGTCCTCCGCACCGTGCACTTCAGAGACGAACTTTTCAATGTCTTCGCCCGAAACATCGAGCATGCCGTGCTTGCTTTCGGTCGTGTAGGTGATGTCTTTGTATCGATCCCATGCAAACGTAAGACTTTTTCGTGAGACAAGGTAGAGTGACGGGGTGAAGCCACGTGCGGTGAAGCTATCAATAATAGCCTTTGTTTCGTCGGTATCTGGATTGTGGACGCCAATATCAATCGCTTTATTGATGACATTGAATGCAACAACTTCAGCTGTGCGTGCGTCCACCTCAGGAATCATGATGAGCGCATCTCCTTCAATCGGTATTGTGGTGAGGTCAACATAGGGAATGCCGTGTGATGCTGAGATTGCTTGCATCGCACGTTCTTCCTCCTCTTCACGGAGCTGGGCGTATTTCCGTTCTTGTTTTGAATCATCAAATGCTGGCATGTGCTCTATGATAGCGCGGAGTATTCCGAATGAGAACGTACAAGCGGATTAGAAAAAGCCCCACACAGTCGAAGACTGGCGGGGCGGGGAACTCATACTTCTTGGAGGCCGGGTTGAATCTCGAGGACGCGTCCTTCGCGCTTGAGCATCTCACAAAACGAAGCGCATGCGCGTCGCAACTCCCGCACGTCGTGCATCGGGGGAAGTTCCTGCTTGCTCACAATGTCGATCCCACGGCGGATTTCGACTGCCGGCAGGATATGGTGTGCGTGGGACATCTCCTCATAGAGTCGATTGGCGAAAGGCAGCAAGTCCCCAGGAAGCTGAGGAATCCGGTCTTCTTGTGCTACCAGCTGAAGCTGTGGGAGCTTCGCCGGATCAAGGTGTTGATTGGGGCTCTGAGACCCACTCGTGCGGTTTCTTAAGGGTTTGAAAAGCGCAGGCAACAGACGCATTGTGTCCTCCCAAGGACTGATCGCAAGGTTGTATGAAGATAGGGTGTACAGATTCGGAGGTGAGTATACGACAGCCATTTCAAAAGTCAATAACGGTATCGAGGTCATCACTAGCATATAAAGCTCTACCGTCATGTTAAAAATAGAAAGCGACCCGACCGGGTCGCTTGGCGTTCATGCGTCGTAGGTTGCGAAAGGCCATTTCCCACGACGCCGATGCTCTGTGGACAGGGCACGATGCAGTCGTGTGAGCACAAGAAGAGACCCTCTTCGTCTGGCGTGCTGTGGGGCGTGAGCATCACCCGTGTCTCCGCTGTCGGTGATTTCAATATCTAGAACTCGTGCCTCCTGCCGGCACCTTTCCATTGCAATCTCTATAGACATGGATTCTCCTTTAGCTCCGGCATCAGTATAGATGCCGGAGGTCATGAGTCAACACGGTGGCACATGATACACTCTCTTTTTATGAAGACTCGAACTCTTGCTTCAACGGACGAAATGAAGGTTTTTGCGAGCGACCTCCTCGCCGGTCTTTCACCGCGCACAGATAACAAGGCGACCGTGCTCGCACTCTCGGGTGATTTGGGCGCAGGGAAGACCGCGTTTGTGAAAGCGCTTGCACAGCGCTTGGGTATTGAGGAACACATCACGAGTCCGACGTTTGTGATACAAAAAATTTACAACCTACAACCTACAACCAACAATGGATTTGAAAAATTAATTCACATCGATGCCTATCGACTGGGAAGCGGAGACGAGCTTGCTGTCCTTGGATTTAAAGACGTTTTGAATAATCCAAAAAACTTAATTGCGATTGAGTGGCCGGAGTTGGTGAAAGAAATTATTCCCGACGATGCAATACAGCTTACGTTCACGCATGTCGATGAGAATACGCGAAGCGTGCGTCATATATAAAAACAACACCCGTCCGGAGGACGGGTGAATCTTCGTCACGGCGAGCCAATTGCCAGACTAGAAGGATTCTTGGTAGCTTCGCTCAAGATGATACACTTTGTCGCGAATCGTAGAAACACTCTCTGGTGAGATGTCGGGAGATGAATCGAGTGCTGAAATTTCCCCCACAACCTCCGCAGCGAGTCCTGGCCACTTGAATTCGGGATGGAAGAGTAATCCCTTCGCTCGCTCATCCAAAACAGCCAGTGTTGTTCGTAGCTCCGTTTGCAGATCGTTCATGGCTTCTCCTTAGGAACGTGTACCTATAGCGAGCATACGCCTTTTAGGCTCCAAATCAAGACTGATGCAAAGTGCTACAATTCATCTATGGTGGTTAAAAAAGACTCCTCTACAGCAAAAAAAGAGACTAAAAAACAACGTCTCGTGCTTCTCGATATGCATGCAATCATGCATCGTGCCTATCACGCGCTCCCAGAATTTTCGACATCAAAAGGTGAGCCGTCCGGCGCGCTCTACGGACTGGCAGCAATGTTGGTGAAGATTGGCACCGAGCTGAAGCCCGACCACATTGCTGCGGCATACGACCTTGCACAACCGACACATCGACACGAAGCATTTGATGGATACAAGGCGGGACGCGTGAAAGCGGACGATGCGCTCATAGCGCAAATTGAGCGAAGTCGCGATGTGCTCACGGCGCTCAACATTCCGTCATACGAACACGAAGGATTTGAAGCGGACGATATTTTGGGAACGATTGTTGAGCAGACAAAAGAGAACGACGCGCTTGAAGTGATTATTGCAACCGGGGATATGGACACACTCCAGCTGGTCGACAAGAAACGTGTGAAAGTGTTCACGCTCCGAAAAGGCATCAATGACACGATTCTCTACGGCTACGACGAGGTCGTAGCACGCTACGGTTTCACACCTGATCTTCTTCCTGACTACAAAGGCCTTCGCGGTGATCCGTCCGACAACATCCCTGGCATTAAGGGCATCGGCGAGAAAACCGCAACAACGCTCATCACCACATTCGGTGGTATCGATGCCATCTATAAAAAATTGAAGAAAGACGGCGACGCGTTTACTGCGCCGGGCATCACGCCTCGCATTCGCGAACTTCTGAAGGAGGGTGAGGACGAGGCACACTTCTCAAAACTCTTAGGCACAATTCGGCTCGATGCACCAATTACATTTTCGCTTCCAGAAAAAACATGGCGCGATGGTGCAGACGTCGTGCGTGCGGTCGAACTTTTCACTGAGCTCGAATTTCGTTCGCTCGTTCCTCGTATCAAAACACTCTTTGGTTCAGAAACCGTTCAGTTGATTCCGAGCGACGATGCTCCGGTGGAAGAAAAAGCACCAATCGACGAAACGCTCCATGAGGAACTCCGTGTGCTCCGCTGGCTTGTTGCATCGGACACCACCAACCCAACCGATGACGACATCTTTTCATACACAAAAACAGAAGATCCAAAAGAAGCTCACGCAACACTCCTAAAAGATGTTGAAGCGAAGGGTATGCTTCCGTTGTGGAACGATATCGAGCGCCCACTGATTCCCGTTTTGAAAGAAATGCACAAAAACGGTATCCGACTCGACCTCTCATACCTCAAAGGCCTTTCCGATACGTACCATAAAGAGCTCTCATCACTGCAAAAACGTATTTGGGAACACGCGGGGAAAGAATTTAATGTGAACTCACCGCGGCAACTTGGTGAAATCTTGTTCGACACGTTGGGGCTCAAGGGTGGAAAGAAAACATCAACCGGTCAGCGTTCGACCCGCGAATCCGAGCTTGAGAAATTGAAAGACGAGCATCCGATCATCAATGAAATTTTCCGGTACCGCGAACTTCAGAAACTCCTCTCAACCTACATCGATGCATTCCCGTCGCTCGTTGGTAAAGACGGACGCCTTCACACCACGTTCGTACAAACTGGGGCATCAACTGGCCGTATGTCATCGCAGGCGCCGAACCTTCAGAATATTCCGATAAAGACAGAACTTGGACGTGCGGTGCGTGGTGCGTTTGTTGCTGAGCGCGGATATGTGCTCGCGACCTTCGACTATTCACAAATTGAACTTCGTATCGCGGCAATCATGTCGAAAGACGAGAAACTTCTCGAGACCTTCCGTGAAGGTGGAGACATTCACACTCGTGTCGCATCAGAAATTTTTGATGTTTCTGCAGATGCGGTGACACCGTCGATGCGCCGTACCGCAAAGGTGATTAACTTCGGCATCATCTACGGCATGGGTGCGAACGCACTCGCACAGACAGCGGATATGTCGCGTTCTGACGCGCAAAAATATCTTGCGGACTACGAAGGAACATTCAAAGGTCTCACCGAATTCATGCAGACACTTCGCGGTGATGTGAGACGACATGGGTATGTTGAAACACTCTTCGGGCGTCGTCGCTATCTCCTCGGCATCCGCTCTCCGCTTCCGCATCTCCAGGCCGAAGCAGAACGCCAAGCGGTCAATGCTCCAATTCAGGGAACATCAGCGGACATTATCAAGCATGCGATGGTCGACTTTCACAAAGAGTTTGCGAGTGAGCGTGCGAACGATACGGTTCGACTTGCACTCCAGATTCATGACGAATTAATTTTTGAAATCAAAGAGGAAGCGGTGAACGACGCTGTTCCGCGTATTAAAAAAATCATGGAAAGTGTTCTTGCTCCCGAGCGTACGTCCGGTGTGCCGATACTCGTTGATACTGCGGTAGGGAAGCGGTGGAGTGAAATGACCAAGTTTGCTTCGCAAACCGCAGATGAACGCAGATAGAAATTCCCGCAGATATAACGCAGATGGAATGCAGAAGATATAATTAAAAGGATACACACTATGGGCGAACAACCAAAAATTTCAATTGACGGTCTTGATAGTAAAGGCGAGACATTCGAAAATATTTCTTTGGTTTTGGATAACGAGACCACACGACAACGCGCACTGAATTACGGTGACAAAAACGTTCTCTGGACAGTAGAAAAGATTTCGGAGGCTTTTAATGTTGCAAAAGATTCACAGGATCCTCTCGTTATCAAAGAAGCACTGCGCTCTATACATGACCACCTCGCCTACATGTCAGAAAAATATCGAGACACACGCGAAGAAAGAAAATATCTCGAGCAGGCCGACATTGCCGTAAGATTTCTAGAAACAAGACTCAAAGAATGCTCGAAGTAGGTGCAGATAGAAATTCCCGCGGATATAACGCAGATGGATACGTGGACAGGACGCGGAAAAATTCCCGCGGATGAAGGCAGAAGGGGATATTGACTTTTAAATACAGAATGATATAATCATTTCTAGGTAAAACGATCATCTGACAGGGAGATTGCAATGGAGGACAGTCGTCAGAAATCCGTGATGCAGGAGTTCCGAGCATTTGGCGAACTGGCGGAACTCAAGCCATGCTGGCACACCTTGGTGATGTCGGCTGGCTCCTTCTCAACGCTTTTTTTCGAACCTCAAGAAGCCGAAAGGGACTATTTCAGAGTCCTCTTCGACGAGAAGACCGGAAAGTTCCTGAGCGAAACGACGCTCAGCGAAGGTCCCCTGAAAGGAAAGTTCGTCCCCTTGAACGAGAAGAAAGCCTGGTCCTTCCGCCTCCGCATCGACATCTGATCTTCGGGCCGTGACGCACTGCGTCACGGCCCTTTTGCATACCCGCCGTTTCTGCTAGGGTGAAGATAGAAAGGAGAGAGTCATGGGGAAGGTTATCTTCTGGTCAGTCATCGTGACCCTCTGCATTCTGTACGCTCGTCGCCACTGGTCGGGTAAATCCTGACCTTCGCGACTATTGCAATGAGGACGGGCCCTCCAGGTGAGGGCCCGTTTTGCATTACTAGCAGCTAAAAGCTAAAAGCTATAAGCTGTTCCTATGCTTTACGCTTTTTACGGCACCGACAGAGAATCTGTGGTCAAAGAGTCGCGCGCAAAAATAGACGCACTTCTCTCTGATGCGCCTGATATGAACGTGTTCACTCTTGGAGATGAAACACTATCGCCTGAAGAGATCGACCGACACATCGGCTCGCAAGGACTTTTCAACGAGAATCACGTCATTCTTGTCGACGGTGCGTTTGTGGAAGAAGAAACCCGCGATGCGATGACGGAGCGCCTTCCAAAGATGGCATCGTCGGGAAACACCTTCATCCTTCGCGAAGGGAAGCTTCCGGTCGCTGTTATTCGCGCACTCACCGAGCATGCAGATGAAGAGGTTGAGCTCAATGTGCAAAAAGAAGGCGGAAAGGAAGCGTTTTCAATTTTCTCACTCACCGATGCGCTTTCTGCTCGTGACAAAAAGAAACTCTGGATTCTCTACCAAGAAGCGCTTCGTGAAGGAATCGCGGTGGAAGAGATTCATGGTGTCCTCGTGTGGCAGATAAAAACACTTGTGCAGATTGAAAAAGGAGAGACAGGCACACTCAAACCCTTTGTCGTATCAAAAGGAAAACGGGGTCTTTTGAACTATCCAAACCATGAGGCAGAGAAACTCTGGTTCACACTCATTGATATCTATCACCAATCACGCCGAGGCGAGCTCGAACTTTCGCTGGCACTCGAGAAATTTATTTTGGCGCTGTAGCTACCCAAAAAGACTAAATTATTGTACAGTGCTTGCATTCCGCCCGTATAGAAAAGTCTATACGGGCGGGGCAATCGGGAAGCATAGATGCGCACGCTCCCGTTTTCTCGGAATGAATTAAAAAAGAAAACAAGCTTTCTTTTTTAATCCCTCCTCGAAAACCCGCGCTCGCATCTGCGCACAACCCTTATTAACCGCCCGTAGCTCAGCGGTAGAGCAGCTCCCTTTTAAGGAGACGGTCGTAGGTTCGATCCCTACCGGGCGGACAGCGTTTAGAAAAAGAGTGCCTAGCTTCACTTTTTGGAGTTTGAATGTTGAAGCTTGTTTGGATTTTGGAACTTGGAAATTGGAGTTTATTTTTTCAGTATGAAAAAATCAGTCATTCTCGACAACATTCGAAGCGTTCATAATGTCGGATCTATTTTTCGTACCGCTGATAGTGCAGGAGTTTCAAAACTGTATCTCTGCGGGACAACGCCGACACCACTCGATCGATTCGGGCGCGTTCGGAAGGATGTGGCAAAAGTTGCGCTCGGAGCAGAACAAACTGTTCCGTGGGAGTACATGAAAACCACAGCAGAGGCGATTGAGAAGGTGAAATCGGAAGGGGCGCGAGTTGTCGCTGTGGAGCAGTCGCCAAACGCTATTTCATACAAAGAATTCAAACAGGCAACGAACACTGCATTTGTGTTCGGGAACGAAACAGAAGGAATTTCAAAAGAGGTTCTTGCGATGTGCGATACTATTGTTGAAATTCCAATGCACGGGACAAAAGAATCGCTCAACGTATCGGTCGCTGTCGGCATTATTCTTTTCGCATAAGAAAAGGCGCCGGAATGCTCACGGCGCCTGAAGAACTTCGACAGAGGCAGGAAGAGGATTGATCATACTCTTCACCCACACTCTGTACCCAACACCATCGGACATCCACGAGAAGCTGTCGTTTTTCCCAGGGATGTATACAAGTGGCGTATCGCTCAAGAATCGATACTCAAGAGGCTCGCCTTGAGCGAGAACCCACACGGAGCGCTCATCGACCGGCCATGCGGTCTTCAGGAGTCGCTTCACGCGAATGAAAACGCTCGCACCTTGATGTGAGATCTTTTCGATTTCGCCACGCAATGCCTCGTCACCCCGTCGGATGCCGAAATCGCCCTGTGGTCGGAGCGACATAAGCGCTTTCCACGATGCCATATGCCACCTCCTCTCCTGTTGTGTGTAGAACGATTCTGCCCGAACTGTAGCATGCGTGTTTGAAATAGAAAGGCACAGAAAAACATAGAAAAAAGCGCCTCAGCGAGGCGCCTACGAAGCACTAGTACGTGATACTCGCCTTAATCGGCTCTGCGCCACGAATGACGTGGCTCGCATTGTCGATATCGAAGCGGAGCTCCAACCCGTCATTATTTTCCGCTGTAATGACGGTCGAGGCGGGGATGACAACTCGAGAACGTCGCGGGGCCTTCGACCACGTGCCGTACCCAGCGAGACCGGACTCCGGGGTTGATTCAGGATTCCCCAGAAGCAAGGAACCAAATCCATTCGTGTCGTGCTCGACCCGAAGGACGGTGCCTCGCACAATCAGTGAAAGCGATCGATCCGTCACCTCAATGCGACGGCCGGTCAAAAGAAATCGAAGAAACACTTCCCCAAAGTTGTACGTTTTCGGCATTGTACCTCCTCACGTGTAGGGTGCATCTATCGGGATACTGCCAGAAAGAATGCTTCGCGTCTAGTAGCGGACAACATCAACAACACGCCCCTCACGATCGAAGAGTCCGATAGCCTCACGCTCGCTTCGCCATAGTTCGTTGCGCGAGCTTCCTAAAAAGATTCGCCACTCGTTTCCAAGGAAATCGCTGTCATTTTTATGAAGATCGACGCACCCATCATACGTTGCATATTCGCGTATAAAGTCCTTGCATTCGTCGGTGAGGTTTCTGTCGGGTTGTTCACGCTCGCATGAATAGATGGTTTCTATTGCATCCATGCAAGCATCGTAATCATCTTCATCGTCAAAATCGTTGTAGGCGAGATCGAAACGCGCAAGATCCTCGTCCTCGAGCAACGGACACTCTTGTGGAAGACTCGGTGTGAAACGTTGGTTGGTATCAAGGTAGCCAGTGCAAATGTTGGTCAAGAATGATGTGCCAATACCCGCGGCACCACCACTCGATACATACGCCCTGTCACCAGGTGCGAGGTAGATGTCGTCTTTTGAAAACCACGGCTGTCTGCTCTGAATCACGCGAACACCTTCGCCGATTGTTCCTCCGCGTTTTGTGAGGAGGCTTTTCAAGTACCATCCAGTGATGTTGATGGGTGTTTCATTGCTTCCGTTGGTGTAGAGCACAACATATTCTTCTCCGCGATCGGTGGCATACGCATTGCCCGTACTCAACGTAACCATATCGCGGTACGGTGATGCATTGGCATCCTCAAGCGCTTGTGCAAGTTCTTCTTCGAGCGTCTCGAGCTCCTCTTCAACACGGGCATATTCTCCCTGCTGGTATTCGTTGTCGCTCACAACACCGTCGTTGTTTGAGTCGTATGAACGGGCATACGCATCTCGATCGGAGAGTTCCGACGATGAATTAGTGTTTCCGCTGGTATTCATTGAAAAACCACTGTCTTGGAGATATGAGACGAGAAAAATTCCTCCGATGACTATGAAAATAATTTTTAGAAAAGAAAGCATAGATTGAGCCGAGATATCGCCACTGGGGTATAGGGTATAGGGGACAGAGAAAAATTCAAAGAGGTGTGTTGACCGGTGGGGCTTCACGGTATAGTGTCTGTTTCAGACAACGTTCACCGACAGTCCAGAGGAGGCCGTCATGGGGGCAGAAAAGAAAGAGATGCGGTCGTTCACACCAACAGAGATCGTCGTCGAAGTGCTCATTGTCGTCGGAGTGATTTACTTCATCGCATGGCTACTGATGCCAAACTTCATTGATAGCATCAGTCGCGCGCTCCCACGATGAGAGCACCAAAGCGCTGGTTGATTCCGGTCGCACTTCTCATTGTTCTTGTTGCGCTTCTGACACTCGCACGCGCACCATTCGTGTACACCCTCTTCTAGGAGGTGTGATGAACGAGCTCGCAGTACTGCAGATGAGCATCACGATTTTCTTGGCCGGCGGGTTTGTGGTGTCACGGGAGATTCCGTATCTCCGCGACCCCCAACATCCCGCCATATTCTTCTGGCTTGCACTCTGCTTCTTTATCACCGCTCGGACGTCTTCGCTGTCGCGAGGCAGAGTACGAGCGAGCGTGATTGTGGCTGGTGGAGCGGCAGCATCGGCGCTCCACATCTTTCCGTTCATCAGCCCCTACATGATGTGTGCCGGTGTCATACTGGTCTTCATTGTTTTTTTGGGGAATGAACCGATTGAATCTGACTTTAGCTACCCATTCGCTCTCACATTCGCGTTCATCGAATGGACTGGTGTCTTTCTGTTGTTCTCAAAACAATCGATCGTGCCAGCGCTTTCAGCCAGCTTCGTCATCGCGCTTGTGATGATGTTCCGCTCGATTCTCTACAGCTATCGCCGGAAGCGGGAAGTGTCCCGCAGGTAAGAATCATGCCCGTTCCGCACTGCGGAACGGGCATTCTTTATACCTCCTGTATTGTTTTAAGTTCTTCGCGCACCACCGTTGCATCATCCCACGGTATTTTGGCACCATTCGCCCCCATGATGTATGGGTCAGTGCCTTTGCCGGTAATCAACACCGCAACTGGGTTTGGTTGTCCTGAGGCATATCGGTGGGTCGCTCGTACGAGCGCTTCGTGAATCGCTTCACGTCTGTCCATGATCACCGTGCATTTTTGTTTGTCTCCAATGCCGTCTTCCATCGCTGTGAGGATTGCACGCGGGTCTTCGTCATACGGATCTTCGTTGGTGAGAATGATTTCGTTACAATATTTTTCTGCGATACCGGCCATCACAGGACGCTTCCATGTGTCGCGACCTCCGCCGGTGTTGCCGAGCACCGCAATGGTGTGAGTATCTTTAAAAAGTGTATAGAGGCTCTCGAGGGATTCTGGTGTGTGTGCGTAGTCAACAACCACATGGAATGGCTGACCTTCGCGCACATACTCAACGCGCCCTCGCACCAAAGACACATCTGAGAGTCCTTTCGCAATCATCTCTACAGAAATGCCAATTGCATCGGCGAACGTTCCTGCACCGAGCGCATTCATGACGTTAAATACTCCAGGAATAGCAAGGTGTACGGTGTGATTCTTGAATGCAAATACCGACCCTTCGAGTGTTGCGTCATGCAATGCAACATCGGTCATGCGATAGGGAATACTGCGTGCGCCTGCGATTTCAAGAAATCGGAAGCCTTCCGCATCGTCTGCATTTACAACAATAACCACATTCTTTTTGGGGGACGATGCGATCGCACGAGCAAGATTCAATTTTTCTTCGCGATACTGCTCGTATGAACCGTGCGACTCGATGTGCTCGGGTGCAAGGTTGGTGAAGATGAGTCCGTCAAAGTCGATGAAGCGGTGTCGAGACTGCTTTACCGCCTCCGAACTCATTTCAATCACAGCCCACTCGCATCCTGCATCAACAGCTTGTCGCAAGAATTTCTGTACAAAGAAGCGCCCTGGCACGGTCATTTTAAATTTGTTCGGTTGTGAGTCATTCCCGATTTTGAAACGAATCGTTCCTAAGACCGCGGTCTTCTTCCCTCCCGCTTCAAGAATCGCATTGACGAGTTCGACGGTCGTCGATTTTCCTTTGGTGCCGGTGACTGCAACGACGTGAATCGAGCGCGACGGAAATCGGTAGATGAGTGCGCCCGTGATCGCGAGGAGGTAGTGATAAACCGGCTGACCCATGCGATAGAGTTTTTTTGGAATGAAGCGTTCGATTACGCGGAGGATTCGGTTGAGCATGGCTGTATGGTAGCGCACGCAGGTGGATACTTGAAATAGAGGTGCTTTGGCGTATAGTGTCCGCAAAGAAGTTCTTTGATTCATTATCCGCCGGGAGGCGAGAAGGAGCAGAAGATGCTCACCGCAAGGTTCTTTAAAGAAGCGACCGTGTTGGTCGGTATCTACACGATCATCATTTTGTTCCTTGCTTGGCAAGAACCGATGACGGGTTCATTGACGATTTTCAGTCTTTCCTACGGACTCGTGTTGATGGCTCTACGGTTGCACAGTGCTACCAACAAGCGCCAAGAGACGCGGATTGTGACACTGAATCTTGGAACAGGAATGCTCGCCTTCGTGGGCGTTGACTATCTCTATCTCACCAAGAACCCTTTCGTGCTGGTTGCGTTTTTCGTTGTGTCGGGAATGCTTTTCTCATTCGTTCTATGCCAGCGGGCGATGATCAAGGGCATCGACACAGTGGTCTTGTTCTACCTCATGATGTTGCCGGTAGCGTACACCGAGTGGCTACTGAATGATACTCACAACGGGCCATTCATTTCCCTCGGATTTCTGGCATCTTCGTGGGGCATGCTTCGATTGCGTGATTTTTGGAGAGAAAAAGCCGACGTTGCTCGCCAAGAGTTCGAGCGGATCACGGCGATGGAAGAAGCGGAGGAGCGTCTCGGAGCGACGAGAGGCGAGTAAGAATTTCAGCCCCGACCACAGTGTGGTCGGGGTTTTCTTGCGCTCGAAATACTCAGGTGTATAGTGTCCGCAAAGAAGTTCTTTCAACTATCCGCCGGGAGGCG
>CAYZIR010000011.1:18601-22020 GCA_964478705.1 uncultured Candidatus Saccharibacteria bacterium
TACTCAGGTGTATAGTGTCCGCAAAGAAGTTCTTTCAACTATCCGCCGGGAGGCGGAGGAGGGAATTCGAGTGACCTTAGCGCAGTGTCTGAAACAGCACGGACTCGTTTGGTTGGTCGCGTCCATTTGGTTCGTAGAATCATTTCTCTGCGAAGCACCACGGGTAACGTTCTTTCTTGTTCTCTCCCTGGAGTCGATACTTTTGGCATTCATGGAGGTTTTTGATCCACGGCCAAATGACGTAAAGATCTTTGTCTCCATGGCGTGGTTTCAAGTCACCTTGGCCTCGGCACTCGGTTATTTTTCTTACTACAACCGAGAGCTTGAAGTCTTCGCGCTCGGGCTGTTTCTACTCGTTGGCGGAGTAGTCGCGGTGCGGTACGGAAGTAAGGCCGAGTCGGGAATGAAAGGGATTCTTGCCAGTGGTCTCAACATCCTTCTAACACTAGGTCTCTGCGGGATCCTTTTCCCAGGTCGTGCCTTCGGGTACTGTGGTGTGTGGACGTTTGTTCTCGCAGGCACCGTCTTTTGGCTTTCGTTCGGTATCACTTCATGGAATCCGCGGTGGCGTTACCCCAACCGCTCAGCAGGTCACCCGGCTTGGCCGGAGTGAGGAGAGAGGCCGGTCTCGCAGTGCGAGACCGGCCTTATTTTTTATTTTTTATCCGCGAGGATTTTCAATGCCTCCTTCACACGCTCGCTTGTGCCAGTGAATTCCGGTGCGATTTTTTTAACGGTATCGCGCGCGATGTCGCGAGTGTAGCCGAGTGACACCAGCACTTCGATAACGTCGCTGTCTTTATGAAGTTCTCCGCCGGTGTCAGCATGCGAACCAATTTTGTCTTTGAGTTCAAGCACAATTTTCTCTGCGGTTTTTTTGCCGATACCAGACACTTTCGTGAGGTACGTGATGTCGTTACCAGCGATGGCAGAAACGAGCGTCGGTGCAGGCGCGAGCGAGAGAATCGCAAGTGCGGACTTCGGCCCGATGCCAGAAACGCCAATTAACATTTCAAAAAAAGAAAGTTCGTCGCGGTCGAGAAAGCCGTAGAGGTCCATCGATGTTTCGCGGACGGCCATGTGGGTGAAGAGCGCGACAGATGAACCGGCTTCTGCTGGAAGCATTGAGAATGTGGCGCTTGAAACATACACACGATAACCGACGCCTCCCACGTCGAGTATTACCGAACCAAGCTCTTTGCTGAAAAGTGTTCCTTTCAAGTGACTAATCATAGGGATAGTGTACTAGGGTGTAGGGGGTAGGGTATAGGGATAAAAAACGAATTGACAAACTGCGGTGGCGCGCGTATCTTCGCGATAGATATGCCAACCTATCCAAGGGAGGATTGTTGATGGGTCTCATCAGCTGGTTCAAAATTCGTCGTCTCCAAAAACAGCAACGGCGTCTCAAAGAGGAGGTTGAAAGGCTTGGTCGTGACCATGACCGTGCATCCGATGACTATCGGTCGGCAGTGCGGTCAGGGCAGAATGGGGTGCTAGAGATGATTCTTGCGAACAGACTGTCGTTTGAGTTCGGATCGCGATCAAACGATCTCAGGGATATCAACAAAGAGCTCGAACGCTTGAAGAAGTAGCAGAAACCGCGCGGTACTCCGCGCGGGATTGTTTTTATCCGCTCATTTTGCTACACTCGCTTCTGTCCTACTCTGGTATTTCCTAAACCTATACCCTAGTGGCTACACCCTCTAATTTTTATGCCAATCATCCAATCAGCAAAAAAAGCCCTTCGCGGAAGCAAGCGCAAGCGCGTCTTCAATGCGCGTCGTATTCGTGCGATGAAGGACACGGTGAAAGAAGTCCGCGTGCTTTCAACGACGAACGCCAAGGACGCTCAGAAAAAGCTTACCGATGCCTACAAAGCAATCGACAAAGCAGCAAAGCGCGGTGTCATCAAGAAAGGCGCAGCATCCCGCAAGAAATCACGTCTTGCAAAACTCCTCAAGAAATCAGCAGGAAAGTAAAACAAAAACCTCCGGAAACGGAGGTTTTTTTGGATGAATTAAAACCCCTCAGGTAGGGTCGTGTGCGGAGAGGTTTCCAATGCTTCCTTGATGTACTCCCACAGGATATCTGGTGCGATAGCGTCGCGCTTGAATGCTGGCCCAGGAGTTTCGGTAGCAGGGCAGAGAACGCGCGCAGGTCGCGATGTGTCAAAAGGAATGATACGGATTACAGTGACGCTCGGCTCTTTGATCGCTGTTTCATGGAAGATGAATGGATCCATGTGGTATGCATGGCCGGCATCGATCCAGAATTCGTTCGTCTTTCGTATGTCGTAAGCTCCTTCTTGTTTCTGGAGTGGGGACGATGTGCCGGTCGCAGCATAGGGCATCACATGGTAGAGATGGTAGGCGCCGGCATCACTTCGCTCGATGTCGTAGATGATATTGCCGAGTGAGCCTTTCACCACAAAACTGTTGAAGCCGAAGGTGTGGTCGTGTAGGGGAAGATCAACCGCAGGTGCTATGAGGCGTTCTGTCGGCCAGACGTGCAAGCGGAGATTCTTCTCGAGGTCGAGCTGAATGAATCCGTTTGGATGAATACGCGGAATGTTTCCAGACTGTCTGAGTTCTTCGTAGGTAAGTTTCATTCTAGAGAAAATGTTTTGTTTATAAAAGATTTTTTACGAGCCCAGAGAGTTCTTTGTAGAGTTTTTCTGCAACAGGACGATCAACAGTTTCAGGATTCTCAACATTCCACACGAGGACGTCAGGGTGGTTTTTCAAAAAGCCGGGTACAAATGGCTCTTCTGCCATTGAGACAATTACGTCAGCATCATCAAGCATTGCCTCGGTCAAGCGAACGGTTTTGTAATTGCGCACATGTATATCGTGCTCTTCGAGCACTTCAAAAAATGACGGGTCAGGAAAGATGTCGGAGAGTACGCGCCCTTCTGGTTCGTCAGGTGCGCCAACGTATGTGCCAGCAGATGTTGCATCTGCTGTGTTGGTCATTTTGTTATACAATGCCGCAGCAAGGGTGCTTCGAGCCATGTTGCCTTTACATACAAAGAGGACTTTCATACGGCGGGGGAGGTGACCTGCCTGCCGGCAGGCAGGGATTCGGTCACCGGTTACTAAGTATTTTACGCGCTTCGCGCCTAAAATCCTAAGTACCGCCTCCGCCTTTCGAATCCCATCTCCCCACGCAAAGATGCCTCGTTCGAACAGCATCAGCTGTTCTCACGAATCATTGCGGAGGAGGTGAGATTCGAACTCACGGTCCCCGTAAAGGGACTCCTGTTTTCAAGACAGGTGCAATAGACCACTCTGCCACTCCTCCAAGCGATTGCTTGATCGCACAGACACAATACCGACAGCGAGCCCTTTTATCAAGATGTGGCAGGGTTCTTAGTTTCCTGCCTGCCGGCAGGCAAGCTGTAGAAACTAAGAACCCTG
>CAYZIR010000012.1:0-17687 GCA_964478705.1 uncultured Candidatus Saccharibacteria bacterium
ACCCAACAACGATTTGGCAGGACATTCCAACGATTCCTGGCAAGACCTACCGTCTCGAGACGCAGTACTCACCACGACCAGGTCGTGATGCCGAAGACAATCGCTTTGAATTCCGTCTTGACGGCGTAGCACTTGGCACATCGATCGCACGTTCAGGTGTTGCAAACGGCGACACGGTTTGGACACTCGAATCACGCACATTCGTTGCGAATGATGACGAAGCAAGCGTTGGATTCGCAGAAGTAGGAACTGACACATCGTACGGAGCATACCTCGATGAAGTGGGTCTCTACTGTATTCCTGAAGCACCACAAGATGCAGATGTAACAATCTGTAAGTACGAAAATTCAGAAGAGGATGGGGACAAGCTTGGTGGTTGGGACGTCTGGCTCGATGAATACTTCCCAGTCGTTTACAAGATTTTTGCCGACGATGAGGACGATGAAGATCACGACTTCGAAGGAACAACAGCCTCAGAAGGCGAAGGCCTTGGTTGTGTAACGATTCCGAACGTGCCATTCGGTGACTATGATCTTGGTGAAGATATGAAAGATGGTTGGGAGTTTGTATCAAGCTCTGAAACAGCAAACGAAAGCGATCATGTCACTGTCGACGAGTCAAAAGAATATTTCTACCTCGTCAATGATCAAGAAGAGGGAAATGATGACGATGATGATGAATGTCTCGTCGAGGGTTACAAGTACGACGAAGAAACCGGACTCCCGCTCGAAGGATGGACAATCGGCGTTCAAGGTTACTACTACCCACAGCAGGACACGCTCACCTCAATTGCAGTTCTTCCATACTTCCTTGGATCAGATGTCACTGACGAAAACGGTTACTACTGTATCCCTGAAGACGAGTACGAAGGTCCTGGTTCAAACTACAGCGTCTACGAAGAGCTTCAGGAAGGCTGGACTGTTGATAGTGCAACAATCCAGTATGGTGATGAAGACGATAGCGTGGAAGTTGTTGAAGATCCGTATGTCAACGAGGGTCGCGCATATGTAAGCGTCAACTCACTCGGTGACACCTACGTTAACTTCTACAACTCAAATGGTGGTTCGATTACGATCATCAAACAGCTTGCAGAAGGAGACGAATCAGGAGAAAGCTTTGGATTCACCTTCTCTGATGGTGAAATCAACACTCCATTTGCACTTGTTGCAGGAGCAAGCACAACCTTCGACAATCTCAACGACGGATACTATGGTGTTGAAGAAATCGTCCCTGAAGGATGGGATCTCGCAAGCCTCACCTGTAGTGGTGAGTACGGCGAAGACTGGTACAACGACGTTCATGAAGATGGCCCAGAATCTGATGTTGAAATCCTCATCAGTGGTGGCAACGACATCACCTGTACATTTGTGAACGACGAGCCAAATGGCGGAGGCGATGATACGCCAAATGACGACGACGACGACGATGACAACGGACGTAGCAGCAGTCACCGTGGGGGAGGATTTAGTGGAGGTGGGGAAGTTCTCGGTGCGACGACAGAAAACTCATTCTGCCCGTTCCTCCGCGACTACCAGCACATCAACCTCCAGAACGATCCATCAGAGGTGAATAAGGCGAAGGCATTCTTCAACTCATACCTCGGTACATCACTTGTTCTCAACGGTATCTTCGATCAAGCAATGTTTGATGCAGTTTGGCAGTTCCAGAGCATGTTTGCGGACGACGTCTTGAACACATGGACTGAGGAATTCCCAGGCGTACTCGACAATCGCCCAACCGGATATCTCTATCAGACGACCAAGTGGAAAATCAACAGCATTATGTGCCCTGGCTACGAAGCCTTTCCTGATCAGTTGATTATCGCTCCTGGTACGACGGTTCGATAAGCCGCAGATAAACGCAGATAAAACAAGGAATCACAGAAGTCCCCCTAAGCGGGGGATTTTTGTTTGCAAATACTTATAGAGAAATAGTGTGAAGGAGAGTCTATATACCGCACGCCCGTCACTACGACGACAAAACATTCTCAAGTTCTTAAGAACATTGGAATAAGAAAAAAAGAGGGTAGAGGAAATGGTATTGCTTTTTTCTATAAATATGCTATGATTATTCCCGTTAGAGAGCCGTATTTGCTACAATAAGCACAATGTTTGACACCATGCGACGACATCTCAAAAACTATCTCATTCCGCACGAAGGAAACAACAACCGACCTCATCTTCTTCGTGAGACGGGCGCACTGGTACTCGCGCTGGTTATAATCGCTGTCTTCGGCTTCTCAGTATTCCGAGGTCTTATTGTTAACCGTGGGGGAGAGTATACCGCTGCGGTTCTTCCGGTCGTGCTTGTGACACTCACCAACGAAGATCGTGCCGATAGCGGACTCGAAGAGCTTTCAGTCAACCCAGTTCTTGAAGAAGCTGCGCGCTTGAAAGCGGAACACATGGCAGAGAATAGCTACTTTGCACACGTATCTCCTGACGGTATTGACCCGTGGTATTGGTTTTATCGCGTTGGATATAATTTTGTTGAGGCAGGAGAAAATCTTGCGGTGAATTTCGTTGACTCAGAAGATGTCTCGCAGGCGTGGATGGACTCGCCACTTCACCGAGCAAACATTATGAATGGCGATTTTACAGAGATTGGTATTGCTGCGGTTGAAGGAAAATATAAAGGCAAAAAAACAATTTTCGTTGTGCAAATGTTTGGAAAACCTGCGCAACTTGCAACAGTCGTGCCAAGTGTCACCGTTGCATCGCAAGCAATCAGCGCAGAGCCGGTAGAAAGTGAGGAAGGTGTCGCTGGTGCGGTAGTCGTGACAGAGCCAATTCCAGAGTCAGTAGTGTCAACAGAAAATGACACTCCAAATGAATATTTGATAAAAGATGAAACGACTGCACGTGTCGAAGGCGCTGTTGTTCCTGCCGATTCTACCTATTCTGCTGAACAGAACGAACGTCCGTCACTCTGGGAATCGTTTACAGCGCACCCACGAGCAATCGTATCGTGGAGCTATCTTGTCATAGGACTCTTAATTGCGTTCGTTGTTTTGTTGATGGTGTACATGCAGGTGCACCGCACGCATTCACGCTCCATCATGTATGGCACTCTGCTTCTCGCACTGATTGCCCTTCTTTCGTACTTCAACTGGCTTCTTCTCTCTGCAGATTTGGTTATAACCTAAGGGTCCCGTCGGCTTTAAGCGTGCTCTCGGTAGGTGAGAATGGCTCATACGTTTCTCCTCCTGCCACCGCTCCATGCGGGGCTCCGCCAGAGGCGGGAGCAATATGAAGATAGGCCGCTGCGCCGATCATAATCGCGTTGTCGGTTGAAAGCTCTCGTGTGGGAAGCATGAGTGCCACACCTGATTCCTCTGCTAGTGCCACGAGACGTTCACGAAGGTACATATTGGCGATAACACCTCCTCCGACGATGAGTGTCTGTGGGGTGCGTACCTTCCCCACCTCCGGCGGGACCCCGCCAAAGGCGGTGGCGAGCGCCTTTTTTGTTTTGGAAATGAGCACATCGGTTGCTGCTTCTTCGAACTCATACGCAATCATTTCTTTGAGTTCATCACTCAGTTCAGCGTGCCCGGTAAGCATCAGGTCTCGTTTGTCTGGGGCACTCAGTTCTCGGACTTTGTAGAGTACCGCGGTTTTTAATCCTGCGTATGAAAAGTCGAAATCATCCGAGTTGATCATCGGACGAGGAAACCTAAACGCAGATGGACGCAGATTAGACGCAGATTCTCGCAGATTCCTTTCTCGGACGATAGCTGCCATTGCTGATATCTTTGGACCTCCTGGGTACGGAAGACCAAGAAGGCGACCGACTTTATCAAATGCTTCGCCCACAGCATCGTCGCGCGTCTGTCCGATACGACGATAGGAGAGAGGTTTATCAATCAACACAAGCTCGGTGTGTCCGCCGGAGGCGAGAAGCGCGATTGCGGGGTATTGAACCTTCTCAGCGCCTTCATTCACTAACACAGAGGCGATATGACCTTCCATGTGATTTGTAGGAATGAGAGGAATATCCCAAAGGTATGAGAGTGTCTTGGCAAAATTCACGCCGACCCAGAGCGCTGGTTCGAGACCTGGGCCATGGGTGACTGCAATAGCATCGATCGCTGGCCGTTCAAGCGGAACGATATGTTCAATAAAGAAATCAACGAGAGGGCCATCTCGTTCGAGAAGTTTTTTAATTGTATCGATCTTTTCTTCACCAAACCCACTCGAAGCTTTTTTGAGGATCTTTCCTTCCTCCAAACATTCGAGAAAAAGAGGGACGATATTCTTTACGTGTTCACGTTTTCCAAGCATGGGAACCACGCCACCAAACGGTGAATGGTCTTTTGTCTGTGAGTAGAGCTTCTGAGAGATCACCTGTATAACAGGCGATTCGAGGCTCCCAGAGCATTCGAGGAGTGCCACAGCGGTCTCATCGCAGGATGTTTCAATTGCTAGAATTTTCATCCCGTTAGAAGCAGGGAACGTTATATGTTCCACTGCAGTTAAAAATACCTATTAGTTTGTAGTGTGATCGATTACACATTTCTATACGGTTTTGGCTTCTAACGGGATTCATACGTTACCAGTCGATAGGTTTTTTATCGTGTGCTGTGAGGTAGTCGTTAGTTTTACTGAAAGGTTTTGAACCGAAGAATCCCTTATCTGCTGAAAACGGCGATGGGTGAGGGGATTCTATCACCAAATGTTTGGCTCGGTCTATCATGATACCTTTTTGTCGCGCGTAGTTTCCCCAGAGAATAAAAACAAGATGCTCGCGTTCCTGGGACAACGTCTCAATTACTGCATCGGTAAACTGTTCCCACCCTTTGTCTTGATGTGACGCAGGAGAGTCGGCACGAACGGTGAGCGTCGCGTTCAAGAGAAGTACACCTTGTTGCGCCCAGGGTGTCAGGTCGCCGTTCTTGAGTGTGGTGGGACGGCCAAGATCAGTCGCGATTTCTTTGAAAATGTTCTGGAGCGATGGAGGATTCCTCACGCCCTCATGCACTGCAAACGAGAGCCCGTTCGCTTGGTTCGGACCGTGATACGGGTCTTGTCCAAGAATAACGACACGCACGTCGTCGAAAGGAGTGAGATCAAACGCGCGAAATATGTCTTTTGGTGGGGGATAGACACGCGTCGCCACGTACTCGTCCTTAACGAATTTTGTGAGTTCTACAAAGTATGGCTTCTCAAATTCGGCCTCAAGATGCGCCTTCCAGGAAGGTTCGATTTTTACATTCATATCATCATAATGAGCAATCTAAAAATTCTGTCCATTTTGCGGAGAGGGAGGCCTGCCTGCCGGCAGGCAGGGATTTGTCCCGGGATATCTAATTCGCTACGCTCATAAGATTCCCTGGACGCGACTCGGCGACAAGCCCTCGCTTCGCTCGTCTTGTATACCGCCTCCGCCGTTCAAAACCCTTCCTCTGCACGCACTGATAACCCGCTCAAATACCTAACGGTATTCTCGCGGATCATTGCGGAGAGGGAGGGATTTGAACCCTCGATCCAGTTTCCCGGATGCTGGTTTTCGAAACCAGTGCCTTCAACCACTCAGCCACCTCTCCATTGGTTGATCAACTTCTTAAACTTAATTCCACTTTTATACACTTTTACTTCCCGTTCCCTTAGTATGGCTTCGTTTTTTGAACAAAACTTTTCAACTACTATTACTCTCCAAGGACTTCCATGTTTTGTCGAAGGAACCCTACCTTTATTATGCCTTGCGAGACGTTCCTGAATATCACGGGTATAACCGATATAGTACCTTCCTGTTTTATCGCTTTGTAAAATATAAACGAAAAACATATTTCAACCACCCCCGCGGAGCGGGGCCTCGCTACGCGATGGTCAGCCACCTCTCCAGTGCTACGGTACCGAGGTATCCTAGCATTCTATGGATGTTTCCGCGAGTGAATTTTTTGCCAAAACGGCTCAAAAATGCTATTGTTTTCGAGTTGGCCCTATCGTCTAGCTGGCCTAGGACGCGGCCCTTTCACGGCTGAAACTCGGGTTCGAATCCCGATAGGGTCACAAATTAAGAACCTTCTTCGGGTAGATTTCAATAAATAAAAAAAACCGCACGTGTGGCCGGAGCCACATGTGCGGGGTTGAGTTTCGAGCAGAGAATACTATTGATTCTGAGCTTCGAGCGCAGCTTCGATTTCTTTCATTTTTTCGCGGATCCTTTCTGCAAGCTGAGGCAGTGGTTCTTCACTTTCATCGTCGACATCAGCAAGATCTGTTTCGAGGAAACTCAGAATTTCTTCTAAGTAATCGGGATCAGTAAATCCTGTTTCATAATAAAAAATTGTTTTAGCAAAGTTCGCCTCTTCTCGTGCTTCTCTACTGACTTCTGCTTCTGCATCAAGCCTATTTCTCCAAAGGTCAAATATTCTTTGTGCTTCAATGGCGCGAGGATCTTCCAGGTCTAAATCATCAATGTTTTTGACCCCTTCGGCGACGAACTGCTTGTATGCTTCGGTAGCTTGCTGTCTTAGACTCTCTACTCCTTCAATTGGGGATTCAGGTGACATAGATATATGGGTTACGGTATGAATATAGTATAGAGCACCACCAATACTATCTGCAATTAAGAAGGCTAGGAGGCACTAAAAAGCGCATGTCTGAGTCTTGTGGTGGTCTTTTCGTGCTACTCTTTAGAAGAAGTTACTTATTAACCTTTTTGAAAACACCTATGCAACCACAGTCAAACACGTACAAATGGGCAACATGGATTCTCGTTATTATCGTTATCATCCTTGCGATTATGCTCACCAAGAGCAATAGAGAGACAATCACGAGCACGCTTGATGATGCAGCTGCAGACGTTCAGGAGTGTCGCCTGCGTTTGACAGCCTGGAACGAGGCGTACCCAGAAGGTACAACCACTGCTCAATCACAGACGGAGCTCGATGCAATTCTTGAGGATTGTTCGGATGTGATCGGAGACGCGTCAGACGAAATCTAGTTTGCCTACGGCAAACGCGGATGAGCGCAGATAAAGGTTCCCGCGGATAAATACAGCCCCGCCACGATTCGTGGCGGGGCTGTATTTTATAGGCCGTTTTTGGTATAGTAACCAGCGTCCAAGTGGTATAAAGGGTAATTTCCTCCTTCGCCAAGGCTTCGGAGGATTAAGGGTTTGTCCATAGAGGGCGATTACCTGCCTGCCGGCAGGCAGGGCTCAGCAACAACGGGGGAGGCAAGTGGTTAAAAACTATATCGGGCGATTAGCTCAGCTGGTTAGAGCACTTGCATGACATGCAAGGGGTCGGAGGTTCAAATCCTCCATCGCCCACACGATGAGCCCTGCAACTACTTGCAGGGCGTGAGGATTTGAACGCCGGAGTCATGTTTCGTCACCAGGCGAAACAGACGAGGCGGTGCCCAGCCCGAGGCGAGCGACGGCGAGCCAAGAGGCGCGGGAGAATCCTGTATCGCCCACAAAACAAAGCCTTCATGGAAATCCTTACTACACCTCAAGCACAAGAAGTCTTTGAAGCACAACAACTTTATATAGAGGTTTTAGAAAAAACTAATCAGCAGATGAGTACTTGGTACGCGCCGATGGGAGTGGCTGTCGCCATCCTCACTGGCCTTATAGCTTTTCTAACAATTGTTGCTGCTGTTGTTGTATGGTGGCAAAGTGTTGACTACAAAAGAAGTTTCAAAAAGTTCTTGGATGATCAAAGACAAAAAGCAGATGCGACGCTTGATTCACTTCGTAAAGATTTGGACGAGCGCGTTGCAAAAGTGATTGAGAATGCAGAAAATGCAACAGAACAACAACAGCAGGAAGCACGCGTTGAGCTCGAACAATTACAGAAGATGCGTCAAGCACTCAACACTCCGAACCCGTTAGTGATTACTGGAGGTGCTTTTGACTCTACTTTTGCTGTCGGTAACAGAGCGTCATCTATTACTGGTATATCTTCAGATACTGGTACTGGAGTAGGTGGTGATCCAAATATATTGGCCGGATCTTACGCCAATATCCCCAGATGTTCTAGGTGTGGAACAGCAATCTTTGGACAGCACACTTACTGCCCCTATTGCATGAATATTCTATAAGTTTTTCCGTTTACTTGCCCGTCTTCAAATAGAGGTACAAATCCTCAAGTGCACGAACGCCGTCACCCGCAGCGATATTGTTTTGGTGATATTTGACCGTCGTGCAATCGCCAGCAGCCCAGATGCCGAGTGTGCTCGCTCGCTGTGTCCATGGATCAATAACAATTCGTCCGAATTCATCTTTTGACACCAGGTCACCCAGAAATTCTGTCATCGGCATGAGACCGATTTCAACGAAAATGCCTGTCGCAGGGATATCGTGGTCAACCCCGTCTTTGTCGGTATAGGTAATGCCGGTAACAAATTTGTCCCCGAGCACTGCTTTGATGGTGGTGCCAGTGATTGCCGTCATGTTTTTGTGCGCGAGGACGTTTTCAACCGTAATCTCATCAGCGCGGAAGGTGTCGCTTCGCTGGAGCAAGGTGACACTCTTGCAGTAGGCGAGGAGCTGTGCTGCGCTCTCGAATGCCGCATTGCCTCCGCCAATCACCACAACGTCTTGGCCGGCAAAGAGAGGGCCGTCGCACGATGCGCAATAGACAACCCCCTTATTCTCAAATTCAGCAGCACCGGGCACCTCGAGTTTTTTTCGCCCTGAACCTGCCGCCACGAGAACACTTTTTCCTGTGTAGGAATTTTTGTTTGTTGTAACAGTAAAATTCGCCCCATCCTTGGCAACTTTCGTAACCCACTCTCCCTCAACCACAGAAAAGTCATCACCCACATACTGCATCACGTGGTCTTTAAACGATCGCGCAAGGTCGGTGCCCGAAATTGTCTTTGTTCCAATCCAGTTATAGATTTCAGGCGAGACGATACTCTGGCCTCCAAATTCCTTCGCGATGAGGAGTGTCGAGAGGCGCTTTCGTGCGGAATATACGGCCGCAGCAGCTCCCGCAGGGCCTCCGCCGATGATGATCGTGTCGTACAACATAGTGTTTAGGTTCTAGATTTCTCACTGATTCGTCTTATCATAACATTTAACATTCGTAACACCTCATTAAGCAGGCTCTCAGTTTTTCCAAGCATACCATTGTCTTGAGAAATGACTCTTCTTGCTATCAAAAGTTGAGTTTCGAGTTCCATGGCAGATCCGTAGGCGATTCGTAGGAACTGAAGAAAGTCTTTTGTTGTTCCTCGAGATCTTCCTTCGGCTATATTCGATGCTATTGAAACCGACGATCTACGCATTTGCGAGGTTACTCCGTAGGTCTCTTCCTTTGGGTACTGTTTCGTCAATGCATACACAAGAATCGCAAGCTCGATCGATTTTTGCCAAACAATTAACTCTTTATGCGATTGAAGCGTAGCCATGGTGACTCCACGCTACGCTTCATATCTAAATTTGACATAAATCAACCTCGTACTTCGTCGCTATCAGCTAGCACCTAACACCTAGAACCTAACACCTACTTCTTCCGGCGGAGGAATGCTGGAATCGCACCCCATTCATCCTCATCGAGATCATCAGCTTTTGGTTTCAGCTCAGCACTCTCGGCTTTAGGAGCTTCCACTGACTTCTCTTCTTTCGAACCATCCTCTTTCAATGCTTCTGTTAAGTGTGCAGGCTTGTTGAATGTGTTAAATATTTTTCCACCACCTTCTTCTTTTGTTTCCTTCTCTTTTCGGTTGAACTGGAAGAGCGGGGTATTACCACTGGTGTTCTCTGGAAAACCAGATGCGATAACGGTAACTTTCACTTCGTTCTTCTTCAAACGATCGTCTTTGATTGTACCGAAGATGATTTTTGCTTCCTTATCGACGTTCTCAGTGATTACGCGCGCTGCGTCTTGGATTTCCATCATGGTCAAATCTTCACCGCCGGAGACCGCAAAGAGTACACCTTTCGCACCCGCAACAGACACATCGAGGAGAGGGGAGTTGATTGCCATCTGTGCTGCTTCAACCGCACGCTTCTCACCGGTTGATGTTCCGATACCCATCAATGCTGAACCAGCGTTTTGCAAGACGGCGCGAATGTCGGCGAAGTCGAGGTTGATGATACCCGGCATCGTGATGAGGTCGGAGATACCTTCAACGGCCTGGCGAAGCACTTCGTCACACATTGCAAAGGCGTTCTTGAGGGTCGTATCCTTTTGGATGACACCAAAGAGTCGGTCGTTTGGAATAGCAATCAATGCATCAACCTCTTTTTTGAGGTCTTCAATGGCTGATTGGGCGATACGGGTTCGTTGTGCGCCTTCGAAACTAAATGGTTTCGTAACAACCGCAATCGTGAGGGCTCCGAGTTCGCGTGCGATTTGTGCAACGGTGACAGAAGCACCTGATCCTGTGCCACCACCGAGTCCTCCTGCAATGAAAATCATGTCAGCGCCTTTGAGCGATTCTTGGATTTCTTCTTTTGTTTCTTCGGCGGCGCGACGACCGATTGATGGATCCATGCCAGCACCGAGCCCCTTGGTGAGGTTCTTACCGATGTGAATTTTCTTTTTTGCGAGCGCATGATGAAGATCTTGCGCATCGGTGTTGATTGTGATGAATTCAACCCCACGAACCTTCTGATTAATCATGTGGTTCACGGCATTCAATCCTGACCCACCGACACCCACTACTTTGATTCGGGCAAAGCTCTCCACCTCGTTTTCGATTTTGGTAGCCATACTATAAAGATTATAAAAAACGAACCTCTAAAAGCGCGCCCATGCGGCTTTAAACCCTTTAAAACACAAGGAAATCGTAACAGAAAGCGGAAGCCCCCGCTAGCATGCGGGGGATAAAAACACACTATTTTAAAGCGTAAAGAGTATCTAGCGTGGTGCTCGGTAAGGCTTACTAGGGGAGGAAGCGCTTCACCCACTCTCGTATCTTTTCACCAGCTTCCTTGAAAAAAGCAAACGCCGAAGTGCCCGAGAGGTCGGCACCACTTCCCATGCCTGGGGTGAGTCCTAAGAGTGCAAGACCGTATGCGACCGTCCACGATGGGTCACCAAAACCATCAGAGCCATTCCCAATCTGCAGTCCAGCAACGCGTGAAGGGAGTGCGAGTGATGCCTTCGCGAGGTCATCAATCGTTGCGATGCGTGCACCGCCTCCGGTGAGGATGACACCCGCGGGTAAGAGCCCATTCTTACCAATTTTCTTTAAGTGGCTTTCAACAAGTTCAAAGATGTCTTTCAGTCGTGCGGTGACAATCTCATCAAGCTTTTTCTTTGGGCTTGAAATCGGAACTGAGATGCCGGTTTTTAATTTTTCAGCTTCTTCAATCGGAACACGCAAGCCAAGCGCGATGTCGTTCGTAATATCACTTGAACCGATAGGAAATACTTTCAATGAAATCGGCATATCGTTTTCATACACAACAATTGCAACGGTCTCTGCGCCGATATCCACGAGCACACACCCTGCAATGCGCTGAGTCTTGGTGAGCGTCGCAACAGCGGAGGCGATAGGGGAGGCAACGACATCCTTAACTTCAATGCCGACGCTTTCAATAGCTTCAATTAAGTCACCGAGGTGTTGTTCGAGGGTCGTAATAAAGTGGGTCTTCATTTCAAGCTTCATACCACGCATGCCAATGATGCGTCCCAGTACTTCCTTACCGTCGAGTTTATAGGAGAGTGGAATCGTGTGAATGATTTTGCGATTTGTTTTCGCAGTCTCAGGGAGCATTTGCTGGCAGGCGAGGAGTGCTCGTTCAATATCGAGTTCGGTGATTTCAGAATCGGCACGACTGATGACCGATGTACCAGTGACGGTGTAGCTTTCAAGCCCAGCTCCACCAACGGACACGACAGCGCTTCGTATCTTCATGCGCGCGCTTCGCTCGGCATACGCAACCGCTTGTCTGACGCTTCGAGAGACATGCTCGGTATCGACGATATACCCGTGTCGAAGTCCAATTGCTTCAGCCGATCCAGCACCAATGACACGGCGCTCGGCGCCTCGTTCTGTTCGGTTGAAATCAGCAATGACAACTTTCACTGACGTCGATCCAACATCGATTCCTGTAGCAAAGCTTCTGTTCATGACAACGTCAAGTATACCCCGCAATTAGGGCTAAAAAAAGTATTGAAGAGTGTATATGGACAGCGTGTCCCTATGACAGAAGCTTTTTCATGAGACGTTTCTCATGTCGTTCCATAGCGTCGCCATGATCATACCCTTTGAGGTGCAGGAGACCGTGAATAAAAAGATATGACAGATGTTCATCGACAGAATGATCGTATTTCGATGCTTCCCGTATCGCATACGGCACGTTGATATAGATTTCTCCGCTCTCATCTGAAATAGGAAATGCGAGCACATTCGTTGGCTTATCTTTACCGCGATACATCATGTTTAGTCGATGCGAACGAACATTTCCGATTAACACGACCGACACGTCATAGCGCTTGCCGAGTGTCTGGTGAGCGACCACAGACCACAAAACACCCGTCTTCTTTGAAACGGGTGTTGGTGCTTTGAGTGTTGTATGAAGCGAGAGTGCCATTCTCTATTATTTTCGATCGACAAGACCGAGCTTGTAAAGGCGCTCGTATTCTGCCTTTCGTGAGATTGCCTTGAGGCGGTTTTTTCGCTTTACAAAGGTTGAAAGTGCGCGGGTAGCATAGCGGTTGGCACGAACCTTCTTCATTCCGCCCCATTCCATAACACGGGTACGAAACCTTCGGAGAAGGCTCATGTTATTTTCTTTTTCATTTCGTTCGATGCGAAGATGCACATTCATGAAGTCTAGGATACCACGGAGTCGCTCATTCTGCAAGGCTGGATAAGGGTGTTCCAAGAAACCTATCGGTCAATCTTAACCGTTCGGAGGTATGAGGGAAGTTCTGAGAAATTCACGGTATTTTGTTTGTTGGTTGCAACGTGGCGTATTAACACGGTCCCGTCATGAACTTCTTTGTGCCCGATAATAAGGATGAGCGGTGCACCGAGCGCTTTTGCATGATCCATTTGTTCGGTTACGCTTTTTTTGTGAAGGGTAACGGTAACGCGGATGTGCGATTTTCGAAGCGATTCGTTCATGAGGAGCGTTCTAATTTTTGCTGGCATACCGACATGCACAACGTATGCGTTTGGTTGTGCTTGTTTCGTTATTGGAACGAATGACTCCTTCACCGTTTTGGTTCCAAGGTCGATGGTGACGTGTGTCGCTGGGATTGCTTTCTTTGCGCCAAGTTTTTTTGCAAGTTGATCGTATCGTTCGCCATATGCCAGTGTTCGTTCGAAATGTCCTGTCTGCGAGTCTGTGCCAGACGCTGGCGTACCAATCGAAAAGACTGTTCGTGTCGTGTAGTGTTCATTTCCGACGAGTGATGGGTCAATCACATACGGCAAATCAAATGATTCGATGTATTCAAGTACTTCTTTGAAGTGTTGTTTGCTTTGTTCAGAAAGATAATTCAGTGACTGCGGTGCTTCATTTCGAACTGCACGACACGCCTCGTGATCGCATCGCAGAGGTGCAAAGACACTTTGCCGGATGCCATCACGGCAGTCAGCATGAAGTTCTGAAAGACGGTTTCGTACAAAATTGTGCATTGCCTGTGAGAACGATGTTGTTGACTCACGTCCACCGACGCTGTTGACTGCAACCAAGAGGTCGTTGTGGCCATATTCGTGCAAGATAGCCTTTGTTGTTTGGAGTAAGAGCGCTTCTGCAGAACTTTCGCGGTCGCCAAGTACTTCAAGTCGAAGTTCCAACTTGTTTTTATACGGGACTTTGCGTGTGTGTGCGATCAGAACCGCATCGCGTCCTCGGTATCGATCGTCGTGCATCATGAGACGCATCAACGCAGCATGCTCGTGTGGGTATCCATATTTGTCCGCGTGTTCTCGGTCATCTTTTTCGATACGAAGCGGGTGCATCAAGCGAAACCCGTAGTGGTCGGCGATTTCAACCGCGCGCTTCAAATCGCCATTGTATCCATAGAGTGTTTCAGAAATGTCTCGTGTTCGTAGCGATGATGTCATATGGATACAAAATTACTCTTCTGATAGGTCGATAGTGTCTTCTTCTGAATCTGCGTTGGTATATCGGTGGACGCCAGGAAAGACTGACAGTGTTGGTACCGGCAACAATCGAAGAAACGCACGCCCGATAATGAGGTCGCGTGGGAGTGGTCCCCAGATTCGTGAGTCAGAGCTCGCTGGTCGATTATCGCCCATGACAAAATATTCATCCGCAGTGAGCTTGAGCCGAATTGTTGAGTGAGTTTCCTTTGTAAGATACGCTTCGTTCAATACAAAACCGTCAGGATGTTCTTCATTTTCGATAGTGATGTGTGAACCTTCAATGAGGACAGTCTCCCCAGGGAGCCCGATGATACGTTTGATGAAGAATTTCTTAGTGTCTTGAGGAAAGCGGAAAATAATGACGTCACCGCGCTGTGGGTTTTCAAAACGGTAGGTGAGCTCATCGACAATAAGATACTGGCCGTTTTCAAATGTTGGTTCCATTGATGAACCGCTGACGATAAACGGTTGCGCGATGTACATTCGTATCGGAAGGACGATGAGGAGCGTAATCAGTGCAAAACGAATGAGCTCGGAGAAAAAAGATCCGCGCGGTGATTTTGTAGAAGACAATTCTGTTGGAGAAATTTGTTCGTTCATTTTTCGCTATCGCGATTGTACTCGTTCGTACACCTTGACGCAAGAAATATACCCATGTCGTAGTGCGTTTTTGTGTGTTCAAACTCGTGCTTCATCGCTCCTTCACGTATACTACACTCATACAAACACAATTGGTATGCGTTTTCTTCTTCTTGGACTCGGAAATCCTGGTGATGAGTACACAGACACGCGTCACAACGTCGGGCGCATGGCGGTTTCTGCTGTTGCAGAAGCGCTCGATGCGTCGGAATGGGAGAACGATAAGCTCTCAAAGAGTTTTCTTTCAAAAACGAAGCTCGGTAAGCACGATATCGTTCTTTCACTTCCTGAAACCTTCATGAATAAATCGGGTTTTACCGCCGGATACCTCGTGAAAGCGAAAACAGTGAAACCAGAGAATGTTGTGGTTTTGTACGACGACATGGATTTACCACATGGGACAGTTCGTATGGCATTTGATCGTAGCTCAGGAGGACATCGAGGTGTTGAGTCGGTCATCAAAGGACTGAAGACGAAAGCATTCGTACGTATTCGAATTGGGGTATCTCCGCAGACTCCCGGCGGAAAAACTAAAAAACCAAATGGGGAAGAAAAAGTGCTCAAGTTCTTGCTCGGGAAAATGAAAGACGATGAAAAGAAAGATTTCAAGAAGATTTTCAAACGCATCACCGAAGGTCTTCTGGTCTTTTTCGAAGAGGGAAGAGAGCGAGCGATGAATGTGCTGAATACCAGTAAATAATATGAATGAAATTGAAAAGCAGAAAGCAAAAGAGGAGGCTGTCTTGCTGGCGCTTCAAAAAGATATGGCTCTTATCCGTAGAGATTTAGAGGTATGGGGTATGAAAAAAGATGGGACGACTATGTTGATTTCAAAAAGTGAGAGTTATGAGAATCTTTGGAAGGATGCGCTCGAATCACTTAAGCAATGAAAAACCGCGAGAAGTGCTCGAGGACAGTGTGTACAAGAGAGCATGGCTCTCTCCTCGAATCTCGCGGTAGTCGATCATGTCGCTTCTTACGAAGAGGCCGGAGGTTGACCAGTGTCCTCCAACTGATGAAATCATACTAACAGATCACAAGCTGTGTGCAATACATACAAACACCCCCGCACTGCGGGGGTGTTTGTATGTTAACCCTATACCCATGCCTACCGGCAGATGAGCACGTGGCTAGTGGCTGTATACTACTTCTTCGGAGCGTACGAGAGTGTCATGCGCTGTTCCTTCGGATCAAACACATTAATTTTGAATGTGTATGACTTGCCGAGCTCCAATGCTTCACGGAGCTTCTCGATTGATTCGAATTCAGAGACATGGACCAAGCCCGCGACTCCTTCTTCGATCGATGCAAGTGCACCATGCTTGTTGTATTTGATGATAACCGCTTCAACGCTGTCGTCTTTCGCATACTTGCGTCCAGCATTCGTCCAAGGGTTTTCTTTGAGAGCCTTCACTGAGAGAGAGATTTTGCCCTCCTTCACATCAATCACTTTCGCGCGAACCTTTTGTCCGACGGTAAAGATCTTGCGTGGGTCTTCCACCAATCCCCAGTCGAGCTCAGAGATGTGCGCTAATCCTTCAAGGCCATTTTCAATCTTAATGAAGATACCGAAATCAACGATACCGGTGACTTCACCTTCGATTTCATCGCCAACGTTGTAACGACCAACGATTGCTTCTTTCTCCTTTTCGCCGGTTGCGCCTTTCTCAGAGAAAATGAGTTTGCCTTCTTTCGGATCTGCGGTGATGAGCATGACAGAGAGTGTCTTGCCAACCAAACGCTGGAGTTCTTCGAGAATTCGATCTTTGTCACCACCGTCAACGCGAGGGTAGTGGTCGCCAGTGAGCTGAGATGCAGGCAAGAATCCTGCGATACCTTGCCATTCGAGAATAAGACCACCCTTGTTTGCTTCTTTCACAGGAAGATCAAATTGTTTTTTCTCTCGAACCGCTTTTTCTGCGTCACCCCAGATAAGTGCCTGGCGTGCTTCCTTGAGGGAGAGTTCGATGTACCCGTCTGCGTTGTTTGCATCAATAATGGTACCCGTGACTTCATCGCCAATTGCGACGTTCTTAATCATGTCACGCGCATTGCTGTATTCACGTCCAAAAATAATTCCGGTGCCGAATGGCTGGAGGTCGACAAACACCGAGTTCTTGTGGAGTGCAAGAACAGTACCCGTGACGATGTCGCCGGTTGCTGGTGGTTGTGCAGACTTCTCTATGTATTCATTCATCGGATGATCCGGCTTCACGAGAGTGGTGTCTTCGGATGCATCAATGATGGTTGTTTCGTCTTTCATAAAAAGCAAAAAAGGGGATAGCCCCGTTTCGATCCGTCATGCGACGGCTCGTATGTGATGTGTATCTGTTTTCGCGTGATCTGCGAACAACGGACGGTTACGAATAAGTGCCTCGGAATCAGGCGTACATACTATACTCTGCGCCACAGAATCCATCAATTGACTCTTGTCTGTTTTTGTGATTCAATATGGCCTGACGTGTTCTTCGTTAATTCGGTATCTACTGATCAATAGAACAATCTCGATTTCTCTTCGAAAGGAGAGCGTATGAAGCTGTTGTCTCGCTTGGTTCTGCTCATCCTCGTCGCGTTCTGTGGCGTGGGATGTGCTGGGATGGCCGATATGCGCGCATCCTACAATTTCAAGCCGGAGAAGTATGCCGGCTGGCATTATCCGTTGACGGAGAAGGTCGATGAGGCATCTCTTGAGCTTGAGGCGCCCGAAGAATCGACGGAGTTGAATCCGTTGGTTCGACCGGCACTCGTCGTGCCCGCAGAGCCTTTCCCGGTTGAAGCGCCGACAGTGTTGGCGAGCGTTCCCGAACCACTCCCGAATCCGGGGGTAGTGCTGGTAACGGTCGCGCGTGAAGGGCGCATGGTTTTGAAAAGAATCATGCGTGACCCCGCGAACACACTCGGTGGGCTTGTTGCCGTCGAAGGAGTCACCTACGAACCGGACGTCATTGTGTCCGATGTGCAGGTGACCTATCCGAACGATCAGAAGAGTTCGGAAGAGCTTCGGGCGCAGATACAAGCTTT
>CAYZIR010000013.1:0-12562 GCA_964478705.1 uncultured Candidatus Saccharibacteria bacterium
GTTTAGTGGTAGAACACGTCCTTGCCAAGGACGAGACGGGAGTTCGATTCTCCCTGCCCGCACAGATAAAGAAAAGGTCAGGCATGAGCTGTGACCTTTTCTTGTATCTTACGAGGAGCAGATGCACTCGTGGGAAATCGGGGCGTAGTATAGTGGTAGTACGTTTGCTTTGGGAGCAAATAGTTCGAGTTCGATTCTCGACGCCCCGACAACGAAATAGTTTTTACAGAAGCCGTCGGTTTCTTTATAATATTGACAAAATTGTATTTTTTGCTATAGTGTATCTAGAAAAGTGAGTAGGTTCTCGGCGACAAAATCTTGAAAGGAGATTGAGTAATGAAAGAGAAAAAGACGGGCCTTCTGAAGTCCCTGTCTGTGGTGTTCGTTGCAGGAATGATTCTGCTCGGCCTGGTGCTTCTCTATCCGTTTTGGCGATTGTTCGCCTGGGTAGCCAACATCATTGGTGTCAAAGGAATTCGTAGAACCGGTAAGAATATCGAAACGCCGGTGGTGTTCTACGAACATCCTGAAACCAAGAGGCGAGTCGTCTTCATCGCGACAATGCATATCGCTGAGCCAGAGTATTTCGCTGCGCTTCAGCGACTCATCGACTCCTTGTCTGACTACAAGGTCCTCTTTGAAGGTGTGGGTAAAATCACTCCACAGGAGCGACAAGCCTTCAGCAAACAAGAGCGTCGGCTGGCAAAAGATTTCGAATACATCTTTGGACTGATGAGTTTCGTCGGTACAATGATGTCGCTTCGACACCAGAGAGAGTGCTTAGCTTATCGCTCTAACTGGGTCAATACTGACATGAAGTTGGGTGACATCGTTCGATTGTTTGCATCATACGACGTCTGTCTTCTCTCAAAGAAGGAGAGGAAACTTACGGATGTCGAGGACGAAACGACCAAGCTACTTACTCAATGGTTCTTAAATAAGCTGTTCAGCCAATTTGTCTCTGTGTTTTTGATTGAGCGTATTGTTGTTTTCTTCTCGAGACAAAAGGGGTTGGCAAAGAAGTTCATTCTCGAAACCAGAAACGAAGAGGCGGTTCGTGGCATCGACAAGTATCTGACAGAGGGAAATGTCGCGACCGTGTGGGGTGCTGCTCACCTGCGCGGAATCGAAAAAAGGCTCAAGCGGGCTGGATTCCGAGAAATTCGTCGTGAGTGGTTCACGGCCTACCGGATCCGGAAGTACAGCTTGCTGAAGTGCATAAAAAAAATGATCACTCTCAGCAACGACGAGAAGTACGGTCATTGCACTGAGTAAGTAGTAAGCTATTGTGGGCTCTGCGCGAATCACTTCGCCCGGAGCCCATTTTCTTTTTCACAATGAATTTGCATAAAATATAAGCTACACAGTAGCAATCGTGGACAAGTAAGATCTGCGATTCGGCTTACACAAAAGTGGACATCGTTCGCGACAACGGGTGTCGCGCGGGAGTATACTCAGTATTGGAAACAGTAGTATTAATAATAAGTACAAATCTATTTTCATATGAACATGAAACTTTTGACGTGGGTGCTTCGCATCGCTGTTGCCGGAGAATTTCTCGGACACGGTGTCTTTGCACTCCAAGGTAAACAGCAATGGATTGGATGGATAGGAGAGATGCTTGGAACGGACGTTGCAACCGCAACAACACTCCTTACACTGGTGGGAGTCATGGATATTCTTGTGGCACTCATCGTGCTCGTGAAGCCAATTCGCATCGTGCTTCTCTGGGCTGCATTGTGGGGATTCTGGACAGCGCTTGTGCGTCCGCTCGTCGGTGAACCTGTCTGGGATTTCATCGAGCGATGGGCAAACTGGGGAGCACCACTTGCACTGCTCATCATCCGCGGATGGCCACACGGCGGTCGTGAATGGTTCCGATAGATTTTTAGAAAGAATTTTTTCAAACACTGGTCTTATTCCTGCCTGCCGGCAGGCAGGCGTACGAATAAGACCAGTGTGTCGTTTATTGCGCCAAAGCGTTTTTACATTTACTATTGTGTTCGCGAAGAGATATGTGGCGGGTTTTACCCGCCGAAGCTTTAGCGAAGGCGGGCATAGTTAAATGGTATAACGTCAGTTTTCCAAACTGAGATCGGGAGTTCGATTCTCCCTGCCCGCACCAACAAAGAAAATCTCCGGCCTCTGGTCGGGGATTTTCTTATGTTCTGCGAGGCAGAAGAGCAACCTGTGTTGCTCTGTGGAGAATCGAAAGGCGGAGCATGTCGCAAAGCGACGCGAGCCGGGGTCGAGAGTTCTTGCGACGGAATCCCGCGAAGCGGGGTGAGGAAGCTAGAAACTCGTGACCGATTCCCTGCCCGCACACATTGCATTTTTTATTGAGACGCGTACTATCATTCCAGATTTCATACAGGGAGAAACCTCATGGCTCGAGGAACGATTATCACGCTCACCGGCACTCGGGGAGCAGGGAAGAGTTCAATTGCCGCCCGGCTCCTCAAGCTCTTGCCGGGGTCGCAGTTGGTCACATCGGTCACCACACGCACTCCGCGTCCGAGTGATTTACCCAACGAATATCGCTATGTGGCGCCGGATCTTTTCAATGTGGTGCTACGCCATCAACCATGTTTGTGGGAGCGAACCATTTCCGGCAATCGCTATGCCACGACTCGAGAGAGCGTCACCGAAATTCTCGTTTCGTCAAAGCGTATCGGAATCATGATTCTCGTACTCGACACGGTCGAGGAGCTCGATATGTTTATTCAAGGGTATGCGGGTGGCTCGCATCCGCTTGTACCCATCTTCATTCACCGCCCGAGCATTGAAGTCCTTCGGGAACGGATTGCGGTACGGAATGAAGATCCAGCGAAGTACGAGGAGTCATGGAGAGAGGACGAAACCCTTCTCGACCGCGCTGTTGCGTCGCGGGTTCGTTTCTTGAGCGTCGAAAATCCGCAAGGTGCCCTCGATGCCACGACCTCACATATCGCCACGCTTGCGAAGGATCGCATCGAGGCGAACATGGGTGTCGATGACCGCCTGTCTCTCCGTCATCGTCGTCGTGGCTGATGCATGTTCTTTCGTACGACTCCACATCACCGTGGGGTCGTTTTGCGTTTCACTACGAGCCATGCGAGCTAATTGACAAATCGTTTTATTGAGATATAATCGATTTCAGTCGTTCGCTAACAACGTTTCAGAAAAACAACGCAAAAAACGCAGAAAAACGAAAGGGAGGAAGAAACGATGAAGCGCCATCCGAAGGACGTGCGCAAGCGTCGCATCACCCTGTTGCTCGCGGTTGCTTTGGCGATCGTGAGTGTTCTCTTGTACGCACTCGTGGTGAGCAAGCCCGCGGGTGCTACGGAGACCATCGTCACGTGCAAGGGATTGTCGGAGTATCTTGGCGCCAATGGCGCCATCTTCCACGACAAGCCGGTCTTGCAGTGCGATGCGAACATCGGTCTGCCCGGTGGTATCAACCTCAACGTTTGGGGTTCGCGCGCGAATGGTTCTGTTGCTGAGAGTTTCGGCAACGAAGGAGACATCACACCGAGCTTGGCGCGCCACATCGGTCAGTGGACGATGGAAGTCGGTCTCGCGTATTACGCGATCACCGACCCAGCGAACGCTGGGCTCGAGGATGTGCTCAACCCGTACATCGACATCTCTCGTGCGATTCGCCCGACTGGTGAGGCGACCAACATCGTGTTCGTGAAGGTTGATCATTTCACGGCGGTGCGTGGGTCGTTGCCGGGGCCTGGGTGGCACTACCACCTCGGTCTTCGAAACGCGATTCCAATCGGCGCTGGAAGTCTCGACTCAACGGTCGAGGTCTTCCACGACACCGGCGCATTCAACAGTGACAGTGGCATGTTCGCCTCTGTCCGCGCGCAACTCTGGACGAGACCCCTGCGTGGGTTTCAGTTCGGACCCACGGTGAAGTGGTACGCGCCCATCACCGACGTGGACGACGGTCGCGAAAGTGACCTCGTCTACGGCTTCTCGGTGCGCAAGAATTTCTGAAACGATACGGCCCTGCTCCCAGCATCACCGGGAGCAGGGCTTTTTCTTTTTTATAACAAATTTTTATTTACAGTAATGATTCAAGTACGAATGATTTGAGAATGTAGCAATATACAAAACAAAAACCGCCCTAGGGCGGTTTTTGTGTGTGAGATACAGCGAGAGCTCTATTTCACTGCGTCCTTGAGTGCCTTTGCGGCGGTGAATTTAGGAACGGTTGTTGCCGCTACTTTCACCATCTCGCCGGTGCGTGGGTTTCGTGCCGTGCGTGCTGCGCGTGCGCGAACCTTGAACATACCGAGTCCTGCGATTGCAACCTCACCTCCGCTCTTGAGCGTTGATGTGATTGAATCAATAAGCGTATCCATGATGCGCTCTGCGTCTGCCTTTGTGACGCCGTGGCGCTCTGCAATTCGCTCAACAAGTGCTGCTTTGTTCATATTGAATACCACTAGTGGTTGGTAATGCGCTTTGTTTCGAGCAAAGTCACTCAAAAGTATAGCAACGAAGCCGTTTTTATAGCAATAGGCAAAAAAGTCTCTGTGGATAGGGATTTTGTGCGCTAAAAATTGACAGAGATTATAAATTATGTATAATCACCATCGGAATTGTTCGCACCGCGTTCATGCGCGTGCGTCAACGAGGAGGAATTTCCATGAAGACCAGAGGTTTTTCTTGTCTTTTGGGGCTGGTTCTGTTTGTGGCTTGCGAAAGTGAGCCACAAAGTTGGGTGAAGGCCAAGCAGGAGCAGGGCGCCACAGCAGAACAAGAGGAGAGTGGGACATCTCGACAGACGGTTCGCCCTCCTGAAGCCATGACTCTCCTTGAGAGCAAGGAGCATGTCTACCAAACGGTGGACGGATTGCTCGATCTCCAGGATCGGACGATTCAGGACAACACGTCTTACGACGTTTCGTACTACGAGGTTGTTCGGGAGATCACCACCCGACTCGCGGAGATGGAGCTTACGCCGGAACAGGCCACACGATTGGCCAAGAATGCCGGTAGTGCTCGCGTCTGTGTCATCGAGAAGATTCTGATCGATGGCACTGTCTCGTGGAGGAGGAGCGACGAGATCGTTGCTTTTGCTCGTCTTGGTAGAAACAGTCTCTACGATTCGTGCTCCGGTGCCAATCTGGACCGGGCAAGCGAACGTGCGATCAAGAAACTCAATGATAGCTTGGCTCGCCTGGGCGCTCTCTTATCCACGATTGATCAGGAACAACAGCGTGGAGAGGAACTTCCGCATGGCACTAGAGAAAGGTAAGCAGGCAGTATTCGCAGGGCGCCGATTTGAGTGGCGCCAGGCACGCGAACCTTCGTTCTTTGATGGCTTGGCAGCGGAGCATTGGTTTGCTCCGATGACCAAGCACAACACCGATATCTTGATTTTCCCTCCGACCGACGGGATTCCAACCTGGTTGCTCTGTAGTTACAGTGGCTCAGGAGAACGAATCCCTGTCGACGATGAGCAGTCAGTCAATGCTCTGCTCGAGGACAAGATAACGAACGAATTCTGGTGAAGTAGAGCTCTCATCTGTTCCGCTCCGGCATTGCGCCTGGAGCGGTTTTCTTTTTGAACAGACACGCTTATTCCACTATTCGTACGAATAGTGGAATAAGAAACTATTTTTTCTTCGTCCCATGAAACGCTGATAACTGGGGAAAATATGTTCACTTGCTAATTCGCACGAATTAGCAAGTGATAAAAATAAAAGCAATCGTCTTCTCTACAAGCATCATCCCTTCATTCGTACGAATGAAGGGATGATGTTTCCGCTATTTGTTACACCTACCTACCGGCGGGCGTTACACGATTCACGCTACACGATTATCGTGCGTACTCAATGACACGATTCTCTCGAATCACATTTACTTTAATTTCACCGGGATATTTCAACTCAGCTTCAATTTTTCCTGCGATGTCGCGTGCCATCGTGCGCGCTTCAAGATCACTCACATCTTCCGGCTTTACAAAGATACGAATCTCACGACCCGCTTGAATCGCATACGCTTTATCAACGCCATTAAACGAGGTCGCGATATTTTCAAGGTCCGCAAGACGCTTCAGATAATTTTCAACCGTGTCGCGTCGCGCACCTGGGCGTGAGCCTGAAATTGCATCCGCAACCTGCACGATGATTGATTCGATTGTCTCGTACGGATATTCCTCGTGATGTGCCTGCATCGCTTTCACGATTGCTTCATCAGCGCCGAACTTTTGCAAAATGCGACGACCAATTTCCACGTGTGTTCCCTGTATCTCGTGGTCAACTGCTTTACCGATGTCGTGCACAAGTGCACCTGCTTTTGCAACGGATGCATCCGCACCCAATTCCTGTGCAAGCATTCCCGCCAAGTGTGCCATTTCAACTGAGTGTTGCAGAACGTTTTGTCCGTAGCTCGTACGGAAATGAAGTCGCCCAAGAATCGAAATGATGCGCGGATCGAGGTTGAACACGCCAGCTTCGTATGCCGCCTGCTCACCCTTTTCTTTGATGATGGTATTGATTTCAAGACGTGCCTTTTCCGCTTCTTCCTCGATGCGCGCAGGCTGAATACGACCGTCTTTAATCAGGTGTTCAAGCGCCAATTTTGCAACCGCGCGACGAACCGGATCGAATGATGAAATGATGATTGAACCGGGTGTATCGTCGATGACAACTTCAACACCAGTCGCACGTTCAAACGCTTTAATATTGCGTCCTTCTTTGCCGATGATTTTTCCTTTCACATCTTCAGATGGCAGTGCAACGGTTGACGACATAATGTCTGATGACACATTGTTGCCGAGACGATGAATCGCGGTGACGATGATGTCCTGCGCTTTTTTCTCAAGCTGTTCTTTGCCCGTCATCTCAAGCTTGCGCATCCGCACCATCAAGTCTTCTTCGCTTTTCTTCTCGATATCTTTGAGAAGAAGTTCTTTTGCTTCCTCAGGTGTGAGGCGCGCAATTTCAGCAATCTTTGCTGACTGTTGTTCTCCAAGAGCCTCCGCTTCTTCGCGAAGTTTTTCGATTTCCGCAGTTTTTGTTTTGATTTCTTCCGCAGCAAGATCGATATCCTGCTGACGTTTGTCCAAGAGTTCTTCTTTTTTAATGAATCGTTCTTCGGTCTTCTTCGCGTTTTCTTCTTTTTGTTTTGCTTCAGTGCGTACTTCTTCGAGTTGTTGCTTTGCTTCAGCATCAGCGGTTTCAAGAATCTTGTTTGCTTCTTCCTGTGCCTCGAGCAGTTTTCGTTTGATCTCGAGTTCGACAGATCCGCGCGTTCCCAATCCAACGAGGTAGCGGATGAAGTATCCAAGTCCTATGCCGATGATGCCCGTAAGTCCCAAAAGGGCGAATACGAGTTTTAATGACATACCGGTTCAATGACCAATCAGCATTCTAGTGAATGAGTCTATCTCGCTTTTGTTCGTGTGTTCGCTTTACGTTCATGGTGCCAGTGTTTCAAAAGGTTGAAAGGTTTCAGAAGAATCCGTATCAGTCGTTTACATGACTAATGCGCCCATCATACCCGCGCAAAGGTGGGGGAGCAAGCAGGGGTCGACTAATGCCTTGACTTTTCATACATACATTGGTATAATATTAACACTGACAGATAGCCATCCGGGCTGTCTCAGACGACGTTCTTTCAAACCAACCAACTTAGCCCAACGATGGGCGGAGGATACAATGTCCAACTTCTTCGGGTGGCTCACCGTTACGGTGTTCTTCCTGACGATCGTGTGGTACGCTCCGCTCATTGTGCGGAGGAAGGTGACGCCTGTCCCGGCGACCTGGATCGTAGGGGCGACAACGCTCGACGTCGGAGCCTTCGCATACCTTCAGATTCCCGGTCGGCCGTTGATGGCCAATGTAACGCTGTTGGCTGCTGCCGTCGAAATCTCGATGGCGCTTACAACAGTGCTCTACACGCTTCATCGGGACGGTGGCTTACGGCAGACAAGGTTTGACGTTGTTCAGAAGTCAGTCTTGTGTGTCACATTCTTCACTCTTCTTTACTGGGGGTGGAGTGGCGGTGCTCATGCTGACAAGCGCGGTGCTCAAATCACCTTTTGGGTGATGCAGTTTCTCATGATCACCGCGTACATTCCGTCCGTGATTCGGGCGTACGGGCTGAAGCGAGCGTTCGACTCGATCGGCAACTGGGCGCTCATCTTCTCCGCGTGTGTTATCGGATTCGTTCCGGCATACGCGGCACCAGAAACAGCAAGATTCTACGCCGTATTCAATTCGTGGCGCGGAGTCGTTTCTTCTGGTGTTCTCCTTTCCTTCCTCCTTTACTTCGACAAGAAGAACGGGTGGGTAGGATGGAGGGCAGAAGTCGCTTCACACCGCGAGTGGCTACAGCGAATGGGTTCACGGTTTTCTCGGCGCGCGGTTCGCGCCTGACACAAACGGCCGATTGGGTTCTCCCAATCGGCCGTCGTTTGTTTTTTATTTTTTTTGAATCCTATTTCTTTCCCTTCGTTTTTCGTACCAAGACTTCATCGATGACTCCATATTTCTTTGCTTGCTCTGCTGACATGAAGAAATCGCGCTCGATATCTTTTTGAACCTGCTCGAAGGTTTGGCCAGTGTTTTCCGCCATCATCTCGGTGAGGTGCTTTTTCGTTTTCAAAATGTGTTCAGCGGTGATCGCGATGTCCGTCGCCTGTCCTTCGATGCCACCCATCAACGGCTGGTGGATCATCACTTCAGCGTTTGGCAGTGCGAATCGTTTTCCTTTCGCACCGGATGAAAGAAGCCATGCACCACCTGATGCTGCAAGACCAACACAAACCGTCGAAACGTCCGGTTTGATGTGGTTCATCGTGTCGATGATTGCCATCGTTGATGTCACTGAGCCTCCTGGTGAATTGATATAGAATGAAATATCTTTATCGGGATCTTGGCTCTCGAGGTGGAGGAGTTGCGCGATGATGATGTTTGCCGAGTGGTCATCAATGTGCCCGCCAAGGAAAATGATGCGGTCTTTCAAAAGGCGCGAGTAGATGTCATAGGCGCGCTCGCCGTATGTTGATTTCTCGATGACGGTAGGTATTAACATGGTTTCTAGTTGGTTAGTATATTCGTTGGTATGTACGATGGTGCTATTTTACGCTGTGTTGTAAGGGTTTTCAAGTATCTTTGTATAGATGTGTAACGCGCTATAGTGAGTGTAGTACTCGTGGATACACACCTACGAATGTTCTTACGGAGGAACCATCCCATGAACACTTCGTTCACATGGATTCAAGGTATTCTCCAAGAAGCCGATTCGCTGACAACGGAATTTGTCGAACGACAATTGGTTCACATCAATGACACGGTTGCTCAGGAAGACACTTTTCTCGGTGATTTGCCGGATGACCTGAGGCGTCTCTATGCTCTGTATGCTCTCAAGCGGGTGAGGGCAATGATTGCTCCAGTCGGGAGTCGTACGTGGTTCAAGCGTGACGCTTCAGCAACGTATAGCGTCTTCATCACGATGGTTCATCTTGCGTTCCCCGACACCGCAGGGCAGATGACGGCGATTCGACGCCACGGATATGTCGTTATCCCTGCTAAGTATGTCGAGGAGGAAGCCTCCTCGTTCTCCTACGTCGATGTACAGGGGCCGACGACAGCGTTGTGAATGTAGCATTCCCGTTCATACGAACGGGAATTTCTTTTACATCGAGAGTGTCTCCAGAAACTCCAGGACTTTCTGGTTGGTAAGGAGTGTTGTCACATAGATTGCAACACTTTCTCGTTCAGCGTCTTTGTGATGTGAGAGAATATGGTCGACTTCTTTTTCAATCTCGTCTTTCTTTGGAGTGATGTTCTCTGCACGTGCGATTTCATTCAAGAGTAGTTGCACTTTTGCGCGTTTTTCAGCATCCGCACGGAATTCGTTGCGAACCTCGTCTTCAGTTTTTTTAATACGTTCAAAATAGTCCTTCGCGGTGAGACCCATGCGCGCAAGATCGGTGCCAAACTGCGCCATCAGCTTATCCTGCTCTGCGGAGATGAGGACGTCGGGAAGCGTGACCGTTGTTTTTTCAAGAAGCGCATCAAGTAGTGCAAGACGTTTCTCTTCGACGCGACGGCGTTTCGTATCAAGTGTCATACCTTCTCGTATTTTTTCACGCATGTCGTTTGCATCCTTGAAGTCACCAAATGTTTTTGCGAGTTCATCGGTGAGTGTAATTTCAACCTCACCTTCTTTTTTCTCAGCTTTCGCACGTTCAGCGAGGAGTGTCTTGATGAAGGCATCAACATCAGCGTCGCTCACGCTCACCGGCTTCTCGTCGGTTTTCTTGGCGATTGAAGGAGCGATTGTTTTGTAGTCGGGAAGCGTCAAGCGAGGGAGTACCGCGGTGGTGATTTTAAACCCGAGCGGATTGCCAAATGCAAGTTTGGTGATTGAAACAGTCGGGCGACCAATCGCATCAATGTTGTGCTCCATGATCAGTGATCCGTAGTGTTCGGCAAGTGCACGTTCCGCCATTTCGTGTAGGAGCGCGTGGTCACCGACGTGCTTTATAAGGATATCTTCTGGAATGTGTCCTTTGCGGAATCCATCGATTTCGAGGTCTTTACCGAGAGCTTTGAGCGCTGACCCGCGGTGTTTGGTGAAGTTTGCTTCAGGGATTTCACCCTCGATGGTGACAGTCGAATCATTGTTTGCGGTGATTGTTGGTTTGATGTCAGTCATACAAATACAGGGTATAGGGTGTTAGGGGATAGGGTTTAGGTATAAAACAGTTCTCGCAGTCTAGCGTAAAAACGAAAAACCGACAACAAAAAAGACCCCGGCGAACCAGGGTCTTTTTATTTGCGTATATTTGCGAGAATTTTATCCGCGTTCATCCGCGCCTGCCAGCAGGCAGGTGTTCCGCGCCTATTGTGCAAATTCCGCGTCCAGAGCTTCGAGCTCCGCATCGATACTACTGAAGTCTTCAGCATTGAGGTCGTTTTCAATTGCTGTAGGTTCATCTGACGATGTTGTTGGAGCGAAAAGAATCTCCTCGGTGCCGGTTGTTGTCGCTGTCTCAGATTCAATCGGTGCGATTGTTGAGAGTCGGGTGAAGAAGTAGAATGCTCCGATAACAAGGACGATTAAAACGATCACGATACCAACAGCAGGGCCTTGCGATGGAATCGGTGTATTGTGTGCTGATTGATCCATACGTAGTTAATTATGTAAGTAGTATAGGTTATTCGTCAGACGATGTCGCGTTTGATTCCTGCTCCCATGGCTTGCGGTCGAATGGACGAAGAACGCTAATTGCTTTGATGGCTTTCCCAAGGGATTCTCGGGCTGATCGAATGTGTTCCCTGACTTTTTGGAACACTTCACGAATGACAGCAAATCGTCCCTCCTTGTCTTCGTCGGTATCTTCCTCATCGTCGCTAAAGAGCGCGTCGTCATTGCTTTCAATATCTGCAAGTGCGTCCTCTGCTGCATCGAGCGATGCTCGGGCATCATCAACATGTGCGGATGCTTCAGAGAGATCGACATCTTTTTCTTCCTCAAGTTTCGCGATGCGCGTATCAATGCGATCGGCAATATCTCGGAGGCGTTCGATAGCTGCCGTGACAAGCTTCTTCATGTGCTCAATACCTCGCGTGATCTTTTCTTTTTTGAATTCATCGAAACGAGATCGTAGCGCTTCCTTTCGTTCGTCGAAGCGCTCCTGTGCCATATCTTTTCGCTCATCAAAATTTTCTTTCATCATATCGCGTCGTTCTTCCGCATTGTCTCGAAGTTCTTGTGCGCGTTCAATGGGACGGAAGAGAGGTGCAAATTTTGCAGGACGGTCGTTTGTATCTGCTGATGTGTCGTCAGCAGCGTGAAGTGTTGACGGTGCTATTGCGATGAGCGCAAGCATGAGGATAAGTGACATTCGTTTCATAGATGTTTGATTATCTGGTATGCCGTTTATTATAGTCCGAGCACGAACTGGATACAAAAGCCTCCAGACATTCAATGTCTGGAGGCTTTAGAGGGAGGAGACTCTCTACGCTTTCGGGAATTTCTCGTTGTAGAGCTGTTGGGAGTGTTCAATCGCTTTAATTGCCGCAGCCTTGTCGTGAACGCTGTTGATCACCACGGTGTGGCTTCTTGGGTCATCACTTTTCAAGAGTTTATATGTCTCGAAGAAATGTTTGTACTCCTTGAGTGCGTGCTTGTTGAGATCCGGAAGATCATTCACGTCTTCCCAACGTGGGTCATCAATCGGTACCGCAATAATTTTCGCATCCGATTCTCCTGAGTCATTCATATCGAACATTGCAACAGGTCGTACACGAACGAGAATGCCGGATGCCAGTGGAAACGTCGAGAGTACAACAACGTCCAACGGGTCACCGTCTTCCCAGAGTGTCTGTGGCACGAATCCGTAATCAAACGGATATGCAGCAGAGTTGTAGTTTGCACGATCGAGTGCAATCAATCCTGTCTTTTTATCGACTTCGTATTTGTTATTCGATCCTTTTGGAATTTCAATGATGACGTTCAGTTCAAGAGGAGGATTCCCCAATGAAACATCATGCCAAAGGTTTGTGCTCATAGTTGGTGAATGTAACGACTTTATAAAAACTTTATC
>CAYZIR010000013.1:12662-14382 GCA_964478705.1 uncultured Candidatus Saccharibacteria bacterium
TTTATCTTTTCTTTATCTATGCGGTTTCTGCTTGTGCCTCTGTTTCACCGCCTTTTTCCTCACTGTTTTCAGGTGTTTCAGGCGCGGTTGCTGTTTCTGTCGTTGTGCCTTCCTGTGAAACAGGCTCCGTAGCAGGTGTTTCGTCAGGGGTTTCTTCGGTTTTTGACTCCTCAACACTCTTCACAACAGGGGTTTCGGTTGGAGTTTCTGCGCTTGGTGTTCCTGCTGACTTGATATCAATTCTCCAGCCGGTTAGCTTTGCCGCGAGGCGGACGTTTTGTCCACCACGTCCGATGGCGAGCGACTGTTGATCTTCAGAAACGGTGACAACCGCTTGTCGGGATTCTTCATCGACAATTTCAACTGAAATAACTTTCGCAGGGGAGAGCGCGTCTTCGATGAAGTGCTCTGGTGTTTCCGACCATTCGATAACATCAATTTTTTCACCACCCAACTCTGCCATCACCGTTGAGACACGGACACCGCGCTGACCAACGAGTGAACCAACAGGGTCAATGTGACTATCAGTTGCTGCGACAGCAAGTTTCGAACGTGAACCAGGTTCGCGCGCGATCGCTTTGATGGTGACGACACCTTGCGCTACTTCAGGTGATTCGTTTTCAAACAATCGTGTGAGGAAGTTTGGATGAGAACGCGAGAGACGAAGGAACACACCGCGCGGAGATTCTTCTACACGGAAGAGATATGCGCGAATGCGTTCTCCGGCACGAAATCGTTCGCCAGGAATTTGCTCATCGTATGCGAGGATGCCGGTTGCGCGTCCGAGGTCAACAAAGACGTTGCCTCGTTCAATACGCTGAACACTTCCTGATACGATTTCGCCTTCTCGCGCTCCGAATTCTTTCGACAAGTGCTCCTTCTCTGCTTCACGAATTTTTTGAATGATGATTTGTTTTGCGGTTTGTGCTGCGATGCGACCGAAGTCATCTTGTGCTTCGAGCGGAAAAATAATTTCATCACCAACGACAGCATCCTTCTTCATTTTCTTCGCGTCGTCGAGCAACATGTGTTTCTCTGGATTGAAAAAGGGAAGTTTGCCTTCGACATCATCATCAGCACCGTAGTCGTCCTCACTATCTTCAGCGCCTTCTTCTTTGAAACGAACCGTCGTGTCATCAACAATTGTTTTGACTTGTTCGAACTCGGCAGTTCCTGTATTGATATCAAAACGCACGCGGACAACTTGATCGCGCTTTCCGTACTCTTTCTTGTACGCAGTTGCGAGCGATGATTCGATCGCTTCGATGGTGCGTTCTTTTGAGATACCTCGCTCGTTCTCGAGTTCGCCGAGAACGGTCGTCAGTGCTTTAAGGTCGAATGGCATATGATTGATTTTATTAATGAACGAATGTGAGATTTTTAAAATCATCACCCCGTGAGATAGAGCGACTCCGCTCGCTATCTCATGGGGTTAGAAAAATATAATCACTTCGCTCTTTATTTTTACTAAAACTGCTGCTTCCTTTCGGGATAGCAGCAAGCATGTCTTTCTTATATTGATGAGGGTAGTATACCGGTCTGACTCATCTATGTCAAGCAATCCATTCTATATATAGGCAATTAGGAGCAATCGCGGATTATTGATTTTGGGCAGAAAAAGCCCCAGCACGTTTTCGTGCTGGGGCAAATGGAAATGAAAGATTTATTCGCTCGTACCGCCACACACGTTGCGGTACCGATAGGGTCGGTACCCATCGAA
>CAYZIR010000014.1:0-12761 GCA_964478705.1 uncultured Candidatus Saccharibacteria bacterium
CCTTCATTCACGAACATTGGGGTTGTGATTCCCGCACCGGTTTCAATCTTCACAAGCTTATCACCACCTTGGGCGGTGTTGCCTTTGATGTTTGGCGGAGCTTCAACAACTTTGTACTGCACCTTGATAGGGAGGCGGACGCCAATCGGTCGATCTTCAAAGTAGAGTCCATCGATTTCCATTTTTTCTTTCAAGAATTTTGCCTTATCGCCAAGGAGACTTACCGGAAGCTCAAGACGTTCAGAAGGCTTGCCGGTCGCGTGGAACCACCAAACGCCTTTTGCATTGTAAATATAGGTGAGTGGTCGCGCTTCAATTTCTGCTTCGTATGCCTTTTCTGAAACGTGAAAAGAATACTCAGTCACTTTGCCAGTGATGAGGTTTTTCAATTTGGTCGCGTTGACCGGTTTTCGCTGTTGCTTACGGAAGACGTGTGAATCAAGCACTTCATACGGCTCGCCGTTGAAGATAATAACTTTTCCGACGCGGATTTCGTTGTAGTCGAGCATGATAGTTTTTTCAGGAATGTAAGACTTCAAAAATCATCACCCCGTGAGATAGGGCGCTGTACGCCCTATCTCACGGGGTTCTCAAAAAATATAGTCGCCGTAGCTCCTTATTTTTTGGAAAAAGCCTTGCAGGGCTTTGAAGTGCTTCTACCATAGCAAAGAGACACATGTGTCGCAACAGTGTTAAAAAACAACCCCGCTTTGGAATAGCGGGGCGGATTTTCTACGAAGTACGAACATGTTGGAGACGTCGGTTGAACTCGTTGAGGAACTCTTCAACCGGTGCTGTGTCGACGTTCGCATCTCCCTTACTCTTTGACTCGAGAAGCGCAAGAAGACCAGAGAGACCCTCGTGGAATCTTTCAGGAACAGCGCGCTGAGCCATAGGTCCGAGCGTGTCAATTTCGATATCACTCATTCTCGGAGAGATGGACGTCGTCGATGCTTCGATTGCAAGCCGAATGAACTCGACAAGAGCACTACACCGTTCGACTTCGTTTCCGGTCAACGATCGATTGCGTGTTTCACTGAGCAAGAGCGACCCATGGCGAGTCGTCAGTTCCCAATAACTCCACGTCGTTTGTGGTATGGCCACGTATCCTCTCCAGTGCCAAACATCGGCGGTTGTTTCTGCTCGCACTATATCAGGTTGAGGTAGAGAAACAACATGTGCTATTTGACTAAATACATACAATCGGTATTATCTCTATCGGAACAATGATCCTACCAAGGAGGGGAGTATGAACGGACAACTGAGTCCCGAAGTTCGAGAGTTGGTGAAAGATGTCACAAAGCACAGTCCTTCACAAGAAACCTACGAGAAAGCGCTTCGTCGGATTCGAAGTACGCGAGCAATCTCCATAGGTCTCACTCTGGGGTTCGCGCTCGGCTATCCCGCCACTACCGCAGGAAGCGTCGAACGCGAGCTCGCTCTGTACGGCCTGATTCTGTTCTCGTTGGGTGTCATTCTGGGTACAGTTGCTTCTTTGGTCGTGAAGAAACAGCGAAAAGCGTTTCCGCCTCCTCAGTGATCCAACAAATCGCCTAACTAAACCTCGACAAAGAAGCGTCAGCTTCGGTCGAGGTTTCTTTGTTTCCGTACCTTACTCGACTGCAAGTTTTTCTTTGATTTCCTTGAGGAGCTTCTTCTTCACGTCTTTATTCTCGCGGATGAAGGTGCGTGCGGCGTCATAGCCACGGCCAAGCTGAACGTCACCGTATTTATAGGACGCACCGCTTTTCTGCACGAGCTCATATTTCTCACCGAGCGCGAGCATCTCTCCTTCAAGCGAGATACCTTCGTTATACACGAGGTCAAACTCGGCTTGTTTGAACGGTGCGGCAACTTTGTTCTTCACCACTTTCACGCGCACGCGCCCACCAACAACCTCTTCTCCTTTTTTGATTTGAGCGATTCGACGCACATCGAGTCGCACCGATGAATAGAATTTCAAAGCGTTACCGCCCGGCGTTGTCTCAGGGTTTCCAAACATCACACCGATTTTCATGCGGATTTGGTTGATGAAGATGACGATGGTTTTGCTTCGTGCAACGATACCTGTGAGCTTTCGGAGTGCCTGACTCATCAAGCGTGCCTGCTTGCCGACATGGCTTTGACCCATCTCGCCTTCGATTTCGTCTTTTGGCACGAGCGCCGCAACGGAGTCAACGACGACGATATCAATCTTTCCGGTTCGTACGAGTGACTCAACGATCTCGAGTGCCTGCTCTCCGGTGTCTGGTTGTGAGAGAAGAAGTTCGTCGATGTTTACACCGAGCTTTTTGGTGTAGTCAGGATCCATCGCGTGTTCAGCGTCAACGAATGCACAGATACCACCGGCCTTTTGCGCTTCAGCAACCGCGTGCAGTGCAAGTGTGGTTTTTCCGGATGATTCAGGGCCAAAAATTTCGATGATGCGACCGCGGGGGAGTCCGCCGATGCCGAGCGCCGTATCAAGTCCAAGTGAGCCGGTTGAAACAGCGGCAATATCAACACGTGGTCGGTTGCCGAGTTTCATAATCGCTTCTTCACCAAACTTTGTCTGAATTGCTTTGAGCGTACTGTTGATTTCTTCAACGGAACGTCGCTGTTGGGTGAAATCGCGTCCTGTCGCCGGAACCTCCTTCATCTCCACTGTGTCGTCATCGCCTTTCTTTTTGCCTTTTTTGAATGCCATATGCGCTCGGTTAACTGGTTAGAATAGCTCAATACTATCACGTTGAGATAAAGAGAATCTCAAGTAGACGTAGCGTTCGTTGATGTGGCAAGGGGTGTAGGACGCCTCATCATTTGTTCAATCTCGTCATGTGGCTTATATACGAGTTCAAGTACGACGTCGGTCTTTTTCCCAAATCGATCCCATGCGGTAAGTGTTGTTTTATTGTATCCCGGTAGGAGTACCAATGGCTCGTGGATACGGCCTTCTTCGGTGATAAAAATCCCGCGTCCGTTAAGAGTTATTTTCGACACATTTTCAGCGTTTCCTTCAAGGTACGTGTCACCCTCTGTGATAGTTGCTCCATTCCGAGGTGTATCAATTGCGATTACAGGACCTGTGACGAGTCGTCGCGCTTCAAAAGCGCCATATCCGACAAGAAAAAAGAGCGCAATCACTATCAATGAGCGTTTGAGTACCGTGTTACGGGTCATACGATTGCGTCATCGTCGTCAGGGGCTGGTGCGTGACCTTCAGGCGGGGCAACCAGCACCTCGCGTGGTTTTGCTCCATCGCCAGGGCCAATGACACCGCGTTCTTCAAGTATATCCATGAGTCGTGCTGCGCGTGCGTAGCCGATGCGGAGCTTGCGTTGAAGGTATGATGTCGAAGCTTTACCGGCACGGACGACGGTTTCGCGAGCATCCTCAAACAGGTCGTCGTCATCGCCATCACTGTCGCTTCCGAAAAGTCCACCACCTCCGCTGTGTACCGATCCACTGGTTTCAAGGTCGATTGGCATATCGAGCGCTTCGAGACCGTCAGAGTTTGAACGGAGGAAATCAGTGACCTTTTTCACTTCGCTTTCAGTGATAAATGCTGATTGGATGCGCTTTGGTTTACCCATTTCACCACCCGCGTAGAGCATGTCACCGGCACCAAGCAATTTTTCAGCCCCTGATGCATCGAGAATTGTGCGTGAGTCGATCTGGGATGACACTTGAAGTGCGATGCGCCCTGGGATGTTTGCTTTAATCAATCCGGTGATAACGTTCACCGATGGGCGCTGTGTTGAAAGAATCAAATGAATACCGACTGCGCGCGACATTTGTGCGAGACGTACGATGCCGGCTTCAAGTTCGCGCGGATAGGTTGACATGATATCCGCAAGCTCATCAACCACGACGACGATGTACGGCATTGTTTCAGGCGCTTCGGTTTCTGGATCATTTTTATCAATCGCTGGCGCCAAGACGCTCTGGTGATATGAACCAATGTCGCGCACACGATGACTTTCGAGAATTCCGTATCGGCGTTCCATTTCGTTAACCAGCCACTTTAAAGCGAGGATTGCCTTCTTTGGTTCGGTAATAACAGGTGTGAGAAGATGTGGAATGCCATTGTAGAGCGTCAATTCAACGCGTTTCGGGTCAACCATCACGAATCGAAGGCTGTTTGGACCATTCCTAAAGAGCATCGAGTTGATGAGCGCATGGATTGTCACCGACTTACCAGAACCTGTTGCACCGGCAATGAGCATGTGAGGCATCTTCGCCAAGTCGGCGAATGTGGCGATACCTTCGACATCTCTACCGAGGGCAATGGTGAGAGGTTGTGACATCTTCGCATACTCCTCTGTTGTCAGGAGTGTTCCAAAACCAACTTTTGTCTTCGAAAAGTTCGGAACTTCGATTCCCACAAGTGCCTTGCCTGGAATCGGTGCTTCGATACGGACAGGGTGTGCAGCAAGTGCAAGCTCAAGATTTTTTTGAAGTCCCAAGATCTTTGAGAGACGAACACCTTCAGCGGGTTTCAGTGCATAGCGTGTAACCGATGGACCAATCGAAATTTCATCCATCGCAACATCAATGCCAAAGTTCTGGAACGTACGCTTAATAATGTTCGCATTCGCCTTGATATCACCAACGCCGGGCTTTCCGGAGTCTTTATCGAAGATCGACAAGGGAGGGGGAGTGTACGTGCCTGAATAGTTTGCGAGTGAGAACCCTTCAGCAACTTTTTCTTTCGGAGCGAGCAGAGGTTTCTTTTTCTGTTCTTCAACAGGCATTTCTTTGTCAGACTCACTGTCGTCTTCTCCACTTGCATGAGCAATCATCTTTCGTTCATCTGCAGTGAGAGCGGGAATGAGTTCCTCATCTTCCTCGTCATCACGGAGTGCGAGCGCTTCACGACGACGCTCTTGCCATGCACGAAACTCGGCAAGTGGATGTGTATTAAAGAGTATGAGCAGAGAGATAAAGAAGAGTGCGCCAAGAATGACCGCACTTCCGGAAATATCAAATAGTATGACCAATGGTCGGCCGATTGCACCACCAAGCCACCCTGCGTGCCCGTGTGCGAAGATCTCAATGAAGCCCAATCCGGAGAGACAAAAAAGGAGCGAACCGACAACGTTGGTTAATGCAAGGTTGGTTTTAATCGACCGGAAATACGATGAAGAAAGGAGAAAAAAAAGTACGGGGAGCAGGTAGTAGCCAATACCAAGAAGAGCTGATAAGTGTTCATACGCAAAACGTCCAACAACACCAGCTTTTTCGAAGGCAGAGAGGAGAAAAAATACGGCTACAACAAAGAAGACAATGCCGAGAACAGCGTACAGTGTCGCTTGTGTGAGACCAAGGCGAGAATCAGTGTCCTCCAGCTCACTATCATGTTCTTTTTTCGGACGTCCTCGTTTCGTTTTTTTCGCCATACAGTGAAGATTGTATCACGCATGTCTCGATAAACCCTTTACGGTGTGGGCATTTTTGGAACCCGTGTTTCCTTGCATCTTTTTGCGTGTCGTTATGATGTCTTTTTCTTGCGATAGCATGAGAGCTGAGGTAGTCTTTTACTGTCTTTTACACAATCTCGACGTGTCTGATATGAAATTATTAAAGACATCTGATGGCTCAGGAAATAACTCTCAATCAGAGACAATGTCTTTTATATATTTATCAGACAAAGCGCAAAAAATAGCAACCGCAATACATCTTGTTACTGGGCTGTTTGAAAAAGACGAACCATTGCGACGAATTCTCAGGAATCGTAGTCTCGACTTTCTGTCCTTTATGCGAACATTTTCGCATGACAATGTCCGTAATGAGCACGTGTCAAGCCTGCTTCAGACAACAGCTGAAGAAATACTCTCTCTCTTGGACATTGCATACCGATCAAATCTTGTCTCTCAAATGAATCGAGACGTCATAGTGTCTGAAGTCAACACGGTGATTATTGATACCAAAAGAACGTTTGATGGTGGGCAAAATAAACATGCGCTCGTATCAACCTTCGTCGAACCAATGCAATTGCCAGAATTCGTCACAAAAAATTCCACCGAGAAAACCGTTAAGAAGTTTATATCCAAAAAACCTCACTCCTCTCCTCTAAGAAATAGTCTGAATCAAGAAAGTTTTGCTATAAAGGACATAAAAGACATAAAGGACAAACAAAGTCCATTTTCAAACGGGAAAGATAGGAAAGATAAGATAAAAGACATTATTGTAAACAAGGGTGATGTCACCATAAAAGACATAGCATCAGTTATGCCAGAATACAGTGAAAAGACTATTCAACGAGATCTTGTTGAAATGGTTGCAAACAGCGATATCAAAAAAAGGGGTGAACGTCGGTGGACGGTCTACTTCCTCTAAAGGACATTTTTGATGTAACGAATAAGTCGGTACTTACTATAGAACTGGTAGAACGTAAGGTAGCTTTCTAAGGCGGTTGTTGAAGGAAAAAGCTCTTCGTTACATCGGTATGGATAGGTGACTGTGCGCAAGCAGATGCCTTGTTAGAAAGGCTTAAAAATGCTACAATAGTCCCGATGGGTTGGTGTGGGTCGAAAAGCGTTTGAATGGGTTATTTATCCACAACGCTTTTATGTTTCTCAAACAAACCCTATATAATCTATACATCGCGCAAAAATGTTTTTGTTGCGACGCTGATCTTTGACAATCAAATACCCCGTAGGTTTCTCAGAAACGACAGACATGCTTTTTATGCATGACCGTGCGTCGGTCCTTACACATCGCAAACTACGCTCGAGCGTCTCTGCTGAGAGCGTGAGAACTCTCTTAAAATAGGGTTCTTTCGCTCTCTTATAGAGACGTTTCGAGTTTAGTGATTACAGTTGTTTTATTAGTAGAGTTATCAATAAAGCAAAACTTACAAAGCAAGATATGAAAAAGACACTTCTTGCCTTGGGACTTTTCGCCGCAGTTCTCTTCGCTGGTGCAAACACCGCAAAGGCAGCTACAGCTGACGAGCTCCAGGCACAGATCAACGCGTTGCTTGCACAGATCGCTTCTATCCAGGGCGGTTCATCAAGCACGAGCTGCTACGCTTTCACTCGCGATCTCACGATCGGTTCAACGGGTGCAGACGTGACAGCACTTCAGAATTATTTGGCAGCAAAGGGCTACTTCAGCGCTGCAGCAACAGGTTACTTCGGCTCGATCACTGCATCAGCAGTATCAGCATGGCAGTCAGCTAACGGCGTTATGCCAGCAGCTGGTTACTTCGGTGCGATTTCTCGCGCAAAGTACAACTCAATGTGTTCAACGGCATCAAGCTCAGACGACGATGATGACGATGACGACGATGATGATGACTTCAACTCTGGAAACGGAGAAGAGGCATCACTCGAAGACTTCGACACACAGTCTGGCGATGACACATCACTTGAGGAAGGCCAGGAAGGCGCAGAGGCTCTCGACTTCGAATTCGATGTTGAGGATTCTGACGTAGAGGTACAGCGTGTTGAAGTTAACTTTAACTGGGACGGAACCACAGCAGGTGAGGAAGACCCATGGAAAGCTTTCGACAGCGCAACTCTCTGGTTTGACGGCGAGGAAGTCGCAGACGCAGACTTGAGCGATGAAGACAACTGGGACGAAGAAGTCAGTGGTGATGAGTACAGCTTCCGCTTCAACGGTGTTGACACTGTTGTCGGTGCTGGCGAAACTGCTGAATTCACAGTTGCTTTCGATGTCGCAGATAGCGTTGATGGTGCAGGCACCTCAGGCGCAAACGACTGGTTGGTTTCAGTTGACAACGAGGGCGTACGCGCACTTGATGAAGCTGGTATTGACCAGTACACAGGTGAGAGCGGTGACGACGTATCGATCTCAATCGAGACAGCTGGTGGTGACGACGAGCTCAGTGTTACGGAGTCTGATGACGACATCGACCCTATGGTCGTTGAAGTTGAAGACAGCGAAACATCTGACTGGGTCACTCTCGGTATCATGCAGTTGAGCGCAGACGGTGGTCTTCAGATCAACGAACTCCGCTTCGACATTGCAGCAGCAAACGGTAGCGACACATACGCAGGTCTCGTCAACGACGTTCAGATTCTTATCGACGGTCAGGAGTACAATGACTTCTCAGTCAACAACAGCACATCGGCAACGGGTACTGTTATCTTCGACCTCGATGATGAAGATGTTGTTCTCGAAGATGGAGACGAATTCGAAATGGAAGTTCAGGTCGAATTCAACGGCTTGACCGGAAACTTCGATGAAGGTGATGCAGTTGTATTGAACGCATCATCAAGCGCAATCGACCTCTGGGACGTTGAGGGAGTTGACTCAGGTGAAGACCTCGGTACATCTCAGCTCAGCGGTTCATACGAAGGTGAAACTCACACGGTTCGCACCGAGGGTATCATCCTCACGTTGGTTGACACGACAGCAACATCACCAGTTGGTGGCGACGAAGCACAGGCGAACTACGAAATCGAGTTCACTGTTGAAGCTTTCGGAGCAGACTTCTGGGTAGAGAACAGCGCAGTTGTAGACACATCTGCGGACGGTTCTGACGGTGTTGAATACCAGATTGAAGACGCATCTGGCACTGCAACGACGGGCGCATCAGTTTCTGACACGCTCTCAGCAAGTGGTAACAGCGCAGGTGACAACAGCTACGGTTACAAGGTCAGCGAGGGTTCAACCCGCACCTTTACGTTGCTCGTCACCTTCGACAACGACAACGTCATCAGTGGCGCAGGCTACTACCGCGCACAGATCAACGGCATCAGCTTTGACGCCGATGGTACAGCAGGTAGCGAGTCATTCGTCGCAACTGGTCTCGAAGACTACGAGACAGACGATGTCTACGTTTCGAACGACGACGTAGCGAACTAACATAGCGTAACTTCGAAAGAAGTTTCCTAGGTTACTTCGTAACGCAAAAACCACCCCGCAAGGGGTGGTTTTTGTTTACCTGTTACGCTGGTTTTGAAAACAGGAGAATGAAACGGTATACTTTGGGTGATGGTAACAAAATCATTTCTCAAGTATCTCATCTCGTTTGTCGTCCTTCTTGTAGTGAGTTTTAGTCTCCTACTTGCCACAGGGTATCTTGGCGCTCGCTCACATGAAAATGCAGGCGAAGCGACGTGCATTACAAGCAGTGGCACTCCCTGCTAACAAAAACACCCCCGCATTTGCGGGGGTGTTTTTGTATTCAGGGAACTTATGAGAAGAGAGATTCAACAATTTCTTGTACGATTTTTCCGTCAGCTTTGCCTTTGAGGTCTTTCATAACTGCTCCAATGAATTGACCCTTCTTTTCAGGATCGGTTGCGCCAAGCTCGGCCTGTTTTGCTTTCACAGCGCTCTCAATTTCTTCTCGACTCATCTGCGCAGGGAGAAATGTCTCGAGGATTGCTAACTCTGCCTGTTCGCTTTCCGCAAGCTCAGGACGACCTCCGGCCGTGAATTGTTCAATGGAATCCTTACGTTTCTTTGCTTCGCGAGCGATGACTGTCAATGCTTCTTCATCTGAAAGGATATCGTCCGGCTTTCGCATCTTTGCGACGACTTCATTCGTGAATGCCGCTGAGAGCCCACGCAGGGTACTCAGTTTGACGGAGTCTTTCGCACGCATGGCGTTTTTAATCTCTTCTTTGATGGTTTCAACGATAGTCATGATGTTGCTGGTTAATGGCTACGTATGCAGTAGCTACTATATCATAACGAAAGAATGGGGTCAGTTTTTTGATGGAACGGAATCTAGCGAGTATACTGGAGTCCATGACTACCCCCATCGCCATTCTTCTTGGACTTGTATTTGTCGGTATTGCTATTGTCGTTGCGGTGATGGTTTCTCGTAGAAAGGATGAAATACCAACACAGAATTCGCAGGAAGGATTGAATCTCGTACTCCAACAGATTAACGAGCTCTCGCGCACGGTTGATGCAAAGCTCGGTGAGAGCGCAAAGACCATGCATGATTCGATGAAAACACAGCTGGGTGAATCCGCGCGCATCGTCAAAGAGGTGACTGAGGGACTCACCAAGCTTGATGAGACCAACAAGCAGGTCGTGTCGTTCGCCGATCAACTTCAGAATCTCCAAGACATTTTGAAAAACCCAAAACAGCGGGGGATTCTCGGTGAATACTACCTTGAGACCGTGTTACAGAATGTGATGCCTCCCGGCTCGTACCAAATGCAGTATGCATTCGGCAACGGTGAGATTGTGGATGCCGTGGTGTTTATTAAAGATAAGATCGTACCGATTGATGCGAAATTCTCACTCGAGAACTATAACCGTGTTCTTGGTGCGCGCGACCAAACCGAGCGCGAACAACACGAAAAAGCGTTTAAGACTGACCTCAAGAATCGTATTGATGAAACAAGTAAATATGTGCGTCCCGGCGAGAACACGATGGAATTTGCCTTTATGTTCATCCCATCCGAGGGAATCTACTACGATCTTTTGATCAACCAAGTCGGTGCGGTGAAAACATCAACGCGCGATCTCATCGACTATGCGTTTGGTAAAAAGGTGATCATCGTCTCGCCGACATCATTCCTCGCATACCTTCAAACTGTTCTTCAAGGCTTGCGCAGTCTCCAGATCGAAGAGCAGGCAAAGGACATTCAAAAGAATGTTGGTGAGCTGGGGCGACATATCGCGAACTTCGATGGCTTCATGGTAAAACTCGGCAGTGCACTCGGTACAACAATTAACCACTACAACACTGCCAAAAAAGAACTCGGTAAAATTGATAAAGATGTGTTGCGCATTACGGGAACCGCGGCCGGTGTCGAACCATCTCTTGTTCTCGAGAAACCGAGCGATGATTAGTTGAGTAGTTCTGATTTTTGATGTATACTCCGTGCATACATTGCGGGGTAGAGCAGTAGTAGCTCGTCAGGCTCATAACCTGAAGGTCGTAGGTGCAATTCCTGCCCCCGCTACAATACAAAAACAGAGCGCCCCTTTCGGGGCGTTTTGTTTTTGCTATTTTGCGTGTGGAGCAGGAATTGCAGGCCGGAGGCGCGCCTGCATAGGCAGGAGAGAGCGCCGAGGCGGGGTCGCGAACACTTAGGCTTTTGGAGTCCGGAGGACGAACAAAAGACTTAGTGATTTGTGACCGATTCTGCCCCCGCTACAAAGGTTCGTTCGTCTCCATATTTTCAAAAGCACGAATAAACGCGCGTGCGTTTATTCTCCGTCCGGCGTCGACACGCCTTCCGAGGCTTTTGAAAATAGGAGACTCACTCTAAAGTTTAGATACAAAAGAAAGACTCGTTCCTAATGTTTGGACACGGAAACAAAGAAGTTTGTGACCAATTCCTGCCCCCGCATTGACTCGATATCTAAACTTCTATAGTCTGAGGATGGATTTTCGAAAGGAGCACGGCGATGAGATTCGGACTATTTCCGATGAGGTTCCACAGACAAGCCGACGGCAGTGAAGTATTTTCCAGCATCCAATACAATCTGAAAACAGGAGCAGAAAAACGCCTCGGTATCTATCGGATTGAAGGTTTCTTCCGAACCGATCTCTGCTTTTTCGGGGGATTGATCGATCGGAAGAGGCGCTGTCTCTACTTCTGTATCGTTCCGACTCTGGGCTTGTTGTTCCGATACTGAAGACAACCTTCGCACAATGCTTGTCGCGAAAAAGGCCGTACCCATCGGGTGCGGCCTCGTTCATTTTATTTCCGCGTACTGGTAGCGATTCCGCGTCTATTTTGTCGAGTAGTTCAAGTTTACTTCGATGATGACTTCCGATGTGCCAGCAGGGACAGTCGTTCCACCGCCCATATCACCTCCGTAACCGTAGCTATCATAGTACGGCATAGGATTACCAGGCACTGAAATTGGGTTTGCCCACCAACCAAGCGTGCGACCGAGTTTAATCCCAGCAGCATCTGCAAGTGTCTGTGCGCGTCCACGTGCATCAGTGAGTGCTTCGAGTGTTGCTTGCTGTTTCAAGTCTTCGATGTTTGATGCGTCAAACGTGACGCTGTTGACCTGATTAACACCTTGAATACTTGCTGCTTGAATTGCTTTGCCGACAATATCGGTTGAAGATGCGATTGCAAGTTCAATCGTGAGTTGCTGGTCTGCGGTGTACCCACTGATTTGACTTGGCATTTCAGATGGATAGTAATACTGCGGGTACAGCGAAAGATTTGCTGTCGAGATACTATCTCGTGAAACTCCCAACGCTTCGATTGCGGGAATGACACGATCAATAACCGCATTCATTTCGGTGAGTGCAGCCTGTGCGGTCGGCTTTTCGACATGTACACCGAGCGTTACCTTTGCGATATCCGGAACGTATTCAACAGTTCCGCGTCCTGTTATTGAGACTTCACGGTATGGTTGATTGACGATACGATCGCGAAGGATTGAGACAATAATAATTCCCGCCAGAAGAAGCATACCGATGAGCTTAATCCATCCGAGGCGTGTAGTTGATTCCATACTATATACATTACGACTGCTAATATTTGCTCTTACTATACTACATAGAAGACAAAAGACCTTTCGTTACAGAACAAAAGGTCTTTTGAATTTCTGCGGAATCGACGGCCTGCCTGCCGGCAGGCAGGGACTCGGTCACGAATCACTAACGATTTTCTTCGCAAGGCTCGAAAATCCTAAGTGTTCGCGACCCCACCTCGGCGCTCAGACCAATGGCGCGCCTGCGGTTTTCTCGTCCCCTCACATAGCAAATGTCCGACCTAGTGGCCGGACATTGCGTACTCTGCGGAATCGACGGGACTCGAACCCGCAACCTCCTCCGTGACAGGGAGGCGCTCTAACCAGTTGAGCTACGACTCCAAACG
>CAYZIR010000015.1:0-10538 GCA_964478705.1 uncultured Candidatus Saccharibacteria bacterium
TTTTGAGCCTTTTTCGTCAAACAGCATGCAGATGGGATAGAATAAGAAGAATGAAGCGAAAAAAACACCTTCTCATATTTCCAGGATTTGGACACACACCATCACAGGCAGAATACAGATCTCTTCATCGGATAGGTACATCAAAAGGCTACATAGTAAAAACATGTCCTATTGAGTGGTCCAGAACAACGATGAGAGATTGGGTCGCTCAGTGCGAATTCTATTGTAAAAATATAGACACCAAGAATACAACCGTTGTTGGGTTTTCGTTTGGCGCCATGATTGCAACAGTCCTTGCTCAACGACATCCTTTTAAAAAAATAATTCTCGCCTCCCTTTCACCTTATTTTAAAGATGACCTTAGATTTCTTCCTGTAGCATGGAAAAAGTGGCTTGGTGTAAGACGTCGAGATGCATTTTCCAAAACTCCTTTTCTCTCTCACAAGAAAGTGTCTGCTGTATTCCTCGTAGGTGACAAGGAGGGTGCGCTCATTCTTCGTCGTGTCAAAAAACGTTTTTCGAGCTGGCGCGGTTCCAAAAAACTAGTGCTCCTCTCTGGTGTCGAACATGATTTGAACAATAAAACATATCTTGATTCCATCCGAGGAATGCTGTGATACAAAAAGAAAGACCTGGGAGTAAGGTCTTTCATAGGAACTTCTCAAGAACGTTTCCGATTGCAAGAGCAATTTCTTCATGCTGTTGGTCTGAATGTATGGCTTAACACTTCCATGCTCTCTTGCAGAAGAATAGCGACATGATAGTATCTGCGGTAGGTCATGAGAACAGTAAAACTTATACGTTGGTCCTTTAAGCTCATACCTTAAAGGGTTGGGCCAGTGTCGTCTCTCAAAAGACAAGGTGGTTTCTGCATACAGTGGAAACTCGGAATCCCCCGTTATCAAGGGAACATCGATACCTACATACTTCGTGAAGCGTAGCGTCGAGAAGAGGGTTTGTCGTCACGATAGACCAAGAAAGGTGGCACCGCGGGAACGTCCCGTCCTTTCAGCACATGCTTTGACATGCGCGGAAAGGACGGGATATTTCATTTTCAGTTTCACGAGTTCTCAATGTGTTCTTTTCAATCACACGAGGAAAGGAGAACCACAATGCCGGAAACTGCCGAAGCTCAAACAGTCACATCAACGACACTGTTCGATGACCGCTTTCGATTCGACCCTGAGAAGACACTCTTCATCGGTGTAGAACGCGAATGCTTTCTGACCCGAAAAGGGGTCATCGTACCAGAAGCTCCGAAGGTTCTTGCCCTCTTGCCACAGCCACGGTTCTCATACGAACTCTCGGCGTGCCAGCTCGAGGAGCGCATCGGTCCTTGCAAGGACGAAGCTGAATTCGCAGTTGCTCTTCGCAATGACTCCGCATTGAATGGAGCTCTCAGTCATTACGGACTTCAGGCTCTACACTGTGAGCTTGCACCGTACGACATGCCACTCGACGTCTTCCCCGATCCGACCGGACGCTACCAGAGGATTGTGGAGACGCTCCCAAAAGAGCTCTTGCTCGCGGCGTGCCGTGTTGCGGCGACTCACGTGCAAATCGGAATGCCGGACAAAGAAACAGCAGTGCGCGTTCACGATGCAGTTGTTTCAGAACTCTCCCGACTCTGCGCGATGGGAGATCACTCCGACGGCGAACGACTTCGTATGTATGGAGTCATGGCGCGCGATTCGGAACCGAAACCATTTGGTTCCTGGGACACCTACCGAGATCTCGCCATCGAAAAAGGGTTTGCTTCCGATCCTCGTCAATGCTGGCGCCTGATTCGTATCTCCGTCCATGGGACAATCGAATTCCGAATGTTCGGAGCAACATCCGACCTTTCGGAAATCGAGCACTGGGCGTCTACATGCCGCGAACTTTGTCGAAAGGCATTGTGAGCGGTCGGAGGGCAGACATCTGCCCTCCTTTTCATACCTATTCTTCTGTACACTGATTCTATGCTTTCAAAAATTAAAAACCCTATAGTGACGATAATTGGCTCAGGCTCTCCGCATGTTGCTGTTGTTGCTTGTCTTCATGGTGATGAGAAGTTCGGCTTGAAAGTACTCAATGGATTAAAACGTTTGAAAATAAACGAGGGGACGCTCTCGCTCATCATCGCGAATCCCTACGCGATCAAGAAAAACAAGCGTTTCATCGAAACCGATCTCAATCGCTCATTCCCAGGCAAAACTTCCGGCTCTCTCGAACAACAAATCGCTCATATACTTTCTCCTCTCATCCGGAAGCAAGATGCCGTCATCGATCTTCATGCAACACGATCCGATTTTGAATCCGTCGGCATCATCGTGCGTCCCATTACTCCAAAGCTGAAATGTTTACTCAAGGCAACGACGGTCTCGAAGATCATGCGCGTCAATCAAAAGAAATTTGGACGCGGAGCGCTCATCGGCGAATGTAAAAACGGTATTTCGTTGGAATACGGCCGAGCGTTCCTAAAAAAGAAAAAGAATGCTGAGCTTCCACTCAAAGACACGATGAGTATTCTCCGCGCACTCACTATGATCGATCGAAAAAATGAGTCTGTACGAAAGAAACCGAAGGAGGTATTCGACATGATCGGCGTGTTTGAAGCACCACCAAAATTCAAGGAATCACCGAATCTGCGAGAGTTCGCACACATCAAGCGTGGAACAATTGTCGGCCACGTCGGAACTCAGCCAATCCGCGCGAAAAGATCTTTTTCTCCTGCATTTTTAGGGAAAGGAAAATATAAAGGAATTGCGGCGCTGATGCTGAAGAAGAGTTCTGTACGATTATAATTTTTATAAATCTTTTGAGAGAACTTTCAAAACAACGGGTGTCTTTTACGTAATGCGTTTTCCTTTGCTAAAAACAAGAAGAAGGTTGCGAAAGTGAGCATAACTTCGAGTATCGTTGCCCATCGCTTCCCAATATCGTTTTTTGATAAGGCTATGAAATACGTTTTCATCGGTATGTCCAACCTTCTTTAAAAATTTCTCCTGCGCTTTCAACGCGGGAGGTTCAAGTCGCGCGAGCGGGAGAATGTATTTCCCGTTTTGAAATTGTGTCGCATGAAACGCTTCATGAACGATGAGCGACGCGAGCCAAGGTACGTCGTTCTTATAGAGAAGCGACTTATTTGTAATCCATATTCTCTCTGGCATAAAAAATTCATTCGTATAGCCATAGAGGTTGCTCACGATAATCATATTTAGACGATTCTCCACGCGCCGATACTCCTGCGGATCTGTTTTTCGTATTAATGCACATGCATCTCTCAATTTTTTGATAAGCAATGTGTCCGGTGCAATCACGAGCACTCTTCCTATCTTGCTTTTAGTAAACACTCCTTTCATACCCTTAATAATAGAAAGAAAAGACCGGCACGACTACTGTCGTGCCGGCTTCCTGCTCCGTCCACATCACTTCGGACGTGGACGGTTTGGTCCGCGAGGACCAGGCGGATGCGGTTGTGGTTTATCTCTGAGTCGCATGAATACAACCTCCTTTCTAGGAACAAGTAGGGGCGGAATGTTCCTACCGTCCTAATTTTCATAATAAAAGAAAACGTTTTAGGTAACTAAAAAATAAGCCTGTCTTTTTATTATAATTTTATAAATGGCTGTACTCCCCCATAGTCACGCGTGATAGGAATCGTTTCGTAGGAAATGTCGTCGCCATCAATCGTAAGTTTCACTGCGAGACCATCGCGAACACTCTCATCCCAATATTGATCGAAGATAAAATTACCGAGCGAATAGAAAACCGGCGCGCCGTCGATTGTCTGAATGTCTTGGATGACGTGCGGGTGCGCACCGATAATTGCGTCCGCGCCAGCACCAACAAGCGTTCGTGCAATTGCTTCTTGTTCTTCTGAATGCGTCGTTTCATATTCGTTTCCCCAGTGCATAAACACGAGAATCGTGGTGTTCTCTGAAATTTCTTTGAGAGCGTCTGTAATAGCGTTCCAATCATGTCGAGCGATCGTCGCATCAAGACCAACGACACGAATGTCGCGACCACTGAGCGTGAGGGTTGTGGTGACGCCAAGCGGTGTGTCGTTCTTCGCTCCAAACGGAATTACGCCCGCGTCAGTAAGGTGTGCGATGGTGTCGCGCTGTCCAATGCTTCCTTGGTCGAGCGCGTGATTATTCGCGAGCGAAACGTGCGTGATCCCAGCGCGAGCGAGCGCTCCTGCAGATTCGGGATCAAACGCAAATCGCATCGAGAATGGTTGTTCGGGAGAGACGCGTGTATCCGGCGCGTCGAGCAGAGTGATTGGCCCTTCAAGATTCGCGATGACAGCGTCCACATCAGTAAAGAGTGTGCCAAGTTTTTCAAATGGATAATCCGGACCGTTCGCGCGCATATGTTGACGGACCAAACGTCCGAGCATCACATCCCCGATAAAAAGAATGGTGACTGGTTTTTGTGGAAGAAGCGCGTCGGGGATCATGCGCTCTACCGATGGTTTTGAGAGAATCGTGCGCGCATCAAACATACTCATCGCAATCAGTACGGCGAGACCAGCAACCACAAACCACATGAAAATGCCTATTCGTCGACGCATACGTGCACACTACACGGGGACTCGTAAAAAGAAAAGTAGGAGCGAGCGGTCATTTCTTATTCTCGAGTTCTTAAGAACTCGAGAATAAGAAAATACACATAAAAATGAGGTGGGCTCGGGCATCTTCTCTCACAACAAGAAGGTGACTAAACCTGCTTAAAACTTTACGGTAATTTTATCCCCCATCCGTATCATGCACGGCAGGTATACGGGATGTATGGTGCAACCGAACATCTACAACATTCTTCTCGTTGTTCGTTGATAACAACATAGAGAAAGGAGGTTTTTAGTCCGTAGTCGTAGTATAGTCGAAGGAGCAGTCCGCTCTACCAACGTATCATCTAAGGAGTTCATCATGAATTTCACACTCAGTCGAGTATCAAAGGTACTCATCACCGTCGCATTTCTCGTCGCAACTGGCTATATCAGCGTGCAGATGATGCGCGACAAACTGTGGGCAGACAGCGAGTTCGAGTTGAACAAAATCACCGAACTCGACACTATCGATAAAGCTCTCAAAGATGAGCAGCTTGAGCAACGCTTCATCGGTGATATCGACGGCATCTTCATCGCCCCCGAGGGTACACCAGTGCCGGAGCAATACATCGCATACGAAGATCTCTGTGACACACCTTACAGTCGAAATGCCACATGGGAAGAGGCAGGTGAACTCAATCTTATGCTCAACCTTCCCGAGAAATACGTGCTGCAAGTCGATGACATGAACACCGGTGCGGTCGCTTGCGGCGACACCGTGTATGTGGCGCGTCGCACGTACACCGTCAACGGCGGTCAGGTCATCATCGGTCGTTCGCGGTTCACTTCAGTTGAAGAAGACGTCGCCGTTGACCGTCCGAAGATCAAGTGGGTAAACGGGCGTGATGTCGTGTTGATTGAGTCGCTCACGAAAACCGGCACCTTCCAGAACGCGTACGCTTACTTTCCCGAGACCTTCGGAGACACTTTCATTCACGCCACCGGTGTTTCCAAGTCCGATTTCACTGCACTTGTTGAACTCGTCGCATCAAGCACGAAATAAGAATCACTTCATTCTCTTGAAAGGAGAAATGTGATGCGAAAGACCATTTGGCTTTTGCCGATCTTCTTCGGTGTCCTGCTCGGGTTCTCGAATCCAAGCGACAGTGCGACGACCCGCACGTACACCGCTTCCATCTTTCCCGCTGGTGGCTCATCGGGGCAGTCGGTGCGTCTCAACTGCGGTTGGCATGGTGGATCGTGTGGTTCGGGATCCGGCGACTATCTCGATTGGGACAACACCAGCACTTACACTGTCTACTTCCGTGGCATCTTCAAACGTTCTGGTGCGTCCCGCGAGACCAGTCGCCTGAAGGGATTTCAGATTCGCACTGGTGGAGGCGACCGAGAGTGTGACGCCCAGGACGTCGCCGTCATACACTCTCCGACATCGACACTCCTGGGGTACACCCGCTTCTTGCACATTTCAACAAACAACACGGGATATTTCTCGCTCCCGACATCAGGCGATGGCGAATACTACTCGAAGTCAATCGGCACCATGGTGACCGACACCGGCTGTGGTAGCTGGAATGGTGAGCATGTACACCAGGGTTACAAGTCCGGAGGCTCCGCATCCCGCTCGAAGAACTCGTCGCGCTTCCCTTCTGGCGACTACTGCCAATCGGGAAGTTGCTACAAGAACTTCACCAACAATAGCTCGTCGAACTGGACGCACAAGTTCACCTGGACTGGCGAGTAACCTCCTTTTCTTTTTTGCCCGCAACGATTCCGTTGCGGGCTTTTTCATACATCAAAAAATGTCTAGCCTTTGTATAAAAAGAAAAAACGGTCGTTGGCAGAACGCCGAGCGACCGTCCTTCCACCCGAGGACCGGGTGGGTTAAACAGAGACAAGTCTATTACTTAGTTGCAAGCGAAGGTGGTCGAGTCAGTCGCGGGTTTGAATGCAGTCCCCGCGGGCTTGATGAAGCTCTTGTTCCGACCCGTCTCGGTGTCGAGCACCAAGAGAGACCGCATTACCGCCTTCGGAAGCTGCCCGGTCACCTTGACCGTGAGCTTCCCGGCGCTGCAGGAGAGTGTCACAACCGTCGGCTTGAGATTCTCGTAGGTGAACTTCACCTTCGAGTCTGAGAGCTTCACCGCTGTCGCACGACCTTCAGAAAGCGGTCGCTTAACGTGGTTGATGAGCTGAAAGCGTCCACCGAGAAGATATACGCTACCTGGATCTGGAGCACAGAGACTCGGAGAGCCAGAGGGCTTCCAGTCCTTAGCGTATACTGCGTTGCGTTCGCCGACCAATGCTGCTTCAGCCTCGCCCACCTTACCAAAGGGCTGACCCTTGTAGAGGACGGACGGGTTGGCAAAACACAGCTTTCGCTCGGTATTGGCTTCGCAACCCATGCCCAGCAAGTCGCAGAACTTCTCACCCTCGGGGGTGTACCCAACGAATCCATGACTCCGAAGACAGTCTTGGTCGTTTGGGTCGCACTTCGGGGTTTGAGGATCTTCTATGCTGTGATTCATGCCGAGGCAATGACCCCATTCATGTGCTGCGGTATCAATACGAGAGCTACCGACCACAGCGAATGCGCCACCCCCTCGACCTCCACCTTGAGATGCTGAGGCCAGAAGAATATCTGCACCCCACAAGTCACGGAGACCCGCAAAAGGACCAACACTAGCGGTGTCACCATCAACCATGGCATGCCAGATTTCCAAAAGATCATCAGGTTCAGTATACACACTCGTCGGAATCATCTTCTGCCCAACGAGGCGAGCGATGACCTTCATCCGACTCGCCGCCGTCGCCGTGTTGATACCTGCGATGTAGCCACAGTTCAACTGTTCGGCGAACGCGATGCCACCGACCCGGTTCATGTGCGCCTCTGTGTACGGAGCGCCGATGTCGATGACCTTCCAGTCATCGGACGTGGTGAGTGGTGTGAGAATTTCAGCATTAACGGGAAGGGTAAGGAACAGAAGCCCCAAACCAACGATTACGAGAATGTTCTTTCGGTTCACGACGTGCTCCTTTCTCCCCGAAGGGTTGTTGGTTGTGCTACCGATATCAATAGACTTGTCCTGTCAAAGAACAAGTCGCGAGATGTCTTAGGTTGTTACGAAAGACAACGCACGAAAACTAACGCCAAGATACCACATAATCATCGAAAAAGCAAGGTTTTGTTGGCTAAAAATGGATTGATACATTGTCACCGCTCGAAAATGCCGATATAAAGAGCTTTTTTAGCATTTTGCTTATACACGGGTTATACACAAATATATGGACAGAAAACACCGACCCTTCTTACGGAAGAGTCGGTGTTGTGCGCGGTATCTAGGACTAAACTCTTACGCGCTGTCTCTCGTTATATTTCTCGAATATCCGGTTCACCGAGTTCCGATGGATCGCTGTCATTCGCACAACCGACATCGCTCTCATCAACCGTACCGTCACCGTCGTTGTCCAATCCATCGTTACACTCGGTAATCACTGTCCCGTCATTTTCTTCATCGGTATCTTCGGGATCATACACTCCGTTCGTTGCACATCCGGGATCGTTTGCATCGGAGAGTGTATCCTCGTTGTCGCCGTTGTCGACACCGTCAGAACATTCCGGCCATGGGTTTCCTTCATCATCATCGTCACCGTCACCAGCACCACACCCTGGATCGTCTTCATCAGTGCGTGTGTCGCCGTCGTTATCAATACCATCGCCACATTGTTGATCCCGCACCGGCACCGTGACGCTATCGGCAACATCGGTACCATCATTTGAGTCCGTACACGTGAGCGTGAAGGTGGTGTTTGCATTCAGCGTACCGCTTTGAACTGAACCCGAAAGGCCTTGCGAACCAGACCACCCGTTTGATGCGACGCAACTTCCCTTTTCAACAGTGTCTGTTGTCCATGAAATTTCTGCACTTGTTCCCTTCACAATTGCTGGCGGATTATCGAATCCATTTGCTTTGATATCAACTCCTCCCGATGGAAGCGGTGTGTATGTGAGGGTGTAGGTAATCGAGCCTCCTGCAGACACCGTTTGTGCAGCGGTGTATGAAGGGTTTGGCGTTTCGTATCCTGAGAGCGCCGCGGGAACAATCGTGTAGCTCCCCGGATCAACGATGTGTGGTCCGCCCGATGTTGACGGTGTTGTCTGTGGTGTGATTGCTGTCGGCCCCGTGAAGCTCCACGTGGTTGGTACGTTTGAGACAACATTGATTGTTCCCTTGCTCGTGGTTGCGACGTTTACCGTGATTGACTTCTCAATATATGGTTCAGAACCCCCGTACTCCGTTGCAAAACCATAACAACGAAGTGTGTAGGTTTTCGGTGTTGGTGTCGTCACTGCGCTTCGTGTCTCACTGGCAAACTGGTTGCGTGTTTTCGCTCCGCTCCAATCGCCGGATGCGATACAGCCACCATTTGGACTTACTTGCGTGGAGTTCCATTCAAGAATGATGTCGGTGCCATAGGCAATTGAGATCGGACCCGCGGTGCTACCGATGATATTGTTTTGCGGAGAACGAACATAGAAATCCATTGTGAACCCTGATGGCAATGGCGGCGGTGTTCCTGACCCAACGGTTACCGAACAAGTTGCTGTTGTTCCTCCTTGACCCGTGACTGTCGCACTATAGGTACCCTCATTTTGATACTGCACTGAGTAGCTTGGTTGCGATGTCGAAACCGGAGCGAAGATGAAATATGCACCGGGGAAATTCCATGTGTAGGAACCGGTGATGTTATTTGCGGTAAACGTGGTGTTGGTGTTCACTGGCACCGTTGTGGGTGATGCCTGGCAGTTCGCGCCAGGTGGAATAGCGGTGTAGACAACGTTGAAGGTGATGGTGCCACCTGCGGTAAGATTTTGTGAGCACGATGCGGTACCACACGGGTTAATGACATACGTGTAGCCGGGAAGCGTGTCTGGAATCACGCTGTATGCGCCGGGATTAGCATCAAAGCTTTGTGTTGTACTTGCAACAAATGCACGACTTGACTGCGATGTCGGCCCAGTAATGCTGATATTTGTATTTCTGTTTGAATGTACATTTACATAAGCTGTAGTTGGTGTATTTGTAACACTCACATTGCACGTATTCGATGAGGAACCGCGCGTCACCGTGACTGTTTTTGTTCCAGTTGTTCCGTATGACGTAGTGAATGTATCCGAATTTCCCCCTGTCTGGCTGGTTGCTCCTGGAGCACTCCAGCTCCACGCCCCTGTTCCACCGGTTCCAGTGAATACTATGGGCTGGTTTGGTTCAGCAGATTGTGGCGATGCGATACACGACGGCCCCGTATTCAACGTGAAATTAACCGTGCACGTTCGCGAACTTTGCACGAACACGTTTGAGTCTTGGAAACATGATTCGTTGGGATTCGGGTATGACGCGGAAACACCACTCGCAGGGTTTGCTTTGATTTCGTGAATGAGCTGGTCATCATTTACCGTGTACGAACATGAGCCGTTTGGCGTTAGCGTACAAGTTGTTGTGACACCTTGTGAAAGGAATGTGACCGTTCCGTTTCCATTGCCAGGGTTTTGGATCGTCAGTGTGTGTGTTGTTGGATACGGCGAACCATGACGATGAAAATTTGCCGTACACGTTTTGTTCCAATTTATCGGAATCGACACACTTGCCGACGAACCACTACAATCCCCGCTCCATCCTGTGAAGAAAGATGCTCCTCCGGCATCGGTTGGGAGCGCCGTTGCGGTGAGTGTCACTGTCTGTCCGTCAGCAATACTGTAGGTACATGCGCCACTGGTACAGGTTGTTCCCTGCCCACTGACCGTCACCTGCCCTCGCGCGTACGAATCAAAACTCTCTTCTTGTGCAGGAATATTAACCGTGAGTGTGCGATTTGGCTGAAGTTCCGTCGTATCCACTAAGCTCGAACAGCCTGTATCGCCGGTGCCATTGCTTCGGTAGTCAATTTTTGTGTCGCTGTCGTTATCGAGACCGTCGTCACATTG
>CAYZIR010000016.1:0-8084 GCA_964478705.1 uncultured Candidatus Saccharibacteria bacterium
CGGACTGCGGAAGCCCCACGTCTTCCTTGTCCGGGGTTTCCTGGTATGGAAAAAAGCCCCACGAAAGAAAGCTTGTGAAGCTTCTTCCGTCGGGCTTGACCCCGATTCAGGATATTTCAATCCATACACATCAGTCGTTATCGCCCGAGATGCGAAGGATTGTGAGGAACAGATTGATGATGTCGAGGTACAGTGAGACCGCGACATCAACCGCATTGTCGAGGGTCGCTGGGATGTCGCTCGCCCTCCACATGTCGAATCCAATGTAGAGAGAAAAAATACCCGCAGCGATGTAGTCGATGATGCCGACACCTTGGATGGCCGGAATGAAAACCCGAGCCACGTACACCACCAGCAAGGCGGTCAGTGCCCCGAGCAACGCGCCCCCGATAGAGCGGTAGAAATTCGGGAACAGGAGCCCGCTGATTGCCATGGCGGCCGTCACGAGTCCTGTCAGCGTCGCGGCTCGCCCCACGAGTCCTGGCTGTTGTAGCGTGTATGCTGCGAGCAACGGCCCGATGATGGCGGCGATACCGCCGACCACCAGGTTGAAGCCCACGAATGAGATGAGAGCGTTGTCGCTACTCAAGGACATCAAGATTCCGACAAGCGGAATTCCCAGACCGACGAGGAGGAGTGCTACAATGCCCGGCGTCCACCCTGCAGTCGCCTTTGCGACCAAGGTCGTGAGGGCGAACCCCCAGGCCAAGATGGATCCGAGAACGAAGTAGAAAGCTCCCCGCGTCATCGTACTACTTCCACCACGATCCCAGACACCAGAGGAAAGCATGCTCAACGTATTTCTCCTTTCGACACGAGCTAAAGGATATATTCCCTTAGCATTTATTAATCCTCTTCAATTATAGCAGAATAAATATATATGTCAAATATAGGGCTTGATAATGGAAGCGTTTCTGCGTCGGAAAAAGGTGGTTGGGTCTGATTCTAAATACCTCAGATAATGATTTTCAATATGAGCGATTCATGTCTATTTTCATCTAAAAGATCCTTAAAGGTCGCACAATGCATCCAGCCACAAACAAAAAGAATTTTTTGGCTTGTAAAGGGTTTAATCTTCTCCAGCCATACTCGTTCTCGATGACAATCATATGGTGCCATTAAAGCATTGACCTCCCATTGTTTGCTGTGCGTTAAGCTTTCTAGCGTGAGCTTCAATTCATCCAATATATTTTCCCTACGCTTAATACCTAGAGTATTTGATTCAGTTCGATCTGGATCAACAGGAAGATAGAGAACTTTTTTCTCCCTGTTTGCATTCAATTCTGAAACAACTATTTCAAGCTCAGTTTTACCATTGGAACATCTCTCCCCCGCTGATTCTTTCGAGGACTCTTCCGCAACAACAAATATTGATTTCTGTTCAATTTCTTGTCTTACGAACTCGAAATATTCAGTGACCTTTGAATTATCCGCTGTTGACTCGTTGTTTTGTATTTTATGATCTGTTCCGACAATATAAATCATAACTGATGAGAGATACGATCAGGTTTTTCTCCTACAAAAAGAAAAATCCAATGATGACCGAGGCAACCCAGCCGATTCCTGAAAGCGCGCCCGAGGTCATGAGCATCCGTTTGTCGGAGAGCGAAAGCGACGCATACGGCACGCGGGTCGCGGTGGTCATCAGCTTTTGGATGAAGAGTCCATTGATGAGGAGCGTGATGACGAATCCGAGCTTCACGTAAAACGCTGGTTTTGCGAACCACACCGCCCACGACGGCACCGTGAGCATGATGCCGGTCGCGATTAACAGAAAGAGCCCGATGAATACCAGTCGGTGTGTCCAGACAACCGAGCGTCCCGAGAGCGTTTGCGCGCGTCCGGTAAAGTAGCGGAATCCCATGTGGTCCGCGTAGAGAACCACGAGCGCGGTGATGATGAGAATGATGAGGTGGAGCGTGAGGATATCCATAGGTGATGGTTAGTTAACAAGAACGCCGATCCAATATTTGGCGAGAATGTTCTCCGGCTTCGAGTCCCCTCCGTGCTGACCGTCAAATTCTGATGAGCCGTCCTCACCGCAAATACGGCGTATCTTGCTTGCACCTCCAGGGTGCTTTGGAATGTACGCAGTGAGGTCATACACACTGCCGTTGATGATTGACCAACAGCTTGCATCCGAGCTGTGGAGCGCGACGTCTGCTTGTGTGTACGTGCCCGTTGCTGGTTCTGGAGCAGGTGTTGGTTCGGGTGTTGGGGTTGGGGTTGGTGTAGGAGTCGGCGTGGGCGTCGGGGTCGGTGTTGGCTCGACGACTGGGGGTTCCTGAACAATCGGTTTTGGTTCGGTTGTTGTCGCGACAGTCTCATCGGTCGTGGTTGCACTATCCTCGACAGGTTCGCCGTTAAGAACCAACCGCGCGGTCGGCGACACGACGAGGTAGAGCGCGAACATACATACAAAAACGCCCGCTATGGTCAGCAAAAGTTTTTTTGATGTCATATGACACCATTATACTCCTCTCCAAAAAGCTTGTGGAGATGGCCTTAATCCTGCCTCCACAACGGAACGAGCTCACCGCCTGTTACAAAGAATCCTAGATCAGCCACAACACGAAACGGTGGCGGACAGTCTTCGTGCGGGACAAGACATGCATAGTGAATGGTTGCTCCCACATATCGAACGCCGATATAGACCGCACAAACAATAATGATGATCCCGATTGTTTTAAGCACCATACGCATTTTATTGTTTATCTGTGGATACAGCCGGCCCAGCAACACGGCCTCCGCATTCCCCCTTTGAGCTTCGAAATGGCCTTTGTGATGCGAATAGCCCTCGTTTCCGCCTTCTTACCCGATATCACCCAGCAGATCCATTCATTGCGTGCCAAGGGCGTTATATCGTCCCACACCGCCTGTGCTGTGGGTACGGAGGCGATGGCCTTCTTGAAGTCGGTTGGGAGTGTGTGCACCGTTCCGCTAGGAAGTTGTTTATTAGCCATGGGGCTATATTAGCAAATTCCTCTCCCCCTCCTCTTAATAAACGCTGTCATGATGGTATTGCTACAAATCATCGCGATGGAGTGGATTGTTGTGGCGATGTTGTATGTCTGCAAGGAGAAGAGTGTCAGGATATGCCGAGCGACGTTCATCTGATACAAAAGTGGCCGTTCGGTTTCGGGATGAGCCCACGTCTTTCGCAGTGTCGGGATAAACGCCACGATGTCGATAAGTACAACAATGACAACCGAGATCGTTGGATCTTTGGTAAGCGCCCACGGAATGAGACCAAGGAGACACACCGCGAGAAAATAGTGGTCGATGGTACGAATATGACCCGCCTCTTTTGTGAAAAGATATTTGAGCGAGAACAAGAAAATGATAATCGTGAATCCTTCGGCGATACCTGTCGGCAACGCACCGATGCCAGCGCCTTTTGCGAGTCCGCCGAGGAATGTCGTCATCGAAACAATGGACCAGATAAACCACGTGTAGGGATGCGGACGCACCGCACCTTTCACGACGTCCTTGAGATATGAGATGTTTCCAACGAACGCAAGGATAGCGGCGATGATTGCGATGGATTCTTTCATCGTTTGATTTTAGGACTCAACCTCAACGAACAACATATATGACAAGTAACACAACGCTCGACCACCACGCGATATCCGAAACAATCAAACTGATCATGATCTTGTTTTGCCATGAAGTCGGAAGAAGCTCTGTGGAGCGTCCTTCTTTTTCGCGCTGGAGCAAGAACGGGCTCACACGAAACGAAAGAAAGATGCCGTTCACGATCAAGAGCAGCGCAAGCGTGGCGTGCACGAGCGGGATGCCCGAAAATCCTTCAAAACGATAGAAGATCGAACCGCCGATAATCGCCAGGATGATGCCCACCCAGATCATGGGCTTGGTAACTTTGTGCGTGCGTGTCGTCGCCTCGGTCCAGTATGGTGACGTTCTTCCCAAAAAGCCGTGGATGTCGATTACGGTCACTGCACCAAGGCCGATGACGAAGCCGGCGATAAAAAGGAAGAGACCGATGAAATCGAACCAATCAATTGAGAACATAGATTGCATAGTTTAAGTACGAAGCAAAACCGACCCACAGGATGTACGGGATGAGGAGATAAGCAGCCGGACGCGAGATCCGATAAAAGACCACCATCGTCCAGACGATTGAGACAAAGAGCGCGGCGATTGTCACGAGGGCCCCGCCGGGGCTTTGCATCCCAAAAAAGACGATGGACCACAGAGCATTGAGCACGAGCTGAACGATATACACAGAGAGCGCACGACGCACATCTCGCCGTTCCCATCCCCGCTGCCAAACAAGAAATGCCGAGATACCCATGAGCAAATAGAGCGTCGTCCACACAGGGCCGAATACCCACGACGGTGGATTGAGTTCGGGCTTCACAAGCGTCGCGTACCACGTTGGAATCGCGGAGGACGTGAACAGCGAGCCGATGATACCCGCACACTGCGTGATCACGATCGCACCGATCAGTTTGAAAAAAGAACGGATGGACATAAGAACAGTATACTGCATTCAAACAACCCAAAAAAATATGGTGGCTATCTGGCTTGCCGGCAGGCAAGAATGATAGAGGAGTACCTATCTTACATCCTGATATTCTTTGACAATTGTATCTACCACGTCATTGATATTTCCTTCCGTGCTCACACAAAGAGCGCCGTAAGAAATAACAGTCGGGTCAAATTCTTTTTGCCACTCGATATTATCGTCTTGTTCTGCTTTTGTTTTTCCGTATCCAGATTTATTTGTTCTTGTCTGCATGCGATGAATGAGCGTTTCAGGGCGTGCCTGCAAGAGAATGACCTTATCAAACAGTGGAATATAGTCACCTTGACTTCCACTTGCAGTGCCAGCCACGATGATATCTTCGTGCTGGCCAAGGAGTTCTTTCAGCTGATCCATGTCACACAGACGATCCACCGTCTCAAACCATTCTCGTGAATCAGTGGGGACATATTTCACCTTCTCTTTGGTTTTCTTGTCACACCAAAAAAAGAGGCCGGGCACATCATGAAGATCTTGTGCAGGAATTCCTCTCTCTTGAAGAGCTTTTACGATTGTTGATTTTCCTGTTCCGGCGATACCGGTAAGAAGCATTTTCATATGTATTGCTTTGCTATCTAGGCTACTCGCGAAATACTTTATTCCAAAACATAAGGTGACTGCCTCACCTTCAATTGCTAATGCTTACGAGCAACGATCGTGAGAAACATGGGGAACTCTTTGCGAGCGGTATCTTCTGCTTTCGCGCGGGGGCCTCGTTCACTTTGTTTGTGAGAAATCCATTCTTCAAGCCCAACAACTGAGAATCCAGCACCACTGAGCGCTTTAAAATACTCTTGGAGAGGACGATGGAAAGATACCGTGTGGATCTTTGCATTCCCCGCTTTCTTGCCAGGAGTCATGTCAACTTTTATAGAAAACGGAGTTCCGTATGCATCAATTCGCCGATATTGAATTCCTTCCATTTCGTCATATCCCCATGCAGATGCTTTTAGAATTCTGAAGCAGGGATGATTGAGAACAATGACAAGTGCCCCTCCGTTCACCAAGACACGTGAAGCTTCCTTGAGCGATTGTGACATTTCTTTAATATTTTGAAGCGCGAGCACAATAAGTGCCCCGTCGAATGACCCACTTACGGCAGGAGTAAGTGCTTCCGCCGGAGCAACGCTAAAGCGAAGATTTTTGCCTTCATATTTTTTTGCATATGCTATGAGCTCAGGAGAAATATCCGTGCCGAGCACCGTAGCGCCGGCATCAGCATACATTTTTGAAAAGAACCCTTGTCCGCAAGCAATATCTATAATGCGCATACCTCGTGGTGGCAAAAGACGAAGTAGGTTCGGCAAAATAACTTTGAGTTGGTAGGTATCGTTACCTCCGAGCATCTCGTCATACCATGAAGCAACCGGCCCCCACGAGGTCTTATTATTTTTTGGTGTTTCAATTTTTTTCATATGTCTGATGCGGGACGATGGTGGAATTAGTATACCCCTAGTGAGCGTGATGGTGATGCCCTCCCCCGCCCTTTAATTTAGCGCGGACAAAAACAGCGAGCGCGGTGGTAATAGGGACAGTCAGAATCAAGCCGATAGAACCTACCAGCGTACGGACGATTTCAGTCGTCAAAACCTCCTGATTGATAAGGGCGATTGTTGAAGCTTCGGTTTGATAGAAAAGTAGGAGGAGCGGAAGCGAGGCACCGGCGTACGCAAAGACGAGTGTGTTCACCAACGCTCCCACATGTTCCTTGCCCACGCGCAACGCTTTTTTGTAGAGCTCGCGTGGAGGAATCGAAGGGTCGTGCTCTGATAACTCTCCCACCACAGCAACCTGCGTAATTGCGATATCATCGAGGACACCAAGAACACCGATGATGATTGAGGCGAGCAAAAGTCCGGTGAAATCGAGTGCTCCATGTGTCGAAACATTAAGGAAAACTGATTCGTCAGATGAGAACCCGGTGAGATTCGTCAGTCCAATAAAGAGATGCGAGAGGATGCCTGTAACGATAACCGCACTCCATGTGCCGATGAGTGCCACCAACGAACGGATGTTCCATCCGTGCGTGAAGACGATCGCAAAGACAAGAATACCTCCAGCGATAAGTACCGTTGTGAGTACGGGCGGGTAGCCCTTGAGCAGGAGTGGGAGCAGGACAAAAATAACAGTGCCGACACTTGCAACAAGTGCGACCAACGACCGAACACCCTGCATTCTACTCAAGAAAAGCACCCCCGCCACAAAGATGAGGGCAAGGAGCATCAGAGGGATTGTTCGATCGACTTCCTGTATGCGATACCGCTCGAGTCCGTCCACAGTCTTCGTATAGACCAGAAAGAATCTGTTTCCTTCCTCAAGTTGTACGAAGTCGTTAACGAACGTTACCGTTTCACCTTTACGCTCTCCATTAATCAACAGCGCTGTGACAGTTTGTCGATGTGTGATGAGGTCAGTCCACGGTTGTGTTTCGGTGGTTTGCTCGGTGATCTCTATGACCTTTGCGCGCCAGACCGCTTGTTCCTCTTGGTGGAGTTCTTGTGCACTGGTCGTCCCCACAAAAACAAAAAAGAGAAGCGTCGCTACAAAAAATACTCGTTTCATAGATTGAGTATAGCAGGAGAGAAAACGAGCCTGTTTTGTTGGCTATCTGGCCTGCCTGCCGGCAGGCAGGGACGATGTTGGAACTAGTATAGCAGTCTAGTTAAAGCTTATCTCAGTACTTGACAATATAGTTTTATCATATATAATACATTTAATTCCTACTCGTATGGGTAGGTCGTTCCGAAAGTCGGAATAAGAGGGAAAGTCTCTGCCCTACCCTAGAGACAGTTCTTTTCAGGAGGTGCTGTATGGCACGACTCAACATCATCAACGGTCCCAGCAAGTTCGACGTGATGATTGCACTCTTCGATGGCGACTGTCACCATCGACGAAGCGTCACTTTCACCACGCCGTACGGTGTCATCGATGTCCTCTTGAACGACTTGGGGAGAGAGGACGGGTCCGGTGAGTGCTGGAATTTCAAGGGACTCACGGACTACTTCCATTCAGGTCAGAGAGGCATCCGGAAGCCGAATCAGATCGTCGCTGGCTTCTTTCGGACCAGCAACCGAACTGGACACCTGCAGATAGCCGAGGGTTAGTCTCCGACCTCGGTCAACACCGCCGCTCTCCTTCGGGAGAGCGGTTTCTACTTTTTACAAAAACACGGGTTGGCTATCTGGGACGATGTTGGAACGAGCATTACCAGCTGTGACCAAGTTCTGGTAATTTAAGCCAGACCTTTGTTTCTAGTCTCGTTGTTTCTTTAATGTAAGCTACTACATCACGACAAATCTCATCTTGCTCTTTTACCCTTTCCGGGAAAGCGTGCGCTGTAATTTCGACTTCTATTTCTCCAATCATTTCTCCACCAGCAACTTGGATGAATCGGACGCTGATCTCGCTCGGAGATAATTGTATTCCCGAACAAGTTAATCGTCTTGCAAGATACTCTTTAAGTTGAGTGACAACTCCTTCCAACTCTTTCGGAGGATTCTGTGAAGAATAAATATTTACTAAAGGCATATATTAGTTG
>CAYZIR010000017.1:0-7232 GCA_964478705.1 uncultured Candidatus Saccharibacteria bacterium
AGGGTTCTTAGTTTCCTGCCTGCCGGCAGGCAAGCTGTAGAAACTAAGAACCCTGGTTAGCATCATCACATTTGTTCCAATGTTCTTAAGAACATGAGAATGAGAAACCCACATTGTTCGTTGTGAGGTGCTCGTTGTCAGTTACAATAGAATCATGCAACCACTGTCTTGGACCGCACTTGAATACGAGCATCGCGAGCGCTCCGGCGATTGGTTTTGGATACTCGGCATTGTCGCACTGGGCGGCGCCATTCTTGCGCTCATCTTTGGAAATGCTCTCTTCGCGGTCTTCATCGTAATCGGCGCGGTAACTCTCGGACTCTACGCACTTCGCCATCCTCGCTCTGTGGCATTTGAAATCAATGCACAAGGCGTTGTGGTTGATACGGTGCTCTATCCATACAAAACACTTGAGTCATTCGGTATACACGAACACTTGCACGAACCGCGTCTCATCATCAAGTCACAGAAAGTGGTCATGCCATACCTCACGCTTCCACTTGCAGACGTTCAACCCGATGCAATTCGCACAGCACTTGCCGGCAAACTTCCTGAAGAAGATATTCCAGAATCGCTGGGAGAAAAGGTCATGGAGATGCTCGGGTTCTAGTGAACGAACCAAAATTCTTTTGCTTATTCCGCCGGTTTATTGTAGGTTGTAGGTCGTTAGGTATATTGCCCTTGTCGTTCAACGGATAGGACGCAAGCTTGCGGAGCTTGTAATTGAGGTTCGATTCCTCACAAGGGCACAAGACAAAGGAGCCGGACGCGTCAGCGTTCGGCGACTTTTGTTTTGTAGCTCTACGTGAGGATGAGAAAGCCGGAGTCCCGCAGAGCGGGACGAGGCGGGGTCGAGAGTACTTAGGATTTTAGGCGCAAAGCGCGTAAAATACTTAGTAACTCGTGACCGATTCCTCACAAGGGCACATGAAAGCATCTCTCTGCCATCTTCAACTCAATGTCAGCGATTGGAAGAAATCATTTCCATTCTATACAGACCTGCTCGCGTATTTTGACTATGCGATGGTGAGCGAAGGCGAAGGATATATCGGTTTAAGCAACGGAAGTGTCGACTTTTGGGTTATGCAGACTGAAGACGCACATCGCGAAACTCCTTTTCACCGAAAGAATGTCGGTCTCAATCATCTTGCATTCAAGGCCTCTTCGAAAGAAGAGGTCGATCGGTTTGTCGAAGAGTTTTTAAAGCCACGAAATATAGTTACTCTCTACGACACACCGAAATCTTTTCCCGAATACACTCCTGACTACTACGCAGTCTTTTTTGAAGATCCTGATCGATTAAAAATCGAAGTAGTATTTCATTCGTAGGGTATCGTACCAAGCGGTAGTCATGAGCGAATGCGATACAGTGTAATTGACGCGGAATATATTTTATGGTAAAGATACTCCGTCCCAAACGGTTTTTCCGCTCTGGGTCGATACTGATCTTTGTCATGAGGAAAGGAGAACACATGTGAGAGAAGAGCGACATGAAGTCTTCCGCGGGCATATTGAAGAATGTGTCAGGCATTTTGCCAGACACATAGAAGCAAGGGCGCCAAAAGGCACGCAGGAAGCGGTCAAGGCGAGACAGCCAATCGCGGAGTTCTGTGGTGTCGAGGTGAGTTCGGTCACTCGGTGGCTCAACACACCCAACAAACCGCCCGTCGGCGACATTCTCATCAAGTTTTTGTGCTATCTCGACGTATTGGGATACGGCATCATTGAGCTTGAGCGAATGCCTCCAGTTCAACGGAATTTTGCAGAACTCATCGGGTTTGGTGTTATCTCATCGAGACAAGCAGCAGATCTCATTGGGTACGTTAACGTTTCCAAGATATATCAGGCGATTTGGGGACGGGAAGGATTCAGCGACGAAAAAAGGCAGAAGATGTTTGAGGCATGGAAGGAAAGAAAGGGGGAGTTGGATTATCGGAAAGTGTTCCTTAAGAAAGAACTCTCCTCCGCACAACTCACCATACCGCAAGAAACAGCAGTGACGCCTCAGGGCGCTGTGCATGTTACCGCGGTAGAAACAAAAATGCTCAAAGGTATTCTCACCCTTCTTGATCTCGCGTGGAAAGACATTCCCGACAGTGATCTTGCGCTTTGGAAGGATTCGAGCGTATTGGTGAGTAGTCTGTCGAAGCGTCTTCGCACGTTTGCAGACAGAATTGCCAAGGCTTCGAATCAAATCGGAGCGTCTCGTGAGTGAAGAAAAAGAATATCGTGCTGTCGTCGAAAAAGTCGTAGAAGACGGCAAGCATGGCGCTTACGTCGTCACTCGATCTGATGAACTAGGCTCCGTGACGTTTTCACCCAAACCACCAACGTGGGAGAGTGAACGACCCGAACCTGGCATGTGTGTGATGTTGTCACAGTTAAGAAAGAAGCGTGCAGGATGGCGCGCGCTACGCGCACGCTTCGTCGGACCGTCCGACGAACAGCAACCAGCAACGGCAAGGAGCAAGAAATGAGAAACAAAGGAATGAGGACTGTCGCGATCAAGGATCTCAAGGAGAACTTGTTCGTCCGCAAACAGCTCAATCAGGATCACGTGCTGTATCTTGCGGATCTGATCGAGAGCGGTGTCAAAATGAATGACCCAATCGAGATCACGCCTGACTTTCAGATCGTAGAAGGACGACATCGCAAGGAAGCCTTCGATCTCAACGGGGTAAAGGAAGTCGAAGTTCGCATCCTCGAGTTCGAGGACGATGCCGAGATGATCGCCCACGCCTACAAGGCGAACACGGGCGGTTCCCTTCCTCCAACCAAGCAGGATACGGAACACACGATCGGCCTCCTCATCGAGCGCGGAGAATCCATTAAGCGCATCGGTGAGCTTCTGGGTCTTCCGGCCAGTCTCGCACGTACCTACGTGAGTCAGGTGCGGTCAAGGATTGCGCGAGCAAAGCTCTTGCGAGCAGCGGCCGCGATCACCGAAGGCGGGCTCACACTCGCCAAGGCGGCCGAGCAACATGGCGTGGAGCTCGAGAAGCTCAAAGAGTTTCTCTCGGGCAAGCGCCGGAAGAAGAATGGGATCACTGAGATCCACCGTGGTCTCACAAGTCTCTACAAGTCAGTAGGGCAGAAGAACGCGGCGCTTCTCAGGAGCCTCATTGAGAAGTATGAGGATGGAGATGTGACCGAACTTCAGGTCGAGGAGATCTTCTCCCACGTCGAAAAGGCGCAGAGCGGTTCTGCCCGATCGGTTGCTGACTGGAAGAAGCGTTTCAGAAGCACGAACGGGAAGAAGAAACTTTCCGCATAGTTTTAGTTCTTTATTTCGGCCGAAGACACGTTGTGTGTCTTCGGCCTTTTTCTTTTTAAGAATCAGTGTATGCTTTTCTGCTACACTTTCTCTATGACCATCCTCGGTATCGATTACGGATCAAAGCGGGTCGGCATCGCATCATCTGATGTGGGGGAGACACTTGCGTTTCCTGAGACCATTCTTTCCAATACCAAAACACTTGTTGAAGATGTTGCTACACTCGCAGGAGAAAAAGGAGTGCGGATGATTGTGCTCGGTCGCTCGCTCGACTCACAGATGCAGGAGAACCCGGTCATGGAGGATATCAATGTATTCAAGAAAGAGCTCGAAACAGCGGTCAAACTTCCAGTGATGTTTCAGGATGAATATTTCTCATCTGAAGAAGCGCGTCGCTATCAAGGAAACAAAGAATACATTGATGCATCAGCGGCAGCACTTATACTGCAGAGGTTTCTTGATGCGCACAGAGAACGGGGCGCGGAACGTGTAACATGAATCGTGTAACATGTAGCGTCGGATTTATGGACGCGAAAATATCGGCCAGAGCATCTTTCCGATAGAATCTCCCATCAGCTCCAATTTATTTGTATCAGCATCTGATAACCACCTCCTTTTATTGGCGAAACGAATTATATACAAAGCTTCTTTAAGTGACGCATAGGATATCTTAAGGAAATGCGCCAATTCATTTTTGCTGTGACGAGTGTATCCTTCTGTGTAATTAAGAGCAACGGATAAAGCAGACCTTCGGAGTTGGCTTGTTGCACCAAAGATTTCGTCACGAGGGAACGTTTGAGTTGTTTCATATACGCCATATACAAACCTATCGATATTCTCTGATAATTTTCGATGAAATTCTCCAGATGATTTTTGTTCCATCACTCAATAATGCAGATGGAATATAAAAAAGAACTAAACTTTCCCTCGAGCGTTACATGCTATATGATTCGTGTTACATGATTACCCACGACGATTTTTCAAAGGTTGAGATACGGGTGGGGAAGATACTTTCCGTTGAGGAAGTGCCTGAAACCGATAAGCTCTTGAAGCTTATGGTTGATTTTGGTGAGGAAACACCGCGCCAGATCATTTCAGGTATCAAACACAAGGTTGCTGACCCGCAGGCGCTCGTTGGTATAAAAACAACCTTCGTCACAAACCTCGAACCAAGAATGATCAAAGGACTCGAGAGCAACGGCATGCTTTTTGCAGTTGGAGGCGATGAACACTTCTCATTTCTTACACCAACTGAAGATGTTCCTCCTGGAACAGGAACAAAGTAGGAAAAAATTCCAAACATCAAAGTCCAAATTTCCTGCCGGCCGACAGGGGCTTTGGTGTTTAGATTTTGGAGCTTGTATACTGTTCGTATGTCCTTTGTAGAGAAACTTCTCCATTCGTTTCCCGTGCCGTCCTCAATCGGCATGTCGGCGGTTGGTCTTGATATTTCAGATCACTCGGTAAAATTTCTTGAACTTGTCCGCTCGCATGGTGGACTACGTGTTGGTCGATTTGGGACAAAAGAAATTCCCGAGGGCATCATCATGGGTGGAACAATCGCAAAAAAAGACGCGCTGATTGCACTTCTCTCATCACTGCGCGAAGAGCACGGACTCTCATACGTACGAGCGTCGCTTCCAGAAGAGCCGGGGTATATTTTTACCACCCGCGTACCAAACGTGACTCCTGATGAAGTAAGAAGTCTCTTGCAATTCAAACTCGAAGAGCACGTTCCTATCGCACCGGCGGAAGCGGTCATCGACTATGACGTGATTGCTCCTTCTCCCAACGAACCAACAATGTCATCACAAGATAATGTGGTCGCGGTATCCGTTTTCCCTGAGTTAATAGCCCAAGATTACGCTGATTTGCTCCATGCATCAGGTCTATCTCCTGTGTCGCTTGAAATTGAAGCGCAGGCTATTGCGCGTGCGGTTGTTCCGCATAAGGAAACCGAAGGTTGTATGGTGGTTGATATCGGAAGGATGCGATCGGGTATCACCGTGGTTGGCGGGGGAGCTGTTCGATTTACAACAACAGTAGAAACCGGTGGCGATGCTCTCACGCACGCAATCAAGCAAGCACTTCCTCAGGCGAGCGAAGCAGAACTTTTGGCGCTTAAAAATGAAGCCGGGCTTGCATACACCGAAAATTCCGCGGTACAGGAAGCAATGAAGCGTTTCACCGAAGCATTGATAAAAGATGTTGAACGCTACTTCGTGTATTGGCAGTCGCACAAAGATCAAGGTACGGTGAAACTGCCGGCGCATCCGATCAAAAAAATCTACCTGTCAGGAGGGTACGCAAACATTGCAGGGCTCCCTGAGTTTTTCGAGCATAGATTGCGCATCTCGACCGTTCGAGCGAACGTATGGACGAATGTGTTATCGATTGAGCACGACGTGCCTCCGGTTGGGTACGGTGATTCACTCTCGTATGCATCAGCAATCGGTCTCGCGCTTCATAAAGACAACTTTTAATTTTGTACTGTGGCAAATCTTCTCCCTCACAAAGAACTAACCGCCCTTGCACACGAACGAACTCGTCGTTTCATTCGCGCACTGTTTGTGCTCGTCGGTGGAGTGTTTGTGTTCGGTATCGTGTCACTCGTTCCGTCGGCGGTTGCATCGATTGCATCACGCGATGCTATTGAAGAGCGACTTGAAACAACAAAACGTCTTGTTGAGCTTCAAAAGAGCTCTGGCGCTGGTGAAAGCGTTGCACAGACGAAAGAAATCATGCAGATTCTACAAACGGTTAATGACACACTGCCTGTTGAAGCGACACTCGCACGAATTATTCGAGTTGTTCCTGCGGGAGTGTCAGTCCAAAACATTACGTTTACACGCGGGGCAGAGTCGCCAACGATTGACCTCTCTGGAAGCGCCATGAATCGTACCTCGCTCATCGCATTCGGTGATGCGCTTCGGGGCACAGGACTCTTTACCGATGTACACATACCGATTGAGGCGCTCGCGCAAAACACAGATTTACATTTTCGTCTGACGCTCGTGATTGCACCAACCAATGACTAGTATGAAAAAAACCACCCATCGCGAATATGGCCTTTGGTTCACTGGCGGTATAGCACTTGTACTCGTCGTCGGGTACGGCGTTGCGGTGTGGTTTGTATCATCTCAAACAGCTCGCATCGAAGAGCAGGCCAAAGAATTGCAGGGAGAGATACGACGAGAAGAATCACTCCGTAAGCTCGGTGGATTTTTGAACGATCTTTCAGATGAGCAAGAAGCACTTCGTTCATACGTTGTGTCCCCAGCAGAAACTGTGACAAGTATCGAGCAGATTGAGAAGCTTGCGGATGTCATCGGCGCCCCAATAACAATCGATGGCGTTCGATTAGAAGAGGTAGGTAACGACGGTGAAGGCGAGTTGCGTATGATTGTTTCGTCAGAAGGTTCATGGAAGAAAATGATACAGCTTGTATCGCTTCTCGATACACTTCCATTTGCTTCAATAATTGACGACGTTAATCTTGTTGCTGTTGGTGACGAAAAGAAACCACAGTGGATACTTCGCGCGTCACTTCATACCATGATTCGAAACTAGTATTCGTATGAAACATCTAAACTTTCATTTCACCATTACAAAGCCGTCACTTACACAATCGTGGCTCCTGATGCTCGGAGTGGTTTTTCTCGTCACCATCATACTTGCTATCTATGCGGTGCGTTCATTTATTCACGTTGCTGGTGCCGACGCCACATCGGACGCAGGCGACTCGGGTGTTGAAAGCGTCAGTAGAGAGTCGCTCCATGAGCTTTTGTCGGTTTTTGAGCGACGCTCGCGTACGTTTCAATCACTACAGTCTTCGTACGAAGCTCCTGCCGATCCATCGATGTAATAAAATGAGTCGTCGGGATTTGGTATTCTCAAGTTCTTAAGAACTTGAGAATAACTGGCAGGGGAGGCGCGTTTCATGTAGGTTGGAGGTGTT
>CAYZIR010000018.1:0-6066 GCA_964478705.1 uncultured Candidatus Saccharibacteria bacterium
CAACCTCCTCCGTGACAGGGAGGCGCTCTAACCAGTTGAGCTACGACTCCAAACGTAGGTTATTGTACCAAAAAATGCACTAAAATCAACGTTGTGCCGGGGGGCAGAATCGGTCACGAATCACTAAGTCTTTTGTCGCACGCCGTGCTCCAAAAGTCTAAGTGTTCTCGACCCCGCCTCGCCCGTCCCTGCGGGACATGGCTCCGGCCTTCGATTCTGCCACGAGCTGTGCGCAGGCACAGCTCTCCCATCACAAATAATATCTGGTGCCGGGGGGCAGAATCGAACTGCCGACCTAGGGCTTATGAGTCCCTCGCTCTAACCATCTGAGCTACCCCGGCAATAGGAAGTCACCATAGAATACAAAAAATGAGCTCCACTGACAACTTACATAATTTATTGGAGAAAATACGAAAACCGTATACCATTATGTATGTCGGTTGCTATCACTAAATAATCACTATGCACTCATTTTCTATTAGCGAGGCACTTCGTTTTGGGTGGAACACATTCAAACGAACACCTTGGATTTTTGTTGGAAGTGTGGCCTTGATGATCGTCATTTCTGTTGTGTTAAACAAAATTGGCGGTGAACCAGGCCTCGTATCATTTATTGTTGGTATTGTTGCAACCGTTCTCCAGTGGTGGCTCTATATTGGTCTCACTCGTATCGCACTTCGTGCGTACAGCGGTGCGCCAATCGCATTTCCGATGCTTTTCGGTGAATCATGGAAGACATTGCTTCGATATGCAATTGCAGCGATTGTTGCGGGTGTCATTACATGTATTGGATTGATTCTCTTGATTGTGCCAGGGATTATTGCGATGACAGCATTGTCTCTTTTCACATTCCTTATTCTTGAGCGTGAAATCAAGCCAATTGATGCGTTGAAAGAGAGTAGACGTTTGACGACAGGGCACAGGATGAATATTTTCTTCCTGATTCTTATCATCGGCGTTATTAATATCATTGGGGCGATTCCGATGGGACTCGGTCTCTTGGTAACTGCTCCTATCTCGCTTCTCGCACTTGTACACATGTACAAACAGATTGAGCGAGGTGTTGCGCCGGCACCAATTGCTTCTTCAGCACCAGCACCAACAGCACCTTCTAATCTCTAAACGTCTTATAAAAACACCCCCGCGATGCGGGGGTGTTTTTTGAGTGAGCCGTTGGTCCCGCTGAACGGGACGACCCGACCTTTCAAATATTTTTTACTTGAGTGAGCCGTTGGCCGGGATTGAACCGGCGACCCCCACCTTACCATGGTGGTGCTCTACCATCTGAGCTACAACGGCATATACAACAACAAACGCGTTTCTATAATACGTTTTTTATCTCATTTAGCAACGCAGAACGCCATTGGTTGATGACGTACACACTCACTGCGTGAAGTACAAGAGTGCTGTATACTGTGTATACGCAGACCACGATAGATTATTGGTCAGTAACTATTACTCATAGTATTTGATCTTTATGAACATATACACTGTATCTAAGAAGAAGCTTGCATTAGTAGCATTCACCCTTGTTTTCACCTTCGGTCTCGCTTTTGCGTTTACCGCGATTCCTTCAACGGCTCGTGCTGAATCAAATACGGGATCATCGGTATCAAGCAATGATTCGCACATCGTTTCATTGTTGATGCAAATTATTGAACTTCTCAAGCAAAGACTTTCAGCATTGCAGAATGGCAACAGCGACGACAATGACGATGATTCAAACAACGGCGAAGAGGAAAGTGCTTCATCAGCAATTAAGAATGCCAAAAAGGCAATCGATGAGGCAGAAAGTGCAATCGAAGACGCCCAAGATGACGGCGAAGATACTGACGAAGCAGAGAATCTTCTTGATGATGCCAACGAAAAACTCGACAAGGCTGAAGAAGCTTTTGCTGACGAAGAATTTAGTGATGCAAAAGATTGGGCAAAAGAGGCTCGTGAATTAGCTAAAGAAGCTGAGGATGTATCAGGGGGCGATAGTGACAGTGGAGATGACGACGACGATGATGACGATGATGACGACGATGATGATGATGATTCAGATGACGCCGAAGAGGCGATTGATGATGCTGACGAGGCAATCAACGACGCCGAAGACGAGATCCAGTCGGCAGAGGACGATGGTGATGAAGTCTCAGAATCATGGGACCTCCTCGACGAAGCGGGCGACAAGCTCGATGATGCTGAAACAGCATTCGATGACGGAGACTATGATGAGGCCGAAGATCTTGCAGATGAGGCAAAAGAACTCGCAGAAGACGCAGTTGATGCTATCGGTGAAGACAGCGACGATAACAATGACGACGAAAGTGACGCAGAAGAAGCAATTGAAGATGCAGAAGACGCCATCGCTGACGCGGAAGATGCAATCAGTGATGCACAGGATGACGATGAAGATACCGAAGATGCAGAAGACCTCCTCGACGATGCCAACGATCTTCTCGATGATGCACAAAATGCATTTGACGATGAAGACTGGAATGATGCAGAAGATTTTGCACGAGACGCTGAAGACAAAGCACTCGATGCAATCGACGCTCTCTAAAGCATAGGCACTAGATTGAACAAAAAACTCCCTTTTAATAAGGGAGTTTTTTGTTATACTCACTCTCGTCGCCACCTTAGCTCAGTTGGCAGAGCACGGCTTTCGTAAAGCCGGGGTCCCCGGTTCGATCCCGGGAGGTGGCTCAAGAAAAGGTATTTTCTCAATGCTATAATCATCAGGTGAATGAGACGATACGACAACGAATTGCAGAGCTTGAGGCGGCCATGGCCGCCTCTGATTTCTGGAATAATAAAGACTCTGCGCAGGACGTGGTGAAGGAATACCACGAGCTTAAAGCACAGGCGGAAGGGCTTGGCGGGCACGATCGCGGTCATGCGATTCTTACTATTTTTTCAGGAGCAGGTGGGCTCGATGCGGAAGATTTTGCCGGAATGCTTGTTTCCATGTACACCGCCTTTATCGCTCGAAAAGGTTGGACCTACAAGCCACTTCACGAGAACAGAAATGACCACGGCGGTGTGCGAAATATCACCTTCGAGGTTATCGGAAAGAATGCGTATGGTACGTTGAAATACGAGTCGGGTGTTCATCGTCTGGTGCGCATCTCTCCGTTCAACGCAAAACAGCAACGACATACATCGTTTGCGATGGTTGAAGTCGTGCCCAAATTTGAAACTGCTACAACAGACATTCCTGAAAGCGATATTGATGTGCAATTCACACGCAGTGGTGGTCCGGGCGGGCAGAACGTAAATAAACGCGAAACAGCTGTGCGTGTTGTCCATCGACCGACAGGAATCGCTGTCCATGCCGATACCGAACGCAGTCAAGCGCAGAATCGTGCCGCAGCACTTTCAATCCTTCGCGGTAAGCTGTATCATAAAGAGGAGGAGGATCGAAAGAAAATCGCTCGTGGGATGTCAATTTCCGCGACGACCGACGCAGAGTGGGGAAATCAGATACGCTCGTATGTCCTCCATCCCTACAAACTCGTCAAAGACCACCGCACGCTTCACGAGACACGCAATGTGGAGCATGTACTTGAGGATGGCGATCTCGATGACTTCATCGAAGCGGAGAAGAACCTCACGTAACATAAAACATGAATCATAAAACATAGACGGCGTTCCGTGATCTGTCTACAAATACTATGATCCTTTTCGATAACGTATCAAAAACATATTCCGACAGTTCCATCGCACTAGAAGGCATCTCCTTCGGTGTTGATCCTGCTGAGTTTGTCTCAATCGTAGGGCATTCGGGAGCAGGGAAGACAACACTCTTGAAACTTCTTCTTGTGGAAGAGCGTCCAACGGAAGGGTCGGTTTTTTTAGCCGACCAAAATATTCACGAGCTTGCTAAAAAAGATGTGAGCGAACTACGCCGACGTATCGGCATGATTTTTCAGGATTTCAGACTCTTGCCACACAAAACTGCGTTCGAGAACATTGCCTTTGCGATGGAGGCTGCGGGACGTCACGACGATGAGATTGAAAGCGACGTACCCTATGCGCTCGAGCTTGTTGGGCTGGGAGAGAAAGCGTGGAAGTTTCCGCACCAAATGTCAGGCGGTGAAAAACAACGCCTCGCAATTGCCCGCGCAATTGTGAACCAACCGGATGTGCTTGTGGCAGATGAACCAACCGGAAACCTCGACCCATTGAATACCTACGAAGTCGTACAGATTCTCAAGAAAATTAACGACCTCGGCACGACAGTGATTCTCACAACTCACAACAAGGGAGTTATTGATAGTCTTGGTAAGCGTGTCATTACGATGGAAAAAGGCAGAATTGTACGCGACGACAAAGAGGGGCGCTATGTCTTATAAAATAACGAGCAGGGCGAGTATATTTTATAAGACCCCGTGAGATAGAGAATATAAAAAGAAAAGGAAAATAAAAATATGAAAGATATTTTCACAAACACAAAAAACAAAGATACCTATCTCACGGGGTACTCAAAAATTATATTCATTATTATTCATTAATTTTTTGGTATGTTCTGGATCAAAGTAAAGAGAGTTGTGAAGGCAGGCTTCGTCAATTTTTGGCGAAATGGTTTCGTCTCGCTTGCTTCCGTCCTCATCATGATGGTGACACTCTTTACGTTGGGGTCAGTACTCTTTTCTGGCGCGGTCTTGAATGCTTCCCTTGCTCAGCTTCGCGAAAAGGTTGATGTGAATGTCTATTTCATGACAAACTCACCCGAGAGCGACATTCTCGCGCTCAAAGGAGAACTTGAGAAGCTTCCAGAAGTTGCATCTGTTGAATATATTTCTCGAGAACAGGCGCTTGCGAACTTTGAAGAACGCCACCAGAATGATCAGACAATTTTAAATGCTCTCGGTGAACTTGATGACAACCCGCTCGGTGCGGTCTTTAACGTGAAGGCGCGTGAGACATCGCAGTACGAAACAATCGCCACATTTCTTGAAAGTGACGCTGCACTCGGCTCAGGGGATCAGGTGATTATTGAAAAAGTGAACTACTACGACAATAAGCCAGTCATTGAAAAACTGTCTGACATTGTTGAGTCAGCGGATCGTCTCGGCTTCGCGCTTTCAACAGTTTTGATTATTCTTTCGCTGATTATTACGTTCAACACGATTCGTCTCGCGATTTACACGGCACGTGAAGAAATCTCGGTCATGCGTCTTGTGGGAGCATCGAGCGCGTACGTCCGTGGTCCGTTTGTTGTGGAGGGTGTTATGTACGGTGTTGCCTCAGCGATTATTGTGCTTGCACTCTTTTACCCACTTACGCTCTGGGTCGGCCCATTTACCGAACGTTTCTTTGGAGCAATCAACCTCTTCGAATACTATCTCAGTAACTTCGGTCAGATGTTTCTTATTTTGCTCGGCTCAGGTGTCGTTCTCGGGGCGCTCTCAAGTTACCTCGCGGTTCGTCGATATCTTAAGGTTTAACAAAAACACCCCCGCAGTGCGGAGGTGTTTTTTGTTAGTGCTAGAGAAGGAGAAGCGCTGCGCCAATCAGTGCGACGTTCTTTAAGAATGCGATCTGTTCGTTTGAGCGTGCCTGCGGATCGGTTTCTTTCCAAAACGCATGCATAAAGTAGGTAACAGGAATCAAAAAGAGAATAATCGCCACAAGTGCTGGACGCCAATACATATTGAGGAGAATTCCGAGACCACCGAGCGTAATGAGCGCTCCACTCACGAGAACTCCCACTGTTGGCATCGGAACGCCACGATGCTCTGCGTACCCTGCGTACGCACGATACTCTTTAAAGTGTGTAATGCCGTTCCAGAGAAAGTATCCTCCGAAGAGAACACGACCAAGAATATCTAAGAGTGCGTAGTCCATAGAAAGAGAATTAGTGCTAATTTTTGTCGATAAATAAGTATACCACTCCTCATTTTCTGCCTTGAAAAAAGCCCAAAAATCAGGCATTCTATCGTTGTCTCAACAATCTGCCGGATCGTCTAATGGTAGGACACATGCCTCTGGAGCATGGTATCTAGGTTCGAGTCCTAGTCCGGCAACTAATATATGCCTTTAGTAAATATTTATTCTTCACAGAATCCTCCGAAAGAG
>CAYZIR010000019.1:0-4736 GCA_964478705.1 uncultured Candidatus Saccharibacteria bacterium
TCGCGCCTGCCTGCCGGCAGGCAGGGATGAACGCAGATAGAAATTCCCGCGGATAGATATAAAGAAAGCAGCGCCCCGATCCACCAGCTGGTAGACGGGGCGCTTTCGCGTTTCACTTAAAGACCTCTTTCTTGATGGCACTGGCCATTTCCTCGATACTATGCACCGCCACCCGAGCGCCACCCTTGAGCACACTCTCATTATAAGTAGCGCTACCCGACACGACGATGATTGGGAAGTAGTACGCCGCGAGAGCCAGATCGCGGACAAGCTGTCGGCCGTCGTGCATCATACCGATGACAGCTCCGTCCACAACATTGGTGGCGAGTGCTTTACTCAGATCATCTTTGTCGCTCACAAGCAGGAATCTTGTCCCTGGTGGCAACGTTTCACAAAGGGCCTTTGTAAATATCCCAGATTGTTGCACCGTGGTTATGACGAGGATTGTTTTGGACACCCTTTCCGCCATACAACGCCTCCCTTCAAGAACGCGCGACCCTCTATGAGCCGTGTGATTTCTGCTTGTCATTCTCCATAAAAAGACTGCTGGGTCAAACGTTGACCTTTCTTGCGATGAGGAGTATCGTCGTGAAAGATTCGAAACGAAAGGAGAAGCATGTCCGCATACGACCTCGTTCGCGTGCCACTCGTCCCGATCGCCGGAGCCCTCAGTTTGTTCGATTCAGGAATTCTGTTCTACTGCATCCGGCAAGCAGAGATCCTGAATGCCAATACTCCACTCATGCTCGCGTCATCAATTCTTTTCTCAGCCCTGGCCATGAGACACCAAAAGAGACTCGTGGCAGAAGAGTGCTGATGGAGAACCCGCCCGCCGAAAATCCGGTGTGGCGTTTTTTGTTTTTCATTATGCTCAATGTTCACTTTATCGGTTTTTTATCCCGCGCCGATACAGTGCTCTCATGTCCTTCGCAAAAGTATTCTCCGCGCAGGTCTCAATGCTCACCCCATCGATTATTTCTGTTGAGGTTGATATCTCGCGCGGATTGCATGCATTCACGATTGTCGGACTGCCGGACAAAGGAGTTGAGGAATCGCGCGACAGAGTGTCCGCAGCGATTAAAAACTCCGGATTCGAGTCACCAAAATCACGGAATGAAAAAATTGTTATATCGCTTGCGCCCGCGGACATCAAAAAGGAAGGTCCGATGTTTGATGTGCCGATTGCACTCGCATACCTTCTCGCAACCGAAGATATCGCTTTTGATCCTGCGAGAAAACTTTTCATCGGTGAGTTAGCACTCGATGGGAACGTACGTCCAGTACACGGTGTGTTGCCATTGGTACTCTCTGCAAAAGAAAAAGGATTCACCGAAGTATTCGTACCGAATGACAACGCAAAAGAAGCTGCGCTGGTTGATGGTATCACCGTGATTCCACTGCAGACACTTGCGGGACTCTTGGCACACCTCGACCAAAAACGTGACGAGAAAGAGCGTGTCGCGCTCGCGGTACAACCGCGAACACTCCCATCAAACAAGGCAGTGCAAGCAAGTGTTGATTTCAAAGATATCCGAGGACAAGAAAGTGCGAAGCGTGGTATGGAAATCGCTGCTGCGGGCGGACACAACATCGGACTCTGGGGACCACCAGGCACCGGCAAAACACTGCTCGCAAAAGCGGCAATCGGCATCATGCCGACACTTCCGTTTGAACACGCGCTCGAAGTGACGGGAATCCATTCGGTCGCAGGAACACTCAAGGACGATTTGGTGACCTCACCACCGTTTCGTGCGCCACATCACACGTCATCGTATGTTTCGTTGGTTGGCGGTGGCGCGGTGCCGAAACCGGGCGAAATCACTCTCGCGCACCGTGGCATTTTATTTTTGGATGAGTTTCCTGAATTCGATAGGCGCGTGATTGAAGCACTGCGTCAACCGCTCGAAGAGCGCGTGGTCGCAATTTCTCGTGTGCGCGGTTCAGCGCACTTTCCTGCGGATGTGATGTTGGTTGCAGCACTGAATCCCTGTCCGTGTGGAAACTGGGGGAGCAACAAACTCTGTGTGTGCACACCACAGACCCTTCTTCGCTATCAAAAGAAATTATCCGGACCGATTGTTGATCGTATCGACATGTGGCTCTCGGTCGCGCCGGTTGAACACGACAAACTTTCGAGTGCTTCATCAGGTGAGGGGAGTGAGGTGATTCGCGAGCGCGTCATTGACGCGCGAGCAACACAACAAAAACGATTTGCGGGAACAAAGATGATGAAAAACAGCGACATGGGCGTCAAAGATATCGATCGCTTTGCACAACTAACCGACGACGCAACAAAGACGCTAATTATTTCTGCAACCAAACTCGAACTTTCCGCGCGTGCGTATCACCGTGTGATAAAACTTGCTCGCACCATCGCTGACCTCGCACATTCAGAACATATTGAAGTCGACCACATTTTGGAAGCACTGCAATACCGCACGAAGGGTTTTGTAGCAACGTAGCCCGGTCGCGCATCGCGCTGAGTGTAGCGTCAATACTTTACAAAGATACTCATGCTTCTATTATGGAAAATACAAATATGATTACTCAAGAATTTCTTGCACACGCTCTGAAAGAAGCATTCGATGCGTTTGAAGAACGCCTCTCAGTGCGATTCGAGGGTATTGATGGGCGATTTGAAGGTATCGAGACACGCCTCGCAAACCTCGAAGCACGTGTCGAACTCGGCTTTACTGATCTTGTTGAACGACTTGATGCTGAGCAAGTTTTTACATCCGATATGTGGGATGAATTCTCAACCCGCCTTGCGGTTCTTGAGGCGAAGTAGAGGAGGCTTGTTTATGGCGGTGTAGTTTGACAGTTTATAAAATATAGATATAATTCTTCTAGAAGTATAAACGACCGGTCAACTAAGAGGTTGACCAGAAACGGGGATTTCCGTGAAGATTCGCAACGTCTTTTTGCTGTCCGCCCTCGCGTTCCTCGTGCTCTCGCCGGTCGCCACGGCGACCACCGGTTTCAGTTCAGAACCGCCCGCGCAAAACAAGCTGGAGAATCTAATCGGAACGGCGTTCGGTTGGGGCTTCGGAATTAAGAATTTCTCCCCCTCGACGATGATCTGTGTGGTTCTCGATGAACTCAACATCCGTTGTGCTGGGGTGAATGGCGTGCAGCTCTTCAACGGATACCTTCGAATCGTGCTGAGGGTCAACGATGTCGCGGATCCCAACGAAATTCGAGCATTCGTGTTCGTCCCAGAACACGCGCCGAGGGAACGCTGGCAGGTGGAGACGAAGATGGGGACGAAACCCATGGCAGGAACCCCGCTACTGTTCATCTACAATTGAATATCACACAGACTTGATATGCCCCCCCTCGGCCGCCATCACCCGGCGGCCGTTTGTATTTTTATTGACAACGAGAGAACGAAACGTATAGTAGTCAGGGATTTGAGTTCAGTCAGAATGATAACAGGCCTCTGGCCAAAGGAGATGCCGTGACCAACAGGAAGCTCTTCTCTGCGCTCGCTGTTGCCATCCTATTGATTCTTGCCCCTCTGAGAGAGACTCCTGCAGTTGCTGACGGAGCTCTCAAGAGTGAGTGGCTTACGGGCACAGAGAAGTCACTCACGCTGGAAATGATTAACTTTGATCTCATTGGAGGAACGGTTTGTTGGGTACCACCCATCGATCCTCCGAAGAAACGGTGTGGTGTGGTTGGTAGTATCATTATGTCATGGAGAAAATTTACTCTCTTCGTCACAAACACAGGAGCAAGAGTGACAACTGAGCTCACCTTTGAGAAAGATTACTGGCCCAGTCATGGCCAGTGGTTCATGTATCCTGATGAATCAAGTTTTTCCCTGGCAAGAAAACCGATTCAAACACCGACACTTGTCGAGTAATCATTCTCGCAGTTCCCAAGGCCGCCCTCACCCGGCGGCCGTTTGTATTTTTATTGTGACTGTTGACTACGATATTCATTGGCGCATAATGCCTCCGGACTGAACACTGAAAGGAGCACTTTGTGCGAAAGATCTTGACCATACTGGTGGTGCTGGTAGTAGGTATTTCTTCTCAAGCTTTCGCGAAAAACAAGATGTGTGGGCTCGATGGACCCCTGCGTCCGTCCGAACAGAACCTGCCGTTGCTTGATAAAATGACCCGTCAGGCATTGGGCGTCAGGCCTGAACGCCTGCTCAAGGCCGACGCGATTTGCATTCGGGAAAGCTCCTATACAGGGGTTTTCCTCTGCACCAAAATTCGTGAAGTTGCACTTGATGAGTACGAAGGAAAGCGTGTTCTCAAATTGGTTTTGACGAATGAGGGAACGCTCGACCTCGTACGTTCCATCTCCTTTATTCCCGATTACGATGAGCCCGGTTGGACCCCATTTTTGGTGGAGACAGCCCAAGGTCTTCAAAGTATCGATATCTCTTTTGGTCTCATCGAAGAAGGGTGCGAGACGAAGGAATATGGCCGCTCTCCGTGAGCGGTCTTTCTGTATGTAAGAATGACCTCCTCCCCGCACTCCACTTCGCTCCGTACGGGGTTTCCTTATGAAGGTGCACTTTGTGCAAGACAGTCCGGATTCGCTTCGCGAACCGGTGCAAGGTTCCATTCATCCCCGGACTGCGGAAGCCCCACGTCTTCCTTGTCCGGGGTTTCCTGGTATTGAAAAAAGTCTGCCGTTGGAGTAGCAGACTCCTTTGGCAGACTACGACACCGCAGTGGCAGACTCATCTTTATCCGTGTATTCACCGAGTCGAGCGAAGT
>CAYZIR010000020.1:0-4108 GCA_964478705.1 uncultured Candidatus Saccharibacteria bacterium
TCATGTGGCAGGCGATGCTTATGTCTGCAAACGTTCCTCCGACACAACACATCTTTTATCACGGTTTCGTCACCAGTGGGGGACAGAAGATGAGCAAATCACTCGGCAATGTTGTCGATCCGTTTGCGTATATCGATGAATTCGGCATCGACGCGGTGCGCTATTTCTTCTTGCGACACATTCATCCGTTCGAGGATTCCGATTTCACTCGGGAGCGATTCGTCGAATCCTACAACGCAGGTCTTGCAAATGGGTTGGGTAATCTCGTATCGCGCGTGATGAAAATGGCGGAGGAGCATACGGACAACATCAGTCGTCCTGTAATTGCCTTGAATCAAGATTCCCAAAAAGAATTTTATGATGCACTCGATAAATTTAGTTTCAATGACGCGTGTAATGTTATTTGGCGGGAAATAACGGAATGCGATGCTTATATTCAGAAGACACAGCCGTTCAAGTTAATAAAAGAGAATCCTCAAGAAGGAGGAAAAATACTCTCGGAACTCGTACAAAGACTCTTTGTTATTGGCGGAATGCTTCAACCAATAATACCCGCGACTGCCAAGATCATTAAAGAGGCTGTTATCTCAAACAAAAAGCCGGAGAATATGTTTTCGAGGAAGGAGGTTTAAAATGACTCTATTGGGCCATAGATACTTGACAATATCTTATATATCTGCTATACTAGCACTAGCTTGATGGAAAGCGGTTGCTTCGTGATTTAAGTCCGTGTTGGTGGGTTGAAATCACGAAGTTAACCCGGCAAAGGAGCCACCATGTTCTTCCTCGTTGGTGTTTCGAGCGCAGTCTGCATCTTTTTTCTCGGAGTGTTTGCGCTCCTCCTCCAAATCGACCTCTTCGGGGGGACTTCTATGAGCAGTCAGAGGTACTATCTGGCTCTCGGATTTGGCGCGGTCGGCACTCTGGCAACCTTGGTTTCTACTGGGGAGTGTGTGAGGGCCATTCCTCCAAACAACGAGAAGTTTGCCTTCGTGCTCATCGCCGTTATTGCTGGGGGATTGGTCGGCGCTGTGGTTGCCACCCTTGTGGGCAAAGACCGCCTAACCTCTCTTCTCAGAAAACAGTAGGGCGACGCTCTACAACAGTCCGTCAGCGGAGCCCGCGCTCCGTCAGGCGGGCTTTTTGTTTTGCAAAATCTGATAATCTTTTTGGTAGGAAATGAAATTGACTCTCCAGTTGCTTCAGGTACTATCTTTTTAGAATCGTTGTTGGAGTAACCGAAGACCTTTCAGTGTAACGCCTCAATAGTCATAGGAGTGTTCCTATGCCCCTGCACTTTAGGGATGCGCAGAAAGCACACCGCAGTAGTGCAGATAATTCACATCATCACGAAGGGTGTGACGCCTTTGAGTCAATTGACCAACAGCTCAAAGAGACGATGAGTGCTCGGCTTCTGATTGGACAAGGGTCGCCACTTAACCCACAAGATATCGCCGCCAGATACCGTGCCGAAGGGTGGTGTGTGTTTGTTGATGACGATTTGGCAGATCGCTCATCAACTGTTGTGATTGGGAGTTTTGCCGCGTTTAACTTAAGGGATTACGCGGAGTGAATCACAGTAGCAGTCCTGCCCCCACACGATTGTGTGGGGGCTTTCTTCATTCCGAAAGAGGTATAATGTGATTCTATGAATTTTAAATCCATCGACATTCACTCCCACCTCAACTTCTCGCAGTTTGATACTGACCGCGATGCTATTATCGCGAAGATGAAAGAGGATGGGGTGGCGACGATTACCGTTGGCACGGACAAAAAGACCTCCAAGGAAGCGGTTGAGCTCGCATCTCGCAACCCGCATCTCTTCGCCACCATCGGCATCCACCCAACTCATATTGAAGAATCCGAAGGCGTGTGGGAAACATTCGATGAAAACTATTACGAATCGCTCTTATCTCCGAAGGTGGTGGCGGTAGGTGAATGTGGACTCGATTACTTCAGAGCGCCAATAGACGCGAATGAAGCGCGAATGAACGCAAATAAGCAGAAGGAGTTGTTTATTCAGCAGATTGATTTTGCGGTGAAGCACGACCTGCCCCTGATGATTCACGGACGTCCAAGCAAAGGAACGATGGATGCGTACGACAACATTATAGATATCGTTGAAACCTATAACAAACAACATACAACAAGTAAGGTGAAAGGGAATATTCATTTTTTTGTTGGCGACATTCCAACCGCCAAGAAGTTTCTTGATCTCGGCTTCACGTTGTCGTTCGACGGGCCGATCACATTCGTGTCTGACTACGATGAAGTCATCAAATTTATTCCTGAAGATATGATTATGGCAGAAACAGATTCGCCGTTCGCTGCACCCGCGCCACATCGCGGGAAACGAAATGAACCGCTGTTCGTGTCCCACATCATCAAGCGAATCGCAGAGCTTCGAGGTGTTGAAGAGACGTATTTGAACGACAGAATGCTTCAAACCGCCAAACGGGTCTTCCCACATCTCGGGTAGAGAGGGTGGGGAGGCGGGTCACCAAAAACCATTGCGTGGGGCGCGCAAACGTGCTATTGTGTCGTTCATGACATCGGAAAACACGATTATCGATACGGCTGAAGGAGCTGAGGACTCTCGTCTTTACGAGGTCTCTTTTCATATCGTTCCTACCCTCGATGAAGCAGGGGTTGCAGAAACGGTAGCCTCCCTCAAGACCCTTGTCGAGAAAAACGGCGGTTCAGTTGTTGGTAGCGAAACTCCTGTCCTCATGAAGCTTGCCTACACGATTGAAAAAGATATCGAGCGCAAGCGCCACTCATTTGAGAGCGCATATTTCGGCTGGATGTTCTTTGAAGCAACACCAGAAGGAGCGCACGCCGTCAAAGAGGCGATTGCTACAAACAACGCTATCGTCCGCTCACTCTTCATCAAGGCTGACAAAGAGGCTCTTGAATTTCACAAGCACCCAGCACACACAACGTCTCCATATGAAGCACCAACTCGCGACGAAGTTGCTGTAGAAGATGTGCCTCAGGTTGAAGCACAGCCTATGACGGTTGAAGCGATGGACGCGGAGATTGCAAAACTTGTCGTTGAGTAATTTATTCTCTTTTTATCCTCCCTTTATCTCACGTGTGATAATGTCAAAACGTTAAGCGAACCCTCTATGTATCTCAACAAAGCGCTTATCTTCGGAAACCTCACTCGCGACCCTGAACTCAAATCGCTTCCATCAGGTTCATCGGTTTGTACATTTAGTATTGCTACGAATCGTGTGTGGATGGATAAGGATCGTAAGCGTCAGGAATCAACTGACTACCACAACATCGTCGTCTTCGGTCGCCAAGCAGAAACGTGCAACCAATACCTTCGCAAGGGGGCATCAGCCTTGATTGAAGGACGCATTGTCACGCGAAGCTGGGATGATAAAACTGACGGAAGCAAAAAGTATCGTACAGAAATCGTTGCCGACCGCGTACAGTTCGGCCCCCGAGCAGGTGGGGGAGAGCGACCGTCTTCTGCAGGCGCTCCGTCCGGCGCATCGGCACCTGAACCACAAGGCAAAGCAGTGGACACGATTGATTACCCAGATGCGGACAGCGAAGGTATCAATCCAGACGACATACCGTTCTAGATAACCAACGACTGACAACCTACAACCAACAACCTACAACCAACAACTACTATCAAACATACAAGACAACGATTATATTTATGACAAAGCACTGTTTCTTCACCAAAAACCAAATTGAGCACATCGACTACAAAGACATTGAACTCTTGAAGCAGTTCGTGAACTCATTTGGTCGCACCAAAACTCGCCGATACACCGGTGTCTGTGCAAAGCACCAGCGCGAGCTCGCAAACGCTATCAAGCACGCCCGCTTCATGGCGCTCGTTCCATACATCGTTCACTAAAGACTGTGGGTGTAGTTACTCGGGTATAGCCACTAGGCTAAAAAACCCTCGATTCCATTTTATGGAATCGAGTGGTTTTCTTTTCCCCAAGCCCTACACCCTAGTGGCTAGTGGCTGTGTATTACGCTCGCCCGACGTACTCGCCGGTTTCAGTATTAACTTCGATTGTATCACCTTCATTCACGAACATTGGGGTTGTGATTCCCGCACCGGTTTCAATCTTCACAA
>CAYZIR010000021.1:0-3645 GCA_964478705.1 uncultured Candidatus Saccharibacteria bacterium
AAAAAGGCCTCAGCGTTCACACGCTGAGGCCGTCGTAGTTTATGCGAAATCTCCGACCCAACGACCGCGCTCCATGAGGTGCGCGATCCTGTTGTACTCGGCATCCAATCCGAACACCGACGTCGTGTCGTCAGAAATCATCACGTCTTGATGAATCTCTGAGCTGTTGCACCCGAGTTCATCGAGCTCTTCGCGCGACGCGGTCGATCCTCCTTTGAGGGCTGCCGGGTACGCATTGCCGAATGCCATGTGGCAACGCTTGTTCTCGTCAATCATGACCGAGTAGTGTGGCTTGGTGTACTTCGAGAGCGGGGAAGACAAATCGACGAGAGCAATCTCACCAAGTCGAACTGCGCCTGCATCTTGAGAAATCATTGCCTCGAAGACATCTCCGCCCGACTCCGCTTCGAAATTGCTAACACGTCCTCCTCTGAACCATACACGCAGATTGCTAACAATCTGCCCTTGAATCATGGCCGGCATCGTCAGACTCACGAAGCCCTCGGTTTTTCGCCAATCGGGCGTCGTATAGATTTCGAAGCTCGGCCAGTTGGCCTCAAACCATGTGCCATCTTCCGATTGCTTGCGACCGCCGAGCCAGCGAGATTGCGGTGAGAGGCCAATCCGCAAGTCGGTTCCCTTGCCGACGAAGTGCAGGGCGCGGATGCCAGACACGTTGAGAAGATCGCAGTGTCGGTGGATTTCCATATCCACTTCGTTCGCGTACCCCATCGGATCTTCGCGATCCGCGCCGGTGATGGTGAAGAGAAACTCCCACAGCTCTTCGATGCTCATGTTGAGCTTCTTCGCCCACGCGACTGTCGGAACATTGAGAACACTCCACGGCTGGAGCATCTTCATACGCCTGGTCGTGTAGGGTTCGTTCGCCTTGAAGTAGGCGGAATGGAATTCCGACGGGTATCTCGGGTCGATATCATCGAACACACCAAGACCGCCATTGCCAGAGAGGGCAATGCGCGCTCCGTCGCGATCGACGATATCCTGTGCGCGGACGCTGACCCACGTCGGTTCATAGATCTTGTGCGACTCCGGAGCGTGTAAGAACATCGCACGCTCGAGCTCGGGGTAACGGTAACGCACATCGACGGTTTCAACACCGAGCTTGTAGGCCTCCTCAGCCAGCATAGGGATGAGATGACCATGGTCTTCGGTTTGATAACTATCGATGAAGAGAGGCCGAGGCCTCTGGTCGAACCCGAGGCCATGCAGCAGGCCGAGTCGAGCAAGGTTTCGCATCTTGCTTTCAAAGGACATTCCCACGTTTTCTCCTCTTTGTAGGGTGAAATCCTCGTAGGTAATACCACAAAAATCATTGGCTTACTAGGGTTCACGGGCTATTGGTGGTATTGGGTGGTTTTTTCTTTTTGAGTCCAAGCGTGGACGTCCGCGACTCTCGTTCTAACGAGATCAACCCGAGGAACATGTTCCTCGGGTTTTTCATACGATCATAACTTGACGCATAGAGTTTATTATGCTATTTTATATCCAGAAAGGAGACAAAATGACACTACCAAGTCTCTCAGTGTTGCACATGGAAGAAACGGCAAAGAACATGAAGCTGACCGTTCTATGCCGTCCGAATGGGGTGTGGCATCGGCCAGAAGTCAGTCGGATCATCAACGGCCTTATGACCGAGGCGAGCGAACATCAGCAACATCCTGAGTATGTCATTCTCTTCGGTCATTACACGAAGGAGAAGGTGCTCGAAGCGTTGGGTGGTGGAGTTTTGTTCACGGTGACGCAGGTCACCGGATCCAACAGTACGGAACTCCCATTTCGCGCCCCCTTCATGTGATTTGTCTGTACTAAACCGCCCAAGGAAGACCTCCTTCGGGCGGTCTTCTATTTTTGATGGAAATTTGATACTCTGCCGTTCAGACAGAAGCACAACTAAAGGAGGAGTACCATGCGAGGTGATGCTGTCGCACAAGGAGACCCTGAGAACGCTTTTTCAAGGACCGAATACGGGCATGATTTTCTGAAGCATGAAATTGGGTTCTGGTACAACGAGACAGGGAATCCGGTTCAGATCTTCCCAGCGACGGTATTCGGCGAACCGTGGTGGGTGGTTGTTCCCAATCAGAGACGGTTCCAAGCTATCACTGGTGCAAACGCCGAGAGGAGAGCATTCTCGGTCGCGGTTGGCTTCATCGAACAGCAGGCCTGATTTTTCTCATCGACGAACACTAGTTCGTCGATGTTTTGATATACTTTTCCTATGGATCCCGTCGTACATTTTGAAATGCCATTTGAGGACAAAAAGCGCATGGTTGATTTTTATGCGCATGCGTTTGGTTGGAAGAGCAGTGATGTTCCCAACGAACCCGACCAGTACACCTTGATGACGACAACCGACGTCGACGAGAAAGGATGGCCAAAGGAAGTTGCCCGCATCAATGGCGGTTTTTATGCAAAACAGCATGACAAGCCGAATCAGTATCCAACCGTTGTCATTGCGATCAAAGACATTAATGAATCAATGAAGAAGATTATTGATGGGGGTGGCAAGGTGCTCGGCGAACCGATTGAGGTGCCTGGTTATGGCACATACGTGACGTTCCTCGATACCGAAGGTAACCGCGTGAGTATGATGCAACCGAAAGGGATGTAAAACCATATGGAAAAATTACCCAACACACAAGAAATATCTGACGCACAGAAGGAAACTGGAAATAGAATCGCAGATGAGCTTGAGAAGATTCTTTCTGAAGAGAGTCTTGTAGAATCAGTGCCTCGCGTTGTACATAAGATTGTCCAGTTGTTGAGACTCGGAGATATAAAGAGCGCAAAAAAAAGTTATGGCTGGGAATCAGAAAAATTTTTGAATCAACGATACAAACGTCTCCGTGATTTCTTACGTTCCGCGTTTTAGTAAACCTCTCTCTGTGTAGAGAAACAGCGTATTATTGACAATACGTTTATTTGGCGTATTCTCTTCGTCAGACACGCTCTTGAAAGGAGTACTGATGCGCGAGGTTTCCATCACAATACCGGACTACCTACGGCCAGAGGATGTTGCGAAAATATTCACCGCCTACCGACTGGGGGCAAGCGCGCTTTCGCTCGGGGAAACTTCGAGAGGACCATTTCTCCTCGAGGAGAATCGCTGGCAACTCGACCCATCGAATGACTTTTGGTTTCGGGTCGATGCGAGTGGAGAAGCGATTCTCAGCTCTCGCTATGACAATGAGAGCTTGCTCTCAGCCATGGCTACGCTCTTCCACGAGCAGAATCCTATTCGCGACTTCAGACCTCGCTTTTTGCCGAAAGGGCTCGATACACCTCCTGATTCAGGCGGAAGCACAAAAGATGACAAGGTGGTGTGTGTTGTCGCTGGAACGCCGGGAGTGATTGTCCCATGGGTTCGGTGGTTGGCTGAGCAGGCGAACACCGAATTGGATTGGGGGCACGACAGTGACGGCAACATCCGCGTTTTTCACCTAGGTGACCAAACCAGTCGAGCGCGATTGCTCAAGATGTTCAACAGATACAAGACGAGTTTCAAAGGACGCTTCATCAGCGGTCCCGATTCTTAGCCACACGGAAGACCACACGGGTCACCGTGTGGTTTTTTTCCATACCAGGAAACCCCGGACAAGGAAGACGTGGGGCTTCCGCAGTCCG
>CAYZIR010000022.1:0-2891 GCA_964478705.1 uncultured Candidatus Saccharibacteria bacterium
TGCTTCGGTAGTCAATTTTTGTGTCGCTGTCGTTATCGAGACCGTCGTCACATTGCGCGGTGCCGAGCTCGTTGATGTCATTTGCTGCGCTACATCCAGTGTCTTGTGGGTAGTCGATGGCACCGTCTCCGTCATCATCAATGCCGTTGGCACACGCTCCGTTGGTTTCGTTATTGTCGATTGCGCTTGCACAGCCCGGGTCAGCCGGAAAGTCAATTTTACCGTCACCGTCATTGTCTTCTTCGTCATTACACGCTTTAAGACCCGCAAGACACTCTGAGTCATCAGGATCACAGCGAAGCGCTTCTGCGTGTGGGGCGCCAAATGAAACCGTTACAAAAAACGCTACCGCAACAAGAGCGAGCGTGCCGAAAAACGTCGCAAGCGCCTTGTGCGCGTACTTATTGCTGGTGAAGAACATAGGCAATGGTGACCATTACGCCGGATGCATCCGATACAAGTGTGATGTTCACCTCGGCATTGTCTTTATAAGCGTAGAAGAAGGTCGCTGGAGCTTCGTTGGCATCAGCGTGGTGCGTCACATCCCATCCGTTGGTGTCGAGAAAAACATCATACATTGCAATGTTTTCTTCGAGCGTCTTTGCTGAGCGGTATGATACGACCGGTTGGGAAGTATTGTCGCCTGCGTAGGCGATTGAGTAGCTCGAGTCGGTTGCTACGCCAGGCTCAAGAAGGAGTTCTGTTGGAAAGTCAGCAATAACCGTACCGTCTGGTGCGTCCGTGAGAATCTGTCCCGGTGCGATTTCTCGGGGACCATCTGTTTGTTGCATGATGTTTCCATCAGAGAACCACAATACAGCGACAAGAGCGATGAGTATGATAGCAAGCGTTACAATCAGACCCCCATGAGTTTTTTTTGTATGATTTCCGCTTTCTCCACGGGTAACACCTGACGGAGATTGCATAGAGTTCACAGTTCGTAATTCATCCATTGCCATAAAAATAAAATTAGCTGGTATGTTTGAGGCCGTGCGACACCACCGCCTAGAATATAGCTCAATGATAACGGTGAGAGTGCGTCGCGACAACAGCGTTTGTTAATAACTACACGGAAGATTTCAGGTGCGCGAAGCGGTGTTCGAGTTACAAAAGACGGAGGTAATGACTTGTAAAACTTTATAGATATTTTATCCCTCGCCCGTATCATGTGCGCCAGATATGCGGGAGGCATATCGAACACTGGAACATCGGCGGTATGACCTCCGCCGTTCGTTAATAACAGAATATGGAAAGGAGGCTTCTCATTTCAAGAGTTGCTTCAAACGTTGTATAGTCGAAGAAGTACCTACCAACCCCATCACCTAAGGAGAACACCATGAAGACCAAGACGCTTTTCATCCTCGCAGTCGGCATCCTCATCGCAGGCGGTGTTTTCGCACTCCCAAGTCGCCGAGTCACCCCCATCATCGACGACACTCTGATTGTCGAAGCTACTGAAGTGGCGACCACGACGTACCGAACACTCTTTTCACTTCCCATTGGGAAGGAAGGTGTTTCGTACGACCACCCAGAACGAATGCCGGAAGGCCCGAGTGCTCTCCGCGTAGATCGCGATGGTACGCTTTGGATCGTCGATACCGCAGGAAAGCAACTCATCAACACTGACGAGTTCGGTTCAATCCTTACGACCATCCCGGTCAAGAGTGCGTGGATGCTTGATCTTGATGCATCGGGTGAAAACTTGGCGGTTCTTGATGTATCAGGAAATCGGGCGTCTTTGATTACCATCGCTCGAAATGGTGCCGAGCTTTATCGACAGACAATCGCTGTTGATACTGCTGGTGTGACAGGTCTTTTTAGCCTCGAAGATGAAAAACTCTTGGTTGAATACGAGAGTGGCGGTCGTTTCTTCGAGCTTCGCGACACCGAACAGAGCACGCTGAGTGTCAGTGAAAAGAAATTGAAAAAGTTCTCTGTCACGAGCGAAAGTAATGTCTTGTCGGTTTCCTTTGATGGGTATCAAAGCCGAGAAAAACTCACGAATGCAGTGTCAGGAGCACCGCTTGGCGTCGACGCGCGCGGATACCATTATGTTGTAGCAGAGATGGTAAGCATGCGAGACGGCGCTATAGACGTAGATCAGACCATCCGAATCTACGATAAGAGTGGCTCAGTCGGTATCGCTCGCTTCCCTCTCAAAGAACGCTTCTCGATAGTCGCCCATCCAATCGCTTTGGGACACGACGGCCGTATTTTTGGCCTTCTGACCAAAGAAGATTCGGTTGACGTCATCGAGCTCACCGTTTTCAAGCAACTTCCGAGCGTGCTTCTGAAGGAAGTGTCGGCATGGGAATTCGGCGGTATCAATCCTCAAGAAGCAAGCTGTCTGTATCGTTCTGAAATGGTTCGTACCGTCGAGAGCTATCTCAACAACCGTGTGTCGCTCTCCACAGCGAATATATCGGGCTCTTGTTCGGGTCGAAGCAAACCGCAAGGTCTTTCGTCTTCTTATCGAGGCGTTCCGTACGACTGGGGTGGGTGGGATACACCCTCCGAGTTCAATTCGTACATGAACGCCGGCCGACAGGCCGGCGATATTAATTCCTCAACCGAGAGTTGTTCGCGAGGAATCGACTGCTCCGGTCTCATCACCCGAGCGTGGGGACTTTCCTCAAAGCGGAGCACATCGACACTTCCCTCAGATGGTGTTCGACTCTCCTCATTCTCTGTGCTCAAAGTTGGCGACATCGTGAATGATTCTGGAAATCACGTCGCGATGTTCGACCGCACCTCAGGCTCCGGTGCCTACTGGTTTGAGTCGACCACCTACGGCTCACCCGATGGAGTGGTCCGACAGTATCACTCTTTTGGCTATTTCGATGGGTACCGACCCTATCGGTACCGCAACGTGTGTGGCGGTACGAGCGAAT